>URAF01000004.1 GCA_900545885.1 uncultured Eubacteriales bacterium
TTGCGACGACTTGTCGCGTGCGACGCTTCGGCTCACTATGTCCGCCGTGCTGTTTTTGCCTTTCAGCTCCACGCGGAAACGGGAGATTGCTTTTTCTTCGTTTTCGGTGAACAGCTTTTCTTTGACGAGCAGTTTGGCGCCGTCGCCGAGCACGGCTTCCGTCTTTCTGTCCGTGAACGTGACGCCGCCGATTTGTGTGGTTTCCATTTCGAGCACGGAGTTTTCGTCCATATACACCGTGGTTACGGGGTCGAAAATCTGTTTGCTTGCCTGACCGCCTTTTGCGTAGTGGCGTTCGATGTATCTGGCGCGGCTGTTTTTCGCCATATGGAAGGTGTGAATGCCGTCGTGTTCGGCGGTGCCGTCCTTGGGATTGTGTATGCCGCAACCCGCGACTATCGTGACGTCGGCGTCCTCGCCGATGTAAAAGTCGTTGTATGCCGTGTCGTGAAAGTCGCCCTGCGTGAGTATAACGGGAATGTGAACGCTCTTGTTCTTAACTCCCGCGCGGACTATGACGTCGATGCCGTCCTTGTCCGTTTTGGGGCGGATTTCTATTTCGTCGGTGGAGTTACCCATCAACCTTTTTCCGTTTTTGCGAATATTGAAACTCCCTTCGGGAATGGAGTGCAACTCCGCTATTTTTTCGAGAAGTTCGGAATCTATTTTTTCCATATCGTATCTTTTATCCTTGTTTATATCTTGGCTTTGCAGCAGAAGGGTGAATCTTCCGTGAGTGTGGGCAGAATTTCGTCGCGTGTTCCGCATTTGGGTTGTCCTTCGGAATTGAGGACGATTATTCTGTCTGCGGCTTGCAGAATTCTGTTCTGGTGGCTGACGATGATGACGGTTTTGTCTTTGAGCGTGGCAAACACGTTGACCAGTTCGTCAAAGCTCCAAAGGTCAATGCCCGCTTCGGGTTCGTCAAGCAGGAACACCGACCCGCCTTTTGCCAGCGCGACGGCAAGTTCTATGCGTTTGAGTTCGCCGCCCGAAAGAGTGTCGTCGACGGGACGGTTGATATAGTTCTTTGCGCAGAGTCCGACCGCGGAAAGAAATTCGCAGGCGTCTTTGGGGCAGAAGTTCTTTTTGCTTGCGGTGTCGAGCAAATTTTTGACCGTTATGCCCTTGAAACGGACGGGCTGTTGAAATGCTATGGTAAACCCTTCCTTTGCGCGGGTGGTGATGTCGGCGGAAGTTATGTCCTTGCCGTCGAATATTATGTTGCCCGAGTCGGGTTGCTCTATGCCCATTATGAGCTTGACGAGAGTGGATTTGCCGCTGCCGTTGTGACCCGTAATTACGGTTGTGGTTCCGTCGGGGAAGGACAGACTGACGTCGGAAAGTATGGTTTTTCTTTCCTTGCCGCCTTCCTGCGGAACGGTGTATGTGATGTGTTTGAGTTCGAGCATATTATCTCCTTTCGGCGGTTCAGTCTTTGGTGCGGTAGTCGCGTTTGAGTTTGAGCACCGTGAGTACGTGCAGTACAACGGCGATTACCACCATAAGCGCCGCCGAAGCGTATATGTTGTAGTCGTATATTTCGCGCAATGTTCTCATCGCGTTCATATCGGTAACATTGCCTAGAATGGACGAACCGTACATTGTAGGCGTGATATAGTACAAATATTTCACGGGCGCGTCAAATTCCAGAACGGTTCCTGCGAAAACGACCTGCATAATGATGATGATAAGCACGGGCAGGATTGCGCTTTCGGATTTTTTAAGCAGAGCGGATACGAACAGCCCGAGAGCTGTCACCGAGTAGTTGGTGAGGAAGAGCGCGACGATGAAGAAGAATATCGAGTAACCCGGGCGCGCGAAGTTGTAGTCGACAAACGTCATGCTTCCGAACACGAGTATGAGCGTCTGAACAAAACCGACTATCGCAAGGACGGTGACTTTCGAGTACACGTACGCGGTGACGTCAAGTCCGCCGAAAACTTCGCGCGACAGGACTTCGCGTTCCTTGCAGATTTCGCGGTAACTGTTGAGCAACCCCATGAGTGCGGACGACAGCGCGAGCAGGAACAGGGTAGTTGTCGACGCAGTGAAATGGCGCGCCGGTTCGACGAACGCTCCGTCCTCGTAAACGAAAGACGTAATGATGAGAAGGAACGGCGCTTCCAGAATGAGCGGAACAATGGTCCATACGTTGGTGCAAATCTGTTTCATATATCTGCGGAAAAGCACCTTGAACTGTATGGAATTCATTTTTGGGGAGAACACGAAACTTTTTCTCATTTTGCGTTTCCTCCCTTTTCCGTTTTAGCTTTGTCGTCCTGCCCGTCGGAAATATCGGACTGCGTTTTGGCTGCGTCTTCTTCGTTGGGCGTTTCTTCTTTTTTGGTCGTTGCGGTTTTCTTGCGCGCACCGCTTTTCGGTTTGCGTGTTTTGGGCGCGGCGGCATTATCTTTTGCGGAAACTTCCTGCGCGGATTGTTCCGCGGTTGCGGTTTCGTCCTTTGCGGTCGTTCCGTCTTTGCCGATTTCATCGCCGAAGGTGCTGTCCGTGCCGTTTTCTTCGGGCGTTACGGTGCTGTCGCTTACTCCCGCGGTGTCGTCGGGTATAACGTCAAACCCGCCTGCGGATATGCGTCCGCCTCTCCGCCTTACGCTTGCGGCGACGTAATCGGTAACGCTTCCCGCTTCGTAGTTTTTATCGTCGAAAAGCGTTTCGGAAGTTGTTTCGCTTTCGGTGTCGGCGGCAAAGTCCGCGTCGGTGTAGGGTCTGTCGTCGTCGGACGGATAATCGTATCCGAAAATGCCGTTGCTTTCGCTTGTGGAAGGTTGCACGGTTTCGGTGAATTCCGACACGTTTTCGATTTCCGTTTCCGATTTGTCGCGGCGCGTTTTGGTCGCTTTTTTGCGTTCGGCAGGGGGGAGTATCGTTCCGCCCGAGTCGCCGTATTGCGCGATAAAGGACGCGTAAAGTTTCTTGTAATATTCGGTGGAGCGGTACTTGTGTTCGAAGTAGTCGCAGATTTTTTCGTCGCTGAGTGCCGCGAATATTCTGGAATAGCTCTTGCGGTTGAAGTAGCGGAAGATGTCTTTGTGGTCTCCGTAGAAACACAACTTTCCGCCGCGCCCGAGAAATGCGATTTTGTCGCATTTGTCGAGGTTTTCCATAGCGTGGGTTATGACGACGATTGTACGACCTTTGGACGCAAGTTCTTTGAGCAGTTCCATCATTTCGAGGTCGAGGTCGGGAGAAAGTCCGCTTGTGGGCTCGTCGAGGAATATGACTTTCGGTTCCGACAACAGTTCCATTGCTATGGACACGCGTTTGCGCTGACCGCCCGAAAGAGAGGAAATTTTGACCTTTTCTCTGCCCGTAAGGCTGACGTCTTCGATTGCCTGACGCACACGGGCTTTGACTTCGTCCTTGAACATACTCGAACGCATACGCAGCATAGCGGTGTAGAAAAGTCCTTCTTCCACCGTGAGGTCGTCGTGCATTATGTCTTTCTGCGGGACGTAACCGATGATTTCCTTGTATGCTTTTATGTTTTCGTAATAGTTGTTGGTGTCGTAGTAAATGGCGCCTGCGGTTGCGGGGCGAATGCCGTTTATGCAGTCGAGCATAGTTGACTTGCCCGTTCCGCTTCCGCCGACAATAGCTACGAAATCGCCCGCCTTTATTCTGAATGAAACGTTGCTGACGAGTTTTATTTTGCCTCTCGAATGGCGGTCGGACACTTCCTTGCAAACTCCCGCCACGTCAATCTGAATACCCGCGGGGGAAGTGGAGAAGAGCAACTTTTTGTCGTAGAACGTGTACGCCGCCGCGGGAATGGAAATGCGGTCGTAGTCGTTGAGTTTTGCACGACGGATTTTGCGGTTGTTGACGAAAGTACCGTTGATTGAGTGCAAATCCTCGATATAGCAGCATTTCCCGTCGTTGATGATGTGGAAATGTCTTTCCGAAACTTTGGGGTTGTCGACGACGATGTCGCAGGACGGATTTCTGCCGACCACCGTAACCGTTTTTGCGGAGAGGTCGACCTTCGAGCCAGTTCTTCTTCTCGAAATCTTCCTGACCAGCGAAATGGTTATGAAATCCTTGCTTTTGCGGTCGCCCTCTTTGCGAATTATGATTTCGTTGTCGAATTTAACGATGGGACGTTTGAATCGTTTGCCGCCGATGAGAACTTCGGATTTGAACCCGTCGGGCGTAAGGTCCTCGACGTACCAGACACTGTCTTTGCAAAGGCAACGGAGTTGTTCGGGCGCGACGAGAGAAGACTTGACGACAAGGTCGCAAGAGCGTTTGGAACCGATTATGAAACTGTTTTTGGTGTCGCTGTCGAAGAAATTGTAGAGTTCGCCGTCAGTGACTTTTACGATGATGTTGTTCATTGCGCGCTCCCGTGCGTAGTTAAGATATTATACATCTGTCGGGCATTAAAATCAAGAGAACAGCCGCACTCCGAAAAGGGTTTTTAATATTATTGACCAACCTCGATTGCCGAATACCGCGCACAAACAAAACCGTGCGCAGACGGTGCGCACGGCATTTATGCGGTTTTCCGCATTCTAATCGGGTATTTTGCCATAATTATATGCGATTTTGTTTAAGTCAAACGCCGTGTCAGCGGTGCGTTTTCTCATATTTCGGCACTTTCGACATAACGGAGATGTGTTTATGCTTCGGGCTGTACCTCAGGTTGTGCGGGCTGTTCGGGTTCGGGGTCGTATCTGTCCGCTATTTCGCCCATGAGTTCTTCGAGTATGTCTTCCATAGTGATGAGCCCTTCCGCTTCGTCCGCCGTTCCGACTATTGCCATATGAATGCGCGCCTGTTGCATTGACTTGAACAGCACGGAAATTTTTGCGTCCTTCGTCGTGCGAATGGGTTCTTTGAGAAGGGGAACGATGTCTTTGCCGCCGTTCAGCAGCATTTCGTAGAAGTCCGCGCGGTAGAGCACCCCTATGACTTTTTTTCTGTCGCCGTCAAAGACGGGCAGACGAGAGAAGTTTGCCGTGACGAAAATGTTTTTGATGTCGGCAAGCGACGCGTTCTTTTCGACTGCCGTAACGTTGTCGAGCGGAACCATAACCTTTTCCACGCGCTGTTCGTCATAACGGATTGTGTTCTGAATGATGTCGTGTTCAATCTGGTTGAGCACGCCTTCGTCCTTGATTTCCGTCACCATCATTGTGAACTCTTCTTCGGTTAGGGAAGGTTGTTTCTTGTCGAGTCTGAAAATCTTGTTGAGCAGCTTTTTCCACAGATTGAAAATGAAGTTAAGCGGCGCAAAAATTATCGTGAACACGTAAAGCGGATATGCGGCAAAACAAGCGAATGTTTCGGGCGACTCTTTTGCAAGGCTTTTGGGCGAAATTTCGCCGAATATCAGCACGAGTATTGTCATTACGACGGTGGACAGCGTGACGCCGAGTTCGTCGAAATAGAACGTGAACACAAGCGTTGCAAGCGACGCCGCAACTATGTTAACAATATTGTTGCCGATGAGCAGGGTGGAAAGAATTTTGTTGTAGTTCTCGCTGAGTTTGAGGACGAGTTTTGCCGATTTCTTTTTTTGTGCGAGTCGTTTCATTCGCACGGAATTATAGCTGGTAAAGGCGGTTTCGGTTGCAGAAAAGTATGCCGAAAAAACCAGCAGTACCGCCAATGCAATAATAAGGCCAACGGCCGTTCCGTTATTCATAGTTCCTCCGAATTAAGTAAACGTAAAAAATCGCTTTCGCGAAAGTCGAATGGGGGCTGCCAAAAAAATCTTACATCACAGTCTCCTGAAAGCGACCTATGTCGCAGATACGTTTATTATATGTAAAAACCGTAGTTTTGTCAAATCCGCCCTTTTTCCGTTCGTTTGTGCGGTTTGCGCAAGTTGCCGAGAAGTTACGTTCTAAGCGTCGTTTAATTTATGTAGTTTTGACTATTATATAATTGTGTCTTAATATATGGTCGTTTTGCTTGCCATAAACGATTGTCAATGCTAATATTATATCTATAATTTTCGGTATATGTCGTTTTTTGTCGAATAAACGGACATTGCCGAAACGCAGAGGGAAAAACTTTCATATACTGACGCGAGGTAATGATGGAAGAAAAAGTATACGACGGTGCCGATAATTCAGCCGCGACCGAACAGAGCGCCGCAACCTGTACGGAGACGAACGGTTGCACGGACGCCTGCGACGACGTGGTGGTGAAAATAGACAATCTCAGCAAAAAATATCCGCGTGCAAAGGATTATGCGGTCAAGAACGTTTCCTTTGTGTGCCGCAGGGGAGAGATAGTCGGATTGCTCGGCGTCAACGGCGCGGGCAAGTCGACTACGCTCAAATGTCTGACGGGGATACTGCCTTTCAAGGAAGGCGAAATCACCGTTCTCGGTCATTCCGTCAAGGGCGACGGTATGAAGGCAAAACAAAAGTTCGGGTTTGTTACGGACAATCACGCCGTTTTCGTCAAAATGACAGGGCTCGAATATGTGGCTTTTATGGCGGATATATACGGCGTTCCCGCCGACGTGCGCGACAAAAGGCTGGAAGAGTTGCAGAAATGTTTTATGCTTGGCGACAAAATCGCAAACCTCATCAGCAGTTACTCGCACGGTATGAAACAGAAAATCTGCATGATGGGAAGCCTTATCCACAATCCCGAACTGTGGGTGCTTGACGAACCCATGCTCGGTCTCGACCCGCGCACAATGAACGCGGTTTCGCAGTTTATGAAAGATTATGCCGCGCAGGGCAACACCATACTTTTTTCCACGCACAACCTCGACGCTGTGCGGCGCATATGCGACCGCGCGATAGTCATTCGCGGCGGAGTGGTGGAAGCCGACCTCGTCGTCGACGATTTGCGTGACAATCAGCTTTCGGAATACTTCCTGCAAGAAGAAGCAGAGGCGGAATGATGCATACTCTCGGAATTTTGCTCAAAAAGGAATTCGACGAGGCGTTTTCCGCATTCAACGGCCGCAAAAAGTCCGTGGACGTAGCGGGCGGCGTTCTGTCTTTCCTTTTGCTTGTGGGTATCACGGCTTTCGTCTGTTTCATTCTTGACGGGTTCGCCGATATGTACACGGCAATCGAAATCAACAGAGTTTCCGACCGTGTGGCAAGGTTGAACGAAATGTTTGCCGTAATTTACGGCATAATTCTCCTCGTCAACGCTTTGAGCGGTATACGCGTAATCAACTCCTCGCTTTTTGAAAACGAGGATATGCGCATATTCATAACCCTTCCCGTAAAACCCGACGTGATGTACGCGTCCAAAATGATTGTGGCGTACGTCAAACAGTTTGCGGTCGGAGTGGTGACCGTTCTTCCCGTAAACATCACGCTTGCGTTGCAGGCGGATATGGGCGCAGGGTATTGGGGGCTCAGCGTACTAATACTTTTCCTGCTGCCAATGATTTCGCTTGCGATAGGCAGCGTTTTCGCACTTCCGTGGCACTACGTCAAACGCGCGGTGTCCTCGCGGTACGCCGTTACGCTTATAGTCGTGACCGCTGTCACGGGCGTCGTTTTCTGGGGATATTCCGTCGTGCTCGGTTTTGTTGCAGAGCTTGTTTCCACGGGCAATGTCAAATATTTCTTCAATGCGGAAATTATGATGAAAATCGGCGAAGTCACGTCAAACCTTTATCCCGCCGTATTTTTTGCCGATATGCTGACGGGCAAATCCGTTCCCGCGGCTGTCGGATACACTTTGCTGATAACCGCCGTGCTTACTGCGATAGGGCTTGCGTTCGGGCGTTGGCTGTTGCTCCCTGCGGCGCAGGACAGATTTACCGCCGTCAACCGCAGAATACTTCCGTCGTCACAGAAGTTGCCCGCGCCCAGAAATTCTTTTCTCACTCTCATAAAGAAAGAATTTTTGCTCGTTCTGCGCACTCCCGACTATGCGTTCAGATACTTTTCGACCGCGGTCGTAATGCCGCTTATGGTCTACTTCTGCACGGACATTTTCTCCGCGCTTGTGGGAACTATGGTGTTTGTGGATTGCAACCTCGAAATAGCAATATTCCTGATTGTTATGTTCGGCATTCTCACCAACACTTTCTGTGCCACCAACATAAGTCGCGACGGAGAGTTCTTCTTCATAATGAAGACAATGCCGCTTGACTACCGCAAAGTCATGTCCGCAAAGGTCGTGTTTTGTTTCGTTGTTTCCTTCGTGTCCGTTTCGACCAGCGTTGCCGTAATAGGCGGAACGGGGTTCATAACTCCGCTTCAAAGCCTGTACGTATGGGCGGTGACGGTTGCGGTTTCGTTTGCGCAGATTTGCTTTGCGACACGCAAAGACTTCAACCATCCGCGTTTCAACAAAGAGGGCGACGGCGAAGTCCGCGAAAGCAACACCACGGTTTCCGTGCTCATACTGATAGGACTTGCCGTTTCTTTCCTTATCGGATTTATCGCGCTTTACAGTGGTATGTACCTCAAACTTCAACGCGGGGAGGCGTACGGTGAACTCGTTTCCATGACGTCGGTTGCGGCAATCGCCGTCGTGCTTGTCGTCGCGTCCGTGTTCTACCTCGTCAAAGGTCTTGACAAAAAATACTACGAACTGAGCGAGGCGAACCTATGAAAAACAAGATTATCGCCTTGATGGCAGTCATTCCGCTCATCATTCTGTTTACGATAATGACGCTGACCTCGTCGGTGTCGGTTGCCATATCCATTCCCGTGTCGGGGGTGGTGATTTCCACGCCCACGACTGACGGCGTGCTTACGCTGGATATGGCGGAATATATGAACGACAAATATCTGCAAGTCGAAGTGCTGCCTTATGGCGCGGCGAACAGAAAATACAAACTCGAATTTTCTTCCGTCGAAGGAAGCGAAAGGGGAGAGGTACGCATAACCGACGACGGTCTTATCGTGCCCGAAAAAACGGGAACTGTCAAAATCACGGCAGTCACCAACGACGGCGGTTTCCGCGACAGTATTATCGTCAACGTAATCAGCACCAAAGCCCTCGGCGTAACGATGAGCGCGTATTCCGTGGACGGGACGTCCGAACAATACGAGTTTTCTCCCTGCGCCGAAGCGGGCATAGATTTGCAGGTTACGGTTGAAACGGGCAGAGTTCAGTTCGAAGCGGCGTCGTTCCCGCCGCAGGTGTCCGCCGACATCAGATATTCCGTAACTCCTCTCGGCGGTGCAAGTGCGGAAGGGTTCGACATTCGCCCGATCACGGGACTTGCCGACCTCAGACTTTCCGGCGAATATTTGCTGACCGTCACGGCACAGCCCGCTGTGCAGGGTTACGAAACCACGCTCATAAAAGTTACCGTCGTACCTTCGGGGGACTTCACGGTGGACGGTTACCATTCGTGGGAAGGCACCGAAGGAAGAAGTGAAAAATCCATACCCGAAGGAACGGAAAACACCGTGCTTTACGTCGAAAGCGGTTCGCCCGTGTCCGTTTACGGGGATTTGCCCGACGGTGTTGCGGACGTAGTAACCACGGCACTCGGCGAAAATCAGTCCGCACTCAAAGTGATTTTCTCGTCGCCTGCGCAAATCGGAGAACAATTCGAGATTTCGCTCGTATCGGGTGACAAAATTCATACGGTGAAAATCGTATGCGAAGAAAGCGAGACCACTCTCGGTGCAAAACACGTCTACAACGGAGTTTTCATACAGAAAGCGGGCAGCGAAATGACGTACGCCGCACTGACCGAACCTGCCGACGCCGCCTTGACGTACCGTTTCGAGGCAAGCGGCTGTATAACCGTAGTTTCGCAAAACGGTTCCGAATGCAAAGTGCTTGCAACCGAAGAAGGCGAAGGCGAACTGTTTGTTTATACGGTCAAAGACGGCGAAGAAACGCTCGCGGACACCAGAAAGGTGAAAGTCGTGGAAGGTGTGGCGGGACTTACGTTCACGGACAACGCCGTGACGTGGGGACTCGGCGGAGTGCTTGCGCAAGGCGGCAAAGAATACGGCGCAAACGGTATTCTCCGCGATGCCTCCGCGCTTGTCGGGTTGCAGACCGTGTCGGCGTCGGGTGTTGTTTCGACTGACGTGTCCGACGATATCGAGTTCATCGTTTCCGACCCGTCTCTTGCAGAAATCGTCGTGTCCGACGGTCGGGCATATCTCGTTGCGAAAGGGACGGGCAGAGTGACCGTAACCGCGCGTTGGAAGTACACAACGGCATTTAACGATAACGTAAAAGCGTCGTTAACCGTCGATTGCGTCGCCGACGGCATAAACGTGTACACTTACGAAGACCTGGTCAAAGCCACGGAAAGCGGCAGTCCCGTCGTTCTCAAAGCCGACGTTATGATAGGCGAAAATCTCGTGAACGAAGACGGGTCGCTGGTTGCAGGCGCGGCGGAAAAACTGCAAAGTTACGTCAAGCAACTGCCTACCACCGCCGACTGGACTTATTACGCGAATACAGGACAGGCGCAGCCTACCGTCAACTATTGTATAGAGTTCAAGAACGACGTGTTCGGCAACGGCTTTGAAATCAACGCGGAGAACGTTACGCGTGTCACTCCCGAAGTGTCCGCAAACGTGTCGGTGTTTGACGGGCCGTTGTATTTCGTGTCCGCGGGCGGAGTTGCTTCCGTTATGGCGCAGGACAATATAGTGTTCCTTGTCCGCACGGACGGAATTGTGGTAGACAACGTCGTGCTTAAAGGTTGCAAGGACGAAAGCCTGTACAAGGACGGCAAATTCGAACTCAGTTATCTCAACTACACGGGGACAACTTTGGAAATTATGGCGGATTGCAGGGTGATAAACTCCCGCATTTCCAACGGCAGAACGGTTGTTCGCGTGTTCGGGCGCGACGGAATAGACCTCAAAAATACGGCGGTCAATCCCGAAAAGGAAAAAATCGATGCGTCGATTGAAAGTTGCATAATTTCAAACGGCAGAGAGTTCCTCGTAAAACTCGGTACCAACCGCAAGGTTGTTGGACAGTTCGTGCAGTCGGGCGGCAGTTCGACGGATTACGATACGGAAAAAATGGCGCCTTCGCTTGTTGCCGACGGAATAACGTTTGCCCCGCGCAATGACGACAACCTGAACGACAAGACATTCACCGACAACTTCCTGCTCACCGACGTAACATTGGAAAACAGCGCGCTCTACAATTCGGGACTGTTCGCAATCGGTTTCGAAAGTTGCTTTGCGGGACCCATGCTCGACGGCGGCGCAATATCGCTTGCGGGCTGGAAAGGCATAGGCGGCACGAGTTACTCCGCCGTACTGCACATGAAAGGCGACGTGAGAATTTACGACTGGAAGTCGCTGGATTATGTCGACAGCTCCACGCTCATCGAAGTCATCGGTACGGGAGAAAGCACTGCGTTCCTGCAACTCAACATAAAACAAATGCTTATCAAGGTTCGCGATTTCGGCGGGGAACAGTTCAAAAATCTCATTTACACCGCAGACGACGGAGAGTTCGTGCACGGCGGCATAGCCTTCTACGGCGGCGGTAAGAACTACCATATGATAGACTTTTCGGAATTCGACGGCGAAACTATGACGGAGTACACAGTCAACCTCAACGTGCTTGCGAAGGGCGAAGAGTCGGGGTCGCTGTTGTACCTGCAAGGCACGATGTTGCCGCTTGCGGCGGGCAAGGAAGATTTCCGTTTCTTTATGTACGACGCGGCAAGCGAATTCGGTTACAACCGTCAGCAGGAGCTTTTGGCAAACGGCACGGCGTACGACTTTGTCACCGCCGCGAACCATTGGAACTGAAAGCAGGTTGGAAATCGGATAACACAATTTGAACAAACGGGCAAAGAGAGTATAGGGCGGACACAGGTGACTTTTGAAATGACGGAGTGCAGAGCGCCCGTTGCCGCCTGAAATTTGTTCGGTTCGCAAACGTCTGTATTTTCAAATCCGTTTTGCAGCGGAAAACCGTTCGGCAAATCGGAGTACGAAAAGCAGTCACCCGTAAGGGCATAAGATGAATGCGCATAGCGCAAGGAGAATGAAATGAAAAGAAAAATCGTGGCATTGTTGTTGGTTGCACTGATTTGTGCGTCGCTGTTCACGCTTGCGGCGTGCAACAACGAAAAAGGTCAGGGTGGCGGCGGAACAACTCCCACAAACGAATTCAACGTCGTGTTCACCGTGGGCGCGAACGTTTACAGCTACACCGTAAAATCGGGCGAAGCCATTCCTTACGACAAAGTTACGTTGCCGCAAGGCGCAACTCTCACGGGATTGTATTCCGACGCAGATATGACAGTTCCCGTGGATAAAACGTCAAAAGTGACGGCTGATATGCGCCTTTGGGTGGATTGGGAATATATCCCTTACACTTTGACGTTTGACGCGGCAGGCGGCGAAGGCACCTACGAACCCGCAACCGTTTACGCGGGCGACATTGTGGACGTTCCCGCGATGCCTACGCGCGACGGGTACGTTTTTGCCTATTGGTATGATGCGGAAGAGGGCGAAGATTCGGCGTTCGATTTTGCAAATGACAGAGTTCCCGAACGCAATCTCACTTTGGTTGCCAAATGGAACATCGTAAGCAACGCGGGATTTTACGGCGGTACGGCGGACGGCAATCCTCACGACGCGGTAACGCTGAACGTTTACGACGACGCGGCGTTCGTCAAGCAATACAGCCTTGACGGCGGCGAATGGACGGAACAGGTTCCGCAAATCACTGAGGTCGGAGCTTATAAGGTCGCATACAGAGTTCTCGACGGCGAAACCGTTGTCGAAGAGGGCGAAGGCTATGCCGTTATCGGTTCCGCGGAGCAAGGAACCACCAACCTCAAAATTACGGCAAAGCCGCAATCCGTCGTCTACAACTCGATGACGCAGTATCCTTCGGCGGACGAAGAGTTTTACACTGTCGAAGGACTCAAAGACGGGCATAGCGTGATTTGCGTTTTCGGTACGGATAACGCAGCAGTCAACGCGGGTGAATATTCGTACGGTTGCGTAGCATTCGCGGTTAAGGACGCGGACGGAAACGACGTGACGTCGCAGTACAGGCTTGTTGCCGAGAAATCCGTGTTCGCCGTCGAAAAAGCCACTCCCGTTGTGTATGCAGTGACACAGTATGTTGACGGCGACCGCTTCGAACACAGTTATTCAGCAGACGGCGTCACAGTCGCGCAGAGTTACAACAATCAGACTGTCAATGTGTCCGCACAAGGTTTCGTGCAGGGCAGAAACGAAGTCGCGGTTACGCTTGCGGGCAACGAAAACTGGAACGAATGTTCAATGACCGCCGTGCTTGAAATCAGAAGTGCAAGAATAGGCGACAAGACTTATGCCTTTGAAGACGCACTCAAAATCGGCGGCGACATTGAAATATTCAGCCATACGCTCATCTCCGAAGACGTAATTCTTAGGCGCGGCACAAAAGTCGCGGTTCTGTCGTCGTCAGACGGCTCGCTTGAAACCGCCCGTCCGTCTTACGGTGACGGGGTCAAGGCACACGTCGACGCGAATGCCGAATATGTCGAAAATATCGTTACGGTAGCAGAAGACGCCACCTTTGAAATCGACGGTGACTTTATTCTTTGTGCATTGCTCGGTCAAAACGGACAAGGAATTTCGGGACACACTTCCGGGAAATACGCGCAACTCAACAACAGCGGCAAAGTCGTTGTCGCGGACGGCGGCAATCTCGACGTCAGAGGGTATATCAAAGGCAACGGAACCGTTGAAGCAAAGAACGGCGCGGCTATCTATGCACCGTTTGTCGTCTACGATTTCCGTGGCGGCAGTAATACGGCAATAGCTTATTTGAAAGGTAAAATAGCTCCTTTCAACACATACGATTTGTTCTACAACATTCAATGCAACCTTAATATCGAATACGGCGCGGATTACGTAAGTTATCTCGACCTGTATGCAAATTACGACCACAATTTTGCGCAGGCAAAACTTATATCCACGGAAGAAGCTTTCATCAAGATGTACGAGGGCTCCGAAATTAAAGTCTCTTTTGTCGAAGACGATTACGATTGGAGTGCGACAAGCGGCACAAACGAAATTACTCTCGTCGGCAAACAGGATTTGAGTGACCTGACTCTCAGCGTTGCGGGAATTTCCGTGAGTATGTCGTCTGTCGACCTCGGTTTTTCTCACAGATTCAGACTGCATATTGGCGACGGCACAACCCCCACGGAAGTTATGTTCCCTTACAATTACAAAATGTTGACGGGTTCGCAGATTACGGTTGAGAAGAATGCAGTCATGAACGTGCAGGGCAGATTTATGGCTTACACCGAATTTACCGATGGAGTTTTGGCTGGAATATCCTACGCACAAATGCCTGCGGCAAAATTTGTTGTCAACGGTACGCTTAATATGGAAAACGGAGCAACGTTCGGCGGACGTATAACGGGCGAAGAGAACGGCGGAAAAGTTGTTTTCGGAGCGGATACCACATTGACTATGACAACGGTTGAGGGCAACAGCGGCGGAAGCAAAAGCATTTTCGGGTATGGCGGTACGTTCTATATGACGAATACGCTGACCGAAGAAGCACGTTTTGACGAAGGTGTGCTTGCGGTAAGCACGGACACCCCCAAGACCAACGAAAAAGGTTACAGTTACGTCGAACGTATCAGAAGTTACGAAGCGCAACAAAAACTTTCTTCGGGAACGACCTACGTATTCGACGGTTCGAATTGGACTGCTCAATAATCTCAAATCCAAACAGCAAAAGATACACGACATTATCAACTGTCAACGTTATCAACAAATAAAATCAAAGCCGACGCAATGTGCGTCGGCTTTTTGTTTGATTTGTACGGATTGAGAAGATTGTGTTCGGGTTTATCAAACAACATTTCGATAAAACCTATCTTAGGCAATCTGTCTTTATTTGTTGTTAATCATAGCAAGAGAGAATAGGGGATTATTCCTTATCTTTTTCTTCTTCCGCAACTTCGATCAGAGTTTCGAGGTTTTCGACAATGCATTCTTCCGCTATATCAGAAGGGGCAACATTTTTTGCTTGTGCCGCTTTTTCATCGGCTTCCTGTGCGGTTTCGATTGCCACGACTTTTTCGTAAGACATGCCTGCGGCGATTGCGGCAAGGCGTCTTTGTTCTTCTTTTTCGCGGAGTTTCTTCTTTTCACGGAAGAACTGCAAGAGAGCAAACACGAGGCAGATTCCGATGCCTACGAAGAGGTAGACCGAACCGGGGTCCGTTCCGACTACGCCGAGGATAACGGACAGTATGACGATGATGATGAGCGGGAATATCGCAAGTTTAGGATTTTTGACGATATATTTGCCGCCGAGACTGCCGAACAGAGCGTATACGACGCTTCCGAATGCGGGGTAGAGGTAAGGTGCACCTTGCAACGTTTCAGTGAGGTTGGGGACTACCGCAAGGCAGAGTACGAATATGCCGATAATCAGTATCGTGACAAGCGAACTTGTCGCAATGGCTATGGTTGCAACGACTTCGTTTTCTTCCGTACCGATTTTGGTCCCCGCGATTTCCTGCGCTTTGACGACGCAGGGGATTTTGAGGTTGGACAGGTTGCCTGTAATGAATGACAGATACATGCCGTTAATTCCGACCATAGGCGCATAAACGATAGGTTCGGCGATTCCCGACAACGCCATCAGAATAAGCGGCGAAATGACTGCCGCGGTCCCGAACACGCTCCAATCGGGACCCGTTTTGTAGTAAAGTCCCATCCATACGGGAATGGTGACGATAAGCGCCATACCGACGAACATCCATATTCTGCCGATGAGGTGCATTCTGTTGTTGCGGTCTGCAATGGTAAGCTGTTTTTTCATATCGCACCTCCTTACATAATCATACCGACGACAGCGGCGGCGTCTTCGGGTTTGAGCGGCCAGCCTTTATCGTAGGAGTAGTAGCTGATCACCGCAACGACTGCCATTGCAATCAACATCGAGAATGCGGTGGAGAAGCTGTCAAGCCATTTCCAGTTGGCTTTGTTGATAAGCAGGTCAAACACGTACATGCAAAGAGCGGCGACTACTATCGCGATGAAGTTGTAGTAGCTGTCCACGAATTCGGTTGCACCCGCGATTGTGGTAAGGCTCATCGCAAGATAGCCGAGTATCATACCGATGAAAACCACTTGGAAAAGCAAGTCGCCGAGGTTTACCGAGCCGCTTGCGCTGCCGCTTTTGTTGGAGAGCATGGCGACTTTGGGCTGGAACTTTTTGTAAGCGACGAGAACGAGCAGAGGACCCGTGATAATCGGAATTGTCATAACGGTTGCGACTGTCACGAAATCCTGCGCGGAAATGGAACCCGACACGAACTCTTTCATTGAGCCTGCGAGTGCAGTAGCCGCACCGTCCGCCATCATGGTTTCGTATTGCAGCGAACCTATGACGGAAAGCCTGATTGCGGGCAAAGCGATGCCGAGAGAGCCTATGAGCGTAACGACGCCGACGCCTATTCCGATAGCGGGCAAAATCGAGAACGTTATCGAAGTGGTGACAACTTTCCAGATTTTGCTCATATCCATACCGAGTGCCTTGGCGCGGCGGAACGACGTAACTATGTAGTAAGCCGACATCAGCACGACAAATGCGATGACCGCACCGAACAGCCCGTAAAGCAAAGCGCTGTTCGGCGTAAATCCGACAAACGCGGCTGTAAGATTTGCAAACATAAAACCTCTCCTTTTGTGCGAAATCGTAAAACGGCAACTGATAATTTGCCTTAAACGTTGCAATTATGGGAATATAATAAACTAATTCAAACGAATAATCAATACGAAATTGCTTTTGCGGGTCTGTCAAAGGCAAATTTTAAAGGAAAAACAAGGGGTTTTTGCGGTTCAAGGATATATTGACGCAATTCTTCTATGCATTGCCGCAAAACGATTGCAAAACCCGTGCGGCGGTGATACAATCATCATACAGTTTACCCCATATTACTTGGAAGTAGTAGAAACTTGCGCGTTAAGTGCCGACGAGACGGGGGGTGCTCGCGGACGAAAAGCCTTGCGGCTTGCGGTGCATTTTTCACTCCCGCTTCGTTTGCGAGAAGTGCTTCTAGGGAGGTGCTTTTTGTTTTATCAGGAGGCATTGAATTACATACGCAACATTGAACGCGCGGGCTCCGATTACGGCATCGAACGCATGCGCGAACTTTTGGCGTTGCTCGGAAATCCCGACCGCAGACTAAAAATAGTGCATATTGCGGGCACCAACGGCAAAGGTTCGGTCAGTGCATACCTGACTTCGGTGCTTGTAAGCGCGGGTTATAAGGTCGGAACGTACAATTCCCCGTCGGTGCTTAACTACAACGAACGTTTTTTGCTGAACGGCAAACCGTTTGACGACGGACAAGTCGCAAAATATATGACGCTTGTCCGAAGCGCAATCGAAAGCGAACAGGAATTGCGCGAAAAACTTTGCAGAAACGGCGAAAGGGAAAAAATCGAAGTCGACGGACGGACGATAGACCGCACCCGCAAATTCACGCCCACGGCATTCGAAATCGAAACCGCGCTTGCTCTTGCCGCATTCGACGATATGCGTTGCGACATATGCGTTCTTGAAACGGGACTTGGCGGCAGATGGGACGCAACCAACGCGGTGGACGACAAGGAACTTGCCGTAATAACGTCGATAGGATACGACCACTGTGCGTTGCTCGGAAACACGCTTCGCGAAATAGCATCTGAAAAAGCGGCGATAATACACGACGCGGCGGTCAGCTGTCCGCAGGAAAAAGAAGCCGAAGAAGTGTTGAAAGAAAAGGGCGCAGTATTCACGTCGCAGGCAACGGCTGCGGGCAGCAGTCTTGCGGGACAAAGTTTCGTATACGACGGAGAAGAATATTTCGTAACGCTTAAAGGCGCGCACCAGATTGTCAACGCTTCGCTTGCAATCGAAGCCGTAAAAGCCTTGCGCAACAAGGGTTGGGACATCTCGGAACAGGCGTTGAAAGAAGGCTTGAAGAATGCCGTATGGAGAGTGCGCTTCGAAGTGCTGGACAGCGACAATATTGCAAAATCGCCTTATAAAGTGCAAATTCCGCATGGTAAAGTGCTTGTTCTGGACGGAGCGCACAATCCGCAAGGCGCACAGGCGTTGCGCGCGGCAATAGAAGAATATCTTGCGGACAAAAGAATTTACGCCGTATCGGGCGTGCTTGCCGACAAGGATTTTTGCAAGGTTATGGGAACGTTGCTGCCTTTGTTCGAAGGCTTGATTACCGTCACTCCGTCATCGCCGAGAGCGCTTGACGGAAAGGCGCTTGCGGAGATCGCGAAAGAGGTTGCGCCCTCCTTGCCCGTCGAGGTAGCGCCAGACGTTGCAACCGGGGTTGCGAGAGCGTTGGAAAAGAATTGCGACGCCGTGGTGGTGTTCGGTTCGCTTACGCTTTTTTGCGACCTTACGAAATAAACGATAAAACGTAAATACGGAAAAGCAACAGGAACTATAACGGCAAAACAAAAAAGATACGTTGTCTTTTCGGCAATAGACAGAATACAATCCGCGGAAGCGGCGAGGAAATTATGGAAAAACGCGTAGTTGACAAACAAAGAGTTGAAAACGCCGTAAGAGAAATTCTTGCGGCAATAGGCGAGGACTGCAACCGCGAAGGGTTGAAAGATACTCCCGCGCGCGTTGCGCGTATGCTCGAAGAACTGACAGCCGGGTACGACGCAGACGCGGCGGAACATCTTTCAAAGACTTTCGACGAACAGGGCAGCGGACTTGTCGTCGAGCGTGACATCAATTTTTCCTCGACGTGCGAACATCATCTTATGCCTTTCTTCGGCAAGGTGCACATCGCGTACGTTCCCGACGGAAAGGTTGTCGGTCTTTCCAAACTTGCACGCATTGTCGACGTTTATGCCGCACGTTTGCAGCTGCAGGAAAGAATGAACGCACAGATTGCCGACGCAATTTACGATTGTCTGTGCCCGAAGGGAGTTGTCGTCGCGGTTGAGGCGGAACACACCTGCATGACGGCGCGCGGAGTGCGCAAGGCGGGAAGCAAGACTTTGAGTTATGCGGTGCGCGGAGAAATCGACGACAGCGCGGTAAATCTCGTTCTCGGTATTGCGGGAGGCGTCAAATGAGCGGAGTATTCAGAGTTCGCGACAAGGTTTTCCAAAGCGGAACGCACATTATGGGCATACTCAACGCGACGCCCGATTCCTTTTATCCTGCAAGCCGAACGGCGAACGGCGACCCAGTTGAAAGGGCGTTGAAGATGATCGAGGACGGCGCGGAAATAATCGACGTCGGCGGGCAGTCCACGCGCCCCGGCGGAAGTCCCGTCAGCGTGCTGGAAGAGCTGTCGCGTGTTTTGCCTGTGGTTGAAAGCATTCGCGCCGCAAGCGACTGTCTTATTTCGGTGGATACGTTTTATCCCGAAGTCGCGGAGGAAGTTCTCCGAGCGGGTGCGGATATGATAAACGACGTGTCATGCCTGAAATACAAAGGACTTGCCGAAACGGTTGCAGCCTACGACGCCGCAATCTGCATAATGCACAACCGCAGGGAGAGCAGCGTTGCCGACCTTATGGCGGACAAACAGTCGGGGCTTGCTTTTGCCGCTATGAAAGCCGTAAAAGCGGGTGTATTGCCCGACAGAATAATTCTTGACGGCGGTATAGGCTTCAACAAATCCAAGGACGAGGACTGGACGCTTCTCAACCGTTACGACGAACTTGACCTTGCAGGGTATCCGCTTTTGCTCGGTACTTCCAGAAAGTCCATGTTCGGCGGCGAAGTGCAGGACAGGCTCACCGCAACGATGGAAAGCAGCGCGCTTGCGGCACGCAAAGGTATATTGTTTGTCCGCGTGCACGACGTCAGGGAAAACAAACTCGCAATCGACGCGGTACTGAAAAAGTGAACGGCGGCGCGTTTTAGGGCGACGCGGAATGAAAAAGGTTGCGTAACCGCAAAGGAAATCGGAAATGAAGAACGGTTGCATACTCATTGAAAATTACGAAGTAACGACGTGTCACGGCGTCAATCCCGAGGAGAAAGTCGAGCCGCAGAGATTCTTGATTTCGGCAAAACTTTCACTCGACGTAAGCACGGCGGCAAAAACCGACGATATTGACAAAACCGTCAGTTATTCTGCCGTTTGCAAACTGATAAAAGCCTTTTTCCTGCAAGAAAGCAGAAATCTCCTTGAATATCTGGCACTCAATACGGCGAAACTCATACTCAAAACATACCCCGTCTGCGCGGTGGAAGTCACGGTCAAAAAGCCTGACGCACCCATGAAAGGCGTGTTCGATTGGGTGGGTGTCACCGCAACGGTAAAGCGCAGTACGGCGTATCTTTCCATGGGGTCGAATATGGGCGACCGCGAAGCGTATATGAACCGCGCAGTACAACTGCTTGCCGCTCATGATGACGTGTTTTCCGTCGTGGAAAGCAATCGTATTGCGACAGAGCCTTACGGCGGTGTGGCAAAAGGCGAGTTTGTCAATTCCGCGCTCAAAGTAGAAACGTGTCTGACCGCCGACGAATTGTTAGACCTTATTCACGACATAGAAAAGGAATGCGGCCGCGTGCGCAAAGAAAGGTGGGGTGACCGAACACTTGACATCGATATTCTGTTTTTCGATGACGAGGTGAGAGGAGAGGGCGACCTGATACTTCCGCACCCCGATATGGAAAACAGAGATTTCGTGCTCAAACCGCTTGCCGAAATCGCGCCTTACGTCGTGCACCCGCTTACGGGGAAGCGCGTTTTGCAGATGTTGAAAGAACTGAAAGCGCAGAGATAATTTGAAAGCGCAGAGATAATATTATTTTGGTTATTCAACCAATCCGGATAGGAGAATCACTTTGAAAAAAGAAAGCCGCCCGAGCAGGGCGGCTTTTGTTGTGTGCCGAAATTATCAGCCGTTGTGGAAAATCATATCGTTGACAAGTCCTACAATGGTTGCTATTGCGGGGTCTATTCTGTTGGGGTCGAAGTCCACAAAGAATCTGTCGCGGATATGGAAGAAATTCTTGTGCATTACAAGCACGGGAACTTCTTTGTCGAGTTTCCAGCCTTCGTTGCCTTCTACGGCGTAGACTTTGGAGTTCCATTTGCCTTCGATGACGTAAAATCTTCCTTTGTCCGTTGTCATTCTGAAACGACGGGTAAGCGGCCAGTGCGGTCTGCCTTTCATCTGACCGACTTTTTCGTCGGCACCGTTGTAAATGTCGAATTTGCCGAACAGACGGAAATAACGTCTTTTGAAGTAGTACACGGTGTTACCGCTGAGGTCGTAGATGTGGTAGTTGGGGTTGAAAGTAAAAACTTTGCCTTTTGCGAAAAACCACTGAACGCCTCTTTCGTCAACAACTGCGGTCTTGCCACCAATCGATATGAGTTTCTGGTCAAGTGTAAGTTTCATAATCCCTCCCATTGATGTTTTCATTATACAGGAAAACCGTCCGTCTAGCAATGCGCTGTACGTGGAAATATTAGAATGCGGGCGCATTTTAAGTGCATTCCCGCATTTTATCAATATATCTGTATTATTAAAATCGCCTTTTGACGGGCTGCGGCAATCATTCGGATTGCTTGATTTTGCGCGAACGGCGTTTCAGATACTCTTTGAGGAAGTATGCGCCCAGCGCAATTCCGACTATCAGAACAACCGCGACAAGACACCATATCAGTTCCCACGGGGTGTCTGTGCCCGCTTTGGCGCGTTCCCACATTTGCACGACTTTGTCGTTGGACGCTCCGAAATCGCGCATAACGCCGAGGTTGTCGCTGATTGTGGGATAACGGCCTTCGTCAAAGAAGAACAGACTGATTGCGTCGGGGTCGTAAATCGTGTTGCCGTCTATCAGATAGTTGCCGTCTTCGTCGGTTTCGAGAGCGGCTTCGGTCAGTCCGCTTTCGTCCGTAACTTCGGCTTCCGTGCCGTCGGGATTGAGATAGTAAGGTTCGCCTTCAACCCATTCGTAGCGGAAGTACATTTTCGCGGGGTCGGACGGGTCGAGCCATACGGAGCATTCTTCCTCGTTGGCGTACCACATATACTCGGCGTCGACGAGAGCGTCGAGAGCGTCGGTGCTTTCCATCATCGATTGTCTGGAAACCGCAGAAGTGTAGCCGATGTAACCCGAGTTGCGTGCACCCGATTCGGGACGGCACATATAGTCGATGAACATCATTGCGGCAAGGTCGTTTTGCGAAGTGGTGGGAATAATCCAGCCGTCGTACCAGATGTTTGAACCGATTTCGGGCACGTAGTAACCGAGCATATATTCGTCGGTTTCTTCGTCGTAGTAGCTTTCTTCGATTGCCCACAGGGCGTCACCGCTCCATGCAAGGTCGACGTACACGATTTCGTTTATCATATCGTCTTTGCCGAAGTCGACTTCATAGCCTGCTATATGGTCGCGCTGTTCGGTGAGCACTTGTTCCGCCGCGTCGAGAAGCACGTCGTCGGTGCAGTTGATGAGTTCGGCAACCGACAATTCTTCATAGGTCTTGCCGTTCACGGAAGACACGCCGCTCGGAAGTTTGCCGTACTCTTTGAGGTAGAGCACCGCAGCGCAGTAAGTGTCGCGGATACTGTCTTTGACGAGGATTTTGCCTTCGATATCGGGATTGCCGCCTTCGTTCCAGAAAATACCCCAGCCGTATTGTTCCAGTTCTTCTTCGCTGACGTATTTACGGTTGTAGAGAATTCCCAGCGTACCCCACATGTAAGGCACCATATATTCCGTCATATCCAGCGTTTTGTCGCCCACGGGAATTGCGCTGAACATGTTGGATATGGCGCTCATGACTTCCTTTTCGACGTTGCCGTGCATATAGTCGAGGGTTATGCCCAGTTCGTCGAATTGTTCGGAAAGCCTTTTTTCGACTTCGGTCAGGTTCTTGACCATGCCCGCGGTCATCAGTTTTTCGATGGCGTATTCGGACGGGCAAATGAGGTCAACGTTGGCGTCCTTTTTCAAAACCTTCGTCATCATGGTTTCGTTGGTGTCGAAGGTGGTATAAGTGATTTCGAGTGCGCGTCCGGTAACTTCCCGGTAGTAGTCGGCGAAGTCGTCGAGAATGTCGGGGTCGATGTAGTCTTCCCAGTTGTAGACCACGAGTTTGTCGCCGCCGCTTGAACCCGAAGTCGGGTTATTGCACGCAGAGAGCAAAGGTACGAGAACTGTTACAAGAACTATCGCAAGGACGAGAAGGCGTGAAATTCTTTTCATATTTTAGCCTCCTTTGCCTTTTGTTTCTGCTTGCTGATTTTGTAGAGGTTGACGGAAAGCAGAATTGCAAGGACAACCACGAATATAATCGAGAATATGGCGTACCAGAAAGGTTCGAGCCCCTGAACTCTGGCGTCGGAGTAGATGTAGGTCGACAGGGTATTGATACCGGTAGCCGCGCCTTTGTTGATTTGCGTGATGATGAAGTCGTCGATTGACAGCGTGAACGAGAGCACAAAACCGCTGAGAATGCCGGGCGTAATCATCGGGAAGAGCACTTTGACAAGGGCTTTGAAAGGATTTGCGCCGAGGTCGAGTGCGGCTTCGTAGACGTTGGGGTCCATGCTTTCGAGTTTGGGCAGAACGCTGAGCACGACGTAAGGCGTGCAGAACGCTATGTGCGCGATGATGAGTCTAAGGTATCCTTCGGGGAAAGCGAACGTCACGAAGAATATCATGAGCGACACCGCCATTACGATTTCGCTGTTGATAATCGGGAACTGGTTGACATTCTCGACAATTCTGCGAGCGCGGCGACCCATGGCGTGAATGCCTATTGCGGCGAAAGTGCCCATGACCGTAGCGACGACGGAGGATATGCACGCGATGATGAGCGTATTCTTGACAGCCGCCCAAAGCGCGGGGGATTTGTCGGACGTGAATATCGAGACGTACGCGTCAAACGTAAAGCCGTTCGAGAAGTTGAAGTTGGAGCTGTTCGAAAAGCTGTATACGATGATGAGGATTATAGGCGCGTAGAGTATGGCGAGGATAATGAAAAGGTAGAACTTTTCGCAGAAATTCTTGATTTTGCTTACCATAACGACCTCCCCATATTGTTACCGTTTCTTCCGACGCGGTTCATGATGAAGTTGGAAATGAGAACGAATACGAGCATTACCAGGCTCATTATGGAGCCGACGCCGTAAAGGCCTTGGTCGAACTTCATCTGTATGCTGTCGCCGAAGAGGAATATTTTGCCGTTGGACAGCAGTTGCGAAATTGCGAAAGTGGATATGGTGGGAATGAACACCATGGTAATTCCGCTGATTATACCGCTCACAGAGAGGGGCAATATCGTTTTGAGAAATACCGTGGTGTTGTCCGCGCCGAGGTCCTGTGCCGCTTCGATGTAGCTCTTGTCGATGGACGAAAGCGTGGTGTGCAGGGGAAGTATCATAAAGGGCAGGTAGTTGTAGACCATACCGAATATGACGGTGCCCATGCCGAGGGTTACGTCCATGGCGAGGAAAATAGCTTTGGTCGCAAGCGTGCGGATGAGGAAGTTGACCCACATCGGCAGCACGAAGAACAGGACGAGAACTTTGCCGCTGCTCATTTTGGAAAGGAAGTATGCGACGGGGTAGCCGATGAGCAGGCAAAGCGCCGTTGTGACCAGACCTACGAAAACGGAGTTGCCGAGAACTATAAGGCTGCTGCTTTCGCTGAAAAAGGTTTTGAAGTTTTCGAGCGTCAGATTGTTGTCGCTGTCCAAAAAGGCGTTGACAAGTATCATAACGAGCGGCAAAACCACAAACAGCAACATAAACAGCACATACGGATAGCTGAACACCCGTTTTGTGAGTTTGAACTTCTTGCGCGGTTTTTGCGCGGTGAGAACTGCCGTTGTCACTCCTGCACCTCCTTATCCGTTGCGGACTGTTCCGCAGAGGCGGTTTCGGCGACGTTTTCGGAGACTTCCGCGTCGTCGTCCTCCTCGTCGGGGTCAACGGTCTGGTCGACTACGACGGGAACTTCCTGTTCGGAGGGTACGGCTTCGCCGTCCTCGGTTACTTCGCGTTTTTCGATGATAATTTTTGCGGGGTCGATGTTGATACCGACGCGGTCGCCTTTCAGCCAGTCGTCTTCGGTGTCCACGAAGAAATCGTAGTAGTCGTCCGTTCTGACGATGCACTGATAGTAGCTTCCTTTGTATATGGAGCTTACGACGGTTGCGCCGATGGTGCCGTCTTCTTCGTCGTCGGTGATGATGACGTCGTCGAAGTCAACGCTGACTTTGACGGGCGTGCCTGCTTCAAGTTCGCTCACGCACTCGAACTTGCCGCCGCAGATGTAGACGGAATTTTCGCCTGCCATTTCGGTGTCGAGTTCGTTGATGACGCGCGCCTTGTGCATGATGTGCAGATCGAAAGGTTTGATGTAAAGTCCGACGGTGGAACCGACTTCGTAGGTTGCCGTATCGTGCGCGATGAGTTCGTTTTCGTTCGCCATAAGGGTAATCTGATAGTGGTCGCCCTTGAATACGGAAGAGATAACCTGCGCGGTAAGAATGGTTTTCTTGTCGTCGGGTTTGCGGATTTTGAGGTCTTCGGGACGGATTATGACGTCGATGGGCTCGTTCTTCTTGAAGCCTTTGTCGACGCATTCGAAAACCGTGTCCGCAAATTCCACTTTGTAGTCGGCAAGCATAACGCCCGAAAGTATGTTGGACTCTCCGATGAAGTCCGCGACAAATGCGTTTGCGGGTTCGTCGTAAATCATTTCGGGGGTTGCAATCTGTTGAATTACGCCGTCGCGCATGACGACGATTTTATCGCTCATGGTGAGCGCTTCTTCCTGGTCGTGCGTAACGTATACGAAGGTTATGCCGAGTTGCTTGTGCATGTTCATAAGCTCAATCTGCATATCCTTGCGCATTTTGAGGTCGAGTGCGCCGAGGGGTTCGTCGAGGAGCAGAACTTCGGGTTCGTTGACGAGCGCGCGGGCGATTGCAACTCTCTGTTGCTGTCCGCCGGAAAGAGATGATACGTAACGGTGACCGTAGTCTTCGAGGTCGACCATTTTGAGCGCGGCGTCGACTTTTTCTTTGATTTCGGCTTTTGTATACTTGCGGAAAAGCTGGACTTCTTCGCCTTTGCGGTTGGTTTTGGTGCCGTTCGGAATGACTTTCATTTTCAGACCGAAAGCAATGTTGTTGAACACGTTGAGGTGCGGGAACAGCGCGTATTTCTGGAATACGGTGTTGACCTTGCGAAGGTGCGGGGGCGTGTCGGTAATGTCTTTACCGTCGAAAATAATTCTGCCGGAAGTCGGCATTTCAAAACCCGCTATCATTCTCAGCGTGGTGGTTTTGCCGCAACCGGAAGGTCCGAGCAACGTGACGAATTCGCCGCGTTTGATGTTCAGGCTTGCATTTTTGACGGCGTCTTTTCCGCCGTAGGTCTTGGTGAGGTTTTTAAGCTCGATGATGTTCTGCGACATATCCCTTCTCCTTATTAAAAAGTGGGGGGTGAGGCCACCCACAACACAACGGCTTTTTCCGCCGTGCGGTTTTCAAGATAATGAACTTTTCCGCTTTCGTAATAGAACGCGTCTCCCTTTTTGGCGACGTACTCTTTCTTGCCTATGTGGAGTACGACCTTGCCTTGCAACACGAACCCGAATTCTTCGCCTTCGTGGGGCATATCCTTGTCGAGTACGGTTTGCGGCGCAATCTCGATTTTGATAGGCTCCATTTCGTTTTTCTGGCTGTTGGGAACAAGCCACGTTATTGTGTGATTGTCCGCCACCTTTTCGAAGAAATTGTCCGACGTGAACACAACCTGTTCCTCTTCGTCCTCGCTGAAAAACTCCGCAGCGGTGGTTCCGAGTGCGGAAAGCACGTCGAGCAGTGTCTGTATGGACGGCGAAGTCAGTTCGTTTTCAAGTTGGGAAATATAACCTTTTGTCAGTTCGCACCTGTCGGCGAGCTCTTCTTGCGTAAGTCCGCATTGCAGCCTCAGCCTTTTGATTTTAGTGCCGAGTTCCATAATCCCTCCTGTTTAGACAAAAATGACTTTCGGTTTAGCGGGTTCAAAGATTGTAAGGCAAAAGTTTAGCAATACTAAACCGACCGACGAAAAACATTATAGAGAATACGGGGGCGTATGTCAACGGAATGAGAGTACAAAATCCGACAAATTTTTACGCGTGTTCAACGACTGTCGGAAAGCGGTATG
The DNA here is from genome assembly GCA_900545885.1 of uncultured Eubacteriales bacterium. Classification (GTDB taxonomy): domain Bacteria; phylum Bacillota; class Clostridia; order Christensenellales; family CAG-917; genus Limadaptatus. The sequence continues at coordinate 27,096 of URAF01000004.1, forward strand.
AAAACGGCAAAACCGAAGTATCGGAAAGGCGAAATCCGTTCGTTTGTGCCGTTAAATTCAGCAGGCAAAATATAGCAGAATAAAGCGGCGGTTTACCGGGCAAAGAGTGCAGAAAAAATTATTGACAGCTTATCAAAATCGCATAAGACGCACGAAAAAGCGCACAAAAAACACATAAAAAGCGTACGAAAAAAGCGCGCCGCATTTGCGACGCGCTCGTATTCGTAAAGGTGCGAAATCAATACATTCCGTCCATTCCGCCCTGAGGCATTGCCATTGTGGGTGCGGGTTCTTTGATGTCGGTGACAAGCGCTTCCGTGGTGAGCAGGGTTGCCGCAACGGACGCCGCATTCTGCAACGCGCTTCTGGTGACTTTGGTCGGGTCGAGGATACCGGCTTTGACCATATCGCAGTAGACGTTCTTTGCCGCATCATAACCGAAGTTGGTCTTGTTTTTGGAGATGATGTTTGCAGCAACTACGCCGCCGTCGACGCCTGCGTTCTGTGCAATCTGACGTATAGGTGCTTCGAGTGCGTTGATGACGATGTTTGCGCCCGTCTTAACGTCGCCTTCGAGTGCCTTGCAAGCCTTCTTGACTGCGGGGATTACGGACAGCAGAGCAACGCCGCCGCCGGGAACGATACCTTCTTCAACCGCCGCGCGGGTTGCCGCGAGTGCGTCTTCGATTCTCATCTTGCGTTCCTTCATTTCGACTTCGGTTGCCGCGCCTACGCCGATGACCGCAACACCGCCTGCGAGTTTCGCAACGCGTTCCTGCAATTTTTCTTTGTCGTAATCGGAAGAGGTTTCCGCAATCTGTGCGCGGATTGCCTGAACTCTTGCTTTGATTGCTTCGGGGTCGCCTGCGCCGCCGATAATGGTGGTGTTTTCTTTGCCGACTTTGACGGATTTTGCCGTTCCCAGCATATCGAGGGTGACTGCTTTGAGGTCATATCCGAGGTCGCTTGCAATGTAAGTGCCGCCGGTGAGAATTGCGATGTCTTCGAGGTACGCTTTTCTTCTGTCGCCGAAACCGGGAGCTTTGACTGCTACGCAGTTGAACACACCTTTCAGTTTGTTGACGATAATGGTGGTAAGTGCTTCGCCTTCGATGTCGTCGGAGATGATGAGCAGTTTCAAGCCGTTTTTAAGTACCTGTTCGAGAACGGGCAGGATTTCCTGAACGTTGCTGATTTTCTTGTCGGTGATGAGAATGACGGGGTTGTCGAGTTCGGCTTCCATCTTCTCGGTGTTGGTGACAAGGTAAGGAGAAACGTATCCGCGGTCGAACTGCATACCTTCGACAACGTTGAGTTCGGTGTGCATGGCTTTGCCTTCTTCTATGGTGATTACGCCGTCTTTGCCGACTTTTTCCATAGCGTCTGCAAGCAGTTGACCGATGCTGTCGTCAGATGCGGAAATTGCCGCAACCTGTGCGATTGCCGTCTTGTCTTCGACTTCCTTGGAAATCTTTTTGAGTTCTTCGACTGCGGCTTCGGTTGCGAACTGAATGCCTTTTTTCAGAACCATGGGGTTTGCGCCCGCGGCAACGTTTTTCAGACCGTCTTTGACGATTGCCTGTGCAAGCACCGCAGCAGTAGTGGTGCCGTCGCCCGCCACATCGTTGGTCTTGGTGGACACTTCGCGGATAATCTGTGCGCCCATGTTTTCAAACGGGTCTTCAACCTGGATTTCTTTTGCGATAGTCACACCGTCGTTGGTGATGAGGGGAGCACCGTAAGGTTTGTCGAGAACGACGTTTCTTCCCTTGGGACCGAGCGTGATTTTAACTGTATTTGCAAGAGTATCGACGCCTGCTTCGAGAGCTCTTCTTGCGTCGTCGCCGTATTTGAACTGTTTAGCCATAATATAAATACCTCCGATTAATCAACGATGGCGAGAATATCCGCCTGACGAACTATAACGACTTCGTTGCCGTCGATTTTGAATTCGCTGCCTGCGTACTTGGAATAGAGCACCTTGTCGCCGACTTTGACCTGCATTACGACTTCTTTGCCGTCCACCATACCGCCGGGGCCTACCGCAACTACTTCGGCAAGCTGAGGTTTCTCCTGAGCCGCGCCGGGAAGAACGATACCGCTTTCGGTGGTTTCGCTTGTTTCGATTGCTTTGATAACGACTTTGTCGAACAAAGGTTTGATTGACATTATATGCCTCCTGAATAGTTTACGCATTGAATTTGGCACTCATTGCGCCAGATTGCTAACAGTTTATAATAGTGTTTGCCAAATGTCAATACTTTATGACGGAAAAATCAAAAAATATGCAAAATTTCGAAAAATGCCGTCAGAAATTCGTTGACACGTGTTGATTTGTATAAAATTGCCTTAAAAGTTTCTTAAAATCAAAGCAAATTTTTGCAAAATTTATGCCAATTGCAAACTGTGCGCAAAATCCAAAAACGGTTGCAAAATGTCGATATCCTATTGCAAATCGGGCAAAATGCGGCTTAAATTCGGGCTTTATATTGTATTTGCGTTGATTTTGTGGTATCATTTTAATCCGCAGATGAAAATGCCGTCTGCATTTACGGAGGAGTTCCTATGGACAACTGGGACAAGAGGTTTATGGATATGTGCGAACTCGTCGCCACATGGACGAGCTGCGCAAGACAAGGACGCGCGGTCGGCGCGATAATCACCAAAAACAAACGCATTCTGACAACGGGCTACAACGGCGCACCGTCGGGAATTTTCAATTGCCGCGATAAGGGATATTGTATGCGCGACAAACTCGGCATTCCGAGCGGCACCCAGCACGAAAAATGCTATGCCGTGCACGCCGAACAAAACGCAATCATTCAGGCGGCGAAGTTGGGCGTTTCCGTTGACGGCGCAACGCTTTACTGCACGCACCAGCCTTGCACAATCTGCACGAAAATGATAATCAATTCGGGCATTTCGCGTATTGTCTACAAATATCCTTATCCCGACACTTTTGCGCAGGAACTTCTCAAAGAGGCAGGAATAACCGTAGAACAATACACCGAAGAATAGTTGCGTCCATCAGTAGCAAACAACTTGCGGGTTTTGCAGTCGGACACGGTACGCAACATCGTTTCGGTTGCAGTAAACCCCGACGTTAATCAACGCCAAACTACAATAAATCAAACCAACAACACAACCGACGCGTGAAAGCGCGTCTTTTTATTTATCGCACCGCGCGTGCTCGCAGTCTGTATATTCGTGTAATCGTATCGTGCAATCGTTGGAAACCTTGTATACCGCTATGCAGGCAAAGCCGCGTAAACGGACAAAGCCGAATAAATTTAGTCGAATTATACGTTACGTTATGCGTATGTGTGCACGTTCCGCACATAATCGCGTGCCGTATATCCACGACACCCACGATGCGCGTATATGCACGCAGTGCGTGCGCGTGTACAAAACAAATAAAGATACTCAAATAATGATAATTACAATAATAATTAATTAAATCAATCAGTCGCTTTGTCGAAAACATTATTATAATCAATTCGGATTTGAGCGCATACCATTAAATATGCGCAAATCGGACAAACAGAACGTGCTGGCGGCGGCAACGGTCGTGCTGTGCATAATGTTTACGCTAGGATTATGTTACTTTCTCAACGGAGAAGGATTTTTGCTTGCGCTTAACTATGGTGAAGAAGGAGAAAAGTATTATTGTGTGTGCGCAGGCGCATATGAGGATTTGACGCTTGCGCGTTCTTCTGCGGAACTGGTCAAATCTCGCGGCGGCGCAGGATACGTGATTGCGGGCGAAGAGCTCAACGACGTAGTCCTTGCAGTGTACGCAAACAAAGAGGAAGCTGAAAACGTTTTGGGAAATGCCGCGTCGGGCGGTTCTTACATAAAAGAGATAAGCATATCGGAAATCAAAACGGATTGGGCGGACAAAGCGCTCAGGGAAGACGTATCCGAAGCACTCGGATATTTTGACATTGTATTCGACAAATTCAAGCGCCTTGCAGAAGGACTGTCGGGAAAAACGTTGACGCTGGTTGACGTCAGGACTTCGCTTGCCGTGCTTAAATCACAGATTGACGAAATGCGCATATCCTTCAACAATGCGTCGTCGGGCAAAGATGACGGCAAGTATACAGAAATCAAACTTGCGCTCGTCACGGCAATTGCACTCATAGAAAATACGGAAGCCGACGCCAAAAGTTCGTCTGCCGTTGTTGCGGTATCGTCATTGCGTTATCAGTCCGTGCAACTTGTCCTTTGCAGACAGGCGCTTGCAAACGTACTTGCAAACTAATCCGCAATCCAATCTCGCTTTCATGTTTAATTAGTTGTTGAGATTAAAACACGTATCGTATTATGCATGGTGAAGCGTAGAATTAGCGCAGATTTGCCGTGTTCGACAGAGAAACCGGCGACACGATACGCATATCGCATTCAGGCGTCGGGTTGATATACAATGCGGCTTATTCCGTCGGTAAATCACCGTCGAAATTTTTTCAAAAACGCACTGAACAGAGGAAAAATAAATGCATGATACAAATATGGCACAATAACATTTTTTCGCATTGCGTTCTCGTAGACTCTTTCCTGAAATGTTTTTTCAGGGAAGATTGGAGAAGTTTTTGAAATTTCAAATTCGACTGTTTTTCATCTGTTCAGTATTGATACACGATACGTGTGCAATATAAATATACGTATCGTGTTGTAATGCGGAATATACAAGAACGCTTAAGCTGTTGCAAACATTATGCATTGTCGGTTTGTGTGCTTGATGTCGGTTTGTTTGTATTCTCCAACATTTCAATTTGCATTTTGCTGACGGTTTTTTGATGTAAAATCCCGCTTGCAAACGCGCGCGAAATAAGTTATACTTTTGACTATGGCTTATACTTCGCTTTATCGCAGATACCGTCCCGACACTTTTCGGGACGTAATCGGTCAAAATCACATTGTCCGTACGCTTGTCAATCAGATCAAGACTGGCAACATCGGACATGCTTATCTTTTCACGGGCACGCGCGGCACGGGCAAAACGTCCGTTGCAAAGATTTTTTCGCGCGCGGTCAACTGCCTGCATCCCGAAGACGGTTCGCCTTGCGGCAAATGTCCCGTTTGTCTTGAACTTGCGCTGTCGGGGAACTTTGACGTTCTCGAAATAGACGCGGCGTCCAACAACTCCGTCGACCAGATACGCGAACTGACCGACAAAATCAATTTTCCGCCTACGATAGGCAAGTATAAAGTCTACATTGTGGACGAAGTCCACATGCTTTCGAAAAGTGCGCACAACGCGCTTCTGAAAACGCTTGAAGAGCCGCCGGAACACGCAATATTCATACTTGCGACAACGGAAGTCCACGCAATCCCCGCAACCATACTTTCGCGTTGCCTGCGTTTCGATTTCAGACTGGTTCCGACGTCGCAGATTGCAGAACGCATAAAATACATTTTCGACGACAACGGCATCAAGTATCAGGAACAGGCTGTCAGAATGATTGCATCGGCGGGACAGGGAAGCGTTCGTGACGCGTTGTCCATTGCCGATATGTGCGTGAGTTACTGCGCGGGCGATATAACTTACGACGGAGTTCTGGAAGTGCTCGGTACTTCCGACCCCATGAAACTCGTTGCGCTTGCGTCCGCCGTTCTCGACGGCGACGTCGACACCGCGTTGAAAACCGTTGCGGCAATGTGCGACCTCGGCAAAAGCATGGCGGTGCTGGCTTCTGATATGGCGACGCTCATTCGCAATGCATTGTACGTAAAAACGTGTTCTAACGCGGCGGATTTGCTTTCGTTGCCCACCGAACTCTACGGTGCGCTCAAAAATCTGGCGGACAAACACACCACGCAGAAACTGCTTGCGGTGCTCAAATGTTTCACTTCGATAGAGGGCGAATTCAGATACAGCACACAACACAGAATATTGCTTGAATCCGCGCTTATTTCTGCGGCAACCGAACCTGCAAACGGCGGAAGCGGCAATAATAAGGCGCTTGAACAAAAGGTGTTGCAACTCGAAAGGAAGTTGCAAGCCATAAGTAAATCGGGTTTTAAGCCGACACCTGCCACAACGGACGCCCGGCAGGTGTGGGGAAGAGTGGCGTCCGCGATAGAACGCAAGGGATTGCAATTCCTTGCGCTTGCCGCATTGGAAGCTGACGTTGAAACCGACGGCGATATATTCAGGGTTAAAGTCGGTTCGGCGTCCACGATGCGCATACTTTCGGAGAAAGTAAACCGCGACGTCCTCAACGAAACTTTTGCGATGTACAGCGATATGAAACTTGTCATCGAAGAGGTCGTCAAAATAAACGAAAACAAGGCTCTTCCTTATCTGACTTCGATGTTCGGCAAGAGTCTTGAAGTGAAATAAACAGCAAAATATCTCTGTCTATGTTGCGAAAGCATTGCACGACAGATTGGATATCGTTTTTGCAAAACACGTCGGAATGCTGGCGGTGCATAATGTAAGGCATCAAGCGGTATTTTTGCAAAAATTAGCAATTTAACGTTCCGAAAAGAACGATAAAGCTCTGTTTTGGGTGCATTGTCAAAACGGGGTGCAGAAAACATAAAATAATAAAAAAGCTACGGAGGCAACAATGGGATTCGGCGGATACGGCGGAAATATGCAACAGATTATGAAACAGGCGCAGATGATGCAGAAAAAACTGCAAGAGGCGCAGGCACAGCTTGCCGAGGCGGAAGTCACGGGAACTGCGGGCGGCGGTATGGTCGAAGTGGTCATCAAAGCCAACAAAACGCCCGTTTCGGTCAGCATCAAACCCGAAGCGGTTGACCCCGACGACGTGGAAATGCTGGAAGACCTCGTTCTTGCCGCGCTCAACGACGCCATGGAAAAAGCGGACAGCATGTCGCAGGAACTTATGGGACCTCTCGGAGGAAGCGGCCTTTTCTGATAAGAAAAGAGTGCCTATGGATAAACCGCGAATGCGGTGTGTCCGACAATGCAACCGCGATTGCAATAATGTCAGGATTGCCCGTGTCGGTGCGCTCAAAAATCGCACCGTTTAATATGCGTACAGTTCTTGAAACGCTTGCATTTGCGGAATGCGATAAACAGTTGTTTTCCGACATCTAATCGGTCGGATTTTGTGAATTATGAAGTACATCGAACCGTTAGCAAGGTTGATTGCAGAGTTTGGCAAACTTCCGTCCGTCGGTGAAAAAACGGCGGCGCGGTATGCTTATGCCATTCTGGAATCGTCCGACGAAGACGTGGAGTCTTTGATTGACGCCATACGCAACGTCAAACAGAATGTGCATTTCTGCAAAATATGCGGTGCGTTCACGGAAAACGAAGTGTGCGACATTTGCGCTACGCGTAAGGCAAAGACCATTTGTGTGGTAAAAGAACCGAAAGACGTATCCGCTCTCGAAAAAGTCAAAGGATATGACGGTGTTTATCACGTTTTGCACGGGGTAATTTCGCCCATGGACAGAGTAGGTCCCGACGACATACGCATAAAAGAACTGCTTGCGCGCCTTGACGGTGTGGAGGAAGTCATACTTGCAACAAACCCCGACGTCGAGGGTGAAGCAACCGCAATGTATATCGCAAGGCTCATAAAACCTCTCGGCATAAAAGTCACGAGAATTGCCCGCGGATTGCCCGAAGGAAGCGTAATCGAATACGCGGACGAAAGTACGCTTTCGCGTGCGTTGTCAAGTCGTACGGAACTGTGATTTCGCGCATCTAACCGCTTGTTTTACGATTTTACAAAAGATTTTACAGAATTAAATTTCAACGCAACTCAATGAAAAAGCCGCTTTTCGGAGCGGCTTTATTGTTGCTTTTATTCGGTTGAATTTTGCTTTTTTGTTTTGCGGCTTTGCCGTTGTGTTGTTTTTTTTTGGGGGGGGGGTAGTGCTTGGCTTGCGGTTTGCTGTCGTTCGGTTTGCCGAAGCCGCTAATCGCTCGTTGTCGGCGGCTTACCGCTGTCCGATTTACGGATATTCCGTTATTCGATGACGGATTTGATGAATTTCTCGAATGCGGCTTGTCCTTCTTCGTCGTTCTTGAACACGGCGGTTGTGTCGAGAATTTTTTCGCAGGCGTTGTTGATATAGTAGGTTATGACTTCCGCCGCTTTCTCCTCTTTCATATTGTTGCCGTTGTCCGCTACAAGCTGGGCAATCATTCCGAGATGTTTGTGCAAGGGGTGCGTTTCTTCCGCAAGCGCTTTGAAATCAAGCGGAGCGTCGCCCGTCAGTATGTCTTTGATGCCTTCGCATTCTTTTTGCAATCTTCCGGGGAGAATGAATACGCCCTGAACTTCGATTATGCCGATTGATTCCTGCTTGATGTTGTGAAGTTCTTTTGCAGGGTGGAAAATTCCGAAAGGATGCGCTTCGTCCGTGCGGTTGTTGCGAAGAATGAGGTTGATTTGATACTCGCCGTCTTCGTTGAAACAAGCGGTAGGAGTGATTGCGTTGTGTTGGGTTTCGCCGTCCGCAGTCACGGTTTTGCAGATTATGTTCACGCTTTCGTCGGAGTAGTTGAGCCACGCATTGCGGAAACGTTCAACTGCGCCGAGCAGTTGAGAGCGGTTTTTGCTTTCGAGGCGAATGACGGAGTTGTACCAGTCGGCTATGCTGACGTTGACTTCGGGGAAGTCTTTCATCAGGTAATATTTTCTTCCGCCGCATTTGAAAATGGGAAGAACTTTTTTGCCGCCCTGATAGTGGTCGTGAGCAAGAATGGAGCCTCCGACGATGGGGAGAGCAGCGTTGGAGCCGATAAAATAGTCGGGGAAGAGGTCGACAAAGTCAAGCATACGGCGGAAAGTGGCTTCCGTGACGTTCATCGGTCTGTGTTCGCGGGAAATTACGATTACGTGTTCTTCGAAATATACGAAAGGCGAAAACTGCATGAACCATTCTTCACCGTCGAGTTCGAAGGGAATTGTGCGCAGGGTCTGACGTGCGGGGTGACCTGCGTTGCCTGCGAAACCTACGTTTTCGGCGCAGAGCAGACATTTGGGATAACCCGTTTTGGCTTCTTTGGCGCGACGGACTTCTTCGGGAGTTTTTTCTGGCTTGGCAAGGTTTATCGTGATGACGATTTTGCCGCGCGGATTGTCGTACTCCCACTGAATGTTACGGTCGATGTCGGGACGGCGGATATACGCCGATTTTTCCGAGAGTTCGCCGAGCCATTTGGCGGCTTTCATGCTACCTTCGTATGCCGCGATGTTGTCGAACTTTTCTATGACTTTGGAGGGCGGAGGAGTGAGTACGCCCATAAGTTTGGTTTCGAAAAGCAGTCTGTCGGCTTCTTCACAGATGTTCTTTTTGACCGCGTACTCCGACAGCGCGCCGAGCGTGGTGTAAAAGTCGTAGTCTTCGGACGGTGCGGGGGCGGGTTCGGTGAGTTTCAGCATATCGAGCAGTATGTTGGTCACGTATACGACGTCCGCTTCGTCAAGACCGAGGTTGCCGACTGCGTAGTCGACGAGGTTTGCAACGTTGGATTTTGCTATTTCTTCAAAAGATTTACGAGGGGACATAAAACCTCCGAGCACCCGCAATTCTCTTGCAATGCGCGGAATGCTGTGGTATCATTAAACAGTACATTTATTATATATGGAGAACGTTCCAATGGCAACACTTTCGACGGAATATTTTGAAAACAAAAGCGGATTTTCTTCCGCACTTGCCGCACTTTACGGCGACGACGCGTCCGTTCGCGCCGACAGGTTTGCAAAACTCGGCAATCTGCACAAAGAAGTGTTCGGAAAAGATTATACGGACTTCTTTTCTTCCCCAGGCAGAATAGAAATCGTAGGCAATCATACCGACCATAACGCAGGCAAAGTGCTTGCGGCGGCAATAACCGTCGATACGTTGGGAGCGGTCAGCAAACGCGACGACGGCAGAATAGAAGTCAAATCCGAAAGTTACCCCATGCTTCGCGTCGACCTTGCGGACGCGGCGTTCAAATCGTCCGAACTCGGAACGTCTACCGCGCTTATAAAAGGCGTTGTGGATTACTTCGTGAGAGCGGGCAAAAACGTGGGCGGTTTCAACGCCTGTATGGATTCCGTCGTTCCGAAAGGCAGCGGTGTGTCTTCTTCCAGTTCTTTCGAACTCATCATCGCGGAAATCCTCAACGTTTACTACAACGACGGCAAACTCGACGCAATATTCAAGGCGAAAGCGTCGCAGTATGCCGAGAACGTATTTTTCGGCAAACCCTGCGGACTGATGGACCAGAGCGCGATTGCTCTCGGCGGCGTCAATATGATAGACTTCCGCAGTTTCGACAACCCCGTTGTGGAAGGCGCGAAATGGAAGTTCGACGACCTCGACATTTACGTTGTGGCAACGGGCGGCGACCATTGTGACCTCACCGACGACTATGCGGCAATTCCCGCCGAAATGAAGAGTGTAGCGGAAGCCATGGGCGGCAAACTTCTGCGCGATATAAACCCCGACGACTTCCTGAAAGCCGAAGACGGACTGCGCGGAAAACTGTCCGAAAGAGCGTTGCTCCGTGCCGAACATTACTTTGAAGAAAACGTCCGCGTAGAGAAAGCGTTGAAGGCCGTAGACAATGCGGACGAAGCGGAATTCCTTGCGCAGGTCAACGCGTCGGGCAAGAGTTCGGAACTCAAATTGCAGAACCTTTACTCCGTTCACGGCGACCACAAAATAGAAGAAGCACTTGCTGTAACCGCAACGATTGACGGTGTTGTGGCACAGCGCGTGCACGGCGGCGGTTTTGCGGGAACGATATTGCTTTTCGTCAAAAAGAGCAGTTCAAAAGCCGTAAACGAGAAATTAAACTCCGTTTTCGGGGAAAATAACGTTTTCAAACTTTCCATTCGTCAATCGGGTGCAACCCGCGTCGAATTCTAGGAGGCAATATGAACCTGTTGTCCGCCATTGACAAAATAGCGTTCAGCATAGGCAACGTCGACGTTGCGTGGTACGGCATTATAATCGTCATAGGTATGATTGTCGGGCTGACCATTCTGTGCGTGGAATGCAAGCGTATCAACCTTGTAATCGACGACGCCGTGGAACTTTTCCTGTGGATTATTCCGCTTGCGATAATATTCGGCAGACTGTTTTACGTGTTTGCCCGCCCCGAAGTTTATTTCCCCATCGACAGTTGGGACGCGTTCGTCAATATGATTGCAGTATGGGACGGCGGTATTACGATAATCGGCGGCATATTCGGCGGCATTATCGGCGCAATAATCTTTGCTTATCGTATGCGCAAGAAGTGCAACTTCGGCAATATCGTCGACCTTGCCGTTGTTCCTCTTCTTTCGGGACAGATTATCGGCAGAATAGGCAACTTCATAAATCAGGAAGCGTTCGGCATTCCCATTCTCGACCCGCGTTTTCAGCATTTTCCGTTTGCGGTTTACATTACCGAACCCAGCGGCGTGGAAGATGCGTTCAAAGACGTAGTATATTCCAACGTGCCCGGCTATTTTGCCGCGACTTTCTTTTACGAAATGGTGTGGAACTTTATCGGCGCGTGCATTTTCTTCGCAATATGGCGCAAGAACAAACGCTTCCCCGGAATACTCGGTTTCTGCTATTTCTTCTGGTATTTCCTCGGAAGAGGCTTTCTCGAAACTCTCCGTATCGACGCGGTTCCCGTCACGCAGATAGCCTGTCTGGTGCTGATGCCCGTTGCGCTTATCGGCGGCATCGCGTATATACTCATTTGCCTTACAAGACAGAGTTTCCGCTACGTCAACAAAGCAATACTCGCAGGCGAACTCGATATTGCGGAACTTGACAAATTCGACGTCGCAAACTACAAGTTCGTCACCCGCCTTATTTCCCGTCACGGAGCGTTCAGAAAGTTTTACGGTGTGGAAGAAGTGGGAATAGTCGATATTGACAACGCAGAGTATATCCACAAGGTAAGGACGCCTTGGGAACTCCCCAAAACGGCAAAAGCCGCGGCGGTTGCCGCGGCAGACGCAAACGGCGTGGCAGAGAATACCACGGCGGATTGCACAAACTGCGACGGTATAACCGCTGAAAGCAAATGCGATGCAACGGAAAAATCCGCGCAGACAGAAGCCGAAAATGCGGCGGATGAAAAAACGGAAAGCGCGGAAGCGGAAGCCGAAGCACAGACCGACGAACAGGAAAACGACAAACAGAAGGACTGAAAAATGAGCAAAGGATTGATTGAAAAGCGCAACCTTACGATGCTCACCGATTTGTATCAGCTTACGATGGTGAACGGATATATGCAGTGCGGACTGGACGAACGCAAAGCTGCGTTCGACTTGTTTTACAGAGGAACGGGCGGTTATTCTTACGCAGTTGCCGCAGGCCTCGAACAGGCGGTTGAATATATCCGCGATCTGCATTATGACAAAGAAGATCTGGATTATCTCCGTTCGCTCGGAATATTCCCCGAGAGTTTTCTCGAACGACTTGCGAAATTCCGTTTTACGGGCGACATAAAAGCAGTTCCCGAAGGAACGGTTATTTTCCCGTACGAACCCATTATCACGGTTATCGCGCCTCTGTTTGAAGCGCAGCTTATCGAAACGGCCTTGCTCACGATTATCAACCACCAGACGTTGATTGCCACCACGGCGGCGCGTATGTGCGCTTGCACGAATGCGCAGATACTGGAATTCGGTTTGAGAAGAGCACAGGGCGCAGACGCGGGCGTTTACGGCGCACGCGCGGCGTACATCGGCGGTTGCCGTTCGACGTCCAACGTTCTTGCGGGGCAGATGTTCGGCATTCCCGTAAAAGGCACGCACTCCCACAGTTGGGTTATGTCTTTCCCGTCCGAACTTGAAGCGTTCAGAAAATACGCGGAAATTTATCCCGACGGGTGCCTGTTGCTTGTGGATACCTACGACACTTTGAAAAGCGGCGTACCCAACGCAATCAAGGTTTTCGACGAACTAAAAGCCGCAGGACACAAACCCATAGGTATAAGACTGGACAGCGGCGACCTTGCGTATCTCAGCCGCGAAGCGCGCAAGATGCTGGACGCTGCGGGGCATACCGATTGCAAGATATTCGCGTCCAACGACATCGACGAAAACGTTCTGCTTGCTTTGAACTCGCAGGACGCAAAAATCGACGTTTACGGTATCGGAACGAAACTCATAACCAGCTTTTCCAACGCTTCCCTCGGCGGAGTGTACAAACTTTGCGCAATCGAACAGGACGGAAAACTTGTCCCGCGTATCAAGGTTTCGGACAGCCACGAAAAGACAACTAACCCCGCAATCAAAAAGGTTGTGAGAATTTACAAAAAAGGAATGGCGGCGGCGGATCTTATCTGCCTTGCGGACGAAACAATCGATACGTCGGTGCCGCTCACCGTTTTCCACCCCGAACAGACTTACAAGCGTACGACGTTCACCGAATACGAAGTCAAAGACCTTATGGTCGACGTGTTCAAGGACGGCAAGCTCGTTTACAAACTCCCGACACTCGAAGAAATCGGCGAGTACCACGATAAATCCAAAGCCGAATTCTTCCCCGAATACAAGCGAGTCGTCAACACGCAGTACTACAAAGTCGACCTCAGCCGCAAACTTTGGGAACTCAAAAACAGACTTCTCGACGAGTCGCAGAACATCTGAGCGGACTGAAAAGCAAAAGGCGGCATTTTCCGACAAAATACCACGCCCGACGAAAGAACTCCGACACCCTTCCCGTTTATACTGGAAGGGTAGTTTTTTATAGGAGAAGGCTATGAGAAGGAAAAAGAGCGTCAAACCTCAACCGCGTTTTGCATTAGTGCGGCGCGGATACGACGTAGGGTCGGTGGAAGCGTACATCACAATGGAACGCGAGAAAGCGGAACGCGCGGGTCTGGAACAGAAAGAGCGCATAAGGCTGCTCAAAGCGCAGGTAGAGGAACTGAACACCGAACTCGGAGTTTACCGCGGAAAGGAAGAACAGATAAAAACCGCCCTTATGTCGGCAACCGAACAGGCGGAAAAGACCGTGTTGGACATAAAGTTCCGTTATGCCATGGAACTTGAAAGGCTCAAACTTTTCCGTGCTAAGTGGACGCAGGCTTACGAGGAAATCAAGGAACGCTACAACTTTTCCAAAGACGCGCTTAATATGGAAAGCGTGGCGGTGAGCGCTAAACTGGAAATCGAACGTTTCCTTGCGCAGGACTTTTCAATCGGACGCGGTGACCCCGTCGACGAAACGGAAGAGGAGTTCAAAACGGAAGCCGAAAGGCTTTCGGAAGGCGACAGCAAGGTGAGAGAACTCAAAGAAAAGCTGTTGCAGGCGGAAGAAAAGAAAAACAGAGAGAGCAGACTTGCAGAACAGAAGAAAGAAAAAACGGGACTGTTTGCAAGCGGAACATCTCTTGCCGAAGCAAAACCCGCGGCGGCGTTCTCTCTCGAAGAAGCGCAGAACCCGACCGAAAGCCTTGCGGAGATATGCAAATATCTCGGGTTGGGCAAATGAATGCCAGCAAAGAATTTGCTGTAAGACAAAATAAAAAACGACTAAGCGCGGCATGAAAATGTTTGCGATTGGATTGTCGGTTGCAAATACCGACTGCCGAAACGAACTGATTTTGTCGAAACGCAACAAACTCAAAATGCTACACCCTTGTATATCAAACAAACACGTATATGAAATAAATGCTTGAATAAACAAATAAATTAACAAACTTGAAACACCGAAAAAAGAAAATTAAAAGCCGTCGTTTTGCGACGGCTTTTTCGTTGTTGCAATTAAAGCTGAATTATTCGGCGGTTGCCGTTCCGAGTGAAACGGATTGGAGCGTGTACACCACGTTGCCGATTTTGCCGTCGGCGTTTTTGTAAGGCTCGACGATTTTGACGAGTACGTGGGCAAGGTTCCATGTTGCGCCTTCCGTGGTGGGGTCGACTATCGTCTGGTCGCCTTCGACGTACGCTTTTACGGGGTCAACGGTGTAGTAAAGCGTTTGTGCGGTGCCCGCAACCGTGGTGCTTCTGGAAAGAGTCGCTTTGTAGCAGTTTACGGTGAGGGGAGCAAACGAACCGTCTTCCTGTTTGGCTTGTACGCCCGTCGCGACTTCTTCGGTGCCGCCGATTGCAAAAGTCAAAGAGGCTTTGCCGATTTCGTCTTCCGCGACTATCGCCGTGCTGAATCCGAAGGAAAGAGAGGTCGACATCGTGGATATACCGCGCAGGGACTGATGAAATTCGTTGTTGTCGTAGTAGGGAGAAGAAAGCGCCACGCTTCCCGTGGTGGACGCATTGTCGCCGACTTTGAGCGTGTAGTTGAGGGTAGAACCGCTGTAAGTGCCGTGCATGACGATGTTGTCAACGCCGCCCACTGTTTCTTTGCGGTAAGTCGCTCTCGGAACGAGATATACGGAACCGCTGCTCAGTTCGAAGTAACATTGCGTTTCGAAATGCGTATCGCCGACATCCAGAGTGTTGGACACGAGATAACCTTCGCGTTGGGTGATTTCGGCGTCGCCTACCGTAACTTTGTTGCCGAGTTCTTCGCTGTATGCTTTATGATAGGTGATTTCGCTGACGTAAGTACCCGTTTCTTCGCCGTATTCGACGGAGTAGGTGTACTTTTCGTAATGTTTCCAGACGTTTTGAAGCTGACCTTGCGTGGTCGCGTTATTGCAGGCGGTAAAAGCGACGGCTACGACGCATACAAGGGCTATAACGGTGACAATGAGTGTAATCTTTTTCATAGTGTGTCCATTATAACCAAAAAAAAGTTTTCCGACAACAAAAAAAGAACAAAAAGTATTTATAAAGACTTATCCCGAAAAAGCGGGCGAAAGAGCGCGAAAACGGTCTTTCTTTACTTTGTAAGGTGATAAATAAAAAATATATTTTTTATTTATAAGTTGAAAATTTTTTATGTATATGCTATACTCACCGTATGAAAATAATCTTATCCAACACGGCACACGACGCCTATCACCGCGTGCTCGGCGAACTCAAAAAAAGACTTTCGCAGGGCGGCGAACACGTCGTCATAGTTCCCGACAAGTTCACGGCTTCGTCGGAAAGAGGCATAATCGAAACTTTGGGGCTGTCCGCTTCGTTCAACGTTTCGGTTACGTCGTTCACTCGTCTTGCGGAAAAAACAATCGGCAAACGCATCAAAAAGTGTCTTACTCCGCAAGGGTCTGTCATGACGCTTGCAAAGGTCATAGAAGAAAAACGCGCCGATTTGAAGTACTACGGAAAAGCCGCGCGCGTAAACGGCTTTGCCGACGAACTTTATGCCGCGCTAACTGCAATACGCAACAGCGGAATAATGTCGTCCGCTCTTAAAGCCGCAGGGTTTGACGCGCCCGCGGGATTTTTGGACAAACTGCACGATATATCCATCATATACGACGGCTATCTTGCCGCCTTACAGGACAGACACAGCGACTCTTCGACAAGACTCGAAGCCTTTGCGGACTATTTGCAGCATCTGCCGCCGCAAGCCGTTCATTATTACGTCATAGATTTCTATTCTTTCAAAGCACCCGAACTTGCCGTTCTCGGCGGACTTGCCAAGTCGTCGTTGTCGCTCACGGTCGGGCTTGTAGGCGGTTTCGACAATCCCAACCGCAGAATATACTGTGACGCCGTTTCCGACAGATTGAAAGAGTTTTGCGACGCAGTGGAAATCGAGGAGAGCAGAGAGGAGCTGAACCCTGTTGCGGATGTGATATCCCGCAGACTGTTTTCCTACGAACCGCCCGAAACAAGAACGGAAAACAACGGAAAAATCCGGCTTGTCAAAACGCGTAACCGCTCCGAAGAAATACTTGCCGCCGTTACGGACATAAGGCGAAAGGTTATGAACGGCGCGCGGTACAAGGATTTCGAAATTGTGCTTGCCGACGCCGACGCGTACGTTCCCGAACTCAAAAGCACGTTTTTGCGCTACGGGATACCTTTCTTCATCGACACGCGCGAAATGCTTGCCGAACAGACCAAAGTGCGTTGCATTCTCGACGCCATAGCCGTGACGAGAAGCAGGTACAAGCGCACGGAAGTAATCGAATACGCAAAAAATCCGCTTTTCTGCCATTACGTCGAGGGCGGTGCGGACTCGGTGTTCAGATTTGAAAACTACGTGCTCCGTTACAACACAGATTATTCGCGGTTTACAAAGCCTTTCGTGCTCGGCGAAGACGAAGAGAGAGAAAATGCCGAAAAAGTGCGTGTCGTGTTGTGCGAAAGCGTACGGTGTCTTGATTTCGACGGCGAAATAAGGTCGGAAGAGTTCGTCGCACGTGCAAGGAAGTTCCTTGACAGCAGACAGGAAGCGTGGCAGGCGCACACGCAGAAACTCACCGAAACCAGCTTGTATTATGCAAAGTGCGCCGATCAGGTCGACGAAAAAACGGACGAAGTTCTCGACGAAATCGAAGAAGCGCTCTGCGCAAGCGGAGATATATCATATTTCGAAAATGTGTTCAAGTCGATGTTGCGTTCCGTGAAAATCGCGCTCGTTCCCACCTTTCTCGACGCGGTGTATGTCGGTACGACGGAAAACAGGTATCTCGGCGGCGGCGATATTTACATTCTCGGCGCAACCGTCGGCAGCTTCCCGTCGGGTAAAGGCGGCGGCGCCGTGTTGTCGCCCAAAGACGAAGAACTGTTTTCCGCCGTCGGACTGAAAATCACTCCCGGACAGCGCGAACGCGTTTACACGGAGCTGATGTCAATTACGGAGATAATGAAAAAGCCGAAAGGCGAACTCGTCATATCCTGTCCCGAAAGCGGCGCGAGTGGTGAACTCCGTCCGTCGACCGTGTTTTCCGAACTGCGCGGAATGGTCGGCGAAAAGGGCAGACCTATTCCCGTAAACTACGTCGGGTTTGACGATATGTACGCGTTGAAAGGCGAGGAGCGCGCGCGAAAACTGCAATCGGTGTACGCAACTCCGTCGGCTTGCTATTACGGAATTTTGAGCGGAGTTTTCCGCAAAAGCGACGCCGAAATACTCGGCGCGGCTTACGACTTCGTAGGCGACGAAGGCGCCCGCAAACTCGGTTGGGTATATTCCAGGCAAACACCGCCCGACAGGCTCGACGCGGAAACCGCCGCGGCTGTTGCGGGCGAAGGTACGGTGCGCACAAGCGCCAGCCGACTGGAAAAGTTTTTCACTTGTCCTTACGCTCACTATTTCAACTACGTACTCGGACTCAGGCGCAGGGAGGAAGCGGGTTTTCAGAACACCGACAACGGCATAATTCTGCACGCCGTGCTTGAAGCCTTTTTCAAAGCCGTCCGCAAAGACAAGGTGCGCGACGACAACCTGCGCGCCGTCGCGGAAAAAGCCTTTGACAACGTGGTGAATTCCATAGTCCGCATAGAAGTCGTGAAAGACGACCCCGCTATGAAACGCGCCCTTGACAGACTGCGCGAAGAAAGCGTTTCGCTTTGCCGTGCGCTGTTCGACGTGCAGAAACGCTCGGAGTACAAACCGTATTACATAGAGGAGTACATCGGCGGCTCGGAGATTTCGCCGCTTTCCTTCGAAGTAGACGGCAGAAAAGTCGAACTTACGGGCAAAATCGACCGCGTTGACGTGTTGGACGGAAAGTTCGCGGTCATAGACTACAAGACATACAAGAGCGCGGATTTGCCGCTCAAAGAAATATATTCGGGCGAAAAAATCCAGCTTTATATCTATCTCAAAGCCATCGAAGAAAGCAAGGGCTGGAAACCCGTCGGTGTGTTTTATCTGCCCATATCGTCGGGATTTATCAAGGACGGCGAACAAAGATACAAATACAAAGGTCATGTGACTAGAAGTCTGGAAGAAAGCGCAAAACTCGATTCGCTGTTTGCCGAATCCCCCGAAGAGAGCATATTGCCTTACAAAAAAGCGGCAAGAGCAAAAGACCCGTTCGAACTTTCCAAGGACGTGCATTTCGATGAGGCGGACTTTTCCGTGATAACAGAGTACGTCAAGCAACTTGTTGAAAAGGGCGCGCGCGAAATTCTGTCGGGCGTAATCAAACCCACGCCCGCAGACGACGATTGTTCGAGGTGCGATTTTCAGGGGATATGCGAATTTACCGCTTGCGCAAAGAAAGAAACTCCGTCGGTGAAAATGCACGATTTCTATGTTGCTACGGGTGCCGCGGAAGCGTCGGACGAAGATGAGTAAATCGGTAGCGTATGACAGAAAAAGAGGTTTATATGGCGGAAATCAAAGATAAAAATCCGATTGACGATAAATACGAAAAAATACTGTTCGGGACGAGAGTGCCTACTTCCGACCAGCGCAACGCGGTCGAAACGGACGGCAAAGTAATTGTCGCGGCGTCTGCGGGGTCGGGCAAGACCAGCACGATGATAAAGAAAATCATACGCGAAATTCTGCGCGGAACTCCGCTTTCCCGAATGCTTATTCTGGTGTACAACGAAGCGGCGGCGGACGAAATAAAAGAGAAGTTGCACGACGCGTTGTTTGACGCAGCCTGTCTTGCCGACGGCGAAAAGCGCGCCGAACTGCGCAGAAATCTGGACGAGCTCTCGTTCGCCAACATCGGAACCATACACGCATTTTGTCGAGGACTTATAAAGGACAATTTCGAAAAACTCGGCATTTCCCCGTCCTTTGACGTTCTGGACGAAAGGCGAAACGCCGTTTACGAAAAGCGCGCGTTGGACGCCGTGTTCGCAAGATATTCGGAAGAGGGTGACGAGGTTTTTCTGCAACTTGCCGACATTCTGTCGCGCAACAGGAAAGAAGACGGTTTGCGTGCCGTTGTCGGAGGATTGCATTCTCTTTACGAAATTCAACCCGACCGTTCGGCTTTTGTCGAGAGAATAAGACAGAGTTTCGACAGCCCGACGGGCGGCGTGTTCGGAGAGTGCGTTGTCCGTGAGTCAAAGAAAGTTTTTGCAAGCGCGCTCCGAATGCTGGAAAACGCCGTTCCCGCGCTTGCCGCTACGGGGCAGACGAAGTATGTCGAAAAGGTGAACGTTGCCGCAAGAATTTGCAAAGAGTGTCTGAACGGAGAATTCGCGGATATTCTGGCGACGGCTTTGCGCAATGAGGAATTCCCCAAGGCGACCAAAACAAAGGGCGGCGACGAGTATGCCGTCGAATGCGTAAAAAAGGCGTGCACGGTAATAACCGACGAACTTGCCGAATGGCGCGACAATTTCGTGTCCGCGGAAGAAGTGGAAAAGACGTCGGCGCAGAATGCCGCGTTTGTTTGCAAACTTGCCGAAATCGCGGTGCGCTTCGACGAAGAGCTTTCCGCAATCAAACTGGCAGACGACGTGCTTTCGTTTTCCGACCTCGAAAAGTACGCCGCCGAACTCATACGAGATGGCGGAGATTATGCGGATTTGTACGACATCGTGTTTGTGGACGAGTATCAGGACGTCAACCCCGTGCAGGAATACATAATTTCTTCGCTTGTCAAAAACAACGCGTTTATGGTCGGCGACGTAAAGCAGAGTATATACGGGTTCAGACTTGCCGCTCCCGAAATATTCCTTTCGAGAAAAGACAGATATGAACACGGCGAGGGCAGTGCGATAGGGTTTGCGCGCAACTTCCGCAGCGAAAACGGGATACTGGCTTTTGTCAATTCGGTGTTCGACAGCGTTATGACGTCGGAGAGTGCCGACGTAGATTATGCCGCGGACGGACACTTCGACATATCGGGAGAGGTTGAACGCAAGGATAACGTACAGATACATCTGTTTGCGCCCGAGTCGGGAAGAAGCAAAGAGTCGCTCGGCGAAGGCGCGTTTATCGCGCGTGAAATAAAAACTTTGGTCGGCAGTGCAATTACGGACGGCAGAAGAATGGAGTATTCCGACTGCGCCGTATTGTTCAGAAGCAGGAACGAGGCAGCAAGAAAAATTATAGAGGTCTTGCGCGCGGAAGGCATACCTGTTGACGACGCGGAGTTCAGACAGGAAGCGAGCCGCCCCGAACGCGATATAATCAATTTCCTTACCGTTCTCGACAACCCCAGACAGGATATTCCGCTGGCGGGATTTATGCTGTCTTATTTCGGGGGGTACAATGAAGACGAACTTGCCGAAATTGCGGTACGCAAGGAAGAAAACGACATTTTTTACGACGCTGTGCTAAAAGTCGCAGAGGAACAAACCGAACTCGGCGAAAAAGTGCGCGGTACGCTTGAAATGCTGGACAGATACCGTCTTAAAGCCAGTTTCAAGAGCGTGCCCGAACTCATGCAGAGCATAGTCGGCGATTTTGCGTTCGACGCATATATGACGGCAAAGGGCGAAGGTATGGTTTCGGGCGTTCTGTCCTTCATAACTTCGAAGGTTGCGGGCAAAGACGAATGTTGCGGGATAAGCAAATTCCTTGCCGCTTACAACGAGGAGGAAAAACAGTCCGAAAAACGGTCGGTCGGAGGGAACAGGGTTTGCATATCCACCTATCACGGGTTCAAGGGGCTTGAAGCTCCCGTAGTGTTTGTTGCGGACGTTGCCGCCGCGTCGCACCGCGAACAGTCGGGGGACGTAATACGCGACAACAGCGGATATGTAGGTATCAAGTATTACGACCTAGAAAAAAGAACGGTCAGACCGTCGCTGTCCTTCCATGCGGTCAAAAAGATGAAAGAGGCGCGCGAACGCAAAGAAGAAATGCGGCTTTTCTACGTCGCTCTCACGCGCGCGAAACAATATTTATATATAAGCGGCTCGCCGGGAAAAACGGCGGTCAAAGAGTTCGGTTTGTATCCTTGCGTGAAAGAGCCCGCAAGCTCTCTCGAATATCTGTCCGCCGCGGCGTTTGACGGCGGACTCGGCGTGCGCGTTATTCCGCATATAGGGGAGAGTGAGGCGGCAGCAGTCGGCGAAGAACTGAAACTTCCTTTGCTCAACAGGAAACGAGAAGAAGACGTCGCAAGCATTAAGCAAGCTGTGGATTTCGTTTATCCGCACAAGGAAGCGACCGCGCTTTCCATGAAGTACAGCGTGTCTGCCCTCGACGGCGGAGGGGACGAACTCACGCTCGGAATATTCTCCGACAAGGCTGACGAAGGTACGCTTTACCACAAGGTAATGGAAGAGATAGATTTCCGCAAACAGGGTGTGGACGGAGTGCGCGGCGAACTTGCAAGAATGGCGTCTGAGAACGTAATTTCCGAGGACGAAGCGGCGTCGGTAGACGCGGAAGTCATAGCGCGTTGCCTTGATTCTCCGCTTATGGAAGCGGCAAGAAACAGCGTTTGTTATCGGGAAAAATCGTTTTTGATGTACGTTCCCGCCTGTGAAGTGGGGCAGGGAGAAGAGAAAGACAAGATACTGGTTCAAGGTGTTGTCGACCTCATAATCGACGGCAAAGAAAAGATTATCGTTGATTTCAAAAACTCCGAACTCAGAAGCGCGGAAGCAATGGAAAAGTACAAAAAGCAACTTAATCTGTACAAAAAAGCAGTTGAAAGTGCGCTTTTTGCAAAAATCGACAAAACTGTGTTGTATTCTTTCAAGTTGGGAAAGGCAATCGAAGTGTCGTCGGACGATTGAAAATCCGTCGTTGCGGAGAAATGCGAAAAATGGTAACCGTCGAAAACGTATCCGACGATTTTACGTCGGATACGGCGGAATGTATTAACCGCGAGGTTAATATAGTGAAAACGGTTGATTTTTCCTGCGCGTGCGGTTATAATACCTTTATAATTGTATTGCTATCTCTATGGAGGCGAAATGAGCTTTTTGGACAAAGTGTTCGATGCTTTGGTTGATTTGGCGGAGAAACTCCCCGCTGTTGACATAGGCTCATTTTACATTGTCGTTCTCGTCGCAATCGCCGCGTTCGGTCTTCTTGTCGGGCTCACTTTTCTAGGTTCCCGTGCAGGAAAAGTCAGACGCGCTTGCCGCAAGGTCATTGCGTATCTCGACAACGTCGCTTTCATAGACGACGACAACGTCGCCGATTTCACTACGGTATGTTTCAGTCCCAAGGCGCCCACTGCGTTGCGTGATTCGTGGGTGCAGTACATCGGCGTGCGCTATGGTTATCCCAGCGAGATAGTGACGCAGGCAGACGTATTTGACAGGGAAGTGAAGAGATACGACAATATCCGTTCGTCTGTATTTCTTGCCATTGCTCTTGCGGTAGTCGCGCTGTTCACGTTCTGGGGACTCGGTTGCATGCGTCCCGCCGAAGTCGGTGCGGTTATGTGCCTCGGCCTTCTTGTCACGGTTGCGGTTTACATAGTGCTTTGCCGCGTGGCGTACAGACAGTACCGTTATGCACGCGAAGCGTTCTTCGAAATGCAGGACGAGCTTGACGCAAAGGTCAATCTGCAAGTCGAAAAAGACTATGCCACGGACGCGTCGCCTCTGCTTGCAATCGCGTCGCTTGTCGACGGTATCGTAGCAAAGAACATCGCAAAGCCTTACCCGCGCGTTACGGAGGCGGATATTGCGCCCGAGCCCGCCGCGCAACCCGAGCCCGCGCAGGCGCCCGAGGTTAAAGAAGACGTCGACAACGCAACTGCGCTTGAAGAAGTTGCGGCGGAAACCGAGGAGAAATCCGAAGCGGCAGCCGCGGAAGAGAATCCCGAAGAGCAGAACAACGAAGAGAATGATGTTGACGCCGAAAGCCTTTCCGACGAAGAAGAAGTCGGAGCGGACAACGGCGAAAACTATTCGGTTCAGAGCGAAGAAGACGCGGAAAGCGGCGAAGCCGACGAAGCGGAAAAATCCGAACACGAAGAACCGACGGAAGAACAGACAGACCATGCGGACGTATCGGAAGACGACGGCGTCCGACCCGAATGCAATGAGGGTGACACTGTCGGTGCGGAGTCCGATGACAATGCAACCGACGAGGTAGTGCCCGTTTCCGACGACGCAGACGTCGCGGAAGCAGCCGCGGATAACTCTCCCTTTCGGGACATAGACGGGTCAGCGGAAGCGGCGGCTTCCGCCAATATGCGTTTTCTCGGCGTTGCGGACGTGAACGACGAAACAAGTGAACAGGCAGGCGAGGGCAGCGAAAGCGCCATCGGTTGGGAAGAAATAAATGACGAGGATGAGGAGATTATGTTCGGTAGAAAGAAAAAGAAAGCTGAAAAAGTCGAACCCCAACAGCAAGGCTATGACAATCTCATAGTCGAAAGCGAACTTATCGAGGACGATGACACGGCAGACGTCGCGGAAGCGACTCTCGTTAAGGCAGGGGACGTACGTCCCAAGGGCAACGGTGTGAGACCCGAATCGCTCGAAGGGCTCAATGTTTCCATTCGCCCTGCGGCAGCGTCGTCCGTGACCGTATCGCTCGAACCCGAAATCATTTACGTTGAGGAAGACCTCGACGAAGGCGATGAGGACGTCAAGGCACCCCGTCTTGCGAAACTGCCTCATCTTGTCGATTTCGTGTTGACGATGAAATTGTCCCGCGGCATGAAAATCAGAGTAGCCATGCTGATGTTGCAGGCTTACAACGTTTTCAAAAACAGCCCCGAGAACAAGGCAATCGTCATTCAGTGTCTGCGCAAGATAATGCAATCGTTGATAGCCGACCAGGCGGCTGCGAAAGCGGCAGCGGCAAAAGCCGCGGCGGAACAAGCGGCAGCCGAACAGGCAGCGGCAAGCGACGACGCAAGCGAACAACCTGCGGAGAACTGACGGAACGGCGACATTTCCCGTCTGCGCCTTTGCATATGCGTAGGCGCGGTTTGCTTATCTTATCGCAAGTAGGGACACAAATTTCGGCATACAGTCAGTAATCGTAATTTGCGGTTTTGTTGGCGTATGTTATTGCGTCTAATCGCGCGTTGTGAGTGCATGGCAATATGCATTGCACGCAACGTAAAAGTGTTGAACGAAATCTTACGTTCGGGCTTGTGCATTAAGAAAAGCAATATTTGTTGTTTAGCCAAGAAATAATCTTTTCGTCTTGCGAACTTAATCGACAGTCATAATTCAGTCAATAAAAAAAGCGCGTGTTTTGGTATTCTAAACACGCGTTTTATTTGTCTTTGTTATTACGTTCGATAATTGTCCGATACAATTCAAACTCAGTTTAACCGCAATCGAACTTGAATTTTATCCTTAAAGGGCAAATAGTCAGTCGGTGCAAAATGAGGATTTTTAATAACCGACTTATTTGAGGAATTTCTTTTTCCAGAGCAGTATTCCCGCGATAAGACAGACTACGACGGATATTCCGATTACCACCCAGAAGCCCCACGATTCGCCTTCGAAAGGTACGCCCGTGTTCATGCCCCAGAATGCACCTATCATACTAGGGATTGCAACCAACAGCGTGAGAGAAGTCAGCACTTTCATGACGACGTTCAGGTTGTTGGATATAATCGAAGCGTACGCGTCCATCGTTCCCGAAAGAATGTCGCGGTAGATGTTCGACATTTCGATTGCCTGTTTGTTTTCGATTATGACGTCTTCCCACAAATCCTCGTCTTCGTCGTAGAATTTGGTGAGTTTGGGCAGTTTGTCGAGAACGACGCTGTTAGAGCGCAGGGAAGTGGAGAAGTACACCAGCGATTTCTCAAGGTCGAGCATTTCGATGAGCTCGCTGTTCTTCATTGATTTTTCCAGTTCGTTCTGAACGCGTTGGCTTGCACGGTCAATCTGTTTGAGGTAGTGCAGGAACTTTTTGGATATCGTGTACTGCAACTGAATGAGAAAACGCGTGCGCTTGTGCAGATTGAGGTCGCGGATAAAACGCGCCGACAGCATATCGTCGATAAGGCTGGTTTCTTCCAGACAAACCGTTATCATCGTTTCGCCGACGGAGATAAAGCCGAAAGGCAAAGTAGTGTAGGTGTAGTGCGTTTCGTCTTCTTCGGTGAAAGGTATGTCGGTCACTACCAGCACCGCGCCGGTGTCGTCGTCTTTCTCGACACGCGCACGTTCTTCTTCGTCCAGTGCGGCTTTGATCATGTCTTCGTTGACGCCCACGGTTTTCGCGATAAATTCGATTTCCTTGTCGGTCGGGTTCGCCATATGAATCCAATGGTCGCGAAAGTCGTAGGCAGGCGTAAGCAGTTCGCTGTCTACAGTGATGGTGGATTTGTTGATTTTCTTGTAAACTTGGAGCATAAGCTTCCTCCTTGATACGGAACAAAACGCCACGTTCAAGGGGAGCCCGAAACGTGTGCGTTCTATGGGAGTTGATGCCTACTTCGAGGGTCAGCGTCCATTTTGCACCTCAAAAATTTTTTCTGTACTGTTATCTTATCAAAAAAAAATCGTAAAGGCAACCAAAAACGATTGCCAAAAATCCGTTTTTTTGGTAGACTTTAACAAAATAATTTTATAGTTTATTTTTCTACCTATGGAGGCTAAAATGAAGAAGTTCGTTTATCAGTTCAAGGAAGCGAGCGTTGCCGATTGCGACAGACGCGCGTTGTTCGGCGGTAAAGGCGCCAACCTCGCGGAAATGACCAAACTCGGTATGCCTGTTCCTCAGGGTTTCACCATCACCACCGAAGCCTGCACTCAATACTACAAAGACGGCGAGAAAATCAATGACGCAATCCAGGCCGAAATCATGGAAAACATCGGCAAACTGGAAAAAATCGTCGGAAAAGAATTCGGTTCTCTCGACAATCCTCTTCTCGTTTCCGTCCGTTCCGGTGCACGCGCATCCATGCCCGGTATGATGGACACCATCCTCAACCTCGGTCTCAATGACGAAGTCGTCGAACGTTTCGCGGTCAAGACCAACAACCGTCGTTTCGCATACGACAGCTACCGTCGTTTCATTCAGATGTATTCCGACGTCGTTATGGAAGTCGGCAAGAAGTACTTCGAAGCCCTCATCGACGAGATGAAGGAAAAGAAAGGCGTCAAACTTGACACCGAACTCGATGCAGGCGACCTCAAAGAACTTGCAGAGCAGTTCAAAGCGGAATACAAATCCAAAATCGGTACCGATTTCCCTCAGGACCCCAAAGAACAGCTTATGGGCGCTGTCAAAGCGGTTTTCCGCAGCTGGGACAACCCCCGCGCGATTTACTATCGCCGCATGAACGACATCCCCGGCGACTGGGGCACCGCAGTCAACGTTCAGATGATGGTCTTCGGTAACATGGGCAACACCTCCGGCACCGGCGTTGCGTTCTCCAGAAACCCCGCCACCGGCGAAAAGGGTCTCTTCGGTGAATACCTTATGAACGCACAGGGCGAAGACGTTGTCGCAGGCGTCCGCACCCCTCAACCCATTTCCGAACTTCAGAAAGACAACCCCGCTGTTTACGAACAGTTCAAGAATATCGTCGACACTCTCGAAAAGCATTACAGAGATATGCAGGATATGGAGTTCACCATCGAAGAAGGCAAACTCTTTATGTTGCAGACCAGAAACGGCAAGCGTACCGCTGCCGCGGCACTCAAAATCGCTTGCGACCTTGTTGACGAAGGTATGATTACCGACAAAGAAGCCGTCCTTATGATTGACCCCAAACAGCTCGACGCGCTTCTGCATCCTCAATTCGACGCAGCCGCACTCAAAAAGGCTCAGCCCATCGGAAGCGCACTTCCCGCATCTCCCGGTGCTGCCTGCGGTAAAGTCGTATTCACCGCCGAAGACGCAACCGATTGGGTCGTCAACAAAGGCGAAAGCAAAGTCGTCCTCGTTCGTCTCGAAACTTCTCCCGAAGACATCGAAGGTATGCACTATGCACAAGGCATTCTCACCGTTCGCGGCGGCATGACCTCTCACGCGGCAGTCGTTGCACGCGGTATGGGTACCTGCTGCGTTTCCGGTTGCGGCGACATCAAGATCGACGAAGAGAAGAAAGTCTTTACGCTCGGCGGAAAGACCTTCCACGAAGGCGACTGGATTTCCCTCGACGGTTCCACGGGCAAAATCTACGGCGAAGCCATTCCCACCGTTGCGGCATCCGTTACCGGTGACTTCGGCAGACTTATGGCGTGGGCGGACAAATACCGTGCACTGCAAGTCAGAACCAACGCCGACACTCCCAAGGACGCACGTCAGGCGAGAGCATTCGGCGCACAGGGTATCGGTCTGTGCCGTACCGAACATATGTTCTTCGAAGCGGACAGAATCGCGGCAATGCGCGAAATGATCGTTTCCGACACCGTCGAAAAGAGAGAAAGAGCACTCAACAAGCTCCTGCCCATGCAGCAAGGTGACTTCGAAGCGCTTTACGAAGCACTCGAAGGTTGCCCCGTAACCATTCGTTTCCTGGATCCTCCGCTTCACGAATTCCTTCCCACCGAGGAAGCAGACATCGAAGCGCTCGCAAAGGAAATGAACATGACCGTCGATGCAATCAAAGCGATTATCACTTCCTTGCACGAATTCAACCCCATGATGGGTCACCGCGGATGCCGTCTTGCTGTCACGTATCCCGAAATCGCGGTTATGCAGACCAAGGCTGTCATTCAGGCGGCAATCGCAGTTCAGAAAAAACACGCAGACTGGAAAGTCGTGCCCGAAATCATGATTCCTCTCGTCGGCGAAGTCAAAGAACTTGCATACGTCAAATCCGTCGTTACCAAGACTGCTGACGAATGCATCGAAAAAGCAGGCGTCAAGATGACCTACAAAGTCGGTACGATGATCGAAATTCCTCGTGCGGCAATCACTGCGGACGCAATCGCAAAAGAAGCGGAATTCTTCTCCTTCGGCACCAACGACCTGACCCAGATGACGTTCGGTTTCAGCCGTGACGACGCAGGCAAGTTCCTCGGCGCATACTACGACAAGAAGATTTACGAATCCGATCCGTTTGCACGTCTCGACCAAGTCGGCGTCGGCAGACTCGTCAAGATGGCGGCAGAAATGGGCAGAGCAACCCGTCCCGACATTCACCTCGGTATCTGCGGTGAACACGGCGGCGATCCCAGCACCATCGAATTCTGCCACAACGTCGGTCTCGACTATGTTTCTTGCTCTCCCTTCCGCGTACCTATCGCAAGACTCGCGGCAGCGCAAGCAAACATCAAAAATCCCCGCAAGTAACATTGCATAACCAATCAAAACAACAAAAAGCCCGTCAGATGACGGGCTTTTTAATACGTTTTTTCAAATTGTAATAACGAAAAAGTAATGCAATAAATACTTGCGTGTGTGGTGTGTTTGTAGTGGAAAGGGATTATAGAGTATGGTCTTGTAGTTATGTTTAAGTTTTAGAGTTATTTATTAATAATCTAAATATAAATAAAGAAAGCCCGTCGGTTGGACGGGCTTTTTTGATTGGTGTGGTGATGTCGGGTGTCGTCAACATTGGTTGTGAGCGCAACGCGTTTAGCCTTGGCGGTGTGCGCCGTGAGGGTGGGTGAGTTGCGACAGAGTGTTGGGGCGAGGACTGCACGCGAAAATAGGTGTGACAGACCTTGCGGCAAAAAGGTTGTGACAAAGGCAGGGACGGGAGAGGGGTCAGTCGCGGATTGCGAGAGAGGGGACGATTTTCTCCTTGTAGACTTTGTCGGTTTTGTCGTTGATGCATTTGCATATCGAGTCGGTAAGAGAGTCGGAATTCTGTCTTACGGCGGACACGGAGCAAAATTCAAGCCACTGGTTGTCGTCGAAAGAAATGAGGTCGACTTCTTTTTCGAGATTGCCGCGTTTCAGGTGAGAGAGCACCTCGAAACCGAACTGGTTTGTCGCGGTGATGATTCCGTCGGGACGGAATTCGTCGATGGCGCGGTAGAGTATGTCTACATTGTAATCCATCAGAGGGAAGTTGATGACTTTGGACGCGACGGTCGTGCCTTTCAACGCTTGCATAAAGCCGGTGGAACGGTTGGGTTTGACGGCGTTGAAGTCGAGATACTTGTAGGAAACGTCGACGAGAAGCAATCGTTTGCAACCTTTTTTGAGAAGATGCTCGGTTGCGGCGAAACAGCCTTGTTCGTCGTCGTTGATTATCGTGTCGAGTCCTTGGTATATATCGCGGAAAAGCTGAATGACTTTTATGCCGTTCTGTTTTGCGATGTCGATTATGGGTTGGTTGCGGTCGCTGGTCGGAATGAAAAGTATTGCCGAAACGCGGTTTGCAATGAGAGAACGGAAACTCTTTTCCTCGTCGGACGGATTTTCGGAACTGAAAGCGATGATGAGTTCCATTCCGTTTGAGGAGAGCAGTTCGTGAAGGTGAGAAAGAATGCCGAAATAGTATTCGTTCTTTATGTCGGAAATTATAAAACCTACGGTGCGGAAAGTGTTGGTTTTGAGTTGCTGCGCGGTAGCGTTTGCTATATATCCGAGTTGTGTTGCCGCGTTGGTTACTCTTTCGTAAGTTTCCTTGCTGATGTATCCCAGATTTCGCAGAGCGCGGGACGCTGTTGCGGTGGACACGTTGGCAAGGCTTGCCACGTCTTTAATCGTTATCATTTTCTCCCTTATGACTCCTGACTAGTGCAAAAACTGTTATTTTGAGTTAATAACAAAAAATATTATAGCAAACTATATAGAGAAATGTAAAGTAGTTATTTGAATTTCGAGCGGCAAAATCGCGGTTATCATACGAAAAAGGCAAATTTGTTGCTTAACCTTATAAATTTACACGTGTGTTGAAATGTAAAAAATGTATTGACAATATGTAAACGATTGTATATAATACAAGCAACAGAATATGTAAACGTTTACATATGCCGAAAACGACTTTTGAAAACCATTCAATACTATTAGGGGGGAATTGATAATGTTTTACAGAGCACCCGGAAAAGCAGTTTGCGCAGACGTGATACCTTTCTACGAAGACGGAGAATTCAAACTGTTTTATTTGAGGGATTACCGCGACGTCGAAAACCACGGCGAGGGTTGTCCTTGGTGTCTTCTGACCACCCGCGACCTTGTCAATTATAAAGACCACGGCCCCGTTCTCCTTCGCGGCACGAAGGAAGAGCAGGATCTTTACGTGTTTACGGGTTGCTGCATAAAAGACGGCGACACCTATTACATTTTCTACACCGGACACAATCCGCACCTTCGCGCGAAAGGTCTGCCCGAGCAGAAAGTTCTGCGCGCGACGAGCAAAGACCTTATCAATTGGGAAAAGGACAAGGATTTTGTGTTTGAAGCACCCGAATGGCTGGAAATGCACGATTTCCGCGACCCGTTCGTGTTCTATGACGAAGACAAGAAAAAATACTGTATGTTGCTTGCGGGCAGAGTAAAGAACGAAAACCCCGTCAACAGTAAAGGCGTTACGCTTATAGCATATTCCGACGACCTCACGTCGTGGGAAGTCGCCAAAGAACCTTTCTATGCGCCTCACGCATATTTCACTCACGAGTGCCCCGACCTTTTCAAGATGGGCAACTACTGGTATCTCGTGTTCAGCGAATTCACCGACAAAATCGTTACGACCTATCGCATTTCCGAGAGTCCTTTCGGACCTTGGCGCACTCCGCTCGTCAACAATTTCGACGCGCACGCTTTCTATGCCGCAAAGAGCACTACCGACGGCAAAAGACGCATTCTGTTCGGCTGGAACTGCATTAAGTTCGACGAAAAGGACGACAATTTCTGGCAGTGGGGCGGTACGGTCATTCCTCACGAAATCGTGCAGGCGGAAGACGGAACGCTTTATGTCAAGTGCCCCGAAGAAGTCAGCGCCGCGTACTCTGAAGCAAAGGAAGTTGCGGAAGGTTTCGCAATGGGTGACGTTGTAAAAGCCGACGGCAAGTACATTCTCGGCGGAGAGGGCAGAAACGTTCAGATGTTCGGCAAGATGCCCGAAAACTGCAAAATCGAGATGACGTTCACCGCAGATGACCTCAAAGGCGATTTCGGCGTGATAGTCAGAGAAGGCTCCAATCTCGACAATTTCTATGCGGTCAAATTCGAGCCCAAGTTCAACAGACTTGCTCTCGACAGACAGCCTCGCCGCGACAGCACTTTGCACACGCAGGTTGACACCGAACGCTATTGCCCCATAGTCGCAGGCGAGAAAAACACGCTCAAAATCATAGCCGAGGGCAGTGTGCTCGAAGTGTACGTCAACGACAAAGTTGCGATGAGCGCAAGAATGTTTGATTTCAAAGAAGGTAATTTCGGAATTTATACACACAATAACCGTGTCGTCTTCGAGGACGTTCGCCTGAACGTCACTCCCTGACGCCGGGGATTAAGTACATAAGGGGGTGGTTTTATGAGCGGCAAGTTGGTATCTTTCACACTTAAAGCAGCTTTGTTTTTGCTTATATTCAACTTCATTATGCTGTTTATAGTTCAATTCAATTCGGCAGAATGGTTCGTGACCCTGTTTTCGGTCATTTTAATGATATTGCTAATCGTCATAATTCAGGTCACAAGCTATGTGAAAAACAGGAGGGATAAACAATGAAAAAGAAGCTGCTTATGCTCCTGCTTCCCGCAGTGATGCTGTTCAACCTTTTCATCTTTGTTGCGTGCAACAACGATAATCCGGAGGGACCTGAAGTGACAGAACCCGAAAAAATCACCTACGAAGATTTGTACTCGAACGAAGCAGTGAAGTCCGAACCCATCACGGGCGCGGCACTTTACAAAGCGTCTTACGGTTACACCCTGAGCGAAGTTCAGGGTTATAACGCGTTTTACTATAAGTACGTCAAGGACGGCAACTATCTCGATATGGTCGCCGAAGACGGAAAGTGGAAGGGCGAAGGCGCGTCCATGGACGACGGAATGATGACTGCGGTCACGGGAGTGGGCGCTGTTCGCACGTTCATCGCACCCGCGGACGGCAAGGCGCACGTTTACGGCAACCCCTATCTTGCCGACGGTACGACCGCAACGGTTTCCGTTTATCTTGACGGTTCGGAAATCCTGCGCAGCACGGTCAGCGACGATACGGGCATTTACCATTCCGACGAAATCACCCTGAAAAAGGGGCAGGCGCTTCGTTTTGTGGTAGAGGGCGACTCCACGGTTTACTGGAACCCCACCGTCGACTACACGCTTGCCGAAGAAACTTCACTCCATCACGCGGTTGACGGCTACTACGGCGACGTTCACCCCTTCTACGACGCAAAAACCAAAAAGATGTATATGTACTACCTTTCCACTGGTATGCAGAGCGAACAGGTAACCGAAAGATTTGCCTCTCTGCTTTCCACCAGCGGAAACATGGTGCAGTATGAGTCCACTCCTTTGAAGATGGACGAAAAGAACCCTCCCGAACAGGATTTGTATTTCGCACTCGGCGTCTACATCGACAAGGACGGCAACTACCGTTCCAGCTACGGCAAAGGCAACTATGCGGGCGGTTCGGTGAGTACCGACCTCGTTACCTGGAGCAACGGTGCGGAACCTTACGTTGACGAAAACGACGGTTTCCTGAAATACACTTTCCGCGCTTACTTCGACACCGATGTTACTTCGGGACGTGACCCCGACATTTTCTACGACAAAGAAAGCGGTAAATATTACTGCGTAGTAATGAACTATTACACCCCCGGTGCGGCAAACGGTGCAAAATCCCTCGCGCTTTACATTGCGGGCGAAGACGGACGTTTCTCCACCAAAGCCACCAAACTCGTGGACTTCACGGGCAGAGGAGACCCCGAATGTCCCCAACTTAAAAAGATGGGTGACACTTGGTATCTGTTCTATTCCGTTTACGGAACGGGTACCGCTGGCAACGTCGGCTGCCTCTCTTACAGAATAGGCGACTCCGGCGTGACTCCCGACAAAGTCGACTGGAACAGCAAGAAAGAATACACCCTCGACGGCGGCGACCTCCATGCGGCGCAGCTCTGCCAGGTCGGTGATATGTGGTATATGTACGGCTGGTTGAACTACACGCCTCACGCAAGCGTCTGGGGCGGCTACCTCAACCTTGCAAGAGAAGTTTACGTCAAACCCGACGGAACCCTCGGCAGCCGTTGCGACTCTTACCTCACTTCGTTGCTCAATATGGGACGCGTTGCCGAATTCGAAGCAAACAACACCGAACTTTCGGGAATGAGCGTCGAAGAGGGTAAATTCACGGCGACGGGTTCGCAGGCAACCGCAACCCTGCAAGGCAACTACGGACGCAGTCTGCTGTTTGCTCACATCGATTTGCCGCTTAACGCAAAGAGAGCAGGCTACACCATCAAATCCAACGGCTACACCTACTTTGTCGGTGTCCAGCGCTCCATTGACAAACTGTACCTTATCGTCAGCGACAATCCCGACAACTACACCGCGGGCTGCAAGGTCGAAATCCTTGACGCGAACACCACGTCCTTTGACCTGAAAATCGTGGCAGACGGCAACTTCATCGAAGCGTTCGTCAACGACGAATACTCCGTCAGCGCGAACACCAGACTCGGCGCAAACTACGAATTCGCACTTTCCGCGTTCGGCAGCGGCGCAGTCATCAGCGGTGCGGAAGTTTGCAAACTCGCAGATTACTACAACATTTTCGACTGATAAACGTGTAGTTCTGCAATAAAATCTGTCCTTAATATGCCGACAGGCTAACGTAATAAAACAATATCAAGGAGGAAGATTATGAAATCGGCTATCAAAAAAATAGTGCTTGCACTTGCCGTGATGCTGTTTGGTGTAATCGGTTTTACTGCCTGTAACCCTACTACGGGCGGTAAGAACACCGACAACTCGTTCTCCATGGTCGCAACGTGGACTGCGAGCGGTCTCGTGAACCACTACAACAGCAACACCAACTGCAACGCGTTCGATTATTTCGTCGTGGAGGGTCTTTACCGTTACGTGCGTTCGACCGACGAAATATTCTGCCAGCTTGCAGGGGAGATGCCCGTCCATACCGATGCGCCTATCGACAGCTATCGTGAGGAAATGGGCGAGGACGCCTACGAATACTACGTGAGCGAAGGTTGCGATACCGTAGCGGTTACCACCGTTAAAATCCGCGACAACGCAAAGTGGCAGAACGGCGAAGACTTCAAGGCAGTCGACGTCTGGGCGTACTACTATATGATTCACCCCACGTCCAGTAACTACATGGCGGCGGTCAAAGTCGTCGACGACAAGACCGTACAGTTCGTCTGGAACCCTCTCAAAGAACCAAACGACACCGTCAAGGAACTGCTCATCGCTCAGGATAAGTCCGGTACCGTCAAATACGACGAATTCCGTTCTTACATCGACACCGTTTACAACATCGTTATGGAGAGCCCCGTGAACACCAACGTCAACCTTTGGGGTGCGTTCAACCGCTTCTCCACCGCGGAACAGATTGTCGATATGAACGTTGCGAGAAACGCGTTCTACGCTTACAGCCCTTCGTGGTACATCGCGACCGGTCCTTTCAAGCTCGAAACCTTCTCCGCAACCCAGATTCTGCTCACCAAGAACCAGTACTACTGGAACGCCGAGAACATCGGTTTTGAAAAGGTCAAACTGTATTCTTCCAACGACCTCAACCAGACCTACCAGCTCATCTCCAACGGTTACGTTGACTACTACGACGGATTTATCCAGCAGGATACCCTCGAAAGCATGCTCGATTCCAACCCTGACCTCGTCAACCTCAAAATGTACGACCCGGGTGCGTTCGGCATCATCTTCAACCTCGAAAAGAGCATCTTCACTCCCAAAGTGAGAGAGGCATTCCAGTATATCTTCAACCGTGAAGAAATCACCCGTGCGTCCAACCCCTATGCCAAGACTTCTTACTATCCTCTGTTGGGTATGGCGCCTACCGAAGCCGAGAGCTATATGAGTGAAGAGCACTTCAACGCACTTCCCAAATACTCC
Source organism: uncultured Eubacteriales bacterium (assembly GCA_900545885.1). Taxonomy (GTDB): domain Bacteria; phylum Bacillota; class Clostridia; order Christensenellales; family CAG-917; genus Limadaptatus. The sequence goes on from URAF01000004.1 coordinate 62,685, forward strand.
AACGACCAGGCAAAAGCGGAACAGCTCCTTAGAGAAGCAGGCTGGACCAAACAAGACGGCGCATGGTACGCAAACGGCAGCAGAGTCGAACTTACCCTCGGCGCACCCAGCACCCACGACGTAGCGTCCACCGCAGCGGAAGCGGCGGCTGCACAGCTCGAAGCGTTCGGCATCAAAATCAACCTGCTCAAATCCAGCAACTTCTACGCAAACGCAACCGCGGACAACTGTCCTTACGATATGTTGCTCGAATTCATCGACCTGAACATGTCCTTCTCGTATCCTACGGGCTCTTACAACCAGTTTGCCAACCTGTATTCCAAGTGGGCACACGTTAAAAGATACCCCGCAAACTATCCCGACGGACAGAAAGCGGGCAACGTCAAACTCGTCTTCAACGGTCTCGGTGACGACACCAACACCTACGAATTCGCAGACTATATCAACTCGTTCTATTCCGTTGACGAATCCGAACTGACTTACCTTGTCGACGTATTCAACACGGGACTTGCCAACCTCAACCTCGGCGTTCAGTTCTTCCAGAACGTTACGGCGTCCACTCTGAACGTAGGCAAAATCAAAGGCGTACCCCTTGAAGAATACTGGAGCGAAAACCGCAACGTAACGTATGTTCCCGCTCCCGGAACGGAAGATTTCTACGAAGTAGCTCGTACGAACCTCGTGTTCGCGACCAACTATCTGTTGGCATACGGCATTTATCAGCCCAACAACTGATTGAAATGAAAAAAAGAACGGTGAATGAAAACATCAATCCTGCCGAAACCTCCGAACAGGAGGTTCGGCAGGAGAACAAATTCCGCAAACTCCTCGAAAAGCTGGACTTCCGTAAAAAGAAGTCCGCGGAGGAGTCCGGCGAAGTGCAGGCGGAGAAAGAAATTTCCGAAGCAGGCAGCCCCGCGCAGAGCGACAACGTCGTTTGCGACGCTTCCGTGAACGGAGAGCAGAGCGGCGATGTCGACGCCTCGGGCGTGGAATGCGACGGAGAGTGTGCCGTTTTGTCCGATAAGGACATGCGTCTCATGCGCTTCAAAGCCGGTTGCAAAAAGGCTCTGCTTGTGACGGGCAAGTTCTTCTCGAAGTACAGATATTTCTTCGCGAAAGTCGGCGTTTCCGTGATTACTCTTGCACTCGCGATTATCCTTCTGTTCTTCGTTCTCCGACTTATTCCCGGCGACATCGTCGAGCTTTACGCAATCAAACTGCAACAACAGCAGGGTATTACGTTCGACAGAGCATACGAACTTGCGGCGCAACTTCTGAACTACGACCCCAACGAGAACGTCATGGAAGCGTTCATCAGGTATATAGGCGGTCTGTTCAGGGGCGAACTCGGCGAATCCTATCTCGAAACGGGCGTTTCGGCAAACACGCTTATTGCGACGCGTATGCCTTGGACGCTGTTCATATCCTCCGTATCGCTGTTCATCAGCTTCTTTATCGGTACGGCGGTCGGCGGTTTCGTTGCCCACAGAAGAAAGGGCATCGCCGACAAGGCGGCGTCTACCTATATCGCAATTTCGGGTTCCATTCCCGATTACCTCATCGCGCTGATACTGGTTATCGTGTTCGCCTATCAGCTCAAATGGTTCCCCGCGCAGAACAACTATGACGCGTTCACTGTAACTCCGGGGTTCAACTTACCATTCATAGGAAGCGTTCTTTATTACGCATTCCTGCCCATTCTGTCATACACGATAGTGCAGACGGGCAACTGGATTCTTCATATGCGAGGCAGCTGTATCGGCGTTCTCGGCGAAGACTACATTCTTGCCGCGAGAGCAAGAGGTCTGAGCGAGAGAACAATCCGACGCAAATATATGAAGAAAAACGCGTTGCTGCCTCTGATTACAATGTTCGGTGTTTCGTTCGGCGCGCTGTTCGGCGGCGCGACTCTCATGGAGAGCATTTTCAACTATCCCGGTATAGGTCTTGAAATCTCCAACCGAATTGTCAACAAGGACTACATGGTGGTGCAGGGACTGATTTTCTTCTCTGCGGCAATGGTTATACTCGTCAACCTCATCGTGGATTTGATTTATCCGTTGGTTGACCCGCGTGTAAGGAAGGGGTGAGAACGATGACTGAAAGCAAAGCCAAACTCTTTTTCGAATCGGCAAAACGTGTTCTCGTCGATTTCGCCGTATCCTTCGGAAGAGGCTGTAAAAAAATCTTTTCGAACAGCAAAACGATTATCGGATTTGCCGTGCTGTTGTTCTTCGTACTGGTGGCTATCTTCGGACCCATGATTTTCCCGTACGACGCCAACACGGATATGGACAGCAAATACCTCATGCCGTCCGCCGAACACCCGTTCGGTACGGACTGGCTGGGCAGAGACGTGTTCAGACAGATGATAGCAGGTACTGGTTCCGTGCTTGAAATAGCCTTCTATTCGGCAATCCTCACCGTCGTCGTCGGAACCGTTCTCGGCATAATAAGCGGCTATATAGGCGGCTGGGTGGACAAAATCATAATGGGAATTACCAACATATTCCTTGCCATTCCGTCCTTCCCGATATACCTGTTGCTTGCCGCTATCGTGACAATCGACACCCCGTTCTCGCTTGCGGTTGTCATATCGCTGTGGAGCTGGGCGGGACTGTGCCGCGCAATCAGGGTTCAGATACTCAGTCTGAAAGAGCGCGACTTCATTCAGATATGCACGGTTATGCATATGAGCAAGGCTCATATCATCTTCAAGGAACTTCTGCCCAACGTATTCAGCTATATAGCAATCAACTTCGTCATGGCAATGCGCAACGCAATCATGGCGAGTGTCGGTATCATGCTCGTCGGTCTTGCGGCGTACGACCCGACCAACTGGGGCGCAATCATCAACGCGGCGAGAACCAAAGGTCTTATCAACGTAAAGAACATCTACATCATGATGTATCCGCTGATTGCGATAGTCATTTTCCAGGCGTCCACGCTCATGCTGGCAAACGGACTTGACGAAACGCTCAATCCGCGTCTCAAAGTGCTGTAAAGAGGTGTGATATGAAATTCGACATTCCATTTCTGAAAAAGAAAGCATACGAGAATGCTGCAAACGACGCGGAATACACCATGGTTGCAAAATGCGAAAGCGCGAGTGCCGAACAAGCCGAAAAACTTGCGGCAGAAGCGGCTGAGGAAAGCGAAAAGCTGGACGAACTCCGTGAGAACGCGGAAGAGCGTATGCAAGCCGCGTCCGAACAGGAACCCGCAAAAGACAGCGCTTGCGAAACCTGCCACCCCGAGTTCGACAACATAGCCGAATTCAGGCACGTGTGCATTGACTATCCGCTCAAAAAATACACCATACGCGCGGTAACCGACATATCTCTCGACATTCGCCGCGGCAAAATCACCGCGTTGGTCGGGGAGAGCGGCTCGGGCAAAACCACGCTTGCGTCGTCGCTCATCAGATGTATATCCGAACCGGGCAGAATTGCGGCAGGCGAAGTCATCTTCCATTCCCGCCGCGACAACGGCGAAACCGAAGACATTCATATCGAGTCGCTGAACGAAAAGGACATGCGCAAGTTCCGTTGGGACAAGGTGTCCATGGTATTTCAGGCGGCGCAAAGCGCGCTGAACCCCGTTATGACCGTGCGCCAGCAGTTCTACGAAACTCTTGCCGCGCACGACGCAAAACTCACGAAAGAGCAGAAGGAAGCGCGTTGCCGCGAATTGCTCGACTACGTCAAACTCGACGTCGACCGCGTGCTTGCGTCCTATCCTCACGAACTGTCCGGCGGTATGAAACAGAGGGTTATGATAGCGTTTTCGTTGCTGTTAAACCCCGAATTGATAATTCTCGACGAACCTACCACCGCACTCGACGTCATTACGCAGAGCTACATTTTCAATCTTCTGCGTCAGATTAACCGCGATATGGGCATATCCATGTTGCTCATGACTCACGACATCAGCGTCGTTGCGAAATTCGCCGATTACGTCGGCGTTATGTACGGCGGCAGACTTATGGAATACGGCAGCGTGCACGAGGTGTTCAAACACAGATATCACCCGTACACCGCGGGTCTTATCGGCGCGACGCCGTCCATTATCGGCAACATCGAGGATATGCACCCGATAGAAGGCAATCCCCCCGATTTGCTGAACCTGCCTTCGGGTTGCGTGTTCTCGCCGAGATGTCCTTTCTGCAAGGAGATATGCACGCAGTCGGAACCCGAAACCAGAGAAATGCCCGACGGAAGCAAAGGCAAATGCCATTTTTACAGGGAGGCGGAACATGAGTAAGAAGAAAGCGAACGTGTTTGAAGAACAGACTGTCGCGGACATTCTTTCCGAAGAAAGCGACCCCACGGTCAAAGAGCAGACGCCTTCTCCCGAAAACGCGGCGGAAGTCGTTGCGGAACTCGGTGCGCAGGACGCCGCCGACAAAGCGACCGTTGCCGACGAACAGCCCGCAGAAAACGTCGATACCGCGGAAGCGAACGAGAACGCGGACGGCGAAAAAGCGGACGGAGAGCAGACCGTACAGGCTGACGGGGAAGAAACCGAGAACAACGGCGAACCCGAGCCTCTTCTCCGACTGGAAAAAATCAACATGATTTTCAAGAAGCCCGGTTCGGTGCTTATGGACAGGAACATACACGTTCTGAAAGACATCGACCTTTGCGTGTATCCCGGCGAAATCATCGCGCTGGTAGGCGAGAGCGGTTGCGGCAAAACCACGCTCGGCAAAATCATCACGGGCGACGTGTATTTCGACGGAACAAAGGTGTCGGGCGTTTTCAGCAAAAAGCTGGCGTCCTACAATCAGGTTCAGTTCATTCAGCAGGACTCTTACGCCGCGCTGAACCCCGTACGCACCATATATCAGAGTCTGTACGCGCCTATCAAAACCCACAACCGTAAGTGGTCGCGCAAACAGATTGACGAAAAAATCGAGGAACTCATGGAACTCATCGGATTGCAACCGTCCTCGCAGTTCCTCACCAAATATCCTCACCAGCTTTCGGGCGGTCAGCGTCAGAGAATTCTCATGGCGAGAGCAATTTCGCTCGACCCGAAACTCATCGTCGCGGACGAACCCGTAAGTATGATTGACGTTTCGTTGCGTCTGTCCCTTCTCAACCTCATGAAGGAACTCAACGAAAAACTGAATATGTCGTTCGTTTACATCTCGCACGACCTGTCCACTACAAGGTATATCGCGCGCAACGGGAGAGTTTGCGTCATGTATCTCGGACAGATTGTCGAGGTCGGAAACATCGGCGACGTGGTTTCCTGTCCCCGTCACCCGTACACCAGAGCGCTCATTCAGGCAGTTCCCGTTCCCGACCCCGAGTTCAGGGGCAACGACGAACTCCCGCTCAAATCCATGCAACTGGGTACGCTCGAAGACAGGGGAGAGGGTTGCGCATTTTACGAACGCTGTCTGTACTCGCGCGAAGAGTGCAAACAGAAAATTTCGTACACCGCTACGGAAACGGCACAGGTACTCTGCGGGAACTTGGAGGCAGTTCCTTCCGACCCTGTGTACAAAATATAACTAACGGAGGAAGATTTATGAGTAACACAGCATCGCAAAAAGTCGTGTATGCGTTCAGTGCATTGCTCGTGGTGTTGCTTGCACTTACGATGGTGCTCAGCCTGAACGTTTACTCGATTCCGACTGCCGGTGCGGATCCTATCGAGAATATTCTCTACGAAGAAGACTTTTCGGAAGGAGTCGACCCGTCGCTGTCGGAGCACATGGTTGTAAACAACGGTGAAGCTACGCTTTCCAGCGGAAGAATGTTCAATCTGCCGATTGCGTCATTCCCCGATTCCAACAACGTCGAACTGTCCTTTGACCTCAGACTCGACGCCGCAACCGACATTTATATCCACCTTGTGGGACTTGACGGCTCTCTCAAAGCCAACATGTTCCTCGGCATCCTCGGTAACGGCGCCTACTGGCGTATGTCCAACCAGGGTTCTGACCTCGGTGGCGTTCAGTATGACGTTTACAACAACTCGGGCGACGACCAGGGAGGTCTTGACAGCAGCCCCGTCGACCTTTCGGAATTTGCACACGTTCAGTTCATTCACTACGAAGGATATCTCGAAGTCTGGGTGAACGGAACCCGTCGCGTCGTTTCCCACCTGTCCAACTTCGGTAACACCCGCTACATGCAGCGCGGCACCATCGAAGAAGGCAAAATCACGGGTATTGCAATTCACGCTCTCAATGCAAACGCCGCAGCCATCGACAACGTCAAAGTCAGCGAACCCACGGCACTTGCAACCTCTTACGAACAATCCTTCGACAGCGATTCTTACGGCAGCAAGGTTATCCTTCCTCTCTCCGCACAGAACCTCTATCAGGACAACTTTATGGTGAAGGCAACCTTCAACCTCGGCGACGCAACCAAGACCAACTACTATCCGAAGGTTAAACTCGCGGGTCTTAACGCATCTCTCACCACCCAGAACGGCAAAGAATATTGCGTCAACGTTCAGGCACAAGTCAACGAAGGCACTTTCAATCCCGGTGTGTTCGGTCAGACCGAAACTCAGGATTGGGTAAACGCTTCCGGTGAAGCAGTCACCTTCGAACAGGGCGACGACATTGAATTCAGAGTAGAAGTGTACGGCGACAACATCGACCTTTACATCAACGGTAAAGCCGCAGTTGCCACCACGTTCACCGAACTCGGACTCACCAAAGGCAAACTGCAGTATATCGTTCTCGATTGCGGCGGCGGTGGTATGACCCTTGAAAAAGTTACTTTCAACGGTTACGACAAACAGACCGCGGCATATGTCAGCACTCCTTCGACCCTCGTCAAAACCGGTTCCGACGTCACCTTCAACGCCGACATCTTCGGTATCAAGGGCGAAACCTTTGACTGGTACGTCAACGACGTCAAACAGAACGTCGAAGCAACCGAACTCACCCTTAACGCAGTTGAGGCAGGCACCTACAAAGTTGTCTACAAGAGCGACGCAACCGTGTCCAACGAAGTCGTAGTCAACGTTGTGGACAAAATCGCAACCATATCCACTGAAACTCCCGAAATCTATGCCACCGACAGTGCAGTCATTACCGCAGTTCTCGACGGTGATTTTGCAGGAGAAGACATGAAGTGGTACGTCAATGACGCACCCCAAGAAGAAGCATCTACCACGCTCACCCTCGAAGGGCTTTCTGCCGGGGAATATGTAATCGTTTACAAGGGCAACACCGTGAGCAGTAACGAAATCACCGTTACCGTTCTCGACAGCGTTGTCGAAGTCACCACCGACCAGAACAGCTACTTTGTCGGCGAAACCGCAACCTTCGAAGCAACCCTCACGGGTATTCCCGAAGGCGTAACCGTCGAATGGTATGTTGACGGCGAACTCGTCGAAGGACAGAACGAAACCACCTTCACGCTTTCTCTCGAAGGCTATGAAGCGGGCAGCCAGATTTCCGTTGTCGCAAAAGCAGGCGAAGTAACTAGCGAAGAAGTCATCATCTCTCTCGCATTCGACGTGCTCGGCGGCATTACGGGCGACGAAAACTACAAAGTCGTCTATGAAGACGTCATCGAAGACGGCGGTTCCTACGGCAATTTCAGCGTCGGTTCCGACGAAGACGGCACTTATCTTTACAGCCAGAACACGAGCGGCAGCACCTGGTATGAACCCAATGCGACCATGCCTTCTTCTACCAGCTTCATTCTGACTTATCAACTCTATATCCCCGCGGATATCGACGGCACCTACTATGTCTATCCCTGCCTTGCCGGTCTTAACTCCAAGTACCCCAGCGGTCTGGTTGAAAGCGCAATCGAAGTCAACAGCGAAGGCGTACGTCCTTACTTCAAAGAGCAGAGCAACGGCATGCAGTACGAAGTCAAGGATTACGGTTTCGGCAAAGACCTCTCCTACGAAGGCGGCATAGCCAAGAAAGGCGACTGGAACGAAATCGCTGTCGCAGTCAAGGGCAGCTATGTTACGATGTACGTCAACGGTGAAATCACCATGTTCTTCAACATGCCCACCGCGACCGTTCCTTCCCGCGTATCCTTCAACCTTTACCCCGACGGCGGTTCCGGTGTTGTGCCCGTCCGCATCAAGGGTATCGAAGTCAGCGGTATAGTCGAACCCGCTCCCGACCTCGTGAGCGTGTCCCTCTCCGTTTCCAACGTTGAAACCGAAGTCGACGGCACCATCACCGTCAGAGCAAACCTCAACCCCTTCAACGCGGAAGCAAACGTTATCGAATGGTATGTCAACGACGTCAAAGTCGAAGGACAGAACACTCTCAACTTCACGTTCAGCGCAAGCGCAACGGGCGAATACAACATCCATTGCGTAATCGACGGCATCAAGAGCGAAGTCAGAACGGTTAAAGTTGTCGGTGCAGGCGGCGGAAACGGCGCAGGCGACGGCGCAACTCTTCCCGGCTGGGCAATCGCAATCATCGTCATCGGTGCATTGGCAGTTGTCGGCGGTGCCGCAGCAGGTATCGTTATCGCTATGAAGAAAAAGAACGCGAAAGCCGAAAACGTAGCAAACGAAGAAGACAAAGACAACAACTAATCTCTTTTCCCCCCTATGATTTCCGCCCCGAAAAACGGGGCGGAAATCACCCGCCGCTGAGAGGTTAAGGCTGTACAGGAGGACGCATGAAAAAACTAGTTTCCTTAATTCTGACGGTTGCCGTGGTTGTAGGGGCCGTTTTTGCATTGCAGGCGTGTTCGCCCGACAACAAATCACAGGAGGAGTCTGCCGTGTTTGATTACGACTCTCTGTACAGTAGCAATCCCCGAGAACCTTATGCCGCTCCCGCCGGCGGCACCACAAACCGTGCCTCATACGGTTACACCCTGAAAGCCGAACAGGGTTACAACGATTGGAGTTATCTCTATTACAGCGGCGGCAATTACGCCGAGATGACTTACGACGGTTCGGCGGCAATGTGGCAGGGCGGCGGCGCGTCAATGAAAGACGACGTAATGTATCCCTCCGAAACTTCCGACGCAGTCCGCGGTTACGACGTGACCGCAAACGGCAGCGCAACGGTTTACGGCAATTTCAGGTGCGCGGACGGCGACTCTGCCGGCGCAACGGTTTCCGTATTCCGCAACAACACCGAAATCTATCGCGGTACGCTCGAAGCGGGCGATACCGTGGGTAAATACTTCGAAGTTTCCGACACTCTCGATGTCGGCGACAAAATCTATTTCGTAGTTAAAGGCGCGGGAGCGAAAGTGTCCTTCAATCCCGTTGTGACTTACGAAAATTCGCAGAATAAATCCCTTTACCACCTCACCACACAAGGCAAACAGTACGGCGACGTGTTCCCGTACTACGACGAGGAGCAGGGCAAACTCTATATGGGATTTCTCTGGTCGGACAATGCTAGCGGCGGTCAGTATCACGACGCCCTCGAAATTTCCGACAATATGCTGACGTTCACCGACGTTCCCGAAGCGGGCAACTACGATACCTGGCAGTATTACAAAGAGAACTACCGCATGCACTTCCTCTATGACTGCAACAGGTTCATCGACCGCTCGAAATATACGTTCGGCGTGCGTGACAACTTCCTTTATTTCGACGAAGAAAATCAGCGTTATCTGCTCATTGCGGGTTGCTATTACCGCTTTGACAGCAGCGCACAGACAAGCGACCTCGTCATTTATTCTTCGGACGACCCCTATGCGCTCAGCTGGACGCGCGAAGGCAACGTCGTCGAAGCGGGATATTCGCGCAACCTTCCCGAATGTCCTTCGCTCATGAAAATCGGCGACAGATGGTACGTCTTCGTGTCCGTGGCTTACAACACCGCGCACCAGGTCGGACCTCTCCAATACTGGACGGGCGACGCGGGCGTGGACTGCATGGACGTCGATTGGAGCGACAAAGAGTTTTCCTTCCTCGACGGCGAAGACCTTTGTGCGGCACGTGTAACGCAGGTAGGCGAAAAAGTTTATATGTGGGGCTGGATTCCCGCAACCTACGACAGAATGCCTTGGGCGCCTTGGGCGGGATACCTCAATCTGCCTCGTGAAGTCATACAGCTTCCCGACGGTTCTCTCGGCGGCAGACTTGACCCCGCGCTCACCAAACTGCTCAACTACGGCAACGTTTACACTCTCGGAATAGACAATTACACCGTTGCAGGCGGCAACGCCGTTTTCGAAAACGGTTCGCTCAACCTCACGGGTCAGGATAACAAAGTCATACTCGGCGACGGATTCAACCGCAACTTCATAACCTTTACCGCGGATATGAAGGACAGCAACGAAATCGGCTACTACATGGAACAGGACGGCAAGCGTTACGAAATCGTCGTACGCAAATCGGGCGGCAAACTGTATATGCAGGTGCTGTCTCCCGACGACCCCAACCACAAGACGAACAGCACGATAAAAATCAACTCCGCAAGCGACGTGTTCGATTTCAAAATCGTGTGCGACGGCGAATTCGTGGAGTTCTTCGTCAACGACCAATATGCGCTTACGGCGCACACCGCAATGGACGGAGCGTCCTACCGTGCGGGACTCATTTCCGACGGCAACGCGACTTTCAGTGGCGTGTCTATAAACAAACTTCTGCCTTACGGTGAAATTTGCTGACGCACGGGGAATGACAGTGTTCCCGTAAAACGGAATGTCAATGGAAAAGCCAAACATAATCGTTATCAACATAGACGACCTCGGGTACGGCGATATAGGCTGCTACGGGTCTGAACGCAACAAAACTCCCAACATCGACAAACTTGCCGAGGATATAGGCGAAACGACGGACGTTGCGGAGTAGTTCCCCGAACAGGTTGCGAAAATCACCGAAGTTGCCGACTTCTACCGCAAGGAACTCGGCGACGATTATACGGGAACAAAAAGCATAAACTGCCGCGAAAAAGGGTTTGTCAAAGAGTTCGGTTTCCGTACGCAGTACGACCCCCGACATCCATATATGATTGCGTTGTACGACCTCGACGACGCAAAGGAGAAGAAATGAACACATATATCGGTATAGACCTCGGAACTTCCACCGTCAAAATGCTGTTGGTGGCCGCGGACGGTACAATTCTGTCTTCCGTTACCAAGGATTATCCCGTCAGCTATCCGCAGGACGGTTGGAGCGAACAGAACCCCGAAGACTGGTACACGGCGGTTCTCGCGGGGATTTCCGAGCTGCTCGAAGGGCAGGACAAAAAGGCTGTCAAAGGCATATCGGCAGGCGGACAGATGCACGGTCTTGTCGCGCTCGACGCCGACGACAACGTGGTTCGTCCCTGCATTCTCTGGAACGACGGCAGAACGGCAAAGGAAACTGAATATCTCAACACCGCAATCGGCAAGGCAAAACTTACCGAACTTACAGGCAACATCGCATTTGCGGGATTTACCGCGCCGAAAATACTTTGGCTCAAAGCCAACGAACCCGAAAACTTTGCGCGCATTGCAAAAATAATGTTGCCCAAGGACTATATCGTCTACAAACTTTCGGGAACGTTTTCCAGCGACTTGTCCGACGCCGCGGGCACGCTGTTGCTCGATGTCAAAAACCGCAGATGGAGCGATGAAATGTGCAGTATCTGCGGAGTTTCCGAAAAAATGTTGCCCGAACTGCACGAGAGTTACGAGACGGTCGGCAAACTGAAAAGCGAACTTGCCGAAAAATTCGGACTCTGTGACGTGAAAATAATCGCAGGTGCAGGCGACAATGCGGCGGCGGCTGTCGGTACGGGTACGGTCGGCGAGGGCGGTTGCAACGTTTCTCTCGGTACGAGCGGAACGCTGTTCGTGTCGTCCGCGACTTATTCCGAAGACAAACGCAACGCATTGCACAGTTTCTGTCACGCAGACGGCGGCTATCACCTCATGGGGTGCATTCTTTCCGCCGCGTCCTGCAACGCATGGTGGGCGGACGGTATTCTCGGCACCGACGACTATGCGAAAGAGCAGGCGGGACTCGACAAACAACTCGGCGACAACAACGTGTATTTCCTGCCTTATCTTATGGGCGAGAGAAGCCCTCACAACGACGTAAACGCACGCGGAGCGTTCATCGGCATGCGTCCCGATACAACGCGCGGACAGATGACGCTTGCGGTTATGGAAGGCGTGGCGTTTGCGCTCAAAGACTGTCTCGAAGCCGCACGCGCAAACGGCGTTAAGGTCGAACGCATCAAAATATGCGGCGGCGGAGCAAAAAGCCCTCTGTGGCGGCAGATAATCGCGGACGTTTTCGATATGCCCGTGGACATTCCCGTGACGGAGCAGGGACCCTCTTACGGCGCGGCCATGCTTGCCATGGTCGGTTGCGGCGAATACGCCGACGTAAAGTCCGCGGCAGACGCGATAGTCAGGGTTTCCGAAACGGTTATGCCCGACAAATCGGCGGAGAAGTACCGCGAACGTTATGCGATGTTCGCAAAACTTTATCCTGCTCTGAAAGACGTTTTCCGCGATATGAGCGGAAGATAATCACATTGCCCATTTTCCCCTTTCGGACGATTTTTCTCCTTTTTCATCCCCAACCCGTTTCCGTCCGAAAATTCATTGCGACGCGGCTAGTTCCGCGTCATAGTTTTTTATCGGATAATTTTTGCGTGTTATTTTCGACTGCGCTTTTACCGTGTTTTGACTGCGTTATGTTTTCGGCTTTTGTTGCTTTTTTGGCGTTTTATAGGTGTCTTTTTGCACTTTTTATGCCTTTTTTCGGAAAATTTTCTTGGATGCTAGGAAAACCGATTGATTAATACGTATATACTTATTGAAATAAACAGGGTGGAGCGCGGACGTTTTGTCTTTAGCTTGAAGGTACGGCAGAAGTAAGTGGCAGGCTATCCCGAAAGATTTCTAGAAGAACTCAAATACAAATGCGACATCGTTTCTGTGATTTCGCAGTATGTTCCTCTCGTAAAGAAGGGGAGCAAGTATTTCTGTTGCTGTCCTTTCCACAACGAAAAGACGCCGTCCATGTGCGTCAACACCGACGGGCAGTATTACCATTGTTTCGGTTGCGGCGTAAGCGGCGACGTCATAACGTTCGTTATGGAAATGGAGTCCGTCGACTACACCGACGCGGTGAAAATCCTTGCGGACAAAGCGGGAATGACGCTCCCCGAGTTCGAAGGTGACCGCGAATACAAGAAGAAAAAGGACAAACAAGCCGTCCTCAAACAGCTTATGCGTGACGCGGCGGTCTACTACCGCGCCAACCTCAAACGCGAAAAGGAAGGCAAAGAGGCGCGAGAATATCTTGCAAGCCGCGGCATTTCGAAAGAAACCTGCGTGCGTTTCGGCATAGGTCTTTCACTCGGATACGACCAGTTGCAAGGCTATATGCGCCGCAAAGGGTATTCAATCGAAAATCTGAAAGAGTGCGGACTTGTCGTCGGCGACAGACTTTCCGACGCGTTTGCGGGGCGTATAATCGTTCCGATTATGAACGGGGCAGGCGAAGTCATCGCTTTCGGCGGAAGAATTTACCACGGCGAAAAAGACGTTGCCAAATACAAAAATTCCACCAACACGTTGCTTTTCGACAAAAGCCGTTGCGTTTACGGTATAAACTTCGTAAAAAAAGAGAAAAGGCAAAACGGGGGGTTCAAAAACCTCGTTCTCGTCGAAGGGTATATGGACGTAATCGCGCTTGCGGGTGCGGGAATATATAACGCCGTTGCGGGAATGGGCACCGCACTCACTCCCATGCAGGCACGCGAAATCAAACGTTGCGTGGATATGGTGTATGTCTGTTACGACGGCGACGCGGCGGGAAGAAAAGCCGCGGTAAGAAACGTCGAAACCCTGCTTGCGGAAGGACTGGAAGTAAAAGTCGTATCCCTTGCCGACGGACTCGACCCCGACGACACAATCAAAAGCGAAGGCGCGGAAGGTTTCCACAAGAGATTGCAGGAAGCGTTGCCGCTTGTCGAATACAAACTCAAACTGTGCGAAGACGCATACGGACTTAGTTCCGCAAACGGCAGAGCAAAGTATGTGACCGCCGCACTCAAAGTTCTGGGCGCTGTCGCCAACAAAGCGGAAAGAGAAGTTTATCTCGGCATTGTGTCTGCAAAAAGCGGCGTTTCGGTCGAAACCCTCAACGCAACGCTTGCGGAAGCGGGCACCGTCAGACAGACCGCCGCTCCCGAAAAAAAGGTTGCGGAAAGGGAAAGCAGAACGGTAAGGGCGGCAAGGTTCGTGCTTTACGTGCTGTGCTCCAACAGAGCGTATGCCGACGCCGACATAATCAATCCCGACTGGTTTTCGTTGCCTGCGCACAAAGAGATTGTGGAGTTCGTCAAGTCACAACCCAAGGGCGCAGTCGTTGCCGGCAATCTGTTCGACCGCGGAGTGGACAAAGAGGAGCTCGGAAAAATTCTCGGTTCAAACGTTGCCGTTGACAGCGAAATGAAAGAGCGTGTGTATTATTTCGATTGTCTTAACGTCGTTGCGGACGAGTACATCGCGGGACGGCTCGAATATCTCACCGCACGCTACAAGGAACTGACCGACGCCGCGGAGCGCCGTGCCGTTCTTATGGAAATTCAACAGTATCAGAAAAAACTCAAATCCAAGAATATCAGAGATAAAATCTGATTACGCAGGAGGAAAAAGTGGACAGAGAACAACTGCTTAAACAAGAGATTGAGAAAATCGTTGCTCTGGGTCGTTCGAAAGGCAGTATCGCCGAGGACGACATTATGGCACGTCTCGAACATCTCAACGCCACAGCCGAGGACGTGGAAGGCGTATTCAAGGCTCTTGCCGCAGAGAACATCAACGTCGTGTCCGCAAAAGAGGACGACGACATCGACAAGATTATCGAAGGCAACTTCGACGACTCCGTCAAGATGTATCTCAAAGACATCGGCAAAGTGCCGCTGCTTTCCGCCGAAAGAGAAGTGGAACTCGCAAAGAGAATGGAAGAGGGCGACGAGGAAGCAAAACAGATACTTTCCGAAGCCAACCTCCGTCTTGTCGTATCGATTGCAAAACGTTATGTCGGACGCGGAATGCAGTTCCTCGACCTCATTCAGGAAGGCAACCTCGGTCTTATGAAAGCCGTCGAAAAGTTCGACTACACCAAAGGGTTCAAATTCTCGACCTATGCTACGTGGTGGATAAGACAGGCGATAACTCGTGCTATCGCGGATCAGGCGCGTACTATCCGTATTCCCGTGCATATGGTGGAAACCATAAACAAGCAGGTCAGGGCAACCAGACAACTTTTGCAGAAACTGGGGCGCGAACCTACGCCCGAAGAGATTGCCGAACATCTCGGTTGCAGTGAAGAGCGCGTAAGGGAAATTCAGAAAATCGCGCAGGACCCCGTTTCGCTTGAAACGCCTATCGGCGAAGAAGAAGACAGTCACCTCGGAGATTTCATCGAGGACAACACCGCGCTTTCTCCTTCCGACGTTGCGGAAAGCAATATGCTGAAAGAACAGCTTGTGCAGGTGCTGAACACGCTGACTCCCCGTGAGGAAAAGGTGTTGAGATTGCGTTACGGTCTCGACGACAGCCACCCCAGAACGCTGGAAGAAGTCGGCAAGGAGTTCAACGTCACGCGTGAGCGTATCAGACAGATAGAAGCAAAAGCTCTGCGCAAACTGCGTCATCCCAACAGACTGAAAAAACTCAAGGATTTCGACTGATGCCGATACGACTTGACCGCAGACTTAACGCAATAGCGTCGCTTGTGCTAGGCAAGAAGATTTGCGACGTTGGAAGCGACCACGGCAAACTTGCGTGCTATCTGGTGCAGACGGGACGGGCGGAGTGCGCAATCGCAACCGACATAAGCGCGCCCAGTCTGCAAAAAGCCGAACGGCTTGCCGCAGAACTCGGCATTTCCGACCTTGTAACGACGCGCGTAGGCGACGGACTCGACCCCGTGACCGAAGACGACGTGGACACGGTCGTAATCGCGGGAATGGGCGGCGACCTCATAGCCGGCATTCTCGAACGCGGCAGACAAGCGGGCAAGGACTTCGAATTCTACATACTGTCGCCCAACACGCACCCCGAACGGGTACGCGAACAGATTTGCCGAATGGGGCACACAATCGTGTACGACGGAGTTGCGGAGTGCGCGGGGAAAATCTATCCCGTCATAAAAACAATGCGGGGCGGGGAAGAGAAACTCGACGCAATGCAACTCAGATTCGGAAAGTTTTTCCGTACGGACGAGGATTTCAAAGCTGCGGCGGAGAAGGAACTCGACAAACTCGAAGCCGTACTGAAAGGCAATCCCAACGCCGCCAATCTGGCGGGAAGAGCGCAGCTTTTGCGCAGTGCGCTCGACGAGGTGGAAATATGAAAATATCCGAAACCGTACAGGCAGTCGCGGATTTTGCGCCCGTACAGCTTGCCGCCGAATGGGACAACGTAGGTTTTCTCGTCGGCGACGAAGAGCGCGAATGCACGGGTGTGGTGACCTGTCTCGACTGTACGGAAGAAGTAGTTGACAAAGCCGTTGCCGAAGGGTGCAATCTGATTGTAAGTCATCACCCGTTCATATTCAAAGGCATACGCGAACTCAACCTTTGCCGCACACAGTCGCGCGCAATCGAAAAGCTGTTCAAACACGACATCTCGGTGTATTCCGCGCACACCAACCTCGACGTCGCGGAAAACGGACTGAGTCACAAACTCGCCGAGATGTTCGGTGGAGAGAACATAGTGCGCGAAGGGTTCGGTTGCTTTGCCGAACTGCGTCCCGTGAGTGCTAAGGAACTCGCAAAACGGGTTGCCGAAGTGCTCGGCGACAAGAGCGTCAAGGTGTGCGCACCCGACGCAACCGTCCGCAGAATTTACGTTATTTCGGGAAGCGGCGGCGGCAGCGAAGAACTTGAAATTGCGATGAAAAGCGCAGACGCGCTGGTGACCGGAAACGTAAGACACAACGTTTTCACGGACGCGGCGCAGGAGAATTTCCCGATTGTGGAGTTCTCGCACTTTTACAGCGAAATCATATGTTGTGACGTGCTGAACGAGATTATAAAGTCCCGTTTCGGCGAATTGAAAGTCGTATCCGCACGTCAGCAATGCCCATACAAGACTTTGGAGGAACTATGAAATTCGACACAATTCTGGAGTATCAGCGAATCGACCAGGAGCTACTCAATCTTGAAAGCGAATTCGCAAAAAGCAAGGAAAGAGCGGCGTTCGTTACCGCAAAGGCGAAGCTCGAAGCCGCAACCGACACCGTGAACAAACTTTCGCAGGAAGCATCGGATTTGCTTGCAAATTACAACAAGTTGAACGCCCGCGCCGAAGAACTGAAAATGCGTCTTGACGAGTTTGACAGGTTCATAGGCGGCGTTGCCGACGTGAACGAAGCGGATTATTATCTCCGTCAGATTGCGTCAATCAGCGACGAAATCGCCGCTCTCGAAAAGGACGCCGCGCGCGATTACGAGCGTATCGACGGCATTGACGCGGAGTACAAGAAAACTTGCGAACTCGGCGTCAAAGCGTCCAAAAACTATAAAGCCGCTTGCGCGGAATACAACGCGTACGTGACCAATATGCAGCCCAAGGTTGCCGAACTCAAAGAACAGCTGTCCGCTCTCAAAAAGTCCGTTCCCACGGAGTTTATGGAAGCGTACCTGTCTTTGCGTTCCGCAAAAAAGATGCCTGCATTCGTCGTGTACAACGCCGACGCGGGTACGTGCGGACGTTGTTTTATGGAAGTGTCCGCCGACACGAAGAGCAAACTGAGAAACCCCGGCGATTATGCCGAATGTCCCAATTGCAGAAGGATTCTGTTTATTCCCGAAAACTGACGACTTCCGAATCCGTGCAAAACAAAAGCTGAGAGAGGTTATTATGAATTATTACAACAATCCCGATGTATATTGCGTAAACGCACTGCCCAAGCACGGCGCGGGTTATCCTTTGAACGCCGACGGTTCCGAACGTAAAGTTTGCCTGAGCGGCAAATGGAACTTCAAATTTTTCCCGTCCGTTATGTTGCTCGACGTCAATCCCGCAAGCTGGGACACAATCGACGTTCCTTCCAACTGGCAGCTCAAAGGATACGGCAAACCCATTTACACCAACATCAGATATCCGTATCCCATCTGCACCAATCCTCTGAAACTCCCCGCAATCGACGACACCGACAACTCCTGTGGCGTTTATATGCGTGAGTTCGACCTCGAACCTTTCACTGGAAGAGTACACGTGGAATTTGCGGCGAACAGCGGTGCGGAAGTTTACGTCAACGGCACTTTCGCGGGGTATTCCGAGTCCAGTTTCGACTATCAGGAATACGACATCACCGACCTTGTCAAAGTCGGCAGGAACGAAATCAAAATCGTGGTTTACCGTTACACCACGGGCAGCTATCTCGAAGACCAGGATATGTGGCGTTTGTCGGGTATTTTCCGCGACGTAATGCTCATTTTCGTTCCCGAGTGCAGAATTGCGGACCTCTATGCCCGTGCGGTATTCGGCAAAACCTTCGATAAGGCGCAGTTCAGACTGGGCGTCAACGTCGACTGCAAAGGCGCGGCTCTCGAAGGCGGCAAAATCGTCGTTGACCTCAAAGACGCGGCAGGCAAGAGCGTGGCGCAGGGCGTGTTGTCCGTGGGCGACGTCGCAAACGGAAAATCGGCAACCGTAAGATTTGAAAAAGAAGTCGTCGCACCTCACCTTTGGAGTGCGGAAGACCCTTATCTTTACACGCTGTTCGTTGCTCTCGTCAAAGCGGACGGAACCACCGCGGATATCAGAAGCATCAAGTTCGGTTTCCGCAAAATCGAAGTTCTGCCCAAGAGGGGAGAAGAGGAACCCGTCATTCTGCTCAACGGCAAGAAACTCAAAATCCGCGGCGTAAACCGTCACGAGTTCCACCCCGAATACGGTCACGCAGTTCCCGCGGAACTTACGGAAAAAGACCTTATCATTCTCCGCAACAACAACATCAACAGCCTGCGTACTTCGCACTATCCCAACTCCCGCGCGCTTTACGAACTCTGCGACCGCTACGGAATTATGGTTATGAGCGAAAACAACCTCGAAACTCACGGGCTTGCGATGTCTATTCCCCGCGGCAAACAGCGTTGGGTAAAACAGGTATGCCACAGAATGGACAATATGGTTCGCGCGTTCCGCAACCACGCTTGCGTGCTGTTCTGGTCGCTCGGCAACGAGTCCGGCAACGGCAGAGCCTTCGGCGAAATGAAAAAGATCGCGCTTGCGCTCGACAAGACTCGTCCCATTCACTACGAATGCGACGGTTGGCTCCGCGACACTGACATCATGAGCGAAATGTACACACCCATGGAGAAAATGGAAGAAATCGGCAAAAACCGTTTCCATATGCACAGTCAGGCATTGTGGGCGCCCTGGGGTCATCTGCTTTCGCCGTATATGTACCGTGACAAGCCCTTCATCCAGTGTGAATACGCACACGCAATGGGCAACAGCCTCGGCAACTTCGCAGATTATTGGAGAGAGTTCAAGAAGTACGACCGTCTGTGCGGCGGCTACATATGGGACTTTGCCGACCAGTCCATCAAACGCGTACAGGCAGACGGCACCGTGGAATGGACGTACGGCGGCGACTGGGGCGACCAGCCCAACGACGGCACGTTTGCGTTCAACGGAATAGTTCGCGCAGACCGTTCGCCCAACCCCGCGCTTTACGAAGTAAAGAAAGTTTATCAGCAGATACAATTCGCGCTCGAAGGCGGCAGAATAGCGGTTACCAACGAATATATGTTCCGTGACCTTTCCGCTTATTCTCTCCGCGTCGAACTCGTAGAGGACGGCATTTCCAAGGAAATCAAGGAAATCGCAATGCCCGACGTAAAACCCGGTGAAAAGGGTTATGCGGATATGCCGTTCGCAATCGCCGCGGACAAAGACGTTGCCGTCAACGTTTATGCGGTTCAGAAAGCCGACGAACGCGGCATTGAAGCCGGTCACATCGTCGCGGAAGAGCAGATTGCGGTCAGAGCATTCAAGCAGGAAGAAGTACAGGAAGCGGAAGGCAAAACCGTGTCCAAGGAAGGCGAAGACGTCGTCATCGACGGCGGAGCGGTTGTCGCACGCGTCAACGGCGATACGGGTTATATCGACTCTATCCGCATAAGGGGCAAAGAAGTTCTTGCCGCTCCCGTCAAACCCAACTTCTGGCGCGCTCCCATCGACAACGATTTGTCGCCGCAAATTCCGCCCATCGCTCAGGCAGTGTTCGGCAAATTCGCGTTCAAAAAGGCGCAGGAACGCATCGTAAAATCCAACTACACGCTCACCGAAAAGGGCATCGAAATAGACTGGTATATGCCCAAGATGCTCCGTCTCAAAACCCGTTACGAAGCGGTCAAAGACGGACTTAAAGTCACGCTTACCTGCGTAAACGCGATATTCGGTCTGCCCAGATACGGTTTTGATATGAAACTCGCAACGTCCGACGACGTGACGTTCTACGGCAGAGGCCCGCAGGAGAACTACTGCGACAGAAAGACGGGCGCGAAACTCGGCGTTTACAGCGGCAAAATCGAGGACTTCCAGCACGACTATCTCGTGCCGCAGGAAAACGGCAACCACTGTGATACCCGTTACGTACAGATAGGCGGCGAAAACGGAGTCAGAATTTCCGCAGTCGGCAAACCTTTCGAATTCTCCTGCCATAACTATTCGTTGCACGAACTCGAAAGAGCAAAACACCTGCATGAACTCAACAAGGAAGACGACGGCGTGTACGTGTTCGTCGACGGCAAACAGCGCGGTGTTGGCGGCGATATTCCCGCACTTGCCTGTGTCAAACCCCAGTACAAAATCAAACCTTATCAGGTGCACACCGTAAGTTTCGTCATCAAATAATCTGCCGAGGGCAGAGGTCAATCAAGCCGAAGCCCCAAGGGAGAAAAGACGGATTTGAATCAGTCCAGCCGCGCGCGTTGAAAAACGGGCGCGGCATTTTTTTTGCCGACGTCCGAAAGCGAAGGCGTTTCGACGGAAGATACTGTTGAAAATACAATTCAATATCTAATGGAAAATTCTATGGAAAACCTTATCGAAAACCGATTGAAAATCCGCTTTGAAATCCGACTTAAATCGCCGTAAACTGTAATCATATGGAAATATTTTGTATATTTTGCTGTTTGGGTTGACTTAATATCTGGGCGCAACTATAATTCTTTATGCTATTAAAATAAGCACGGCCGTTCGTGGGGCCGATTGCAAAGGAGTTTTTTATGTTTATCACACTCAAAGACGGCAACAAAATGGAGATTGACGGCGCAAAATCCGCGCTCGAAGTCACAAAGCAAATCAGCGAAGGTCTTGCAAGAGCGGCTCTCGTATGTCGCATTGACGGACAAATCGCTTCTATGAACACGGTCATCGACAAGGATTGCACTTTCGAAGTGCTCACTTTCGCCGACGAAGAGGGCAGAGCCGCTTACCGTCACACTTGCTCGCATATTCTCGCTCAGGCGGTCAAGAACATTTATCCGACCGTTCAGCTCGCCATAGGACCCGCCGTTAAAGACGGTTTCTATTACGATTTCGATTTCAAGACCCCTATCACTCAGGCGGATTTCGAAAAAATCGAAGCGGAAATGAAGAGCATAATCAAAGCCGATATGCCCATTGTCAAGCAGACCGTTTCCCGTCAGGAAGCCGAAAAGCTTATCAAGAAGATGAAGCAGACCTACAAAATGGAACTGCTTTCCGATATACCCGAAGGCGAAGAAATCACTTTCTATACGCAGGGCGATTTCACCGACCTTTGCGCGGGTCCTCACCTTGCGTCCACGGGCAAAGTCAAATGTTTCAAACTCACGTCGCTCACCGGTGCTTACTGGCGCGGCAACGAGAAGAACAAAATGCTCACCAGAATTTACGGTACGGCGTTTGACAAAAAATCCGACCTCGAAGAGTATCTCAACAAACTCGAAGAGGCAAAGAAGCGCGACCACAACAAACTCGGTCGCGAACTTGGTCTGTTCATGACGGACGAAAACATCGGTCAGGGTCTTCCTCTCCTTATGCCAAAGGGCGCGAAAATCGTTCAGATTATGCAGCGTTTCGTCGAGGACGAAGAAGAGAAGAGAGGTTATCTCCTCACCAAAACTCCGATTATGTCCAAGAACAACCTGTTCATCACCTCGGGACACTGGGACCACTACAAAGACAAGATGTTCTACATCGGCGAAGAAGACGTCGACGACGAAATCCTTTGCCTGCGTCCCATGACTTGCCCCTTCCAGTTCACAATCTACAAGAACGGACTTAAATCTTATCGCGATCTGCCTTTGCGTTACGCCGAAACCGCAACGCTGTTCCGCAAGGAAGCAAGCGGCGAAATGCACGGTTTGACGAGAGTGCGCCAGTTCACGCTTGCGGACGGTCACATCGTTTGCACGCCCGACCAGCTCGAAGACGAATTCTTCGACGCGGTCGACCTCATCAAGTTCATGCTCAAAACCTTCGAGCTCGAAAACGACGTGACTTACCGTTTCTCCCGTTGGGACCCCGCAAATGCGGACAAATACGTCGGCACCGCGGCAGACTGGGAAAAGACGGAAAGCGTGATGAAGAAAATCCTCGACGACCTCAACATCGAGTACACCGAAGCGTGGGGCGAAGCCGCATTCTACGGACCCAAACTCGACGTTCAAGGCACCAACGTTCACGGCAAAGAGGACACGCTCTTCACGGTTCAGCTTGACTTCGCGCTTGCCGAAAGGTTCGATATGATTTACATCGACGAGAACGGCGAAAAGGCGCGTCCGCTTATCATCCACCGCAGTTCGATAGGCTGCTACGAGCGTACGCTTGCAATGCTCATCGAAAAATACAACGGAGCATTCCCGCTCTGGATGGCACCCGAACAGGTCAGAGTGCTTTCTCTTACCGACCGCACCGCAGACAACGCAAAAGCCGTTGCAAGAAAACTTACGGCGGCGGGACTGCGCGCAAACGCAGACGTCAGAAGCGAGAAACTCGGCAAGAAAATCCGTGAAGCGCAACTTGAAAAAGTGCCTTATGTCCTCGTTATCGGCGACAAGGAAGCGGAGCAGGGCGTAGTTGCGGTTCGTCAGCGTACGGAAGGTGACCTCGGCACAATGCAGGTGTCCGACTTCATCGCGCTTGCAAAAGAAGAAGTCGCAAGCAAAGCGAGAAAGTAAGCAAAATTCGGTAAAAGCGTTAAACGCAATCCGATTTCAAAACAAAACCGCAAAAACCAACTATCAAATTCAAAAACCCGCAAATCCTGCGGGTTTTTGTTTTGTTGGGGGGGGTGACTGATTGTTTTTTTGGTCATTGACTTATAAATTTTGCGGTCGTTGAAATATTAATGCTGAATTAAGTCAATCGGCACATAATAATAGCGCAGTTGCGAATAAATGCAAGTTGCAAACATTCAATGAATGTTATATACTGCATAAAAATGCAAATGAAGAGGGTTTGATGATTTTTACGGGTGAACATTGGTATGTCGGTTTGCTGCAAGTACTTGTATTTGCCGCCGAAACCGCTTGCGTTCTGCGTTTCGTGCGCAGATATCCCGTTGTCAATCTCACTTTCGTTCGTTGCGTGGGAGCGGCTCTCTTTGCAGGCAAGATGGCAGAGTATATCTCGAAACAGGCTATCCCGCTCGACTTTTCCACTTTGTCCTATTTTCTTATGGGCGTTGCCGTGTTTGTACCTCTCCGACCTTTACGCTCGACGGCGTCGTTTTGCGGTATGCTGAGCGGTATCATTTACGCCGTTACGCTTGCGCTGTTTCCGGAGTCGCATTTCAATTCGGGTATAAACGAAGCCACTCTTTTTACCGCGATGCTCAACCACAATCTACTTTATGCGGGCGGGCTTGCTTTGTCCGCGTACTATGTCTTCCGAAAAGAGGATGTTGTGTGGATTTTCGGGTGGATAGGCATTTTCGTCTGCTACGTGTTTTTGATGTCCGCGCGTTTCGGGGACGGGGGGACTACCATACTCAAAATTCTGGACGGTTCGGTGGTCACGATGGCGTTTCCCGATTTCGTTCCGACCGCGTGGTACTATGCGTTGTATTACACGGCGTGCATATTGTTGCTTGCAACGCTGTCCGCGGTTTTCTTTGTAGCGAACCGCAGATTGCACCGCCGCGACGCGCGCCGTTTTCTCGATTTTCCGCGTCGGATTGCGTCGTGATTTTTCCGTCGGCGGAATATTGAAACATTTTTGTCAAATCGTTTGACACGACCGCGTATTTTTGGTATAGTAATCGGGCAAGCAAAGGTTTCCTTTCACCACCGACTTCGTCAAGTGGTTATCGCAATGAGATTTTCCCTTATGGGATTCGGTTGTGTCGGAGAACTTTGTTCGCCGACATTTTTTATTCGGAGGCAGCTCTTGAAGGAGTTAATTATCAACGAGAGAATAAGAGACCGCGAAGTCAGACTCATCGGTGAAGACGGCACGCAGTACGGTGTCATTTCCATCGCCGAAGCGCGCAGAATCGCCGAGGACAAAGGTTTCGACCTGTGCAAGGTTTCTCCGCCCGACGTCACTCCCGCCACCTGCAAGCTGATGGACTACGGCAAGTACCGTTACGACCAGCAGAAGCGCGAGAAAGAGCAGCGCAAGAACCAGCGCATAGTCGAGTTGAAAGAAGTTCGTTTGTCCGCTACAATCGACATCGGCGACACCAAACGTCTTGCGGCACAGACAGCCAAGTTCATCGCCGAAGGCAACAAGGTCAAGGCGTCAATCAGACTCAAAGGCAGACAGCAGGCTCACCCCGATATAGCAGTCGGCATCATCAAGGACTACATCGAAATGGTAGGCGAGGGCGCAATGGTCGAAAAGGCTCCCGTTCAGGAAGGCAGAATTATCTACACCATTCTCGCTCCCCAGTCCAACAAAAAGTAAGACAATCGGCGCGCAAGCGCATACCGTACGCGACAGTTTCGCGGCTCAATACAAATAACAACAGGAGGCAGCACTATGCCAAAGCAGAAAACTCACAGCGGAGCAAAAAAGCGTTTCAGAAAGAGCGCAAACGGCCACTATAAGTGCGACCACAGCGGTCACGACCACATCCTGACCAAGAAGACGACCAAGAGAAAACGTTCTCTCCGTCAAGACCAGTACATCGACAAGACCAAAGAGGCCGAACTCAAGAGATTGTTGCCCTATCAATAAGGAGATTGAACTATGAGAATAAAGAGAGCTGTAAGCGCAGTCAAGAAGCGCAGAAAAATAATGAAACAAGCAAAAGGCTACTACGGCGGAAAACATCGTCTTTACCGCGTAGCCAAACAACAGGTCATGCGCAGCGGTTACTATGCCTACGTCGGCAGAAAACAGAAAAAGCGCGACTTCAGAAAACTGTGGATTGCACGTATCAACGCCGCAGCACGTATGAACGACCTGAGCTACTCCAAGTTCATGCACGGTCTTAAACTGGCGGGCATCGACCTCAACCGCAAGGTTCTGAGCGAAATCGCCATTTCCGACCCTCAGGCATTCGCCGCACTCTGCGAACAGGCCAAAGCAAAACTCGCGTAAAACTTTTAAGAGGCGCAACAACTTGCGCCTCTTTGATTATTCACCGAATGGATATAATCACTTCCACGCAAAACAAAACGGTAAAACTCGCACGTTCGCTCGCGGAAAAAAAGTTCCGCGAGCAGGCGGGTCTTTTTCTCGTTGAAGGCGTCAACATCGTGAAGGACCTTCCCGCCGACGCCGAAGTGGAGTTCGTGCTCGTTGCAGAGGGCAGACAGGCGGAATCCGCCGAACTGCTTGCTTGTACGCGCGCGCAGGTGTATTATGTATCCGAAGCGGTCATGAAATCTTTGTCCGACACCGTCACGCCTTACGGGTTCGCGGCGGCTGTCAGGATTCCGAGAAGAGAGTTCTCACTTCCCGCAGGCAACGCCCTTATTCTCGACGGCGTTTCCGACCCCGGCAATCTCGGTACGATAATCCGTACCGCGGCGGCAACGGGTTTCGACGACGTTTATCTTCTGGACTGCGCCGACCCTTACGCGCCCAAAACCGTGCGCGCAAGTATGGGCGGAGTTTTCAGGGTTCGTCTTTTCAAGGTCGACGAGAAACAGGCGGTTGAAGTTGCAGGAAACCGCAATTCCGTCGCACTCGACATGGCGGGCGAATATATCACGGACAGCCGTCCCGTTCAGCCCGTGGTGTACATTGCGGGCAGTGAAGCGCACGGCATAAGGAAATCCCTTCTCGACGCGGCAAAGCGCGTTCTTGCTTTGCCTATGAAAAACGGAATGGAGTCACTCAACGTGGCTGTGGCGACTGCGGTTGCCATATATCAGACTTTTATCAAGTAATCGGAGGTTAGTATGAGCGGACACAGCAAATGGCACAACATTCAACAGAAAAAGGGCAAGAGCGACGCGGCTCGCGCCAATGTGTTCACCAAAATCGGTCGTGAAATCGCGGTCGCCGTCAAGCAGGGCGGTCCCGACCCCAACAGCAACAGCAAACTTCGCGACGCAATAGCAAAAGCCAAGAGCAACAATATGCCCAACGACAACATCGCGCGCAGCATAAAGAAAGCAAGCGGTGAACTGGGTTCCATAAACTACGAAGAAATGACCTACGAAGGTTACGGCGTCGGCGGCACGGCGTTCATCGTCGAAGCCCTTACCGACAACAAAAACCGTACGGCAGGCGACGTAAGACACCTGTTTGACAAGTTCGGCGGCTCCATGGGCACCACGGGTTGCGTTTCCTTTATGTTCAGCAAGAAGGGCGTCATCACCGTTTCCAAAGCCGACATAAGCGAAGACGACCTTATGATGGCGGCGCTCGACGCGGGTGCGGAAGACATTCTCACCGAAGACGACGAAGTCTTCGAAGTTCTGACCGCTCCTTCCGACCTCGGAACCGTTCGCGAAGAACTTGAAAAGAACGGCGTTAAAATCCTTTCCGCAGAAGTGGATATGATACCCGAAAACGAGGTAACGCCTGACGAACAGCAACAGGAAACCCTGCTCAAAATGATTGACAAAATGGAAGAACTCGACGACGTTCAGAACATTTACCACAACGCCGTCATAACCATTCAGGACGAGGAAGAAGAATAATGATTGACGTTGCATCTCTCTGCAAACGCGCAAAGACGGCGTCGTTTGCGCTTGCGGGTTACACCACGGCACAGAAAAACGCAATGCTTTCGGCGATAGCCGAAGCGCTTGCATCTGCGGAAAACGTAGAACGCATGATGCGCGCAAACGCCGTAGACGTCGAGGAAGCACGCAAGAACGGCAAAGACGCAACGTTCATCGACAGACTTACCCTCAACGACAAGCGCATCGCGACGATGATAAGCGGCGTAAATCAGATTATCGCGCTTGACGACCCCGTCGGCGAGGTCGTGGAGGACAGAGTTCTTCCCAACGGACTGAACATAAAGAAGGTTCGCGCACCGCTCGGCGTTATCGGTATCATATACGAGGCACGCCCCAACGTAACGGTTGACGCGGCGGCACTTTGCATCAAGTCGGGCAACGCAGTAGTGCTGCGCGGCAGTAAAGACGCGTTGAACTCCAACCGCGTGCTTTACGAGATTATGCGCGGAGCGATTGCTGCAATCGGACTTGCAGGAGACGTCGTGTGCTTTATCGACGACGCGTCCCGCGAAGCAAGCAAAGTTATGCTCGGGCTCGACAAATACATCGACGTCGTTATCCCGAGAGGCGGTGAAGGGCTCAAACACTTCGTGCTCGAAAACGCGGCAATGCCCGTCATTGCGTCCGCAGGCGGCAACTGCCATACTTACGTCGAAAAGACAGCCGACCTCGAAAAAGCGGTGCCCGTAATCATCAACGCCAAAGTGCAGCGTCCGTCCACCTGCAACGCGCTCGAACATCTCATCGTAGACCGTGCGATTGCAAAGGAATTCCTGCCCGCAATTTACAAGGCGCTTAAAGAAAACAACGTCGAAGTCATCGGTACGGAAGAAGTGCGCGAAATAGTCCCCGAAATCGGACTTGCAACCGAAAACGACTTTTATACGGAGTTTTTGGGATATAAAATCTCCGTTATGTTGGTTGACGGCGTGGAAGAAGCGGTTGATTTTATCAACACGCACAGCACAAACCACTCCGAAGCCATACTTTCCCGCGACCGTAAATCTCTCGATTATTTTGCCGTCAACGTGGACTCAGCGGCGGTGTATCTCAACACTTCCACGCGTTTCACGGACGGGTTCCAATTTGGTCTCGGCGCGGAAATGGGCATCTCCACGCAGAAACTCCACGCCCGCGGTCCCATAGCTCTCAAAGAACTTACTTCCGTCAAATACGTCATCGAAGGCGACGGACAAATCAGACAATAGTCACCGACTTGTTTATGAAAAGAATTTATCTCGACCACGCCGCAACGACCCCGCTTTCCGACGAGGCGTTTGCGGCGATGTCGCCTTATTTTTCCCAAGTGTTCGGCAACGCCAACTCCCAGCATTCTTTCGGTCGTGACGCCGCAAAAGCGGTGAACGAAGCCCGACAGACAGTTGCGGAGTGCATCGGTGCGAAACCCAACGAAATTTATTTCACCTCGGGCGGTACCGAGTCCGACAACTGGGCGGTGAAAGGCATTGCCATGCGCCTTGCGTCCAAGGGCAAGCGTATCATTACGACGCAAATCGAACACCCCGCGATTTATTCGAGCTGCAAGCAACTTGAAAAGGCGGGTTTCGAAGTCGTGTATCTTCCCGTCGACGAAGAGGGTTTCGTACACGAAGAAGAACTCGAAGCCGCGCTTACTTCCGATACGGTGCTTGTCAGCATTATGTTTGCCAACAACGAAATCGGCACGATACAGCCCATAAAGCGCCTTGCCGAACTCGCTCACCGTCAGGGAGTGCTGTTCCACACCGACGCTGTACAGGCTATGGGCGCGTTGCATATCGACGTCAAGGAACTTGGCGTGGATATGCTGTCCCTTTCGGGGCACAAGTTCTACGGACCCAAGGGTATAGGCGCGCTGTATATCCGCAACGGTATGCAGACCGAACCGTTTATGACGGGCGGAGAACAGGAACGCACGAAACGCGGCGGAACGACCAACGTTCCCGCAATTGTCGGAATGGCTGCCGCACTCAAAGCCGCGTGCAGGGATATGGACAAGGACAACGCGTACGTTGCCGCGCTCCGCGACAAGTTCGTGCGCCGGGTTCTCGACGAAATTCCCGAAGTTCTGTTCAACGGGGCGAAAGATATGCGTTTCCGTCTGCCCAACAACGCCAATTTCAGTTTCAAGTGCATTGAAGGGGAGTCCGTTCTCTTTTCACTCGACCTTGACGGAATTTGCGCGTCCAGCGGCAGCGCGTGTTCGTCGGGTTCGCTCGAACCCAGCCGCACCCTGCTTGCAATAGGCGTTCCCGTAGGAACGGCACACGGGTCAATAAGATTTACGTTCGGAAAATCCAACACCGAAGAAGACGTCGATTACGCAGTGGACAGGCTTGTCGCCGTGGTCGAACGTCTGCGCAGAATGTCCCCGCTGTGGGGCAAATCCGACTGCGCAATCAAAACCGTAAAATAGGTTTGTTTTGCGTGCGGTTTCCGCGCGTGCAGAACCCCGAAAGGTATTTGCGGATTTTACAGACGAGGAAATTATGTACAACGACAAAGTCATAGAAGTTTTCAAAAACCCCAAAAACGTAGGCGAAGCCGAGAATTACAATGCAATCGGCACTGTCGGCAACGAAAATTGCGGCGATATCATGCAGATTACAATGCGTATCGAGGACGACATAATCAAGGACGCAAAGTTCAAGACGTTCGGTTGCGCCGCGGCGGTTGCGTCGAGTTCGGTCGCAACGGATATGATTATCGGCAAAACCGTGGACGAGGCGCTTGCAATCAAAAACAAAGACGTCGTCGAAACGCTCGAAGGGTTGCCGCCCCAGAAAATTCATTGTTCCGTGCTTGCGGAAGAGGCAATCAAACTCGCAATAGAGAACTACCGTTCCAATGCCTCGCAAAAATCCGAGTAACGTTCCGTCGTACACTTTGTTTCGGGACACATAAAAAACAGCATTCGCGCCATAATAAGAGCGTGGAGGTTATTATGAAAAGTTCCGTATTATTGGGCGCAATGCTCGGAGTCGTCACGGCGACAGCCATTTATTCGGCAAGCAATCAGAATCTCATGAAAAAGACCAAGAGAACGCTGTTGAAGAAACTCGAAGACATTCTCGACTGACGTTCCGCGCAAAACGCGTTAAGGCAAAACCCCGCCGTATCAACGGCGGGGTTTTGTCAAGGTTATGAAACAAAACACAAGGAGATAAAATTACCAAGGGATTTGAAACGGTCGTTTTTATGCCGCGTCGGCATAGGAGCTTGCAGAGTAGGACGAAGCAACGTCGACTCGGTTGTAAGGAATATGGATGTCTTTGCCGAAGGTGTTGTTTTCCGCCTTTTCGGCTTGCGCTATGAACTCGACGAGAGTTGCGGACGAAACGGCGTAACCTATGTTCTCGTAAATTTCGGTCGTGAGTTTGGACTCCGCAACACCGATTACCGTGCCGTTGCGGTTGACCATCGGACCGCCCGAATTACCGCTGTTGATTGCCGCGTCGGTGGTGTAGAAGTTGCCGTAGCCCCAGTCGGTAAGCGTGTGGGAAGGTTGGGAGATGCAACCCGATGTGACCATAAGTCCGTCGGGATAGCCGACAAGCGCAACGTCAGTGCCGTAGGTCGCATAGTCGGACGCCGCAATAGTGAGAGAGGGGTGCGCTTCGACGGAAGGATAGGAACTCTTGAAGCAGAGTATGGCAAGGTCGGGTTTCGAAGTGTAGTCGTAGTCGGGGTCGCGTACGACGGTCGTGGTTCCGCCCATTATGCCGCTCGTTTCGGTGGTGGCAAGATACGCGCCGATGTAAACGGGTGTAAGCGTGTAGGTGGTGCTGTCACCGGGGAAGGTGCAGGTTATGGTGTCATACACGCCCATACTGCGCGACGATGCGACGTAAAGCACGGAGTGCGCGTTTGTGACGAGATAACGTGTGTCGTCGGTCGAGGTCGGGTCGGAAATCAGAAATCCCGTCGAAATCGCGCCGCTGACGTTGGTGAAAGATTTTGTGTTGACGGCTTTGATTTCGGCAACGGACTTAATCGTGTTCTTGCCTGCATATTCCGCAGCCGTGGTCGTGCTCTGGTTCAGAATGTCCTCTTTGATTGAGTTGAGTATGTCCTCCGTTATACCGTTTTCCTTGATATAGTCGAGGATTGCCTGGTCGTATTCGGAACGGATGGACTCGGACAGGGACTGAGCGTACTTGTTCGCTATGTCGTCTTTCAGCACGGCGAGCACCACGACGTTGATTATCACCGTAAGGCACATTATGAGAGCGATGACGATGAACAGAATTATTACGGGGGTAAGTTTTCTGTCGCCGTTACCGCCGTTGTCGGGTGTGTGATAGACGGGCGTGTCAGGTCTGTTGCCGCCGTTTACTCCGTCGAAAAAGTTGTCGTAATTATCCATATTTTCCTCTTGCGGTTTTATTGCTTTGAATTTAGTTTAATATAATTAAACCACAATTAAAACCTCGGAAAAAATATTTTTCAAAAATTTGCGGGTATGGTATAATGCGAAAAAGGAGTATATATGGCAGAGAAAAGAGAATTTCCCACCAAATCCGAAATAGAAGCCGCGGTCAAGTCCGTACTTTCCAAGCGTAACGCCGAGCGCAAACTCGTCATAGAACTTTCGCAGAAATGTTACGGTTACACCGCCGCGGAGCTCAAAGACCGCAGTTGCGAGTCGCTTAACACTCGGCTCAAAAGTCTGACCGGCGTCGTAATCAACGAAATGCTCGACGCGGGTACGTTGCTTATCGACGAGGACAAACTTTTGTCGTTGCCGAGTCCCGTAGAAGAAAAAAAGGCGCTCACGCGTACGCAAAAAAGAAGGGCGGCGCGCAAAAGAGCGGCGGCGCGCGCAAACGCCGCTCCCAAATATCCCGACACTCCGCTCGGAAAACTGCTCGAAGGTGCGGACGCGAAGTTCGAGGAATGCAAAGCCAAAAAGACGAGCAAAGAAAAGTATTCGTCCGCGCTCAAAAAGGCGGTTACGCTTGCAATAAATCAGGCGGGCGGCGAGTTTTTCGAAGAACTCAGCATGAAACTGCTGATTGCCGTATACGGCGACAGCGTTCAGTCCAACGAACTGACCGCAGGTCCCGACGACAACGGTATCGACGGCAAATTGTACGTAAAAGACCCTGCAGGGTTCAAGGAAACGATTTTCTTTCAGTCCAAAACAAAACTCAACGAGAGGGCGTACGTGTCAATCAAAGTCGCGCGTGAGTTTCTGGGCGTTATGACGGCGTACGGCGCTACAAAAGGGATACTGGTCACAAACTCCAATTTTCACAAGGACACCCGCGCGTTTGCCGCTAAGCGTCCCGAACTTATGCTTATCGACTGCAACACGCTTTTCGATATGATGTGCAGGTACGAAGTCGGAGTCAGGTTTGTTAAAGACGAGGGAATATACCATATCGACGACAGCATGTTCCTAAACTGCAAATGACGCCCGGCTGAAAAACTGCCCCCGCAAAGCGTATATTTGACAATCGACCTTGTATATATTAGAATAATTATTACCAACCGACAGGAGACTAAAATGGCCGTTTTATTTTGCGATACAGACTGCGAGCTCTGGTATACGACCGCCAAAGAGCTCGACCTCAAAGTCATCTCTATGCCTTACACCATCGACGGTGTGGAAAAAATGTACGACCTCGGTGAAAACACCGACCTCAAAGATTTCTTCGCGAGAATGCGCGCGGGCAGTGCGGTAATCACTTCCGGACTCAACCCCCAGACCTACATAGACATCTTCGAACCTTATTTCAAAGCGGGCGAGGACATTCTGTACGTGGCGTTTTCTTCCAAGATGTCAAACACGTTCAAGTATCTCGACCTTGCGATAGCCGAACTCAAAGAGAAATATCCCAACGTCAAATACCGTCAGTTCGACACGCTCAACATCTGCATGGGCGCGGGCTTGCAGGTCTATCTTGCGGCAAAACGTTTCCACGCAAACGGCGGCGATGTTGACGCGACGTATGCATACCTCGAAACCCTTGTTCAGAACATAGGCGTTCTGTTTGTGGTCGACGACCTCAAATATCTTGCCAGAGGCGGCAGACTTTCTCCCGCGAAAGCAAAAATCGGCAATGTGCTGCAACTCAAACCCGTCCTTTACGTCAACAAGGAAGGCGAAATCGACATTCTGTCCAAACAGAGCGGTTTCAAAAAGGCGATGAGTTTTGTCGTCAGCGAGTTCCAGCGCAAATACCGTCCTAGAGACAACGCTCCCATCGTCATAGTCGGCGCGGATTGCGACGAATACGTCGAAGAACTGCGCGGACGCATAGCGGCCGTCGCTCCCGACGCGGAAATATGGGTTCAGCCCGTAGGTCCCGTAATCGGCGCACATTGCGGCCCCGGCACATACGGACTTATTTTTACCGCCGAAAGCAGATAACTTTTCTGTCACGGCACCGGTACGATGAAGAAAAGATTATTAACGGTAGCATTAATATTTGTTTTTGCGATATGTATTGTTTCGCTGACTGCTTGCAGTGCGGCGGAACAATATTTCGTATTCGGCACTTCGCTTGACATATCCGCAAAAGGCACGGGCAGTTCCAAGTACATCAAATCCGTCGTAAGCTGGCTTGAAGACGCCGAACAGTACGTATCGGCGATAATGGAAGACAGCGACATATGGCGACTTAACCGCGCGGCGGCAGGCGAAACCGTAGTATGCAACCCCGTTACAATCGAGATTTTGCAGAGCGCGCACCGCGTTTACGAGCTTACGGACGGAGCGTACGACCCGACCGTTTATCCGCTTGTCGAGCTTTGGGGGTTCAGCCCCGACAAGTTCGTGGGCAACGTAGCCCCCGACCGACTTCCGTCGGACGCGGAAATCTCCGAAATGCTCGGACTTGTGGGGTTTGACGAAGCGTTCGCAATAGACGCCGAAAACAATTCGGTGACAAAACTCAAAGAAGGCGCAAAACTCGACCTCGGCGGAGTGGCAAAAGGGTATGCCGTTCAAAAAGCCTTGTCTATGGCAGGCAAAACGGAAGCACTTGTGAACCTCGGCGGAAACATAGGTGCGGCGAACGCGTCGTACACGATAGGAATAGGCGCACCGCGCGAATACGACAAATCGTATATCGGCACGGTAGAACTTTCGGCAGGGCAATGCATATCCACAAGCGGCGACTACGAGAAGTATTACTTCGTCGACGGAGTGCGCTATCACCACATCATCAACCCCGCGACAGGCAGACCCGCCGACAGCGGACTTGTGAGCGTAACCGTGATAACACCAGACGGCGCGTTGGGTGACGCGCTGGCTACGGCGATTATGGTTGCGGGCGCGGAAAAAGGTACGCTTTGGGCGAACGAACTGGGCGTCGGCTGTATTATGGTGAGCGTAGACGCGGACGGCAATATGCAGGTGTCTGTCGTAAACGTAGATTACAAATCTGCATAATAATCAGTACGAAACGGCGTGATAAACGCCGTTTTTTGCAACAATCCGAAATTCAACCTTGCCGACGGCAGATTGAACGCAAAGGATAAAAACACGCATATACGCGGTTCAGACATTCAAGGAAACAATCCGCAAACACGATGAAAAATGACTCCCGACTCAAAGTCAAACACGCTTTTACCTCACTTTTCAAGTGGGGCGATTTGCTGTTGCTTGTCGTGCTCATAGTTGCGGTCGGGCTTACCGTGTGGTTTGCAACGCGCACGGACGGAACTTCCGCAGAGGTTTATATCGACGGAGAACTTAAATACACGCTTTCGCTTGCCGAGGACAAAACGCTTGAACTTGCGGACTGCGGTATGACGATATGCGTCGAAAACGGTAAAGTTTTCGTCACGCATTCCGATTGTCCCGAACAACTTTGCGTACACGCCGCACCCATAAATTCCGCGGGCGGTATGATAGTTTGTCTGCCCAACAAAGTGGTCATAAAGATTGCATCGAAGGAGATTGACGCCGTAACGTGAAAAACAGGCTTACCAGAAAAATAGCGTTGTCGGGGCTCTTCCTTGCGCTTGCGCTCATAGTATCCCTTCTGGAAAATATGTTGCCGCCCGTAATACCCGCTTTGCCGTATGCAAAACTCGGACTGGGCAACGTGGTATTGCTCATGTGTTTCCTGACCCTCGGAGTAGGGGAAGGGTACGTCGTGCTTGTGCTCAAATGTTTGCTTGCCGCAGTCTTTGCGGGCAACTTTTCAATGCTTGTGTGGTCGTTGCCGTCGGCGGTTGTGGCTTACACTGCAATGGTGTTGCTTGCACGCACACGAATATTCTCGGTGGCAGGGCTTTCGACGGCGGGTGGAATGCTGCACAACGTGACGCAGATTGCCGTTGCAACGGGCGTTGTGGGCACGGCCGTTGCGGCATATTTGCCTTATATGATACTTGCGGGCGGTCTTGCCGGACTTGTTACGGGCGTTGTATGCCATTTCGTCATAGCCTTTTTCAAACGCAACGACCTTGCGGGCGGTGAAGATGTTTACGTCAGAGAACAGCGCGCCGAACTTTCGGACGAAGATTGAAACGTAAAACAACACACGGCATAAATTCGGAACATTCTTTACACAAACGAAACCGACAGATTGACGACAAAACAAAACCCCGCTTTTGCGGGGTTTTTATTTCTGTTTGATTGTCAGGTTCGGAGTTCTGTTCGATTTGAATTGTACTTAAAATCCGACTTGGATTTTGAGTTAAAGTTTGACTTGGATTGCGGTTTGGATTACACCATTCGTTTAGACGGTGAAAGCCTTATGCGGAGTGCCTGTCAGGCTATGCGGTTAAGCGGTATGACGGCGCCGAAGAGCAGACACAGAATAAACATTACGGTTCCGATGAGGAACGCTATGACGCCGAACAGGAAAGAGAACTGCGCCATAGGGCGGTTGTGCAGAGCGGAGTTTGCCGACATTATTATTCCCGCAAAACTCAACGCAACGGCAAACGCGTTGAGGTAGGTTGCCGTCGTTATGAACGGAGTGCCAGATGCGGGCACGGCGTTCGGGACGAAAAACATAATGAGAGGAACCACGGCAAGCACGAATGCCACCGCACTGAGACAGAACCCGATGAAAAGCACCGTTTTGCTGCCTTTCGGATTGGTATCCTCGAAACGTCTTTCTCTGCGCATATTTTAAGTTTACCTTAAAAGTTTTGCGAAGTCAACCGCATACGCCTTTTCCCCGAAAGCAGGGGAAGATTGCGCGTGTTGTGACCTTTGGTTCAGGCGATGTTTACGGAGAGCAGGAAGCAGTCCGATTTGCCGAAATTCTGATAGCATACGTCCTGCGCGTAAGCTGTGGAGAACGCTATATCGACAGAACCGCCGCGCACCGCCGCGGTCAGTTTTTCGACGTCCTGTGCGGGCAGAGAGACCAACGACTTCAATTCGTCCGAACCGTCCAGCATATATATATCCGTGCTTTGGGCAAGCGACACGGCAAACAGTCTTGCGTCCTGCGAATTGCGCACGTACAGAACCTTTCCGAAATTTACGGAGTTGGGTTTGGAAGATATGAGGTCAAGGTGCCTGCAATAGGTTTCGGTTACGCCGCTTCTTACAAGCGTAACGGATATTCCGTCGCTGAAAATCACAGCTCCGTCAAGGCTTCCGAGCGCCGCGGACGCTTCCTGCGCGCCCTCCGCGTTCAGAACGGTAAGCACGCCGCCGTCCGCGGTTTTTCCTAGCATTGCATACGCCGTGCCTTCTTCGCCTGCAAGCGGAACAATTTGCAGCAATTCGGTGTTTGTATACACTTTTTGAACGTTAAATCCTTGTTTTTGTGTAAATCTGACTATTGCGACATTTCCTTCGGAAGTCGCTGTAAAGAGCAGAA
The DNA here is from genome assembly GCA_900545885.1 of uncultured Eubacteriales bacterium. Taxonomy (GTDB): domain Bacteria; phylum Bacillota; class Clostridia; order Christensenellales; family CAG-917; genus Limadaptatus. The sequence continues at coordinate 99,564 of URAF01000004.1, forward strand.
CGCCGCCCGCGACGGGGAATGTTTCGACCACGGAATGGTCTGTTTCGGGAAGGTAAAACGCGCTCTTTTCAAGTTGCATTCCTTCCGAAAGAACGGCGCATTTCAAGCCTTGCGTGTCCGTATAGAATATGTAGGTCGAAGTCCCTGCCGAGTATGCCGCGGCGGTGGTGAATTCGGGAAAATCCGCAAGTCCGTTTTGTCTGCCGTCCGCGTCGAAAAGGCGGAGTTTGTTGCCGTCGGAATGTTTTGTAAGCACCACGGTTCCGTCTGCCGTGAACTTGGAAAAGACAATGTCGCCTTTGTCCGCAAAACGCGTTACGGCGTTGAGTTGGCTGTCCGAGAAAACAGCGACGTAAAGTCCCTCGCCGCGACAGTCGAATTCCAGAGAATCGGAGGAGAAGAACATAAGCGTGCTTTGCGCCGTGAACACCGTTTCGCAAAACACGTCGTCGCCTTCGCCGCCCGCGTGCGCCACTTTCTGTCCGCCGTAACTTTGAGATACTCTCGGCAGAGTCGTATAGTAAGGCGGGTCGGGTTCGGGGTCTGGAACGGGGGTTTCGTTGCCGCCGCCGTCAGCCCCTGCGGACGCCTGTCCGCCGCCGTCGACGTATAGTGCGTCGTACATTATGTACGCTCCCACCGCTACGGTGCAGAGCAGAATTATTGCCAGCCATTTGGCTACCGTTTTTTGTCTTTGCATTTCACACCTCGCCGCATTGTAACATCGGCGATGTATGCAATTTTTCCGTTTGCGTCGCAGGATATACTCTTCATCGGAGCGGACTCCATACATTTTTTGACGGCAGGGTAAAGTCGGTGTATAAATTTGTCGTCTTGTACAAGAACGGACGCTCCGAATTTCCTTGCAAGTTCGGCGTTGGGTATCTGGTCGCCGCGCGATACGCCTTTGGGCAGGGGTACGACGATTGCGCGTTTGCCGAGTGCGGCAAGTTCGGCAACGGCGGTTGCTCCCGCTCGAGAAAGAACCGCGTCCGCCGCGGCGTAAAGACTGCCCATATCGTCGGAGTATTCGAGAGGGATATATTTTTCCGAGCGCGGCGGCAAGCCTTCGGTTTTGCCTTTGCCAGTTATGTGGATTATCGTACACAGTCGAACAAGCGACGGCAGTACCGTGGCAACCGCTTCGTTCATTGCCTGCGCGCCGCTGCTTCCGCCGACGACAAGCAAAACCTTTTCGCGCGGAGATATACCGAGTTTTCTGCGTTCGGCGGCTCCGTCCTTGCAGAACAGCTCTTCGCGGACTGGCATTCCGACAAATTCGCCGAAGTTCACGTCGGGATATGCCGTCAGAACTTTGGCTCCAAGCGATTTTGCTATGCGGTTGGAGATGCCGAGCGTTGAGTCGGACTCGTGGCATATGACGGGAATTTTCAGGCTGTGCGCCGCAAGTACGAAGGGTAGGGCTGCAAATCCGCCTTTTGAAAACACGACGTCGGGTTTTTGTTCTTCGAGTATCTTTTGCGCTTGTTTTTTCCCTGCGGACAGAACCCGCGGAATGGTCAGGTTGTTTTTCATCGCGGCGGGCGACGCGGAACGTACGAGTTTTACGCAGGGTACGCCGAAAAATTCAAGTCGGTTTACCTTTGCTATGCGCGCTTCCGCGCTTTCGCCTTCCGCTCCTCCGTATATGACGTCGAAACCGCGTCGTTCAAGCGCGGGTATGAGTGCGATGTTAGGGTAAATATGGCCGCCCGTGCCGCCTCCCGTAAGCAAAATTTTTTTCATATAATCTCCCTTTGCGCGACGGGATTTGCGCCGCGCTATCATAGTATGCCCGAAAAAATATTTAGTTTGCATTTTGCGTATATGCGTGTTAAGATAAGTTTACTGACAACAAAAAAGGCGGGAGTATTATGAAAAACGAAAAGTTTACAAGTTTTGACGGCACGGTTTTGCAGTGCTATCTCTGGAACGACGTCAAGAATCCCAAAGGCGTTGTGCAGATTTCTCACGGTATGGCGGAACACGCAAGAAGATACGACAATTTCGCCACTTTCCTCAACCGCAACGGATACATAGTTTACGCCGACGACCACCGTGCGCACGGGCTTACCAGCACCAAGCAGAGCACAAAAGGCGTGAAAGGTTACCATAAAGGCGACATCTACATGGACACCGTGAAAGACGAAATCGCAATCACGGACTATCTTGCCGAAAAATACGGTCTGCCCGTTGTGTATCTCGGTCACAGCTACGGCAGTATGCTCGGTCAGAGATACATCGAAATGCCCAACAAATCCTGCGGAGCGGTGTTGTGCGGGTCTGCGAACATGAAAGGCGCGGTGCTCGGACTCGGTTCGTCGATAGCGAACATGCAGTACGCGTTGCTCGGCGGCGAAAAGGAAGGCAAACTTCTCAACAGCCTGAGTTTCGGTTCGTATAACGCAAAGTTCAAAAAGGACAAAACTCCTTTTGCGTGGCTGTCCCGCGATAAGGAACAGGTCAAGAAATACATCTTCGACGAGCAGTGCGGATACACGATGTCGATAGCCTTCTTTAAGTTCTTCTTCCAAGGGCTCAAATCCTCTTACAAGAGCGACAATCTCGCAGGTATCGACAAGAACAAACCCATTGCAATTTTCTCGGGTGCGCAAGACCCCGTCGGTGGAGCGGGCAAACTCGTCAAAAAGCTGTACGATATGTACAAGAACCTCGGCGTCAAAGACGTCACGATGAAACTTTACGACGGCGCGCGTCACGAAATTCTGAACGAAACCAACAACGCCGAAGTTTACGCCGATTTCCTCGCCGCAATCGAGAAAATGACGAAGTAACAAACACGGAGAATTAAACCGATTTGACGAAGGGAGCGCGAACCGCGCTTCCTTTTTTATGTCCGTAACCGTGATTTATCGGATTGTTGCGTCGCGGAAGATTGCGGCATTTTACATTGTCGGTTTGAAAATTCTGCGCTGTTTGCGTAATGTAATATGCGCTGTTTGCGTAAGGGAAATTATATTCATAAATTGTAGAAAAATATGTTTCAAACACTTTTATTGCGCTAGATGTTGTGGTATAATCAATTATATTTGTTTTGCGCACACAACGCGCGTCGCGTGCACGGGGGATGTTTTTTACGGTTGTCGGTGCGGCGTGCTTGCGGTAATTCGAAATCTGACACAAGGAATACATATGGCAAATCACGAATACAAAGCAGGTGATATCAGGGTCCTCGAAGGGCTTGACGCGGTCAGAAAACGTCCGGGTATGTACATCGGTACCACGGGCGCGAAAGGCATGCATCACATTCTTTGGGAAATCATCGACAACAGCGTCGACGAAGTCGCAAACGGTTTCGGCGACACCGTTACAATCGAGCTTCTCGAAGACAACGTGGCACGGGTCAGCGACAACGGCAGAGGTATCCCCGTAGACAAGCACCCCAAACTCAAAATCAGCGGTGTTGAAGTCGTTTTCACGCAGCTGCACGCGGGTGCGAAGTTCGACAGCGGTCAGTACGCTTATTCGGGCGGTCTGCACGGCGTGGGCGCGTCCGTCACAAACGCGCTTTCTGAATGGCTTACCGTCGACGTCAAACGCGACGGACACCTTTACCGCGCCGAGTTCTGGTCGCCGCAGGTCGGCGGCAAAATCAAAAGCGGCGTCGTCAAAACTCCGCTTACGCTCATCGGCAAAACCAAAGAGAAAGGCTCTACCGTTACGTTCAAGCCCGACGAAAGAGTGTTCGGGACGGAAAAGTTTTCCTATTCGGTCATTGCGCAGAGAATGCGCGAAGTCGCATACCTCAACAAAGGCATAACAATCAAACTTCTCGACAGCCGTCTTCCTCTTGCCGGCGGAACGGAAAAAAACGATACGTTCTGCTATAAGGGCGGCATTGCCGATTACGTTCAGTACCTCAACGAGGGCAGAACGGTTCTTTACGACAAACCACTTTACGTCGAGGCAAAAGAAGAGCATTTCGAAGTCGCGGTCGCAATTCAGCACACCGACGGATACGCCGAAAACATCTATTCGTACGTCAACAGCATTCCGACAGCCGAAGGCGGTACGCACGAGGCGGGTTTCAAGTCGGCGGTCACGAGAGTGTTCAACGATTTTGCGAGAAAGAACAACATTCTCAAAGAAAAACAGGCAAACCTGCTCGGCGAGGATTTCCGCGAAGGTATGGTTGCGGTTATAACCGTCAAAATGCAGAACGTTCAGTTCGAAGGACAGACCAAAGGCAAACTCGGCAACCCCGAAGTCAAGGGCAAGGTCGAAGCGCTCGTCAGCGAAAGGCTGGAAGCGTTGATTGCGATGAGAGGGTTCAAGTCCGCGGCGGAGAAAATCGTTAATAAGGCAATGGGAGCCGCGAAGTCCAGAGAGGCCGCAAAACGCGCAAAAGACATCGCTCGTCAGCAGAACAAACTCAACGGGCTCAACCTCGTCGGAAAACTCAGCAGCTGCACGGGAAGAAACGCGGCAATAAACGAACTGTTCATAGTCGAGGGCGACAGTGCGGGCGGAAGTGCGAAACAGGCGCGCGACAGGAGTTTTCAGGCAATTCTGCCGCTCCGCGGCAAGCCGCTCAACGTTGAAAAGGCACCGCTTGAAAAAATCCTTGCAAACGAAGAAATTTCCACAATCATCAGTGCGCTCGGTACGGGTATCGAACCTTCCTTCAACATCGAGGATTTGAAGTACGACAAAGTCATAATCCTTGCGGACGCAGACCAGGACGGCGCGCATATAAGAGCGTTGTTGCTCACGTTCTTCTTCCGCTATATGCGTCAGCTCATCACGGAAGGGCACGTTTATATCGGAATGCCTCCTCTTTACAAAATGCAGAAAAAGGACGAAGTCAAGTATTACTACGACGACGCCGCACTCGAAGAGGGCAGAAAAGAGATGGGCAAGACCGCGTTGTTGCAGCGTTTCAAGGGATTGGGCGAAATGAACCCCGAACAGCTTTGGGACACCACTATGGATCCCGCTCACCGTGCGCTTACACGCGTTACGATTGAAGACGCGGCGGCGGCGGACAAACGCATAACCGTGCTTATGGGCGACGACAGCGCGATAAGAAAGGATTATATCTACCAGTACGCGGACTTTAACAGAGTGGACAATTTCGAAGTGGCGGAATAACCTTCCGTCTGCGGTTGCGGGGAAACCGGCAACGGACTTTGAAAGGGTAATGCGTATACAATTCAATCGTGTAAACAATTTCACTCCGCGTGTCGGACGACGTCATAACGGTTCGGTGCGCAGGGGATAAACAATAGGGCGCAAGCCCCAAACGGAATTATGGGAAGAAAAGAAGCAAAGAACCTCAGTTACAATACCGTAGTGTACGACGTCGTATTCGAAGACGTTATGCACAACAGTATGCTGCCGTACTCCGAGAACGTCATTCTCGACCGTGCTTTGCCGCGAGTTGAAGACGGTCTCAAACCCGTGCAGAGACGTATCCTTTACGCTATGCACGAAATGGGACTTACTCCCGACAAACCCTACAAGAAGTCGGCGCGTATCGTCGGCGACTGTCTGGGTAAGTATCATCCCCACGGCGACAGTTCCGTTTACGGCGCAATGGTGAGAATGGCACAGTCGTTCTCGATGAGAATGAAACTCGTCGACGGTCACGGCAACTTCGGTTCGGTGGACGGTGACCCGCCCGCGGCTATGCGTTATACCGAAGCCAGAATGAGCCCTCTTGCGCTCGAACTGCTGCGCGACCTTGACAAAGACACGGTTACATGGAGCCCCAACTTCGACGACAGTATGGAAGAACCCAATATGTTGCCGGGGCGTTTTCCGAACCTGCTTGTCAACGGTGCGACGGGTATTGCGGTCGGACTTGCAACCAACATACCCCCTCACAATATGGGCGAGTCGATTGACGCGGTTGTGGCGACAATCGACAATCCCAAAATCACCACGAAGGAACTTTTGCAGATAGTTCACGGACCCGATTTTCCGACGGGCGGATTCATCATTCCCGTGGACAGTCTGGAAAGCATATACGAAACGGGCAAGGGCAAAATCAAAATCCGCGCCCGTGTGCACATCGAAGACGACGGCGGAAAGAAGAACATCGTCATCACGGAAATGCCGTATCAGGTGTCCAAGACCGACGTTCTGAAAGCCATTGCGAAACTGCGCGAAGACAACAAGGAACTTTTGTCGGGCATAAACGAAATCGTCGACGAAAGCGACAAGTCGGGTATGCGTGCCGTCATCAAACTCAAACGCGAAGCCGACGCAGGCAAAATCGTGTCTTTCCTGTTCAAGAAAACCAATCTCGAACTCGGGTATTCAATCAATATGGTCGCCATTGCGGGCGGCAAACCCGAGCAGATGGGACTGAAAGACATTCTGACATATTACATCGCATATCAGCGCGAAGTAATCGTCCGCAGAACGACGTTTGAACTCAAAGCAGCAAAACAGCGTGCGGAAATCGTGCGCGGATTGTTGATTGCCATTCGCAACATCGACGAAGTCATCAGAATAATCAAGGCGTCGGAGTCCACGCAGAAAGCAAAACAGGCGTTGCGCGAACGTTTCGACCTCACGGAAGACCAGGCGCAGGCAATTGTCGATATGCGTCTTAAAGCGCTCACTCATCTCGAAGTCGGCAAACTCGAACAGGAACTTGCCGAACTCGAAAAGAGAATTGCGTATCTCACCGCCGTGCTTGCTTCTCCGCGCAGACAGTACAACGTAATCAAAGACGAAATTCTGCAAATCAAAAAGAATATGAACTCGGCGAGAATGTCCGTAATCCTTTCGGAAGACGAAGGCGAGAAAATCGAACTTCCCACCGAAGAAGAAGCGGTGTCTTACCGTGACGGAGTACTCGTGCAGTCTACGGCGGGGACTTTGCGGTTTATGTCGCAGAAGAACTATTCCGCACTCGTCAAGGAAGCTCCGTCGCTCAACGGCGAACTTCCCGTATGTGCCGAAGTCGTCAACAACAAAGGCTGGCTTTATGTGTTCACCGACAGGGGCAATATGGCAAAAATAGACATCACCGACGTGCCCGAAAAGAAATGGAAAGACAGGGGAATGACCCTTTCGCAGTTCAACGCCGAAATTCATATCGACGAGAAACCAATAAAGATAATGTTTTTCGGTTCGACACCCGTCGGAGAGTTGCTATTCTTCACCAAAAAAGGTATAGTAAAACGCAGTGACTGGAACGACTATACGTCGATGCGCGGAGCGGGCTCGGCGATAATTCTCGGCGAGGGCGACAGCCTTATAAACGTGGAGCAGGTAGGTGAAAACACCAACGTGCTCGAAGTCACCAAAGGCGGCTTGTGTCTTGTGTACGGGGTGGACGAAGTTCCCGTCCAAGGCAGAAAGGCGGCGGGGGTCAAAGGCGTCAAACTCGGCGACGGCGACAGCGTTGCGTTCGGCGGACAAATCGACGACGAAGGCGAAATCATAGTGGTGTCTTCAAACGGCTATGCGAAACGCGTCATATCGTCTACGCTCGACCCCGGTTCCAGATACCTCAAAGGCGTCAAAATCATCGAACTCGACCGCGGCGAAGTGTTTTATGTCGGCACAGTCAAAATGCCGTACGACCTCGCGGTTTCTTCGGGGGGAGAAACCACGTTGCTCAACACGGAGAATATCCGCATAGACACGCGTACGACGAAAGGTAAGTTGTTGTACAAGGCGGGCGTCTCCGCAGTGGTCAAAGTTTTGGAATAAGGAAAGTCAAGGAAGGATATATCGAGGTAATCCAAATGAAGAAAATCGGTTTCGACAGCCAAATGTACATGCAAAAACAGTCCGAACAGATTTTGGAACGCATTTCCAAGTTCGACAAACTGTATCTCGAATTCGGCGGCAAGCTGTTCGACGATTTGCACGCGGCGCGCGTAATGCCCGGTTTCGACCCCGCGGCGAAAATCAAACTTCTGCAAAAGCTCCGTGACAAGGCGGAACTCATCATCTGCATCAACGCCCGCGACATAGAGAAAAACAAAATCCGTGCCGACTACGGCATCACCTACGGCAGCGAAGTCGAGAGAATGATTGACAACATCTCGGGTATGGGCATCTACATCAACTGCGTTGTCATCACCATGTTCTCCGACCAGCAGGCTGTCACCGCATACAAACACAAACTCGAAAACAGGGGAGTAAAGGTGTACATTCACCGTCCCACGAAAGGTTATCCTCACGAGATAGACACAATCGTATCCGATGAAGGATACGGCGCAAACCCTTACATAGAAACCACGCGTCCTCTTGTCGTTGCGACGGCACCCGGTCCCGGCAGCGGCAAACTGGCAACGTGTTTGAGCCAGCTTTACCACGAATACAAACGCGGAATCAAAGCGGGTTACGCAAAGTTTGAAACATTCCCCATCTGGAATCTTCCTCTCGGACACCCCGTGAACGTAGCGTACGAAGCGGCAACCGCAGACCTCAAAGACGTCAACAAAGTCGACAACTTCCACCTCGAAGCCTACGGCAAAATGGCGGTCAATTACAACCGCGACATCGACGTGTTCCCCGTTGTCCGCAGTATACTTACCAAAATTTCGGGCAGCGAACTCGTTTATCAGTCGCCCACCGATATGGGCGTCAACATGGCGGGATACTGCATTTGCGACGACGCGGCGTGCGTCGAAGCAAGCAAACAGGAAGTCATACGCCGTTACTACAAAGCGCTTTGCGATTTCAAGAACGGCACGGCAAAACCCTCTACAATCGAAAGACTGGAATTCCTTATGTCCCGTCTTGAAATAAGCCCGTCCGACCGCAAAGTCGTTGCCGCCGCGCTCCGCAAAAACGAAGAAAACGCAGGCAGGGGAGCGGTTGCAATCGAACTCTCCGACGGTACGCTTGTCAGCGGCAAGAACTCCGAAATTATGAGCGCGTCCGCGGCTTGCGTGTTCAACGCCGTCAAAGTGCTTGCGGGTATCGACGACAGCGTCAAACTCATTTCGCCTTACGTCATCGGACCTATACTCGACCTGAAAACGAAAATACTCAAAGACAAAGAGAATACGCTCACTCTCGACGAAGCGCTGCTCGCGTTGTCGATTTGCGCGGCAACCGACGTATGCGCGGCACGTGCAATCGAGAAACTGCCCGAACTCAGAGAGTGCGAAGCGCATTCCTCTCATATGCTTTACAAAGCAGACGAAAATCCGTTCAGAAAGCTCGGCGTCAATCTTACGTGCGAACCCGAGTTTCTGGACAACACGCTCTTTAACAACTGATTAACCCGTCAAAACGTGCGCGTAAACCTCGGTTTTGTGCACGGCGCGGGTTGTAAAAGGAAAAATGCAGAAAGACAGCAAAGCCAAAATAGCCTTATCCGCAACGTCCAGCGTCGTCAATCTCGGGCTCGGAATACTAAAACTGTTCGTGGGGGTTTACACCAACAGCATAAGCATTCTGAGCGACGGCATAAACAACTTCGGCGACGTGCTCAGCAATGCGGGTGCCGCGGTCGGGTTCGGCGTTTCGGACAAGCGACCGACCGAAAAATATCCGTTCGGGTTCGGCAGAGTGGAATATGTCGTCACCTTCGCTATGGCAATCCTCATTGTGGTTGTCGGCGGCGTTTTCCTCTATTCGTCGCTCGACAGGGTTTTCTATCACCCCGTCATAACCTTTGCATGGTTGCAGTTCGGGTTGATTGCGGGGACGATAGTCGTCAAAATCGTGCTTGCCGTCGTGACGAGGTCGGTATTCAAAAAATATCCTTCCGACGTGTTGCGCGCGCAGGTTATCGACAACGTTCTCGATGCCGTGGTCACTACGTTTGCTTTGCTTGCGCTGTTCCTGTCGAGATACATCAGTTTCCCGATAGACGCATTCATCGGCATAGTCATCAGCGTTGTACTGATTGCCGCGGGATTGAAACTGGTTGTGTCTTCGTTCAAAAGACTGGTGCTCGCACGTGACGACGTGCGCACCGACGGACTTATCAGGCTTGCAAAGGCTCAGCCTGCTGTCAAAGATGTAAAAGTCAAGGTTTACGACTTCGGTAAGAATTATGCGGAAGCCAACGTTGCGCTCGGGTTCGAAGAAAACGCGTCTTCGGAGAGCAGAACGGAAGCCGCCGAAAATATCGTGGAAAAAGCAAAAAAATATAACATCGTCGTCACAATCATTGACTATAAGGAGGAAAAATGAAACCTGAAGACGAAAAGATGGAAGTCAACCAGACCGCCGAAACCGTCGAAAACAACGGTACGGCAGCGACCTCTTCGGTGGAGGAACAGGTCGCAGACGCAACGACGCAAGAGGGCGTAAAGGAAGAGCAGTCCGATGTCGCAGTGGAGAACGAAGAGGACTATTTTGCCGAAAGAGAGCCCGATAAGCGCAGAAAGCGTATCCGCAGAAAGGATATGACGCCCGAACAGAGACGTCGTCGCCGTATCACCGACCTCATCATTACGGGTACGGTTTTCGGCGTTGTACTGCTGTTCTTCGCAATATGCGCGCTTTGCAGTTTCGTCGGATACACGGGCAACTTCGATTACATAGCCACAATTCAGGCAGTCGATTACGACAGCCCCTACGAACTCGGTTATGACGAAGAACTCGGTTACTACACGTTCACCGCAACCGACGACAGCGATTTCCGCGTCCTGCAACTGACTGACATTCACATCGGCGCAGGTGCGTTCTCTGCAAAGAAAGACAGATGGGCAATCGAAGCCGTTTCCACAGTCGTCAGCCGCGTCAAACCCGACCTCGTCATCGTTACGGGCGACATAGCGTACCCCGTTCCTTTCCAGGCAGGTACGTTCAACAACATGCGCGAAGCCGAAATGTTCGCAACCATGATGGAACAGCTCGGCGTGTATTGGACGATTGCATTCGGCAATCACGACACCGAGATTTACAGCCTGTACGACCGCAAGGACATCAGTGATTTCTATTCACAGGATAAGTGGGAACATTGCCTGTTCAGAAGTGGACCCGAAAATCTCCCCGGTTTCGGCAACGATATGATTGTAGTCAAAGACAAAGCTGGCAAAGTTATTCAGTCACTTGTTACCATCGACTCTCACTCTTACACTGACGGCGACTACTTCGGAATTGCGTGGAGGTACGACAACATCAAACAGGAACAGATTGACTGGTACGCACAGGAAGTCGACAAGCTGACCGAATACAACGTCGCAAAAGGTTTCACCGAAAATCCCGAAGTCAAGAACCTCGTCTTCTTCCACATCGCGCTTACCGAATACGGCAAGTACTGGGACGAATACAAGAACAACGGTCACAACGACACCGACACCGTGCATTATCTCTACGGCAAAGCGGGTGAGAGCGGCGAAAAATCCTTCCCCGGCGTAGACGACTGCATGCTGTTCGAAACCATGCTCGAACACAACGGTCAGGGCACCTTCTGCGGACACGACCACTACAACACCTACGCAATCGAAATAACCGCGGAAAACGGCAAGAAAATCCGTCTTACCTATGGTATGAGCATCGACTATCTCGCATATGTCGGCATAGCGGACAAAATCGAACAACGAGGCGGCACGGAAATCAAAATCAGTCAGGCGGACGGCAGTTTCGTGGCACGTCACCGTCCTTACGTCGAAGAAACCGTGAGCGAGTGGTATTGAGCCGACAGGCAAACCGTTTCCGACTTGTTAGAACGCATTGATTATGCAACAACAGACTTCCACGCGTGTATGCGCGTGGAAGTCGTGCGTTAAACGAAATCCGCATATTTGCGTGTAAACGCGTGCAATAGTGCAACCGCAATATTGTTGTGTTGAACGTTATATTGTTTAGCGCAATATTGTTCGCGCGTTGCGCTGTCCGAACGCCGTATCGTAATAACCGAGGTTCGGCACAGTATGTGCGGATTGCGTAACCGCGTCAAACCCATTTCGGAAAATTTAAGTAAAGGTTAATGCAACGCAACTAAAATTTTCCGTATCGGGAATAATCGTTCCGTAAGACGCAATATCATTTGCGCGGAGGCATTATGAAACTGAAAAACAGACAAGACATACCCGACGCTTACAAGTGGCGGCTAGAAGACATTTTCCCTTCCGACGAAGCGTGGGAAGAATGTTTCTTCGCGACGCAGGAGAGAGTGCCCAAAATCTCTTCTTTTGCGGACAGACTGGCAGACGAAGACGCACTGTTCGATTGCCTGACATTTGCGACGTCGGTTTCGCACGACATATCCAGACTATATCAGTACGCGCGCATGCGCCGCGACGAGGACACACGCAAAACGGTTTATCAGGGTATGAGCGACAGAGCGGAAATGCTCAGCGTCAAATATTCGACGCTTGCGGCGTTCATCACTCCCGAACTTGTCGAACTGCCCACCGAACGGCTTAAAGAACTTGCCGCAAGCAAACGTTTTGCAGACTATTCGGTTATGCTCGAAGAAGTCATTCGCAACAAGAACATAATCCTTTCCAAAAAGGAAGAAAAACTGTTGCGCGAAACGGGACTTTTTGCGGAAACGGCCGACGAGGTTTTCTCGATGTTCGACAATGCGGACGTCAAATTCCAACCCGTGAAAGATGAGAAAGGAAACACCGTCGAGATGTCGCACGGTATGTATTCCTTGCTTTTGCAGTCGCCCGACCGCGAAGTCAGAAAAGCCGCTTTCGAAAGTATGTTCGGAGCCTACCGCGACCACATCAATATGCTTGCCGCAAACTACGCCGGCAATGTGAAAAAAGATTGGTTCTACGCAAAAGTCAGAGGTTTTTCTTCCGCGCTCGATTATTCGATGTACTGCGAAAACGTCCCGCCGACCTGTTATCGCAAACTTTTGTCGGCGGTTGACAAGGGTACAAAACCCCTGCATAAATACGTTGCGTTGCGCAGACGCGTTCTCGGCGGAGAACTCAATATGTACGACTTGCATGTGCCTATCGTCGACGAAGCCAAAATCGCTATGCCGTACGAAAAGGCAGTTGAAACTGTCAAAACGGCACTTAAAGTTATGGGTAAGGAGTACAGCGATATTTTGGCGTCGGCTTTCCGCGACGGTTGGGTGGACGTCTACGAGAACAAGGGCAAACGCAGCGGAGCTTACAGCTGGGGCTGTTATGGAGTGCACCCGTTCGTGTTGCTGAACTACACCGAAACAACTCACGACGTGTTCACAATCGCCCACGAACTCGGACATTCCCTGCACAGTTATTATTCCAACGCAAACCAGCCCGAACCAAAGGCGGGTTACGAGATTTTCGTTGCAGAAATAGCGTCAACGGTAAACGAAGTTCTGCTTCTCAAACACCTTCTTAAAACCGCGGACGGCGAACTGCGCAAATATCTGCTCAGCTACTATCTCGATATGTTCCGCACAACGCTGTTCAGGCAGACGATGTTCTCGGAGTTCGAAGTCGCCGCTCACGAAATGGTCGAGAAAGGCGAATCCGTCACGGCGGAAGGGCTTTGCGAAGTCTATTACGCGCTCAACAAGAAGTATTACGGCAGAGCCGTCAAGCACAACGAGCTCATACGCTACGAATGGGCGCGCATTCCTCATTTCTATTCGAGCTACTACGTTTACAAGTACGCAACGGGACTTACCGCGGCGGTCACAATCGCGGACAATCTGTTGACGTACGGCGCGGATTATTTCGCGAAGTACCGCAAGTTCCTGTCCGCAGGCGGAAGCCTGCCGCCGCTCGATATTCTGCGGCTTGCTGACGTCGACCTCGAAACGGACGAACCATACGACAGGGCAATGAAAGAGTTTGCCGATACTCTCGACGAACTCGAAAAATGTTTTGACTTAAAGACTGCGAAAAAATGAAAATGCAAAGCAATGCAACCGAAACGAATAAAATTTGCCGCACACGCAGACACGGAATTCTTTCTGCGGTGACGGTCGTTTTGCTGTTGATTTGCGTTTGCTTTACGCTTACGGCGTGCAACGAAAACGCGGGTACTTTCGAGGATACTCCGCAGTCGGAAAACAGCGTTTTGTACCTCGCGTCGGTGGAAGAAAGCGAGGGGTTTTATATCGCTTTCGTGACCTGCAATTCGGTGTCCGAACCGCTTGCGGAAATTCCCTCCGAAAAAATCACTTGGCAGGAAAGAAAAAACGCGTTCTGGAACGTAAGCAAAATGGACATATCGTTCTCGTCCGACGCCGTTTACGATGCGGTGTGGGAGTGCGTGCGCTCCGACGGAGAATTGTCGTCGGTTGTCACAGAGGACAACTTGAAAATAATGTTTGTCTATGATACAATGGACAAAAGTGTGAATTCCAATGCCGAAAAAATCCGTATCGGCAACGTCTACCGTCACGTTATGGGCGTGAGCCGCGACGTTGACGAAACCGTGTTCAAAGCAACCCTCGATTATCCGTATTCGGCAAACTGGTATGCGGTGCTTGTCGGTTGCGCGGTGCTTGTGTTCGCTGTGATTGGCATAGGAATTGCAGTTGCAAAGGGTAGGTTATGGCAGAGAGAGAAAAAATAGTTTACAGGGGAATGCCCAACAACATCGAGGCGGAGCAGGCGGTGCTCGGTTCAATTCTGATTGACAACAAAGCCGCCGATATGCTCGTGCCCGTTTTAAGGGAAGAGGATTTCTATCTTCCCGCAAACCGCACGATTTTCCGTGCCATGCACACTTTGCAGGAGAGTTCCAAACCCATTGACACGGTGTCCGTCGCCGACGAACTGGAACTTCACTGCAAACTCGACGAGGTCGGAAGCATCGATTATCTCGGTGTGCTTGCGTCAAGCGTTCCGTCTGCCGCAAGCGGTGACCATTACGCGGATATAATCAAACGCGACTCGCTTATACGCCGCGTTATCGAAGCGGGCAACAACATCGCAAAATACGGCTATGAAAGCACAAGTGCGACGGACGCTTTGCTCAACGCCGAAAGGGAAATATATTCCATATCCGAAGACGTAAGCGAAAAAGAACTGGTGAAAGCCGACGTCGCTCTCGGCGTAGCCATGAAAAACATTCAGGACGTTCAGTCCGGCAACGTTCCCAAGAACACGATATTCACGGATTTCCCGAGCCTCGACAGAATGACCCGCGGACTGAAACCCGGTGAAATGGTACTTATTGCGGCGCGTCCTTCCGTCGGTAAAACGGCGTTCGCGCTCAACATTGCGGCAAATGCGTGCCTAAATCACCACAAGACGGTTGCGATATTCTCTCTTGAAATGCCGTCGCATCTGCTTGTCAAACGTATGTTGGCGTACGTGTCCAAGGTGTCGCTGTCCAAAATGGATATGCGCGGCGGACTGTCGTCTTCGGTCGATACGGGCAAACTTTTCGACGCGTACCGCAAACTTTCCGAAACCCAGCTTTACATCGACGACTATTCGATGAACGGACCGACGGACGTTTTGTCCAAGTGCCGCAGACTCAAACGCGAAAGCGGACTCGACCTCATCATCATCGACTATCTCCAACTTATGACCAACGGTGGCAAGGGCAGAGAAAGCGAAAGCCGTCAGCTGGAAGTCAGCGATATGTCGCGCAGAATGAAGATTTACGCCAAGGAACTCGACGTCCCGATTATACTTCTTTCGCAGATGTCGCGTGGCGTGGAACAGCGAAACGACCACAGCCCCAAGCTCAGCGACTTGCGTGAATCGGGCGCAATCGAACAGGACGCCGACGTCGTCATGTTCCTGCACCGCGAAAGCCAGTTCAACCCCGCCGTTCCCGAGAACGTAATCAAACTCATAATTCAGAAGAACAGAAACGGTCCTATCGGCGAAATCGCTCTCGAATGGGAAGGCGAAACGACGTCGTTCCGCGAATGCGTCGACGGCGTTATGCCCGTAGCACCTGCACCCAAACCCGAGTATCAATCTGCTTCCGCAAAGGAAACGGGCAGTGACGGGGAGTACGAATACAAGGAAAAAGCCGAAGACAAACCCGCAGTCAAAGATGACGAACTTGTCGAAACGGACGTCGAAACCGACGACGGGCTTATGCCTTTCGGTTCGGCAGAAGACGAACCGCCGTTTGACCTTGCGCCTATGCCTTCCGACGAAGACGCTCCGCCTGCAACGGACGACGACTTTGCGGACGAATCCTCCGACGATTTCTCTGACGAAAACGGTGAAGACGACGATGACGAATTCGTCGACGACTACGACGGAGAAGACGAGGATATGCCTTTCTGAAAACGCGTCATAATGCGTTAACGGCAAAGGAACAAACTCCGCAGTCAACATACAATCGCGAAATCGAAAAGCAAACAACCGATGAATTTCGGACGGCAACCGCCGTCCGTTTTTTTATGCCGATTTTGTGTTTTTCCTATATTGTTTTTTGACAGTTAAGAATTGTGCTTATTATTTTGGATTTTCACAAATTACAAGTTTAAGTAATCGTTTTGCAAGTTAAAGGCTGTGTTTTGAAATTTGTTGCGGTGGATATTTTCGGTGTGGTTAAGGTTCGTTTGCCGCGTTTTTGTCCTCGGGCATAAGCCGCTTTGTCACGGCATAATATATCGTATGTTCTATGACGAGATACTCGAAAAGTTCAGGATTGAGGACGCATTCGCGCCTTTCACGGTTGCAATGTTCGGCAATACGGAAGTCGTTGCGGGCGGTGTAAAAGCCGTGTTGTTTTCGTCTGCCGAAGAGGTCAAGGTCAGGTTCTCCAAAAAGTGCGCCATTTTTAGAGGAAAGGATTTGCGTATCGTGGAGATAGGGGGCGGCGACGTGCTGGTCAGAGGCGAAATATCCGAGGTGGAATTTGAGTAAATCCGAGGGGAAAAAGAACAAGGAAAAGACCCGCGGACGTGTTGCCCGCAAGGCGGAAAAAGACAAGCGCAAACGGGCGGGGAAGAAAACCGTGCTTTATGACAGCGGCAGGGCAACGGATATGCATACCCCCGCGGAAAAACATATTTCTGCGGACGAGCACTCCGCTACGGACGGAAATACTCGTGTGGACGGGCATATTTCTGTCGGCGCAGAAAGTTCAACGCGCGACAACAATTCGGTGCTTGACAACACTTCGATGACCGAAAACAATGCAATACGCGACAACAATTCGATGACCGAAAACAATTCAACGCACGATAGTGCTTCGATGGTCGTTGACGAACGCAATTTCTCGGACGGTAAGTCGTCTTTGCACGGTAACGCAGAAGTAAAACCGCGGCGTGTGCGCAATTTCGTACCGGACTCCGCCAAGATACCCTTTACGCGGACGGTGTTCCGCACCGACGGACTTAACAGGGCGCGTTTGCTAACTCGGCTTGCCGAAGTCGCCACGCTTAAAGTGCTAAGGTCAGACAGCGAAGAATTAAGGTTTTCCGTATCTTCCGCGGATAAATCAAAGGTTGTTGCAATATTAAACTCTCTATGCTATGATTATATAATAATTAAAGAGGAAGGGCCGTTTTTTTCGCTGTTGTCGTGTCTTCGAAGGGCGGGGATTGTTGCGGGAATTGTTTGTTCGGTTGCCGCGCTTGCGGTTTATCCGCATCTCGTGACCTCGGTCGAAGCAACGGGAGAATGGAACGACGACGTTTCGCGCATACTGACCGAAAACGGAATAAGCGTCGGAAAACTCGTTTGGGAGTTTGACGGCGACGAGGTGGAACGGCAACTTCTCGAACTGGACGGGGTGGCGTTTGCTTCCGTGTCCAAACGCGGAACGCGCGTGTATGTGGACGTGCGCACGGAACTGGACGGGGAAGATTTTGTCGACATAGGCACCCAACCCGTAAAAGCCACGGTTCGGGCAACGGTTACGCGGACGGTTGTGTTTTCGGGGAGTGCGCTTGTCGAATACGGCGACGTCGTGAATGTCGGTGACGAACTCATCGGCGCGTACGTTACGGTCGGAGAGGAAAAAGTCGCCTGTCCCGCGGACGGGGAAGTGTACGGCAAGACGTACAGAACGCATACCAAGTTTTTCCCCGACACCGAAAACGTTGCGGTGCGCGGCAGAACGAAATCGTATACGAGGCTTTCTTTCTTCGGGAAAGTACCTTCGGCGCCTGCTTCGCCGTTTGCCGATTACGTGCTGGAAACTTCGGTGTGGCGCAACGACTTTCTTCTGGGGTATACGAAATATACGTTCACGTTTCACGAGCTGACTTTTGTCGAAAGACAGAACACGCGGACTGATGACCAGATGTCGGCGGAGACGTATTCCGAACTCGTCGCCACAATGCCCGCCGGGGTAAACGTGCTGAACAGAAGTTTTCAAGTTCGCAAAGAGAACGGCGGAACGTACGTTACGGTTACGGTAGAGGCGGAAGAGAGGATAGACAACCGCGCATTGTGACCTGTCGGAAAGTTCACGCGTCGGAAAGCAACGCATAAAAACCAAACGTAACGCGCAAAGCGTACGGAGGATATAGCCTGTAAATGAAAGTTTCAAAAGAAAAGCATATCGAGGATTACGCCGCCTTTCAGGAGTTGTTCGGAGGGCTTGACAACAACGTGAAACTTCTCGAAGAGTCGTTCGGGGTCAGCGTTTTCGCGGGGGCGGATTCTCTCAAAATCAGCGGCGAAAAAGAGGACGTAGCCGCTGCGATTTCCGCAATAGACGCGCTGTTTACGCTGTCGCGCAAAGAGCCGCTCGGAACACAGCAAATCGAAGCGGTTGTGGATATGGTGCGCAAAGGCAAGGTTTCGGGAGTGAAAGACCTTATGGCTTCCGTGACCGTAGCGCGCGGAAAAACCGTATACCCCAAAAGTCTGGGGCAGAAACTGTATGCCGACGCGATAAAAAACAATTCCGTGACGTTCGGAATAGGTCCTGCGGGCACGGGCAAAACATATCTTGCGGTTGCGCTCGCGGTCGACGCGTTGAAAAATCACGAAGTCGACAAAATCATTCTCACGCGTCCCGCGGTTGAAGCGGGTGAAAAGCTCGGGTTCCTTCCCGGAGACCTTGCGGAAAAAGTCGACCCGTATCTTCGTCCGCTTTACGACGCGCTCGAAGAACTTATGGGCGGGAGCGAGACTTACCAGAAAAACATCGAAAGGGGACTTGTGGAAATTGCGCCTCTTGCGTATATGAGAGGCAGAACGCTGAACCGCAGTTTCATAATTCTCGACGAGGCGCAGAACACGACCAAAGAGCAGATGAAAATGTTCCTTACGCGTCTTGGAGAAGGCAGTAAAATGGTCGTCAACGGCGACGATTCGCAAATTGACCTCCCGAGAAACGTAACCAGCGGACTTACTCACGCGGAAGGCGTTTTGCAGGGAGTAAAGGATATAGCGATAGTCAGGCTCGAATACTGCGACGTGGTTCGCCACGAGCTGGTGAGCCGTATAATAAGAGCGTACGACCGCGCCGAAAAAGAAGAGGCGGCGGAACGTAACCGCGACAAAGGGTCGGCGGAACGCACAAAAGAAGAGAGGGAAGCGGAGTAGTCTTCCCGGAGGGATTGAAATGAAAAAATATGTGGGCGAACTTACGGGCGTCGAAAAGGCGCAACTCAAAAAAAGACACGATTTTCTCGTGGCTTTCGCCAAGTTCTATCCTCCCGTACTGATATTCGGAATGCTGATTACGGTGTTCGCGGTTTATATGACTTCGGTGTCTTTCGAAGCCGCGTTTTTGCCGTCCAACGCCGCGTCGACAAGCGGATTTTTCGCAATAATCGCGGTGCTTTACGCAATACTGTTCTTTGCGTCGTACGGAACCAGCGACGACACGAAATTCGCGGTGCGCAATTATCTTCTCTGCGTAGCGACCGTGTCGCTTACATATGCGGCGTGTCTTATCACCAGCAGATATCTGAGCGTATTTGCGCTGCCTATCAGCCTTTGTTCTCTCGTGTTGCTCGAACTCCTCGACCGCAGGTCGGCAATGATTTCCACGCTCGTTCTGCTTGCGATGTTGCTTTTGAGCTACAACTTCGGAAGCCTTTATCCCATTCAGACGATGCCCGCGGTCATCATCTCCGTCATCAGCAACTTCCTTGCCGCAATGTCCGTAAACATCATTGTCGGCAAACACCTCACAAGACTTAAATTCATACTTTGGGCGTTTCTCGCCGCGCTGGTCGCGCAACCCCTTCTTCTGTTCTGCACGCTTGCCGCAGGCGATACGTCCATAAACCTGCTTTACAACGTTTTGTGGTCGTACGGCGCGTCGGTCGGTGCGGTTATGGTGTTTACGCCCATAGTCGCAATTCTCGAAGGCGTGTTCAATATCGCCGACGATTTCCGTCTTGACGAACTCACCAATCTCAATCAGCCTCTTCTCAAACGTCTTGCGAGCGAGGCGCCCGGAACCTTCAACCATTCGCTGGTTGTCGGCAACCTTTCCGAGGCTTGCGCAAACGCAATCGGCGAAAATCCGCATCTTGCGAGAGCGGCGGCATACTATCACGACATAGGCAAACTCAAAGCGCCGATATACTTCTCCGAGAACCAGTCCACCTACAACCCCCACGACGAACTCATTCCCGAAGTCAGCGTAAGTATGATTACGTCGCACACGGTGTTCGGTGAAATTCTGGCAAAACAATACCGTTTGCCGCCCGAAATCGTCGCGGTGTGCAAGGAACATCACGGAACAGCTCCCGTGGGTTATTTCTACCGCAAGGCACTGAACCTCACGGAAGAGGGCGAATTGTCCGTCAGCAACTACACCTATTCGGGACCAAAACCGCAGAGCAAAGTCGCGGCTATTGTTATGATTGCGGACACAATCGAAGCCGCTATGCGTGCGTACACTCCCGATACAAAGGAGGAGTTCGTGGACAGAATAAACAAGCTCGTGGACGAAAAACTCACGCTCGGACAGTTTGACGAATGCCCGATTACAATGAAGGATTTGTCCACGATAAAGAGCACGATTATCGAAACTTTGCCCCGCGTTCAGCACGGCAGAGTGTCGTACGACAAAAAGAAACTGTAAATCAACCGCAGAAATAATTTGTTCCGAACGGACGAAAAATCGTTCGGTTACAAAGTACGTTAAACAAGGCAGAACACGGAAAAGATATGATAATGTTCACAGGGGTAAGTTTGCCCGAAAAAAAGTTGCTCAAAAAGGTTGAAAAAGCCGTATTCGAAAGAGTGGGGCAGGAAAACTTTTTCAGCGTTGACCTTGCAGTCACGGACGGCGACACCGTGCGCCAGTTCAACCGCGAATACCGCGGGATAGACGCCGAAACGGACGTGCTCAGTTTTCCGTATTTCGACAAACTGCAACTCCCTGTGAAAAAAGAGGATTTCACGGACGAAGCCTTTGACGGAAAGTATGTCGCGCTCGGAAGCATTATGATTTCGAGAGAACGCGTGGCGAAACAGGCGGAAGAATACGGGCATTCGTTTGAGAGAGAACTCGGTTTTCTCACTTGTCACGGACTTCTGCATCTTCTGGGGTTTGACCATATGACGCCCGAGGAAGAAAAAGAGATGTTCGGACTGACCGACGACATTATGAACGGCGTAGGACTGAAAAGATAGCCGCGAAGACAGTACATAACGGAAAGGCTGAATCAAAGTAAAACAAAAATACGCAACGACCTCCCGACGGTTCGGTAAATCCGAGCGGGAAACGGGAAGTCCGATGGAAATGATAAGATATGCCGCAATCAGGTAATCAACGGCGGCGCGACAAAAAGAAAACGGATTGCAGTTGCAATCGAAGGTGCATATGAAATCAGGGTTTATTTGTATAGCGGGATTGCCAAACGCCGGCAAATCCACATTGATTAACGCGCTTGTGGGCGAAAAGGTTGCCATTGTTTCGTGGCGTCCTCAGACCACGCGTAACAAAATTCTCGGTATCGTCAACACGGACGACGCGCAGATGGTGTTCATCGACACGCCAGGAATACATCAGGCTCGCAACAAGCTGGGCGAGTTTATGATGCAGTCGGTGGCAAGCGGACTTAAAGACGTCGACGGCGTTCTTTATGTGATTGACGCGGCGAAAGGGTTGCAGAAAGAGGACTACGAGTTTCTCGAAAAGTATGCGCCGACAATGCCTGTCGTGGTTGCGCTCAACAAACAGGACGCAGTAACGCGCGACACGTTGTTTGCGTGTCTTGAAAAGCTCAATTCGGTTGCTGGACTGCGCGCCATTGTTCCCGTGTCCGCAAAGAAATGCGAAAACACGGAGCCGCTCGTCGAAGAGCTCGAAAAGTTTATGCCCGAAGGCGTTGCGATGTTCCCCGAAGATATGTACACCGACAGCACGCTCAGGTTTATGGCGGCGGAGATTATCAGGGAAAAGGCGTTGTATCTTCTCGATAAGGAAGTTCCTTACGGTATAGGCGTACATATCAACAAGTTCGAAATGCGTGAGGACAAGCCCATTTACGACATTGACGCCGACGTCGTTTGCGAAAAGCAGTCGCACAAGGCCATCGTCATCGGCAAGGGTGGCGAAACGCTCAAAAAGATAGCCACGGCGGCACGTCACGACCTCGAAGAACTTACGGGGTGCAAGGTTTATCTCACGTTGTACGTACGAGTAAAAAGCGAGTGGCGCGACAGCGATTATCTCATGCGCGAACTAGGTTACGACGTAAAGGACTTGAAAAAATAATCCGATGTGCGTTTGCGCCGATTGTTGCGCTCCGCGCATAAAAACCCGCCTTATGCTCAAACTGTGGATATGATGCAGGACAAAGATTTCTGGAAAATGTTTGAGCAAAGCGGCAAAATCGAATTCTACAACGCATACCGCGCGTTGAAAGACAAGGAAGATGGACAAGAAAGTAAAAGCCATAGTGACGAGGGCGGTGCCGTATAGAGAAGCGGATATGATTCTCACGCTGGTGTCCCTCGAAGAGGGGCGCATAACCGCGTCGGCGAGAGGTTGCTTGAAACCTCGCGCCAAACTGCGTTTTGCCGCTTCTCCCATGAACTTCGGCGAATATATGCTCAGCGGAAAAGGGGACAGATACATAGTTACGGACTGCGTGCAGTACGACTCTTTTTCTCCGATTACCGCGGACATCGACAAATATTACGCCGCGTGCATGATTCTGGAACTGCTTGCAAAACTTTCTCCCGAACCCCAACCCCAACTTTTTCTGCACACCGTGCAGGAACTCAAAGCCATGGCGTACGAAGGCAAAAACGCAAGAGACGCCGTGTGCGACTATCTGCTCGCCACGCTTGTCGACAACGGAAACGGACTGGATTTTTCCAACTGTGCCGTGTGCGGCTGCATACTCGACGGCGAAGCGGCGTTTTCGGAAGCGGACGGCATAGTTTGCCCCCATTGCGCAAACTACGACTCAATCCGCATAAACGCCAACGCGCGCGCGTTCATAGCGGGGCAGAACAGAGATATATCCGATACGCTTAAAAACGGAGCGAACATGCAGCTTGCGGACTTTGTGTTCCGTGCGCTCGGCGTTCGTCCCGACAACAGTTATTTCAAGGAGCAACAATGAGAAAAAGAGCATTCGTACTTGTCGTCGTTGTGCTTTCACTCTGCGCGGTGCTTTTCGCAGGGTGCAACTTCAAACAGACTTATCCTTCCGTGAACGAAATTTATCAGGCGTCGGCTTCGGGTGGTCAGATTACGGGCGCGGAACTGCAAGTCGTTCTTCCCGAAGGGTGGGAAGTTTTCACCAGCGCGTCGAAAAACTATTCCAGCCACAAGGATTCCGACACGGGTTATATTCCGTCCATAGACGCATACGTCGTGACCAACACGTCGCTTGACGTCATTTCGCTTGTCCGAACCACCAAAGGAACGGGCAAAACCGTGGGCGAACTGATTATTCCGTCCTCTTACGCAATTCAAGCGGTGCACGTCGTCGGCGACCTCGTGAGCTTCCGCAGAACGACGAACGGTATTGAAGAGTACGGCGTATTCGACAAAAACGGCAAGGTTATGCTGAACTCCTCAAAGACGGAGAACACGTCAACGTCCACGCTTACTTCGGCAATCCGCGTGCTCGGCGGCGGACTGGTTGCGGTGAACCCCGCATACGACAAAGCTACGGTCGAGGACGGCAAAACGGGATATACTCCCATATACTGCGCGGGTACGGGCGAACTTGTTTGCCGCGTTAAAAACCCCGGCGGCAGTCTGCTCAATATGTACGGTTTCGACGGCAGATATATTTCCGTCGAATATTCGGATTCTTCCAAAGGAACTTCGACTTACATTTACGACGTGCAGTCGGCAGGTGAGGGGGTTGTCAATCTCGACCCGCCCGCGTACGGTTCTTTCGAGAACGCAGGCGGTCTTTACAGCAACTTCTATTCCGAGTCCCTCTATCTCGGCGGCGGTAAATTTTACGTTCATCAGGAGTGGACTGTTGACTCCGACGAGGATTACACCTACCACTACGACGGCGATTATGCAAAAGTCGTGAGATATATCTACAACGCGGCGAACGACACAAAAACCGTCTATTCCTCGCCCTATATCTTCATCAACCTCGTAAGCCCTTATTACGACAACGACACGGACTACCTGCAAGTCGGTTCGCCTTACACGCTGTCCAGCACGTTCAGTTACGCGTCGGGCGGAATGTTCTATGACAGCAGTTCCAAGAGTTTCAAAATCGAACCCGAAAAATTCATCAAAGACGGATACGCCGTTGCATTCTTCGGGCTTTACGTCCCCGCAAGCAAAGAGGCGGAATTCGACCAGTTCGTCATAGACCGCGACCTCAACGTCGTTATGTCGCTGACGGGAAACATCGGCGTTAAAGTTGACGGAGCGCAAGATAGAGACAAAATCGGTTACTACGACCTCGTTATGCAAACCGTCGGCGGCTACACCTATTCGGCAATATCCCCCAGCGAACTGCGCGTTTATGACGGCGAAGGGAGTCTTGTGTTCAGCAAGTCCGACCGCGATTTCGTGACGGTTGCATATCAGGACGGCATTTTCGTTACGTCGATTATGAACAGCGAAGGCGACGTTCTATACGGCGGCTATGACGAAAAAGGCAATCTCGTCATCGACTTCAAATACAGCTATATCGAACCTTTCAGAGGGTTCTACACCTATGCGGTAACAGCGGAAGGCTCCAAACGGGTACTGCTCGGCAAAGACGGCGGTGAAGTTGCTGCTATGTCCGACGGAACGGCACCGTTTGCAAACGCCGCGACCAGCAACAGCAAACCCATACTCAAACGCGGTTGTTATATCACCAAAGCAACGGTCAACGGAACGACTTATTTCGGCGTATCCAACTATGACGTCAACGTTGACAATGCGGTCGTGATTCCTGCCGAACTCACTTCGTGCACCATATATATTCCCAATGCGGACAACAACAGCGTTTACGTGTTCGGACAGTACGAATCGGGCGGTCAGCAGTACGTCTACAAACTCACTGGAACGGAGAGTTTCGGTGCAGGTTCGGACGGCAAACTGAGCGACGGAGAGATTGCCGCGATAGTCGTGTGCAGCGTGATAGGCGCAGGTGCGATTGTGGCGGTTGCTGTCGTGGTATCGAAGAATAAAAAGGCTAAAAAAGCCGAGTAATTCGGCGTCGGTGAAATCGTGGAAACCAAAATCGTAAAAGCAGAACAAGGACTTGACGAAGCCGTTTCGCTCATAAAAAGCGGTGAATTGGTGGTATTTCCCACTGAAACCGTGTACGGACTGGGCGCGGACGCATTCAATGCGGAAGCCGTTGCAAAGATATTCGAAGCAAAGGGCAGACCGCAGGACAACCCGCTCATCGTGCATATATCCGACGTCGGACAAGTAAAGGAAATCGCATCGGAAGTTCCCGAAGCTTTCTACGAACTTGCCAGCAGGTTTATGCCGGGCGCGCTTACGGTGGTTTTGCCCAAATCCGACAAAATCCCCGACATTGTCACCGCAGGCGGAAATACCGTTGCCGTGCGTATGCCCGACAATGTTTACGCAAGAGAACTCATCGCAAAGTCAAAGCCGCTTGCCGCACCTTCGGCAAACCGCAGCAAACACGTTTCGCCGACAACGGCGCAGCACGTATTCGACGACCTCAACGGCAAAATTCCGCTCATTCTGGACGGCGGTCCCTGCGGAGTGGGGATTGAGTCGACCGTGCTTGACCTGACTTCGGAGTTTCCGACGGTACTGCGTCCCGGTGCCGTTACTGCCGAAATGCTGTCCGAGGTTCTAGGCAGAGTGGACGGGTTCAAAGGCGCGCCTATAAAGGTTGCGAAATCGCCCGGTATGAAATATGAACACTACGCGCCTGTGGTGACCACCGTTGCCGCCGAAAGCGTCGAAAGCGCGACGGAGTGTTACGACCGAGCGGTCAAAGAGGGAAGAAACCCCGTTCTCGTTTTCCGTGACATCTACCGCGACGTTACAAAGGAAAGAAACATCGTTTCTCTCGGAGTTACGGCGGAAGATTATATGCGCAACGTCTATTCCGCTTTGCGTTCCGCAGAAAAAGATTACGACCTCATCATAGTTGAGATTATGCAGGGCGACGGAGTGGAAAAATCTGTTATGAACCGCGTTATGAAAGCCGCGGGCGGAAAAACGGTATGAAAATCACTTTTGTATGCACGGGCAATACCTGCCGCAGTCCTATGCTTATGGCGATGTTTTCCGACTACGCGCGGAAAGTCGGTTTCGACTGCGTCACGGACAGCGCGGGTATTATGGGCGGGGGAAGTCCCGTCAACCCGAAAACGGTTTGCGTTTTGCGTGCAAGGGGTATCGACGTCGGCGATTACACAAGCAAGGTTTTTGACGGAAAACTTGCAGAGGAGTCCGATTTTGTCTTCACGATGACGGAAGAACAAAAACACTATCTTTCCGACAACTACAAGAACGCGCGGGTAGAGTGTCTGGACTTATTCGGCGGCAAGGAAGTACCCGACCCTTACGGAATGGAACAGAGCGCGTACGACGCTGTCGGCGACGTGTTCGAAGGAATGCTTGCGGGCATATTGGAGTACGTGGAAAAGAACGCGCGGGACAAAAAGTAGAACGACAAATAAGCCGTCAAATAAAAAATAAAACTGCGGCAAAGCAGCAATGTTTTTAAGTCCTGTTGTGTGACCGAAAAAACCGCGATAGAAGCGGAATATTTTGTGCAAAAAACTGTGACACATTGCCGTAAACGGAAAGCGCTGTAAAAAGAAACCGTGTATCAAACGAAAAAGTATGTAAATAACAAAATCCACCGTTTTTGCGGTGGATTTTTTTTCGTGACGGAAACGCCGTTTCCGCACGGACAGTATGAACAATTTTCAAAATTCTGACCTGCCTTTGTTGGGTCGGTTTACAGTCCCGCAAGCAGTTCCTTGAATATTTTGATGTGCAGTTCCTCATCGAGGATTATGCGTTCGAGCAGAAGTTTTACGCTTTCCGTTTTCAGGTTGAGCACCGTTCTTTCGTAGTTGAGTATTGCCGTTTCTTCGCCTACGATGTTCTGTTGGAGATATTTTTTCGGGTCCAGCGTGTAGTTGGCAAAACTCCCGTTCCAGTACGTTCTGCCGCCCATTACGGGATAGCCGCCCAACTTGAATATCGTTTCGCCCAGAAGTTCGTGATGGTGCATTTCGCATTTCGCAATACCGATGAGCGCGTCGGCAAGTTCTTTGTTTTTCTGCGTTATGTAGTTCTGAAAACAGTATGTTGTCACCGCGGTAAGTTCTCCCGCGGGTCCGCCGTAGTTCGGCATGAGAAGTTTGCTGTCCGCGAGGTTTTCCGCGGGTTCGACTTCGGGATAGGGCAGTTCACAGCAATAGAGTTTTGCGTCCATTTGCGCCTCCTCGTTTTTTCTCAATATATGAACCCGCGCCCTTCTTGGTGAAACTTCCCGAGCCTTTTGCATGTTTTTGACCTTTCGCCGCACATTTTCGTAAATACGCTTGCCAAATATAAATTATTGTGATAGACTTTTTTAGACTTATCAGGAGGTAAAAGATGCTGGATAACGCGCTTTACACAATTCTTGCCGCGGCTTCCGACCGTCCCGGCGGTTCGATTCCCCAAGAGGTAAGAGAAGCAGTTTTAATAGCATTTATGATTATGATGCTCATAGCGTCGATTGCTATGATCGTCATCGTATTGATGCAAAAGGGTACCAGTGATAACGTCGGAGTCATTTCCGGTGCGTCCGATACTTACTACGGCAGAAACAAGGAAAAGGGCAAGGAAGGCACGCTCAAAAAGGTTACGTTCATACTGTTCGCGTTTCTTCTCGTCTGCTCGGTCATCTGCTTCGTGGTCGGCGCAATCGCATAATTCGTCCAAAATCGACGAGCGACTCCGCAAGGAGTCGCTTTTATTTTATTTCGGCGCGTAAACATCGCCCGCGAGTAACGCTCATCAAAGACGGTAACGCTTGACGACAGCAACTCCCGACGGCAACACCGCCCGAAAGCAACTGCGGCACGGTCACTCGGTGCCCAATCGAATATTTCGGCGTACTGACAGACGTTCGGTAAATATGTTGCGGGAATAAAGGTTGATATTTATAGCAATAAGTTATATTATATAAGTTGACGCGTATCGGCGCGCAGGCGATTGCGGAAACGTCCGAAAAGTAAGGGAAAGGACAATCCGAGCCGCACGGTGGAATATGAAAATCATTGCAACCAACAAAAAAGCCTATCACGATTATTTCGTCGAGGACACATACGAAGCGGGCATTGTACTTGTCGGCACGGAAGTCAAATCCGTGCGTCTAGGTGCAGTCAATCTCCGCGACAGTTTCGCCATAATCAAAAACGGCGAGGTGTTTATGGTAGGCGCGCATATTTCGCCTTACGAAAAGGGCAGTTACTTCAACGTAGACCCCCGCCGCAACAGGAAACTTCTTCTCAACAAAGCCGAAATCAGAAAGCTGAAAGCAAAAACCGAACAGAAAGGTTATACGCTCGTGCCTTTGAAACTTTACTTCAAAGACAGCCTTGTAAAAGTCGAACTCGGTCTTTGCCGAGGCAAGGAACTGCACGACAAACGCGAAAGCATAAAGCGCAAGGAAGAAGCGCGCAAAATCGACAGAATAAAGAAAGAATACAATACGAGGTAATAACCGTATTGCCCCGTAAAGGAGATACTATGAGCAAAATCGAAACAATTTGCGTTCAGGGCGGATACACTCCCGGTAACGGCGAACCCAGACAAATACCGATTATTCAAAGCACGACTTTCAAATACGACACCAGCGAAGATATGGCAAAGTTGTTCGATTTGGAAGCCAGCGGATATTTTTATACCCGTCTCCAAAATCCCACCAACGACTATGTTGCGGCGAAAATCTGCCAGATGGAAGGCGGTTCTGCGGCAATGCTTACGTCTTCGGGACAGGCGGCAAACTTTTTCAGCGTTTTCAACATTGCGGGTCACGGCGACCACATCGTGTCCAGCTCCGCGATTTACGGCGGTACTTACAACCTTTTTGCCGTCACGATGAAACGTATGGGCATTGACTTCACCTTCGTGTCGCCCGACGCCAGCGAAGAGGAACTCAACGCCGCTTTCCGTCCCAACACCAAAGCGTTGTTCGGCGAAACCATTGCAAACCCCGCGCTTACCGTTCTCGACATCGAGAAGTTCGCAAAAGTCGCTCACGCACACGGAGTTCCGTTCATCATCGACAACACGTTTGCAACTCCCGTCAACTGCCGTCCGATAGAGTGGGGCGCCGACATCGTCACGCACTCTACCACAAAATACATGGACGGACACGGCGCTGCAGTCGGCGGCTGTATCGTCGACAGCGGCAAGTTCGACTGGAAAGCGCACGCCGACAAGTATCCCGGACTTTGCACTCCCGACGACAGCTATCACGGCATTACTTACGTCGAGAAGTTCGGAAACGGCGGAGCATTCATCACCAAAGCCACGGCACAACTCATGCGCGACTTCGGTTGCATTCAGTCGCCGCAGAACGCATTTTTGCTCAACCTCGGACTGGAGAGCCTGCACGTCCGTATGCAGCGTCATTGCGAGAACGCGCTCAAAATCGCGCAGTTCCTCGAAAACGACGACAGAGTGGCATGGGTTACTTACTGCGGACTCGAAGGCGACAAGTACCATAAACTTGCGGAAAAATATCTTCCCAACGGTTCTTGCGGTGTAGTCAGTTTCGGCGTAAAAGGCGGAAGAAAAGCAGCCGAAAACTTTATGAAACACCTCAAAATCATTGCCATCGAAACCCACGTTGCCGACGCGCGTTCGTGCTGCCTGCACCCCGCAAGCGCAACGCACCGCCAGATGAACGACGAGGAACTTTACGCCGCAGGCGTATCGCCCGACCTTGTCAGACTTTCCGTCGGTCTGGAAAACGCCGACGACCTTATCAACGACGTAAAACAGGCTCTGGACAAAATCTGATACAGCGCCTTAAAGGAGAACAAAGTGCCGATTATCATTCCGAAAGACATACCTGCATACGAGAATTTGCGCAAAGAAAAGATTTTCGTCATGGACTCCGTGCGTGCGGTCACGCAGGATATCCGACCCCTCGAAGTTGCAATCGTCAACCTCATGCCCACAAAGGAAGTGACGGAAACCCAGCTCATGCGCCTTCTCGGCAATACGCCGTTGCAGGTCAATATTCACCTCATAGGAACAGCAAGCTACAAGAGTACGCACGTGTCCGAAGCGCATATGCAGAAGTTTTACCGCACGCTTTCCGAGGTCAAGAAAATGAAGTTCGACGGAATGATAGTCACGGGCGCGCCCGTCGAAACCATACCGTTTGAAGACGTCAAATATTGGAACGAACTTGTCGAAATCATGGATTTTGCGCGTGAAAACGTGACGAGCACGATATATATCTGCTGGGGAGCGCAGGCGGCGCTGTACCATTTCTACGGTATAGGCAAACAACTGCTTGACAAAAAACTCTTTGGCATTTTCCCGACGCACGCAATGCAGGAAAACGATATGCTGCTCAAAGGAATGGACGACACGTTCTACATTCCGCATTCGCGTCATACGCGCATTGACGAAGAAGCTCTGCGCAAGTGCGACGACGTCAAAATCCTTGCGACTTCTCCCGAGGCGGGCATAACCATTGCAAAGACCCACGACAACCGTTCGTTCTTCTTTACGGGACACGCGGAGTACGACAGGTTCACACTCCGCAACGAGTATCAACGCGACCTTGACAAAGGACTGGACATCGAACCGCCCAAAAACTATTTTGTCAACGACGACCTCGAAATCGTGGATATGAAATGGAAGTCGACGGCAAACCTGCTTTTCTACAACTGGCTGAACTATTACGTCTATCAGGTCACGCCTTACGAGATACTCGAAGTCGGCTCAAAAGCAGGCGAGTAAAGCGTGCCGTTGAACTTGTTTCTTTGAAGTTATCGTAGCGCCCGTGCGATTTGTTGTCAGTCTTTAATTGCCTGAAAAACAAAAGTCGTGCGGGAGTGCGAATAAGTAAGAAATAATAACAAGTTTTCAAAATAACAATTTTATCAAATCAAAAAGCACCGATAATCGGTGCTTTTTCGATGTTTGACGATTTGTGTTAAGACACAACCGAAATGTGTCGGACAGTATAGCTTTTATTCCGCCTTGTCGGTTTCGGACGCATCTGCGGTTTCGGCAACAGTGTCGGAGACGTTCTCCGTCAAAGCGTCGTCCGCCGCATTTTCGTTTTCTTTTTCTGCGAGCAGAGAAGTGCGAAGTCTGTCTGCGTCTTTTCTTACGAAGAAAACGGGAATGAACGCAAGCAGGGCGATTATAGCTGCTGCAAGGAAAATTTCAAACGGCGGTTTGGTGGTTGTGCTGTCCATTGAGTCGAAAGAGTTTATACCGATTGCAAGCGTAATCAGCGGACCTATTATCATGGGAATAAGGACGGTGAAGCACATTCTCACACCTTGGAAACGTCCTTCGAAACCTTTGGGAATGTAGTCCTGAAACGCTGCGGTAAGTCCGCCGGCAAGGCAGAGCATAGTTCCGAGCATTATCGTGCCGCCGACGTAAAGTAAAGGCAGGTATGCAGATTGTGACATGAACTTCATCAGGTATACAATCAGCGTTCCGACAACCACGACAGCAACAAGGGGGAGATAGAAGTTCTTTCTTCCGAACTTGTCGAACAGGACGCCCATTCCTCCCGTAATTGCCGCCGAAAGAACAATGACCACTGCAAGAGGAACGAGATAGTCCGTTATGCCGAGCGTCACCGTTACGAAACTGATGAGGTAGGACATGAAAGTCTGTTGCGCAATTCCGATAAGGCAGAGCGCGGACAGACAGACGTACATCATTTTGTTGGATTTGATGACGTTCGGACGGAAACCGTAGAATGTTTCTTTCAGATAGTTGGGGTTGGGGTTTTTGACAATGTCGGGCGCGTCTTTGAGCATGAATGCCGACAGCAAGCCCGTAACCATGGGGATGACGCCCAGAATTATGAAGAATATGGTGTAGTTGCCTTTGTCGAATGTGAACATGGCAATCACAATCGTAACGACGGTTGCAAGAACGGGCATAACGGAAAGTATGGTGTTGACTTTTCCGCGGTTGGTGACGTCGGTTACGTCCGCAACCCAGGCGTTGAAAGCCGCGTCGTTTGCCGTCGAACCCGCAAAGGTCATTATGCAGTCGAATATGACGAGCAACGCGATTATAAGTCCGCCTTCGCTTGACTCGAAGTTAATCGGGATTGCGGCAAACAGCATAATCGTCGCACCCCAGAACAGATAGCCGATTGTAATAAAGGGTTTGCGTTTTCCCACTTTGTCGCACAGCCCGCCCATAAATATGGTCGTGACTGTCGCCGTTATGGCGGAGAAAATTACCATGAGCGTGGTTGCGACGTAATACATATTGCCAAACTTAGCGGTCTCGGCAAAAAGTTTTTGCGCAAACGTCGCGAAATACATGTTTTCCACAACCCATGCAATCTGACCGATAAGCCCGAAAAGCAGGGCGTTTGTCCAGATTTTTTTGCCCAAAGGAGTGGATTTGATTTGAATGGAATTGACAGCAGACATAGTTCCTCCTTATCTATAGTTATTGTATCAAAGGGGTATTTTGATGTCAATACCGAACAAACCGCAAAAATGCTTGATAACGGCGGAAAGTTGTGGTATATTATCACTTGCGCCGGTGTGGTGAAACTGGCAGACGCGCTGGACTCAAAATCCTGTGGAGTAAAATCCGTGTCGGTTCGAGTCCGACCACCGGCACCAACGAGCAAAAACAGCCTCTCGAAGAGAGGTTGTTTTTCTTTTATTCCCACCGCACTTGTGCGAGAGGGGATAAAAGAAAAATAAGAACAGCGCAAAGCGCGGCTGTTTTTGCGAGTGACAGTAGGGGGCACGGCATAGCCGTCCCACCGGCAGTAAGCAAAACTGCCGACAAAAAAAGTGGATTTATCCCACCGCACTTGTGCGAGAGGGGATAAAAGAAAAATAAGAACAGCGCAAAGCG
>URAF01000005.1 GCA_900545885.1 uncultured Eubacteriales bacterium
CTCGGCGCGTTGCTCGTCGGTGTGAACTATGCAAAGGCTCTGGCTTATGCTTGGGGCAAACCGCTTTACGCGATTTCGCACGTAAAAGGGCATATTGCGGCGAATTATATCGACAGCGACCTCGAACCGCCTTACATCTGTTTGCTCGCAAGCGGCGGACATACCGCGTTGCTGCTTGTCGAGGATTACGAAAAAACTCAACTTCTCGGACAGTCCCGCGACGACGCGGCGGGCGAAGCGTTCGACAAAGTGGCGCGCGTTCTGGGATTGCCGTATCCCGGCGGCCCCGAAATTCAGAAACTTGCCGAAGAAGGAAATCCCGTTTACAAAATGCCGCGTCCCGTTTTCAAAAAGGACGACGCGTTGTATTTCTCTTACAGCGGACTGAAAACATTTGTCATAAACCTCGTGCACAACCTCGAACAGAAAGGCGAAAGCGTTCCGCGAGCCGACGTTGCCTGTTCATTCCAGGAAAGCGCGGTCGACCAGCTTTTCCACACCACGGAGTGCGCGGTCGAGCGCACGGGCGTAACCAAAATCGCGATAGCGGGCGGAGTGAGCGCAAACGCCCTTCTTCGAAAGCGCTTTGACGAAGCGGAAAAAGAAAAGGGGTGGGAGGTTCATTACCCCAAACTCCGTTATTGCACCGACAATGCGGCAATGATAGGTGCGGCGGCTTATTTTGCCATACAAAACGGATTGCAACCTGCGGGGTTCGACCTCGACGCCAAAGCCACGGTCAAACTTTAAGCACAGTTTCTTTAAGAGGAAGCAAGCGGCAATCAAGTGGCAATAGTCCGGCAGTAATCTTATGTCCGCGCAACGTCCGCGTTGTGCGTGTGCTGGTCTGCGAGTGTGCATGGCGCGTTTGCGGCGCGTATGCAAAGGTACGCGGGAGCGTATTTATGCGTGTTGCACGCGGTGCACTTGTGGGTGCGCATACGCACATTGCGCTATATCTAGTTATTATATTATTATATAAAATTTTTTTCGGGAAAGTCCGTTCATTCGTTTGACATACCGTCCGATAATTGATACTATGATTAGGCTTGCGGAAACGCGAGCTGTTTTTAGCTTAGAAAAAATGAGCAGAGAAAACGAATTGTCGAAATTGCTAGCAGTCTCCCCGAAAGTTGTCGGTTCCAAACAGGTTTCGAGGGGTTTATCCGAGGGGACAATAAGGTGTGTCATTGTCGCCGAGGACGCCGAATGCGCTTTGAAATCGAAGTTGGTCGCATCTGCCGAAAATGCAGGAGTTCCCGTGCTGTTCGCGCCCGATATGGCGTGGCTGGGCAGGGAGTCGGGCATCGAGGTGGGCGCTTCCGCCGTCGGTATCGTTGCGCAGGAGGACTAGGATAAATGTTTGCACTTGCATAGGGTTGAAGCAGGTACATTCGAAAATAATACAGGAGGAACAAGAATGCCAACCATCAATCAGCTTATCAGAAAAGGCAGGGAAAGACAGGTCAAAAAATCTATGACCCCTATTATGGGACAGTGCCCCCAGAAACGCGGTATTTGTCTCAGCGTGACGACGACTTCCCCCAAGAAGCCTAACTCCGCACTTCGTAAGATTGCGAGAGTACGTCTCGTCAACGGTCAGGAAGGTACCATCTATATCCCCGGCATCGGCCACAACCTGCAAGAACACAGCGTGGTTCTCATCAGAGGCGGCAGAGTCAGGGACTTGCCCGGTGTGCGTTATCACATCATACGCGGAACTCTTGATACGGCAGGCGTCGCAAAACGCAAGCAGGCAAGATCCAAGTACGGTGCAAAACGCCCCAAATAATGATTTTTCGAATGTAAATTTTCCCCTAGGAGGTTATTATGCCAAGAAGAAGTGGCGTGCCCAAGAGAGATGTTCTGCCCGATCCCGTTTACGGCAGCAAGGTTGTCACCAAACTGGTCAACCAGGTTATGCTTGACGGTAAGAAAGGTACTGCGCAGACCATCGTCTACGAGGCTTTCGATATTGCATCAAAGAAACTGGGAGTCGAAGCAATCGACGTCTTCAACAAGGCTCTCGAAAACGTTATGCCTCTGCTCGAAGTAAAAGCGAGAAGAGTCGGCGGTTCCACCTATCAGGTTCCTATGGAAATCCGTCCCGAACGCAGACAGACGCTTGCCATCCGTTGGATGGTCGCATTTGCCAGAAAGCGCGGCGAGAAGACCATGAAGGAAAGACTGGCGGGCGAACTGATGGACGCTTACAACCTTGCCGGCGGCGCAGTCAAGAAGAAAGACGAAATGCACCGTATGGCTGAGGCCAACAAGGCGTTCGCACATTACAGGTGGTAGTCTATATGCAGCGCAAATTTGCACTTGATATGGTCAGAAACATCGGCATTATGGCTCACATCGATGCCGGTAAGACCACAACTACCGAGCGTATTCTGTTTTATACCGGTATGATTCGCAAGCTCGGCGAGGTGCACGACGGCGCAGCGGTAATGGATTATATGGTGCAGGAGCGCGAAAGGGGGATAACCATCACCTCCGCCGCAACCACCACCGTCTGGAAGAATCATCAAATCAACATCATCGACACTCCGGGACACGTTGACTTTTCCGTTGAAGTCGAACGCAGTCTCCGAGTGCTGGACGGAGCAGTCGCGGTGTTCTGTGCCAAAGGCGGTGTCGAACCTCAGTCCGAAAACGTCTGGCGTCAGGCAAACACCTACAAAGTTCCCCGCATTGCGTTCGTCAACAAAATGGATATCAACGGAGCGAACTTTGACAACGTAGTCAGAATGATGCGCGAGAGATTGCACACAAACCCCGTTCCCGTCGTTCTGCCCATCGGCAAGGAAAACGAGTTCGAGGGCATAGTCGACCTGATTTCGGGCAAGGCAATCTACTATACGGGCGCAAACAACGGAATGGATTTCGAAGTGAAAGACGTTCCCGCCTATATGGAAGACGATTTCAGAAAGGCACGCGCTCACATGATTGAAGAAGCCGCCAACTTCGACGACGACATCTTCGAAAAGTGCATCATGGAAGACACCGATTCCGTCACGGAAGAGGCACTCGTCAAGGCTATACGCAAAGGCACGATAGAAATGGCAATCACGCCCGTGCTGTGCGGCAGTTCTTACCGCAACAAGGGTATTCAGAGATTGCTCGACGCCATCGTGGATTTCCTTCCCAGTCCCACGGACATTCCGTCCATCACGGGCAAGAACCCCCGCGTGGACAGAGAGGAAGTGCGTCATCCGTCCGACGACGAACCTTTCTCCGCACTCGTCTTCAAAATCCTGACTGACGAATACGTCGGAAAGCTGGCATTCATCAGAATTTACAGCGGTCAGATCAAGACGGGTATGATGGTGTTCAATCCCGGCAAGAACGAGAACGAACGCATCGGCAGAATACTCCGAATGAACGCGGACGACAGAGAGGACCTCACGGAAGCGGGCGCAGGTGAAATAGTCGCGCTGGTCGGACTCAAAAAGAGCACCACGGGCGACACGCTGTGCGACAAGTCGCATCAGATTGTCCTCGAAAACATGGTCTTCCCCGAACCCGTTATCAAAGTCGCAATCGAACCCAAAACAAAAGCCAGTCAGGAACGCATGAACACGGCAATCCTCAAATTGCAGGAAGAAGACCCCACGTTCAAAGCGTACACCGACAAGGATACGGGGCAAATCATCATCGCAGGCATGGGTGAACTTCACCTCGAAATCATCGTGGACAGAATGTTCCGTGAGTTCAGAGTGGAAGCCAACGTCGGCAAACCGCAGGTCAGTTACCGCGAAACAATCACCAAAACCGCAAAAGCCGAAGGCAAGTTTGTCAGACAGACGGGCGGTCACGGACAATACGGTCACTGCGTCATCGAAATCGAACCCAATCCCGGCAAAGGATACGAGTTCCTCAACGAAACGGTGGGCGGCGTCGTTCCCAAAGAATTCGCAAACGCGGTCAGCGAGGGCATTCAGGAAGCGGCGAAAGCGGGCGTTATGGCAGGTTACGAGTGCGTGGACTTCAAGGTTCACCTCGTGGACGGCAGCACCCACGAAGTCGACAGTTCGGAAATGGCGTTCAAAGTTGCGGGTTCAATGGCGTTCCGCTCCGCTGCGGAAAAAGCCGCGCCCATACTGCTCGAACCCATTATGAAGGTCGAAATCGACGTTCCCGACGAGTATGTCGGCGACGTGATGAGCAACCTCAACTCCCGTCGCGGTTCCGTCCGCGGCATGGAACTCAAAAACGGCGTGCAGGCTATCGACTGCGACGTGCCGCTCTCCGAAATGTTCGGTTACGCCACGACGCTCAGAAGCCTTACGCAGGGCAGAGCAACGTTCACTATGTTGTTCGACCACTATGCTCAGGTGCCTTTGAACGTAGCAGAGAAGGTCACGGGCAGAAAATTCTCGAGATAACCTATATTGATATATAATATATCTTTATAAGTTTTCTATAATAAAACACTACTCAAAACAAACCAAAATTGGAGGAATTCAAAATGGCAAAAGCGAAGTTTGAAAGAACTAAGCCCCACGTCAACATCGGCACCATCGGCCACGTTGACCACGGCAAAACCACCCTCACCGCTGCTATCACCATGTACAGCGCATCCAAGGGCAAAGCTCAAATCATGAAATATGATGAAATCGACAAAGCGCCCGAAGAAAAAGCAAGAGGAATCACAATCAACACCGCACACGTTGAGTACGAAACCGACAAACGTCACTATGCACACGTTGACTGCCCCGGCCACGCCGACTACGTCAAGAACATGATTACGGGTGCAGCACAGATGGACGGCGCAATCCTCGTCGTTGCAGCTTCCGACGGTCCCATGCCTCAGACTCGTGAGCACATCCTGCTCGCAAGACAGGTTGGTGTTCCTTACATCCTCGTCTTCCTCAACAAATGCGACCAGGTTGACGACGAAGAACTCCTCGAACTCGTCGAAATGGAAGTTCGCGAACTTCTGAACGAATACGGTTTCCCCGGAGACGACACCCCCATCATCCGCGGTTCTGCTCTCAAAGCTATGGAAGCAGGTCTTGCAGGCAAGTGGGATGATCCCGCACTCAACTGCATTCAGGAACTCCTCGACGCAGTCGACAGCTATATTCCCGATCCCGAACGTGACACCGACAAGCCCTTCCTTATGCCTGTCGAAGACGTCTTCACCATCACCGGCCGCGGCACCGTTGCAACGGGCAGAGTCGAACGTGGTATGCTCAAACTCGGCGACAAGGTCGAAATCGTCGGTCTCAGCGATGAGAAACGTGAAACGACCGTCACCGGTATCGAAATGTTCCGTAAGCTCCTCGACTTCGCAGAAGGCGGCGACAACATCGGTGCACTTCTCCGTGGTGTTCAGAGAAACGAAATCGAACGCGGTCAGGTTCTTGCCAAACCCGGTTCCATTCATCCTCACACCCACTTCACGGCTCAGGTTTACGTCCTGACCAAGGAAGAAGGCGGACGTCACACTCCGTTCTTCGACGGCTATCGTCCTCAGTTCTACTTCAGAACAACCGACGTTACCGGTTCCATCAAACTTCCCGCTGGCGTTGAAATGGTTATGCCCGGTGACCACATCGATATGGAAATCACCCTCATCACCCCCATCGCAATCGAGGAAGGTCTCCGCTTCGCTATCCGTGAAGGCGGCAGAACGGTCGGTTCCGGCGTCGTTGCAAAGATAATCGAGTAAGTGTTCTTTCAAACCGCATTATCCTGCGCGGTCTGTGCGGCCGCGCAGGGTATGCCTGTGAGCTTGAACACTTGAAAGGAGGCTACCAGTATGGCTCAAAAAGGAGCAAGAGTCAGAATTACGCTCGCTTGCACCGAATGCAAACAGCGCAATTACAATCTCAAAAAGAATAAACAGAAGCATCCCGACAGAATGGAGCTTCAAAAGTATTGTAGATTTTGCAAAAAGCACACCTTGCATAGAGAAACCAAGTAAGGCTAGGAGGGTATATGGCTAAAAAAATGCCCGAAAACAACGAAGTCAATACCGCGGACGTCCAGAACGTCGGAGCAGATACCGCGGTTGCTTCTTCCAAAGCGGCCAAAAGGAACTCGAAAATGGCAGGCGAGCTCGAAAAGCCCGTTGTCTCTTCCGACGCGTCCTCTTCTCAGAATACCGCGCCTGACAAAAAGGCAAAAAAGACCAAGTCCGCTCAGAAGAATTCCGACAAGCCCAACATCTTCAAGAGAATGTGGAAAGGCTTGAAGGGCATTGTTTCCGAGCTCAAAAAGGTCACTTGGCCCAAAGGCAAAGATGTTGCAAAATCCACGGCGGTCGTGCTCGTTGTCGTCGTTGCGTTCTTCATTGTTTTGTTCGGCATTGACTATGTTCTCGCCGGCATCCTGAACCTCATCGTCAAAGGCGAGTGGGCGTTTATCTTCATTTCGTAAAGGAGCAATATGGAAAACAAAGAACAAGCGCAATGGTATGTTATTCACACCTATTCCGGTTACGAGGCTATGGTGGAAAGCAACCTGCACAATATGGTGGAGAACAACAGCTTGCAGGATTACATCTTCGAGGTCAAAATTCCTATGGAAGACGACGTCGTGGAGAAAAACGGCAAGCGTAAGGTCGTTCAGAGAAAGAAGTTCCCCAGCTATGTTTTCATCAAGATGATTTACACAAACCATATCTGGTTTATGGTCACCAACACCCGCGGTGTCACCGGTTTCGTCGGTCCTGCCGGTCGTCCTCTTCCTCTGCGTGACGACGAAGTCAAACGTATGGGGCTCGAAGCCATCGACTTCGAAGATCTGGACATCAAAGTCGGCGACCACGTCAGAGTCATCAGCGGTGCGCTTGAAAACTTCGACGGCGTTATCGAATCCATCAGTGCCGAACGTCAGAAGGTCAAAGTCGTCATTTCAATGTTCGGTCGCGACACCCCTGTCGAACTCGACTTCTCACAGGTCGAAAAACTGTGAGCGAACTTTTCGTTCCGTCTGCGTCCGCGTAAGTGGCGCGTGTGGGAGGAGATAAATCTTTTCTGTCTCCGCAAAACCACGTTAGTCAGGAGGTATTATGGCTAAGAAAATTACCGCAGTAGTCAAACTGCAACTTCCCGCAGGTAAAGCAACCCCCGGTCCTCCCGTAGGTTCTTCCCTCGGCCCTCACGGCATCAACATCCCCGCTTTCACAAAGGAATTCAATGAGAAAACCTCCAAACAGGCAGGTCTCATTATCCCCGTTGTCATCACCATCTATCAGGACCGTTCGTTCACGTTCATCCTCAAGACCCCTCCCGCTCCCGTTCTTATCAAGAAGGCTTGCGGCATCGACAGCGCTTCTGCACGTCCCAACCGCGACAAGGTTGCGACCATCACCAAGGCTCAGGTCAAGGAAATCGCCGAACTCAAAATGGTTGACCTCAACGCAGGTTCTCTGGAAGCTGCTATGAGCATGATAGCAGGTACCGCCCGCAGTATGGGTATTCTCGTCGAGGAATAAGGAGGCAACTATGAAACGCGGAAAAAATTATATCGATTCCAAAAAACTCATCGAAAACAACAAACTTTACGACAGCGAAGAAGCAATGGCTCTTGCCATTCAGACCGCAAAGTCCAAGTTTGACGAAACAATAGAACTCCACGTTAAGCTGGGTGTCGACCCCCGTCACGCAGACCAACAGGTCAGAGGCGTTGTCGTCCTCCCCAACGGAACTGGTAAAACCGTGCGCGTCCTCGTCATCGCCAAGGGCGACAAGGCAATCGAAGCCGAAAAAGCCGGTGCCGATTACGTCGGCGCGGAAGAGATGATTCAGAAAATCACTTCCGAAAACTGGTTTGATTTCGACGCAGTCGTCACCACTCCCGATATGATGGGTCTGGTCGGTCGTCTGGGTAAAATTCTCGGTCCCAAGGGCTTGATGCCTAACCCCAAGTCCGGTACCGTTACTATGGACGTCACCCGCGCAATCCACGACATCAAAGCCGGTAAAGTCGAGTACAGAGTCGACAAAACCGCTATCGTGCACGTTCCCATCGGCAAGAAGTCTTTCGGTCAGGAAAAACTGATGGAAAACTTCAACACCCTTATGGAAGCTCTTGTCAAAGCGAAACCCGCAGCGGCAAAAGGTCAGTACTTCAAGTCCGTCTACATCGCTTCCACGATGGGCCCCAGCATCAAAATTCTCTACAAAATGAACTAACGTATTTCTTTGTCCGCGCGGAATTTTTCCGTGCGGACGCGGAATTGCGCTCATTCTTCCGAATTCGCACAAGTTGTGCCCATTCGGTTGACAATATGCCTGCGCTTTTGCTACAATAAGCGCGTTCCTGAGACAGCAAGTGGATTTTGCCGTAAACGTTTGTGCTTGCCGAGGATGAATTCAATACCGAGTGGTATTCGTCATTCCGTGTCTTAGGGTGGCGAATTTTATTTTATAAGGAGGTAACAATGGCATCCAAAGAAGTGCTCGAACTCAAACAACAACAGGTTGAAGAGATAAAAGCCAAAATCTCCTCTGCGAAATCCATCGTCATCATCGACTACATGGGTCTCAACGTCGCGGAAGACACCGCTTTCAGAAAGGATCTCCGCAATGCGGGAGTGGATTACCAGGTTCTCAAAAACCGTCTTGTCAAACTCGCTTTCAATGAGCTCGGCTACACCCAGTTCGACGAAGCGCTCAACGACCCCACGGCTGTTGCGTTCTCTTCCTCCGACGCTATCGCACCCGCAAGAATCATCGTTGACAACATCAAGAAACTCAACAAGATGAAAGCTAAATGCGGTATGGTCGAAGGCGAATATCTCGATGAAAAAGGCGTCAAAGAAATCGCGTCCATTCCTTCGAGAGAAATCCTCATCGCGAAGATGCTCGGCAGCATGCTTTCTCCCATCACGGGTCTTGCTGTTTGCCTGAACAAGATAGCGGAAAACATGGAACAACAAGCGTAATCCTTACGCCCGACAATCACATCAAAATCTATACTAAAAAAATAATAAACGGAGAATATAAAAATGGCAGACCTTCAAAAACTTATGGAAGAAATCAAAAGTATGACCGTCCTCGAGCTCTCGAAGTTCGTCAAAGAGCTTGAAGAGGAATTCGGCGTGAGCGCAGCAGCCCCCGTCGCAGTCGCAGCAGCAGGCGCAGCAGAAGCAGCTCCCGCAGCCGAAGAAAAGACCGAATTCGACGTTATCCTTAAAGAAGTCGGTCCCAACAAAGT
This sequence comes from uncultured Eubacteriales bacterium, assembly GCA_900545885.1. GTDB lineage: Bacteria > Bacillota > Clostridia > Christensenellales > CAG-917 > Limadaptatus. The sequence continues at coordinate 9,175 of URAF01000005.1, forward strand.
CCAGGTCATAAAAGTCGTCAAAGATGCAACCGGTCTCGGCCTCGTCGAAGCAAAAGGTGTTGTCGACGGAGCACCCAAGGCAGTCAAGGAAGGCATCCCGAAGGACGCAGCGGAAGCACTCGTCGCCAAATTCAAGGAAGTCGGCGCAACCGCAGAAATCAAGTAATTTCGAGATTTACGACGCCCGCCGATTTGGCGGGCGTTTCTCGTATAGGATAATCGACCGGAGTGAAGGGCAGCTTGGGAGAGTGTACCTTCACTTTTTGTTTTTAGCCGCGCTTTTTTTGGATTTGCGGGGAGTGCGGCTTCTCCCGCGTGCGGTACGCGGTTTTTACGGAAGAAAATGAAAACTGACAATCACTCCAATCTCAGAAAGGCGGCAATCGTTGTCGTCGCTTTTGCCGTTGCCGCGACGTGTTCCGTCGCAGGCACGCTTGCCGCTTTCGGCGCAACGTACACGTGGAATTCCGACTCCGCGACAACCGGCGACTTCGGCTATGAGGACACCAACTACACAATCGATATATTCGGTGAAAACGACGTTATAGTACCGGGCGACAGCGGCCGTTCCGCATTGGCAGGACCCGATTTCGGCAATATTCCCGTTGAATGGAGCTTTTCCGTGCAGAACGATGACGGGATTCCCGCCGTATTTTATTTGCTGAACGAGGACGGAACCGTTGACGAAACGACTTTGTTTTCCACGTATTCTTTCGCGCCTCTTGCCGAATTTTACGTAAAAGGCGGGAAAGAAAGCGAAAAGTTCGCCTTATCCGACATAAGTTCCGACCCGTTAAACCTCGCGGCAGGGCTTTCTGTCGGAAGATTGTTGTGCTGGGTGTGGCCGTCTACCTTTTATACCGACGCCGAGTGTACGGTGACAGCTTCCTCTGATGCTGTCGATGCATATGCTACATACTGCAAAGCCCTGTGCACGGGAGAATACGCATTCGACAGTGCAATAGGTAATGCTTTCACGTACAACAACGGCGGAAAAGAAACTAATTTCGCGATAGGTTGGATAAGCAACGGTGACGCAAGCGGCTACTACTGTGAATTTACCATGGAAAACCCTTTGGTTGTTGCCGACGGACTTATAAAATTCGGTGATAGCCTCGCGCACGTAGTCAACTACGACGGCACTTTCTATATTCCCGCGTCGTCCTCCGATTTGAGAGCAGGTGCGGCGGTTATGATTGTATTTTCAAATAGCAAACCCGAATTCGTCGAGAACGTAAGTTCGACACTGACAAGCGCGGGCGTTAAATTCGAAAATCTCGGCAAGTTTACTTTGAAAGGCAATCTTTTGACGCCCGACAACAGCGGCGACAGAACGATTGTCAAAATCATGTCGGACAGTCTCGGAGGTGAACGAGCCACCATAAGTCTGACGATTACCGCTACGGTTGCAGGCTGAAAGTGCACGTCAAAACCGACGAAAGGGCATGTTCCCGCATAATTTCATCATTGAAAACCGCACTCGATACGCTGTTTTTGTGGATTGGTACGGTTGTGCTTTGTTTTTGTCTTTTCTTTGCGATTGGAACGGTGCAGTTCGGCTTTCCGTCTTTCGGAGAGTACGGCTATCTGATTGCGGACAGAAGCGAGGACAACATATCGGCGGAAGACTTGCTTATATTCACGCCATGCGGTATAAGCGGGATTGACGAGGGCGATTATGTCGTGTACCGTGTTCCTTTCGGTGCGGAATTTGCAAGATGCATTTCCGCAGACGGTGAAAGGGCGGTAGTCGAAGGAAAAGACGGCGGCGTAACTGTAATTGCAAAATCTCTCGTGCTCGGCAAAGCAGTTAAACGCAACGCCGTTGCGGGACGTGTGATTTTGTCTGTTGCCAAAGCAAAAACCACAATCACGGTTTTGTCTTTGGTTGTCGGGGTTTGGTGCGCAATATCTCTTATCATGCCCGAAAACCGTGACAGGACGCTATTCTTGTCGGAATCGAGAGGTCATCGGCGCAATAAACGGACGTCCGACCGCACGTAATTAAATTTTCGCTATGTGTTGACGTGTTTTATGTTCGTCAGAGCGGTTATTAATCATTAAAAAAAAGCAAACGCCCGCTTGGTCAAAGCGGGCGTTTGTCTACTCAAATTATTATCTGCTCAAATTGGTTGTTAAACTATATTGTCATTAACGTATACCGTCATTGTGACAGAGGGTTGGACAGGTCGAGTGCCTGAAACCATACTGAATTGTCGAAACGGGGGTTTGCGGGACTTGTGGACGGCATTATTTTGCTTATGGTCGCATATTCGGGGAAATTGTCTAGGAACAGTTTTCCTGCGGTTTTACCGTTCAAAAGAATGCGTTTTATGTCGGTATTTTTCATAATCGACGGTACGTCGGCAACGGAGTAGTTTTTTATCGTACTGTCCTGCGAGCCTGTTATTTCGCATTCCGTCACAATATCCCACAATGCAATGCCGTGACGTAACGCAAATTCCTTTTTCTCCGCGACGCTCACGGGCATAATATCACCGAAAAACTCCGCCAGCGTTTTCCAGAAACGGTTTTGCGGGTGTCCGTAATAGAAGTTGCATTTGCGCGATTTGACGCTCGGAAAACTGCCCATAATAAGTATGCGGGCGTCGGCGTTTGCAAACGGTTGAAAACCTTGTACTTTCATAAGGCGAGAGTACAACTTCCGACAAATTTTGTCAAGGTTTGCGATTGTGCTTATCCTGCTGGACACGATTTTTTTTCGGTGATATTATATTGATGTTAATATGTGCGCTGCGGAGCCATTCCGACGCGGAGTGAAGAGGTACGGTATGTCCGATTTTGTGAAGAAGTTCAAAAACTTCGCCTACGGCGATTTTTATCTGGCGGCGGTTGCTGCGATTGTGACCGTTGCATGGATTGCCGAAAGTGCGGAGTTCGGGTTTGTCGCGCTGGTGCTGTTAGCCTGCATTTCGCTTGTTCTGCTTGACGACATACTTCCGCTTACCGCTCCCATTTTTTATGCGATGTGCCTGATATTTTCCTCCGACGTCGCCGATTTCATATTTATGTGGCCGACGTTCATTCCGCTCGGTATCGCCGTCGTTGTATTTGCCGTCCGCAACCGCAGCAGACTTAGAATAGGCAAAATGTTCTTTCCGCAACTTGCCGTATCCGCGGCGTTGCTTTTGGGCGGTGTAGGAGTGGTTGCCGTATCCGATTACGTAAGAGCACTGCCGAGTGTGCTTTTCCTCGGAATAGGCATACTTGCGATATACGTTTTGCTTTTCCAATACGTCAAAATCGACGAAAAACGCGACATAGGACTGTTTTTCTCCAAAATGCTGATGTGGTTCGGCGTTGCAGTTATGGTCGAACTCGTCGTCGTTATAATTCGTTCTGGTCAACCGCCGTCCGAATGGGGACATATGGTGCGCGATACAGGCTGGGGCAACGAAAACAACATTGCAACCATACTTTCGCTTACCGCACCTATGTGTTTCTATATTTCCACCCGCTACCGTCACGGCTGGGCTTACGTCGCCATGGGCGTTGTACAGTACGCAGGCATTGTACTGTCCTTCTCCCGCGGCGGAATACTCATGGCAGTGTTCACGGGTCCTGCATGCGCGATATACGCGCTCGTAAAAGCCGTCGACAAAAAGATAACGAGCATAAGCTACGCCGTGATAATCGCCGCTTTGCTTATCTGCTTCGGGTTGGTGTTTGACAAAGTCATGGACGTTTTCAAAAGCCTGTTGGGGCAGGGGTTCGGCGTATCGGGCAGAGATTTGCTGTATGCGGAAGCATGGGACGTGTTCACGAAGTTCCCCTTCCTAGGTGCGGGCGTCGGATACAACGGTCCGAACTACGACATCAACACCATGCAGTTCTACTGGTTCCATTCAACCCTGTTCCAGGTTCTCGCCAATATGGGCGTAGTCGGATTTATAGCGTATGCGTATTACTACATCGTCCGTTTCGGCATAGCCTTTAAAGGCTGGCGCAATCCGTTCAACATTTTCGTGATTATCGCGTGGATAGGTTTCGAGGGCTACTCCATGATGGACACGGGTACGTTCGTACCTTTCCCGACAATGGCGCTTGTCATGACGACGGCAATGATAATGGAATTCACCAACAAAGCCGAACCCATGAAAGGCGAAGTAGACGAGTACAACAGGACTTTCAAACGTGGAGCGGTGAAAGCAAAAGCCCGTTACTACGACAGCTTTACGCCCGAGTACGCGAGAACGGCCGAAGCGCTCGCGGACTGAACTAAAACCGAAAGAAACATTCGGTAGAATTTTGGCGACTTTGATTGCTTTGCGGAATTGCATTCAACCGAAAATGCCGGCTGCGCACAATCGCAATTTCCGACAATGTTTCCGCAACTGTCTAAATGGCACCGCCGAAAGGCAAAGCATTGATAAGGCTGTTTAGAATATAGTTGTTCAGACAAGACAGGATACAACAACAGTTTAGAACAACGACAAAAAACGCGCGTTAATACGCGCGTTTTGTAATATAAAGTAGTCGTTATGTCAAAATCGTTCTTATTGCGATTTCAAATCTAACTGGCAGGAACGGTGATTATTGTTTCTCTTTTCAGGAGTTTGGCGAAACTTTGGAGCGGCATTTTGTGGAGAAAAATCCGTCTTTTACGGTAATTTTTTCCGCCGTGCAAACTCCTTTGGAATTGAGTGCGCATTCCGCCGAACACTGTACTATGCTGTCGCCTTCCGTTTCGAGGAAATCTTCGCCCGCTTCGACGTCGGCAAAGGATTGCGCAAGCGCTCCGCCTTCGCGTTTTATGCGGCTGAGGCATGCGGCGTTGTCGCCTACGGAGATTATGCCCGCTAGGCAACGGCATTTTACGTTATGTTCGCAGTTGGAAGTCTGACAAAAAATTTCTTTCATATTTATTCCTCCGTCAGTATTTTTCCCCGTTTTTCTATTTTTACACCTGCGCGCGCAAGAGTATTGAAATTTTGTCCGACTGTGTGCTATAATCGTCAAAAGGAGTTTATTATGAAAGTCATTCTCAATCAGGACGTTAAAGGAACAGGCAAAAAGGGTGAAATAGTCGAAGTCAACGACGGTTACGCCCGCAATTTTCTTCTGAAAAAGAAACTTGCCACCGAAGGTACCGCACAAAACCTTTATGTTGCGGAACAGCGCAAGAAGGCGCACGACGCCAAAGTCGCCGCCGAAAGAGCGGAAGCGACGGTCGTTGCGAACAAACTCAAAAATCTCGTGCTTACCGTAAAAGCGCGCGCGGGCGAGAACGGCGGTAAGATGTTCGGTTCCGTCACCAACGAAAACATTGCGTCGGCGCTTGCGGAAGCAGGTTTCGACATTGACAAGAAAAAAATCGAAATCAAGGAAAGCATCAGAGATTTCGGCGAATTCGAGGTGCTGGTAAGAGTGTACCCCGAAATTTCCGCACATCTCAAAATCAACGTGGTACGTGCCTGATGACGGAGTACGCCGTTTCGCTGGGCATAGAAGACAGAACAGTTATTCAGAGCACCGAGGGCTATGCGTTTTCGCAGGACTCGGTGCTTTGCGCTAACCTGATGCGCGCAGGCACAAAAGACCGTGTTCTCGACCTCGGTTGCGGCGGCGGGATAATGAGCGTGTTGCTTGTCCTGAAAAAACAAGTTCGCGAAGTCGTGTGCGTCGACAACGACGAATATGCCGTTGACCTCTGCAAGCGAAACGCCGAACTCAACGGTTTCGCGGGCAGAATGCAGGTTGTGCAATGTGACGTCAGGGAGTTTGCAACGGGCGAAAGAGCGGGGACGTTCGACAAAGTCGTGTGCAATCCGCCGTATTACTCGTTTGACGACGGAAACGCCGACAGCAGAAATTGCGCGGCGAAGAGAGAAGGCGTTGCCGTGCTCGAAGACTTCGTGGCTTGCGGCGCGCGTTGTCTGCGCTTTGGCGGGGACTTTACGTTGGTGCACAAAGCGGACAGGTTATGCGACGCGGTGAGCTTGTTCCGCAAATACGGACTGGAACCCAAAACCGTGACAATTGTTTTTCCGAAGCCTGATAGCGACGCGGACATTTTCGTTATGACTGCGCGCAAAGGAGCAAAAACGGGACTTGCCGTGCACAGTCTTACCGTGCGCGACAAGGACGGACGGGAAACCGAAAGAATAAAGGAGTTGTACCGCTGATGGCAAAACTGTATATTGTCGGCACGCCGATAGGGAATCTCGGCGACATAACTTTCAGGGCGGTTGAAACGCTGCGCGCCGCGGACATAATCGCCTGCGAGGATACGCGGCACAGCAAACCTTTGCTCGACCGTTTCGGTGTCACGGCGCGTACCGTCGCATATCACAAGTTTAACGAAGCGGAATGTGCTGTTAAACTGGTCGATTTTGTCAAAAGCGGTAAAAACGTTGCGTTGATAACCGACGCGGGAATGCCGTCCGTGTCCGACCCCGGAGCGGAAGTTGTCGCACTTTGCAGAAAGGAAGGCGTCGAGGTCGAAAGCGTACCGGGACCGAGTGCGGTTGCTACCGCCGTCGCGTTGAGCGGCGTGAAAAGCACGGGGTTTGTGTTCCTCGGTTTTTTGCCCGAAAAAGCGTCGGCACGCAAAGAGTACGTCAAACGCGCGGACGCCGCGGAGCTTCCTATGGTGATTTATGTCGCGCCGCACGACGTGCGCAAGGTTGCGGAATGGTTGTTGGGCGAACTCGGCGACCGTAAAGTTTATGTTGTGCGCGAACTTACCAAACTGCACGAAAGCGTGACGGAAACCACGCTTGCGGATTTCGATTGCGAGGAAAGAGGGGAGATAGTAATGATTGTGGAAGGCAGACCTGCCGTGAACGGTTTGCTGGAACTGACTCCCGAAGAACACCTCAGATTCTACATCGAGAGCGGAATGGACAAAAAAGAAGCCGTCAAAAAAGTGGCGGCGGAAAGGGGTGTACCCAAAAACGATATTTACAAACTGTCATTCTGATTTCGTCGGAGAAAAGTTTGCGCGGATTGTCCGTCTTTTCCGACACAGAAAGAATACAGTCGCGATACAAGAGGCTTGCGCCGTTCGGCGTAACGCCTTTTTTCGTACCCGACGGAAAACATTTGCCGTTATTCGCGGCGGCATTCGTGATAGTTTCTTGTCGGAGGCTGGCTATGGAGCGCGTGGCGGAGACGGCATTGAGAGTCAAAACGGTTATTGCGGGTGCGGACGTGTTTGCGGGGGACGGAATACTAGGGTCGTTGCCCGTTACGGTTGCGCAGTTGCTCGAAGACGGGTTGATTTTTCTGTTGTACGACAATGGTACGGAAGAGATTGCAAAAAGCGTATGCGAAGACCTGAAAGGATACGGATTTCGTGTGAGTGCGCACGATATCGCGGAAAATTATCGAGCAGAGGAGCATTGCAGACTCGCGCTCGGAGTAGGTGCGGGCAAAGTTGCCGAGGAGACAAAAAGGGTTGCGAAATTTCTCGGCGTGGAGTGTGTGTTGGTTGTGACCGCGCCCAGTACGAATTGTTATCTGCGCGGGGGCGGAGTTAAGCAGGTTTATCTTGACGGGCACGTTTTAGACTGCTGTCCGACGCAGTGCACGGCGGCGGGCTGGGGTATTCTGTTGTCTGCGCCCGTCACAAGGTTTGAAAACTATTTCAACGAAAAGGTGCTGGCTTGCGCCCGCGGCGGTAAATCCTCCGCCGAAGTTCCGACGACGGACTGCGACAATACCGAACTTGCGCTCAGGTTGTTGGAATACGGCGCGTGCAACGGTGACGACGGGGCAAGCGACGAAGTTGCACGACTGCTTGCCGCAATAGCAGTTGAAAAGGGCAAGAAACCCAGATTGCACGGCGAGTACAAGTTTCTTGCAGCCTGTACGCTGTCCGTATTTTACTCGTCCTTCCTGTCATCTCCCGCGATTGACACTTTGCCGCCTGCCGACCACGACGGAGCGCTGGAAGAATTGAGCAGACTCACGGGCACGCCGCGTGAAAAACTGGTGCATTCGTTTGACTTTTTCGACGTCAACAGTTATTTTAGAATAAACTATATATTAAGTGAATACAGGCTGGATTTGTTGGAGAGGCTGTCCACTCTGGATTTACGGTCGTCGCAAAGACGGTGGAGACGTCTTTACGAGGACGCGGGTTACTGGCTTTCGGGAGCGCTGACTGCGCGCGATATGCTGCGTGCGATGTCGCTTGCGGGCGAAACCTGCAAGGGGTTGCTCAACTACGCGGTAGCGGCGGGATTTTGCAGAAGGCTTGTGCCGCCCGCAAAAGAAAAAGCCGCCTGACGCTCAAACCGCGGTAAATTCCGCAATAGCAGGCGGGCAACGCCAACCCACCGACGGGTCGGACGGCATGATTTGGGCTGACTTGTCGGATCGGTTCGGATTGAGTCCGTTGCGCGGTCGGAGTGTGCAGGCAATAAACATTGCCGAATGTCCCGCACAGGGACTTTCCGTGCAGACACTTACGCTTACGCAAAAGAAAACGAGGATAAAAATGGCGAAGAACATCAAGGACGTCGAACTTTTTCTGTTTGACCTCGACGGCACCGTTTATATAGGCGACAAGGAGATTGAAGGCTCTTTTGCCGCAGTCAACCGTTTGCGCGAAATGGGCAAGCGTATTTGTTTTTTCACCAACAACAGTTCCAGAATGCACACGGACTATATCGCAAGACTGAAAAAGTTCGGTTTTGACGTGACGCCCGACGAAATCTATACCAGCGGGCAGGTCGCCTGCGAATATCTGCTGGACAATTTTCGCGGCAAAAAAGTTTATCTTCTCGGCAACGACCGACTTCGCGCCGAGTTTGCCGATTACGGTATCAAAGTCGTGGACGACGACCCGGATATAGCCGTTATCGGGTTCGACACGTCGCTGACTTACGACAAACTTTACAAATTCTGCAAATACGTCAACGACGGTCTTCCTTATCTTGCGACGCACCCCGACTATTTCTGTCCCGCGGAGGGTTGTCCTTTGCCCGACATCGGCGCGTTTATCGAAGCCATACGTCTGACCGTCGGTCGTTCGCCAGACGTCATTATGGGGAAACCCCACAAGACGGCAGGGGAGAGAATTTGCATACGCTACGGATTGCCGCCCGAAAAAATCGCAATGGTGGGTGACAGGCTGTACACCGACATAGCGTTCGGCGTGAACTGCGATTTTGTGTCCGTGCTCGTTCTGTCGGGAGAAACCGACGCTGAAATGGCAGAGCAGTCGGATATAAAGGCGGATATAGTGCTTGACGCGGTGAGGGATATTCCCGCGTTGCTTGATTGAATGTAAATATGCGCAAATGCGGCGGTGAACCGCACGTTTTTGTGTGATAAACATCGACATATGCGATTTTGCGCAGATGAACATATGCAAAAATGACGGATTGGTTCCGTCGGAGGAGAGGGGAAAGTGTGAGCATGCGCACACATTCACAAGTGCGCAAGGGTTCATTCTTCCGATGATTTTATGCCCGCTATCTACTCGGCAACATCGGGTCAGGTCTGGCCCCAATGGCTGATTTTCGGAATTTATATGGCTGTCATTCTGGCGGTTGCGCTTGTCACGCGCAAAAAGAGCACCAGCGTCGAAGGTTTTATGTTCGCAAACAAGGGCGTGGGCGGCTGGCTGTCCGCGTTCGCATACGGAGCGACCTATTTTTCCGCCGTCGTGTTTGTCGGATATGCGGGCAAATTCGGCTGGAACTTCGGGTTGTCCGCCGTGTGGATAGGCGTAGGCAATATGCTGATAGGCACGCTTGCCGCGTGGTTCGTGCTTGCAAAACGCACCAAGGTTATGACGACCGCGTTGCAGGCGCGTACAATGCCCGAATTCTTCGAAAAACGCTATCAGAGCAAGTATATTAAACTCGTTGCCGCTCTTACGATATTCATTTTCCTGTTGCCTTATTCTGCGTCAGTCTATCAGGGAATGGGGTACGTGTTCGAAGCCGCACTCGGCATTGACTCTATGTGGTGCGTGCTTATTCTCGCGGGACTTACCGCAATTTACCTTTTTCTCGGCGGGTATTTCGCAACCACGATTACGGACTTCATTCAGGGCATAATCATGATTGTCGGCATTACGGTGACGGTGTTCATGCTGCTTGCGACGCCCGAAATGAACTGGGGAGAAGGGCTCGGCGAACTCATGCGCGACCCCAACCTCACGCTTATACCCAATACGGTTACGCCAGAGGGCGGAACCTTCCTCAACAACCAGTTTTTCAGCATTGTGATTCTCGTCTGTCTTACGTCCTTCGGAATGTGGGGACTGCCGCAGTCAATTCATAAGTTCTATGCCATAAAAGACGACGCCGCAATCAAAAAAGGCGCGGTTATATCCACGGTTTTCTCCGCGATAGTCGGCTGCGGAGCGTACTTTATGGGCAGTATGGTAACGCGTTTTGTCGACACCGTTCCCGACGGCAACGCGGACAAACTCATTCCCACAATGCTGGTGGAAAACCTGCCGTCGGCGCTCCTCGGACTTATCATAGTTCTGCTGTTCTCGGCGTCAATGTCCACGCTTGCGGCACTCAGCCTTTCGTCAAGTTCCACCGTGACCGTCGACTTTTACAAGGGATACATCAAAAAAACGGCTCCCGACAGCAATCTCAATATTCTGATACGCGTTCTGTGCCTGGTGTTCGTTGCGCTTTCCGCCGTGCTTGCCATAGTCGAAATCGACGCGATAGTCAGTATGATGAGTTTGAGCTGGGGCGCGATAGCGGGCTGTTTCATAGGGCCTTACGTGTACGGACTGTATTCCAAAAAGGCAAACAAAGCGGGTGCGTATGCGTCCATAATTTTCAGCCTTGTGCTTACGTTTGCGCTCATTATCGGAATAGGCTATTTCGTGACGGACGCGGCGGGCACTTCCGCAACGTTCGGGCAGGCATTCAAAGCGGGTATAGGACAGAGCCCGTTTATCGGCGTTATGTCGATGATTGCAAGTATGATTGTCACGCCTGTATTCAGCCTTATATTCCACAAGCGGTGCAAAGTAAGCGACGAATTGCTTTCCGTGCTTTTCCCGCCAAATCCCGCGAAGATATACGTTTACAACAGAGAGCGCAGAAACTGAAACTTAATTATTCGGTTGTCAAATCGGAATAAAATTGTAAAGAAAGCAAAAATTCAAATAAACACTCAACGCAAAAGCGCACCCGTCGGGGTGCGCTTTGCGTAAGGGGGAGATTATTTCTTCTTGTGTGACAATCTGTTGGTGATTTACGGTTACTTCTCTTCGAGGACGAGTACGTCAAGGGGATTGATGTCCGTACCGTCTTTGCTCATCTCGAAGTGGAGATGGTTGCCGTCGAGGCTTTCGGTAGCCTGCGTTGCGGACATTGTGCCGAGAAGTTGTCCTTTGATAACTTTATCGCCTTTTTTGACTTTCAGGTCGTCGGAAAGAGAGTAGTAGCGGGTTTCGTATCCGTCGTCGTGGCTGATTTTGACGTAGTTGCCGTTCAGACGGTCGTAGCCGACTTCGCTTACCGTACCTGCTTCGGACGCGAACACGGACAGGTCGTCACCCGTGAAGTCAACTCCGAGGTGAACCTGATATTGACCGAGAGTGTCGTTCCAGACAAGGACGGTGTCGCTGTATTCCTGCGAAACGGTTCCGTTGACGGGTGCGCCGAAGGTCAGTTTCTGTTCGGGTTCGGGATCGGGATCAGGGTCGGGATCGGGGTCCGGATCGGGATCGGGGTCGGGGTTGGGGTTGATAACGGACGTACCCGGATCGGACGGGCCGAAGTCACCTGCGGCTGCAAGCGCAATGACGGTTGCCACCGACGCTATGCAGAGCACGATGAGAAGATAAAAGGCGTTTCTTTTCATAAATTCGCCGACTTTTTTGGCGGCGGCAGTCATTTTGCTCATAGCATTACCTCCATTTGCCACGATTATTGCCCCGATTTTCGCAGTTTATACATTCAACAAAAACTTTTTTTTGTGTTTTTATCCTGCGCACGGCTCCATTTGCGTATTGACTGTCCTTGCGCGCGGGAACTATAATGTTTACAGTATCGGATTGCTTTTTCGCGGTTGCCGAAGAGCCGTTCGGACATTATGAGGCTATCCGCCGTCAAGCGGAGAATTAAGGGAAAATTGTGAGGTTGGCAGATGAACATTAACGCCATTCGGAAAAAGGTTCATAAGATTGCCCCTACCGTCAACGTCGAAGAGTACCGCGGTTGCGTAAGGCTCACGGGCGAACTTGACGATTGGGACAGCATTTACCGTTGCGGCGTGGCCGCGGTTTCCAAACGTTCGTTGGGCGTTCTCAACGACATCAAACTCAAAGGTTTCAGCGAAAAAGTCAAAGTTCCGTCGGTGAACGACTCCGCAATAGACGGAGCGACGCCCGACGTTCTTGTCATTGGCGGCGGAATTACGGGTTGCGCCATTGCGCGCGAACTTTCCAAGCTCGACATAAGCGTTATGCTTGTTGAAAAAGCCTCCGACGTCGCGACGGGCGCGTCTTGCCGCAACGACGGCTGCATTCACCCCGGCATCGACCTGCACAAAGGACAACAGAAACTCTATTACGTCCTGCGCGGCAACAAAATGTATACGCGTATATGCGAAGAACTCGGTTGCGACATTCAGCGTTGGGCGCAGACGTTTATGTTCAGCACCAAGTGGGAAAGCAGGATAATCGCTCCGCTTATGTTGCTCAAAGGCAAGATACTTGGCATTCCCGATATGCGTTTCGTCACCAAAGAAGAAATGCAGAAAATGGAACCGCACCCTCCGAAGTGGCTCACGGGCGCGGTGTATATGGCGTCGGCGGGCGTTGTTTCGCCGTACAAAGTGACGATTGCGTTTGCAGACAACGCCGTGGAAAACGGTGCCGTGATTTCGCTTGACACCGTGGTGCAGGGTATGGAAGTCGAAGACGGCAAAATCAAGTCCGTCAAGACCAACCGCGGTACGGTTTATCCCAAAATCGTGGTCAATGCAGCAGGTGCGTTCAGCGATATTATAGCCGATATGGCAGGGGACAGAACGTTCACCATTCACCCCCGCAAAGGCACAGACCTCATTCTCGACAAGAAAAAAGCGTATTATGCGCTCTCGTCCTTTGCACGCAGTTATTTCGCGCCGCTTCCCAAAGAAGCGCAGGAAGAAACGCACGCAGCAGTCGGTCACACCAAAGGCGGCGGCGTAATGCGTACGGTGGACGGAAATATTCTCGTCGGTCCCAATGCGATAGAACAGCCTTACCGTGAGGACAATTCCACATACCTCAACGATATACTTGCCATCATCAAGAAGCAGAAAGTCGCGGCGGACGAACTGTCCACCGCAGATATTATCACCTATTTCTCGGGCGTGCGCGCTGCGACGTACGAGGAAGATTTCGTCGTCAGAAAGGGCATATTCACCGAGAACATAATCGAGGCGGCGGGCATTCAGTCGCCGGGTATCACCGCGGCTCCCGCAATAGCCTGTGACGTTAGGGTCTGGGTAAAGGAAATGCTCGGTGCGGAATTCAGAAAGGATTTCGTGGCACAACGCAAACACACTCCGAGACTGGCCGCACTTTCGGACGCAGAGAGAGAAGAGTATATCAAACGCAATCCCGCATACGGCGAAATCGTGTGTCGTTGCGAGGAAGTCAGCAAAGGCGAAATCGTGGACGCGCTGGAATCGCCGCTCAAAGTTTGTACGGTTGACGGTATCAAGCGCAGAGTACGTCCCGGAATGGGCAGATGTCAGGGCGGGTTCTGTTCGCCTCTTGTCGTGAAAATCATTGCGGAACACGAGGGCATAGCTCCCGAACAGGTGCTCAAAGGCGACGAAGGCAGCTGTATACTTTTCGGAAATACGAAAAACGCAGAGGGGGAATGAGATGAAAAAATACGACGTTGTAGTTATCGGCGGCGGTCCTGCGGGACTTGCGGCTGCCGAAAGCGCGTGTAAAGCGGGCGCTAAGGTTGCCGTGCTCGAACGCGAAGCGCGTCTCGGGGGTATCCTCAAACAGTGCGTGCACGACGGGTTCGGTCTTATCAGGTTCGGCGAAAAACTTGCGGGACCCGAATATGCCGAGAGATACATTGATTTTGTGCGCGCGCTAGATATCGACGCATATACGCTTACGTTTGTTACCAGACTCCGCAAGGGCAGCGACGGGAAATTCTCAATCGACTGCGTAAGCCGTGACGGAATGTTGCATTTCGAGTCCGACGCGGTGGTGCTTGCGACGGGTTGCCGTGAAAGAACGGCGAAACAGGTGCTCATTCAGGGTACGCGTCCCGCGGGCGTGTTCACTGCGGGTACGGCGCAGAACTTCGTCAACCTTATGGGCAAACTGCCCGCAAAGAAATGCGTTATTCTGGGCAGCGGCGACATAGGTCTTATTATGGCGCGCAGACTTACGCTCGAAGGCGCGGAAGTCGAAGGCGTTTACGAAGTCAAGCCCGAACCCAGCGGACTTACCCGCAACATTCATCAGTGCCTGCACGATTTCAACATTCCGCTTCACCTTTCGCACACGGTGACGAGAGTTTTCGGCGTGGACAGACTCACCGCCGTGGAAGTCGCCGCCGTAGACGATAAAATGAAACCCATAAAAGGAACGGAAAGAATTATCGAGTGCGACGCGCTTATACTTTCCGTCGGACTTATTCCCGAAAACGAAATCGCGGAGAGCATAGGCGTCAAAATCAATCCTTTCACAAAAGGACCCGATTGCGACCAGACGTATATGACCAGCGTTGACGGTGTGTTTTCGGCGGGCAACGCGCTCAACGTTTTCGACCTTGTCGACTACGTTTCGGAGTGTGCCGCAGACGCGGGCAAAAACGCGGTCGGATACAAACCGCACGGCACGGAAGTGCGCATAGAACGCGGAAAAGGGTTGCTGTCGTACGTTCCTCACCGTATCGACCTGTCCAAACCCTGCGACAAAACGGTGTTCTTCTTCCGTTCCGCAAAGGATATGGACAAAGCCACGCTCCGCATTACGGTTGACGGCAACGAAGTTTTCAAAAAGAAATTCGCGTTCCTCCGTCCGCCCGAAATGCAGCGTATAGAAATAGACTTTTCGGCGTTCGGTTTGAAAGCCGCGTCCAAAGTCGTCGTCGAATTGGAGGAGAATTGATATGGAACTCGTGTGTATCGTTTGTCCCAAAGGTTGCAGAATGACCGTTGAAAACGGAGTAGTCACGGGCAACACCTGCAAAAAAGGCGAAGCGTTTGCAAAAGCCGAAGCGACTTGTCCTATGCGTACCGTTTGCAGTACCGTTGCGACTTCTTTCGAGTCCATGCCCGTTTTGCCCGTTCGCACCGACGGAGAAATTCCCAAAGCAAAAATCGGCGAGCTTATGAAACTCGTCAACACAATCAAAGTAACGAAGAAACTTCACCGCGGCGACGTCGTCGCGTCAGGCGTGGTAGGCACCGACGTAAATCTTATCGCCACCGCCACTATTTACTGATAAGGAGATTATTATGTCCAACAAACCTTACAAAGATTTCGAACCCCAATGGATTACCACGCCCCCCGTGGAAAAAAGTTACCGTTCCGTTATGAAATGGGGCGACCCCGCGGCATACAAACGTCCCAAAGAAGGACTTTACAAACTCATCAAAAAGCAGTTCAATCTGACGGACGACGATTTCAAGGAAATGGTTGACGTCGGCAACGAAGTCGTGGACATCAAGGTTCCGTCCCGTCTTACCGCGGCTCAGCTCAAAGAACTTGCCGAAATAGTCGGCGAAGACAACGTGACAACCGACGAATTCAAACGCGTGCAGGTAGGCTACGGCAAAACCATGATTGACATCATGCGTTTGAGAAAGGGCATAGTCGAAAACCTTCCCGACGTCGTCGTTTATCCTTCCACCACGGAAGACATGGAAAAACTCGTCGAGTTTGCAAAGAAACACGGCGTACACATCTACGTATACGCGGGCGGTTCCAGCGTTACGCGCGGCACAGAGTGTATGGTTGCGCCCAACATGATACTCGACCTGCGCAAGAACTTCAACAAAGTCATCGCGTTCAACGAAGTCAATCAGACCATAACCGTTCAGCCCGGTATCAGCGGTCCCGACCTCGAAAAAATCCTCAACAACGCACCCGAAAACTTCGGCGCGGCACACAGACTTACTTGCGGACATTTCCCGCAGTCCTTCGAATACAGCTGCGTAGGCGGTTGGGTCGTCACCCGCGGCAGCGGTCAGAACTCCACCTACTACGGTTGCGCGGCAGACCTCGTGCTTTGCCAGGAGTACGTAACCCCCGTCGGCAAAATCCGCACCGACTCCGCGCCCAGAAAAGCGACGGGTCCCAACATCGACCAGATTATGATGGGCAGCGAAGGCACTTTCGGCATACTCACCGAAGTCACCCTCAAAGTTTTCAAACTTTCCGCAAAACACCGTAAGTTCTCCTATATGTTCCCGACCTGGGAAGACGGTATGGCGGCAATGCGCGAAGTCATGCAGGGCGAATTCGGTTATCCTTCCGTTTTCAGACTTTCCGATGCGGAAGAAACTGATATGATGATGCACATGTACGGCATCGCGGACAGCCCGCTCAACGCGCTCCTTTCCGCAAAAGGTTTCAAACCCAGCCAGAGATGCCTGATGCTCGGTTTCGCGGACGGCGAAGACGGATTGCAGAAGAACATCGTCAAGAATATCCGCCGCATCGCGCACAAGTACAACGCAATGTCGCTCACGGGATACGTCACCACTTCCTGGGAACACGGCCGTTTTTCCGACCCCTATATGCGTGACACCATTCAGGACTACGGCATCATCATCGACACTCTGGAATGCGCGGTCAACTGGGACAATATGGCGCAGGTTCACAAGGACGTCCGCAAGGCAGTCAAAGCGTGGCCGAACGCAATCTGCACGACGCACATTTCCCACAGCTATCCGCAGGGCGCGAACCTCTATTTCATTTTCGTCATAAAGACGACCGATCTCGACGAGTTCAAGAGATACCATTCCAGCATTCTGGAAGCCATAATGAAATCGGGCGCGGCACTCAGCCACCACCACGGTATCGGCAAACTGTTTGCTCCCTTCCTTCCCGGTTCGATAGGCGAAGAGCAGATGAAACTGCTCAAAGCACTCAAAGCCTACTTCGACCCGCAGGGACTTATGAACCCAGGCGGAACGCTTGCCCTCGACAAGCACCCCGACAACTTCTGAGCGTTCTTACGCGGCAGAGCAAGTAATTGCCCGACGGACTTATGCACAGACTTCGGGGCAAAATGAGTGCCGAAGTTTGATATAAGCTCCTATGTTAAAAAAAGTACCGATAGGAAGTCGGGTATCACTTATGTAAAATTATGTTATATGTAAAAAGCGCGGACAGATTGTCCGCGTTTTGTTTTGCCGTGCGTTTACCGTGAAAATTCAACGCAAGCAAATGTTTAACGTTTACGTGCTTGCGCACCCCGTGTGCGTGCGCTCACCGAATGCGTGCGCTCACCGGTACGTAGTTTAGTGGTTTGCGTTAGCTTGCAGTTTTGAGTTTGAGTTAGAAAACGCAAAAAAAAGCGGCGGGGTTTCCGCCGCGTGAGAGTTATTCTTCGTTTTCCAACGCTACTTTGTAGGCGGCGAGAACTTTTTCTCTCAACATTTCTCTCGTCTCCGTGTTGATGGGGTGGACGATGTCCTTGAATTCCCCGTCGGGAGTCTTTCTGGACGGCATTGCAATGAATTCGCCTTCGGCTCCGCTTATTATCTTTATATCGTGTATGGCAAAGCAGTCGTCGATAATAACGGAGGCAACGGCACGCAATTTGCCGTCGTCGCGTTTGACCAGTCTGATTCGTGTGTCTGTGATATTAAGCATAATTGTCCCCTTTTTCCCAAAAGACTTTTATTTGTGTCTATATAATACAATAATATTTTCTATTTTTCAATACTAAACTTGAATTTTGGTGTTTTTGGCGGATTAAAGTCTGAATTTGGAAGAAAAAAGCGTTTTTCGGATTAAAACGTCGGAATGCGGATTTTGTAGGGGAGTTTTGTCGGTTGCGAAAAAGACTTCGTGCACGCCTCGGAAAATACAAACATATACTTTATGGTATGTCGTCGTTTTACGGAAAGAAGATACATTTCATTGGCGTCGGCGGCGCCAGTATGAGCGCGCTTGCGGAGTTTGCTTTGGCGCAAGGCGGAGTCGTGTCGGGCAGTGACCGCACGGAAAGCGCGGTTCTCGACAAACTTTCAAAACTCGGTGCCGAGGTTTACGCAGGCAGTCGTGCGGACATAATAAACGGCGTTGATATTGTCGTGTATTCGTCGGCGGTACCTTTCGACGACCCCGAACTTGCCGCGGCGTTTGCGGCAGGCAAGCTGGTCTTCGAGCGTCAGGAATTTCTGTCCGCCGTTGCCGAAATGTTCAGCACGGTTGTGGCTGTCGCGGGTACGCACGGCAAAACCACGGTGACCGCAATGATTGCGCATGTTTTGAAAACGTGCGGAATTCCTTTTGTCGCGCATATCGGCGGCGAACCTGTCGGAATGGACAATCTGACAATCGAACGGCTTGCCGACGGAAGCATACCGCGCGACATTTTTCTGACCGAAGCCTGCGAATACAAACGGCATTTGCTTGCTTTGCATCCGTCGCTTGCCATCGTCACGAATATGGAATGCGACCATCCGGATTGTTATTCCGACCTCGACGAAGTCTACGACGTGTTTTCGGCGTTTTTGGAGAAGTGCCCCGTTGCCGTCGTCCGATGTCAGGATAAATTCATATGCCCGAATGCGCATATATGCATTCGAGAGGACTACGGAGTGTGTGCGGAAACCGAAGAAAGCGAGCGAATGGGCACAGAAAGAATACATAAATACACCGAAAAGGAAACAACCTCAATCGGCGCAAACCGCAAAAGCTCGGCACAAACCGAAAACAACGCGGACAAAGTCGCGGCAAGCGGTTCCTATGGTGGCGCGAATGGCTGCTTGACGGAGGTTTCGAAGAATAAGCCGAACGAACAGAAAGCGGAGCGGAACGTTGCAGAAGAAATCACGTATCCATGCAAGGACATATGTTCATACGTTGTTTTGAGAACTCTCGAATGCAAGGGCGGACAAACGATAACTTATTCGCACGGTACGGGCACGTACTCTTTCTTTCTGCCGCTGAAAGGAAAACATATGCGCGACGACGCAATGCTTGCGCTTGCGGCGTCGTGTGTTCTAGGCGTTTCGCAGGAGTGCGCCTGTGCCGCGCTTGCCACGTTCGGGGGCGTCAAACGCCGTTATGAAAGGGCGGGCAAGCTATCGGGCGCGGAAGTCATTTTCGATTATGCTCATCACCCCACGGAGATAGCGTGCACGCTTTCAGTTGCGGCGACGGAAGGAAAGTTTCTGACCGTGTTTCAGCCGCACACCTATTCTCGTACCGCGCGGTATATGGACGATTTTGTGAACGTACTTGGACGCGCGGAGCACCTTGTGATTATGCCGACTTACGCCGCGAGAGAAAAGGGTGCACAAGGGGCTGACAGCGTCGATTTGGTACGGGAGATAAAACGCAAATTTCCTGAATGCAAACTTTATCTGTCGTTTTCGCACGATGATACTGCGGAATATATCAAAAACACCGCGGCAGGTTATGACGCGGTGCTTATGTTGGGTGCGGGTGATATATACCGTCTTAAAGATATTCTCCCGCTTGTCAGATGATGTCTGCCAGGTTGAAGTCCAGTACGCAGTGAATGTTGTGTGCCATTGTCATGAGCGACTGACATTTGCTCAAAGCGTTCATATCGTCGCCGCATTCGAGCGACCCTTCGGTTTCGGCAAGTGCCACCGAAAAGGCGCGCATATCGGGCGAGTAAGTGAACATTTCGAGTCCCATTCTTTTGTCTTCCCACCATTCGGTCAGTTCTTTCACTTCGTCCAACGCATCGTCGTCGGGCGATTTGATTGCCGTTTCCAATGCGGTCAGTCGGTCACCGAGTTCGCCGAAAACCTTGTCTACGTAAAGCGACTCGGCAATGCCCGCCGCAAGTATTACGGCAAGTATCACAAGAGCAAGTATCAGTCTTTTCATACTTTACCCTCTGCCGCGGCGTGAGTGCGGTCGTTGTCTTCTTCCGAACTGAAAAACACCGTCATGCTGTCGCGTTCGTAAGGCTGAACGAAGACTTCGTCGCCCGTGACCAGCATGAGCAGAACTTCTTCCTGTTCCAACCCGATGCTGTGAAGCAGTTTCATGACTCTTTCTTTGGACAGCCAGTCGAGTCCAACCATATTGGCACCGATGAAATTGCCTTCCATGATTACCGTTATGGGCATGGCGGCGGGCGCGAGTTTGATGTCCATATCCGCAGGCGTTAGCGGTTTGTTGCCCGATTTCGGAAGCACGGTCATGGTGCCGTTGGTTTCGACCATGGCGTATTCAACTTCGCCCGGGTTGAAATAGCCGTTTCCGCGCAGGGCTTCGAGCAGGTCGTCGATGTTCATGTTCAGTTCGTTGAGAACTTTGGGTAAAAGGTTGCCTTTTTCGATGACGACAACGGGTTTGCCGTTGAGGATTTTGCGGAAACGAACGCTTTTGACCGCAAGTTTTGTCATTATGATGTGAACGAGGAAAAGAGTGAATACGGGTATAATTCCGTATATTATGGGTATGGTCGGGTCGTTCATTGGAATGCAGGCGAGTTCGCTTGCCACGAGCGTGATTGCGAATTCGAACGGCTGCAATTCGCCGAGCTGCCTTTTTCCCATAAGCCGCATTGCGACCAGAAGAAAGAAATATATGACTATGCACCTTACAAACAAACTTAACATACGGTTATTTTGATTGCAGGTTCTGTTTTTATGCGTAAAAGCCGTCCGTTTGATTTATTGTCTTGCGGGCGGCTTGATTATCAAGGATTGATGAAGAATATAGTTTGGCGGGCAGAAGCATAATTAAACGCTTGCCTGTAAACGTGCGATTTGCTTGCGGTTTTACTCGGTGCGGCGGGCGGGACGATTGCGGGGTGCGCGTTGTTTTCGGTGCGCACGTGCAAAACGCGATTTTCTGCCGTTTGCGACGGCGCGGGTTTCCGACGGCTGGAAAACGGTTGCCGTGAGAAATGCTTTTATGTCCACAATGCCGAACGCCGTAACGAATATAAAGAAGAAAAACAGCACGTATACGGCAATTACGAGGGTAGTTGCGGTGTTGCCCATAAAGGGCGCTACAAGTCTTTCCGTGAACATTCCGAGCACGGCTAGCGGAACGGAAAACAGACACACGAAGAATGCGCGTCCCATGCCTTCCGTTCGTCCGAGTTTGCGAGAAAGTATAATGGCGTTTATTGCCGAAGTCACGAGGAACGCCGTTCCGCTTGCCACGGCACAGGCGTAAATTCCGATTACCTGCGGCAGGAAGAATATGCAGGGCAACATCAGCGCAAGTCCGCTTACGTAGCTCAGGAAAGAATACTTTTCCATACCCAGCGAATTAAGAATGGGCGTGGTGACCGAACTCAGCGAAAGCGGGAAAATCAGTGCGGACGCATAGGATACGAACCTGCCCGCCTCGGCGTCGCCGAAGAAGAAAAGTCCGAGTTCTTTGCCGAGAGGGAAATATACGGCGAAGAAAAGGGACGCAACTAGGGCGGCAAACAAGAGCGAGGTGCGGTACTTGGAACGGATTTGTTCGTAGTCGCCTTTTGCTGCGAGTGCGGCTATATCGGGAATGAGAACCACGGACAGTGCGGACACGACGGTTACGGGCGCCATGATGAGCGGAAGCGCCATACCCGCGACCCTTCCGTATTGCGCCGTTGCCATTGCGACGGTCATTCCGCCCGCTACAAGGCGTTGAGGGATAATCAACGCGGTGAGTGAAGCGGAAAGCGAAGTCAGTATGCGGATTGCGGACAGCGGGAGCGTGGCGGTGATAAGCTCCTTTGTCCCTTGCGGTTTGCTAAATCGTCCGCCCGCCTTGAAAAACAAAATTGCGAGAATTACGACGCAGACGACGTCGGACAGCACAAACGCCACGGCAACACCCGTTGCACCCGTAAGAACGGCAAAAAATCCGCTGGCAAAGAGCATGGAAAATCCGATTTTGAGGATTTCGTCCGCAAGTTCGGCAGCCGAAAACGCAAGGAAGTTTTTGCGCCCCCAGAACCAACTTCTGAGTGGTGCGTAAAGCGAGGATGTGACAAGCGCGGGCAGCATAATGAGGAATATGGGCATACAACGTTCGTCCGTGAATATGCCGCCGAGATAGCGCGAGAATGAATAAAAGATTATGCAGATTGCAGCTGACACGCCGAGCCCCAAAACTACCGAAGCAGTGGTCAGCGCGTTCTGCCTGCGGACGTCGCCTTTTGCGGCGCATTCCGCGACTTTGCGCGACAGCACCGTAGGCGCACCCGCCGTTAGCGAAAACAGCAGCAGCAGTACGCTGAGCGCAATCTGGTATATGCCGACCGTTTCCGCCCCCAGACTTCTAGACATCCATATCTTGAAAAGGAAGGAAAGAAGTCTTGTGATGACGGAAAAGCCCGTGACTATGGAGAATGATTTAACCGTACCGTTCAATTTGTCGCCTCGAAGGAAAATATATGACAAAGGGCGCGCTTTGATAACCTAACGACGGAATAATCGGGATTTGCTGAAATCAAAACGCACATAGTGCAAGCGAAAGCGCGGTGAGGGGGAGAGCGAGAAGAACAAATGGGAAAAGTGAGAAGGGCAAATAAAAAGGAAATATGATATGAAAACTTGATGAGTGTAATGATGTTTAGTGTAGGCTAGGGCAAAAAGAAAGCCGCCGATTGCTCGGCGGCTTTTGGTTTTCATTTTGACGATTATTCGTTGTAGGAGTCGTAATCGTCTTTCTTCTTGTAGACGTTGTTCATCGAAGTGTTGTCGGTGAGTACGTCTTTGCCTGCGCCCTTGGTGAGTTTCTTCTTGTACTTTCTGACGAAGAACACAACCACAACCGCTATCGTCGCGAGTGCGAGCAGTATGGTCGGTATCATCCACCACAGGTTGTTGAGGTCGAAGGAAGTGTCGGGAGTTTCGACCGTTCCGTCTTCGCCGTCGCCCGTTTCGCCTTCGGAGCCCTCTTCGGGAATTTCTCTGAATTTGATAATGGCGTTGTCGCCACCTATTTCGGTATAAAGTTTGTCATAAGCGTCGATGTCGCCGATTTTTTCGATGGTCACTGCGTCGAAGAATGCGTAGCCGCTTGCGAGTGTGCTTTCGTCGTCGGCGTCATAAAGTCCGAGTCCCAGACGTACTGCAACGGAAGTCACGTCGTTGTCGGGTGCGAGAACGTAGAAGGTGTAGGTTGTCCAGCCGCTTTCGGATTGCACTTTCTCGAAGCGGAGAGGTGCGTCGGAGTCGTTGGAAGAACCGAGGTACAGTTCGACGTATGCGCCCGTGTCGGCGGATTTGGTGAAGTTGCCGTTCTTGTCGACGTGTCCGATGTTGTGAGTGAACACGCGGACGGTGATTTTGTATGCGTTCTCTGCGGTGAGAGTATAGCCCGTCGAGGCGTAGTAGTACGCGCTGTCAACCGTGTTGTTGATGACCAGCAGGTTGCTGCCGTCGATGCCGTCGGTCTTTATCTGGTCGATTGTGAGCAGTCTGTCGGCTTTTGCCTGTTCGAGTTTCTTTTCTTTGAGTGCGGCGATGATTTCCTCGTCGGTCTTGCCATCATATTCGCCGCTTTCCTTGGCTTCCTGCAACTCGGCGTCGGTTATGGTGAAGTCGTCGACGGTGAGTTCGGGACCGAGACCGGTGATGTAACCTTCGTCGTCCTGTACGTTGTCGATGTTGAGAACGCCGGAGTTGGTGTTGTCTTTATCCTGGTCGGTTCCGACCGTTCCCGTCCAACCGTCGGGGGTGGTCAGGTTCTCGTCGGAGGTTGCGCCGTCCATGGAATCAAAGCTGTCGGTGAAGAAGGTTATCTTTCTGTTGTAGTTTTCGTCGCTTACGGAATCGTTGAATTCCTTATCGGTGAGAGTGTGCTGGGTGACGCTGTCGAACACAACAATGCCCGAAGATTTGAGGTCGGCTTCGGCTTTTGCCGTTCCGTCTGCGTTCATGCCGCCCGTAATATCCGCGTTTTCACCGAGCCACAGACCGAGTTTGAGGGATACGCCCGTCAGACCGACCTGAATGTTGAAGGTGTACTGATGCCACTGGTCGTCGGCTATTACGTTGAAGTAACGGGTTTGTCCGCCGAGTTCGCTGCCGGAGGCTTCGCCTTGCAGATAAATCATCGCTTTGGTGCCTGCTTCGGTGTCTGCTTTGGCTTTTGCCCAAAGGCTGATTGCATAGTTGGTGCTTGCGGAGAGTTTGAAGTTGTCGGACAGATAGCCTGCCGAGAATGCTTCGCCTTTGCCTGCGAGAACAAGCATATTGGGTGCGCCCACCGCTCCGTCGACAAAGAAGTTCGCGTCATCGGGGAAGAGGGTGTTGATCTGGTTGCTTGCCTGCCAGCCGCCTTCTTCCTTGGTGTCGAGTTTGACGATGCCGCCCACGAAGTTGTCGTTATCGGCAAGGGTGGTGTCGCTTATAGACCAGTTGGAAGGAATGCCGGGTTTGGTGCTGTCCTGCAACGTTCCGTCGCCTGCCGTCCACGCTTCGTCGCCCATTTCGGAGTAGTCGACGTCGTTGAACGCACCATTGGTGAAGGAACCGCTCTTGGACGTTGCAAGGTTGACCGTCTTGACGTAGGTGCCGGAGCTGGTGCCCGTGAAGTCGGAGTAGGTGATGGCAGTCATGCTCATGTTGCAGACGTACGCCGTGCCTCTTGCGAGAGTGTCGGAATTGTAGGCGTTGCTGTCACCGAACGCGACTTTGAGGTAGAGGTCTTTTGCTTCTTCGGCAGAGCCGCGGATTACGAAGGAAAGTTCAACCCAGTCGTTGGTGTAGTCGTCGTAATCTTCGGTGTTGATTGCCGTGAAGGAAGAAAGAACGGTGGGGTCTTTGCCTTCTTCTTCCGCGGGTTGCATCAGGTAAACGTACACGCCGGAAGTGGATTTGACCGCGTCGGTCTTAACCCACATCGAAATGCGGTAGAAGTGGTTTGCCTTGATGTTGAATTTTTCGGTTTCGAAGGCGTAGTAGGTGTTTTGGGTCGCTCTCATCATAAGACCTTTGGGGTCTGCTCCGAGTTCGTAAGGAGTGAGAGGAGCGTCAATGCCGAAAGCTTTGAAGAATTCTTCGTCGGTGAGAGGAACAACACCTGCGGTCATGTAGTCTTCACCGACTGCGGGGGGATTTTCACCGAGAGCCTGAGTAAATCCCTTGGGGGTGCCGAGGGTGCCTTTGTCAAAGCCGTTGAGTTGAGTGTAAGAAGAGAAGTCGCCGCTGATTCCGCTGTCGCCCGCGACCTTAAAGAGGTTTTCGGTGGTGAGGTCGACTTTGATTGACGTATCATCATCTTTGGCGATGATTTCGTATCCGCTCTGTGCGTCTTTGGACGCTTGGTCGAATTCACCCTGGTCGGCGTATTCGGTGAGCATGAGGTTGTCGAAGAATGCCCAGCCCGTGGAGAACGTGCCGTTTGCTTTGTAGGTGGTACGTTTGACTGCGGACGCGCTGGTGGAGCTGTAGTGGTCGTAAGTGACTTCCGTATTGTCGGCGGCGGAACCCGTGCCGAGCCAGAAAGTCATGTTGTAGGACATATCTCTGTACTGGTTGCCCTGAATGTAGAAGGTGTAGGTCTTCCAACTGCCTGTGGATGCGGGTTCGCGTTCGCTGTTTTCGCTGAACAGAACCGTACCGTCGACTTTGTTCTGTGAAATGCCTTTGATGGAAATGTCCTTGCCGTCGCCCGAAAGGGTGAGGGTGACGCCTTCGCCGTAGATACCCGCCGTGAAGACGTTGACGGAAATGGCGTAGAATTTATTCTTTTCGATGGTGATCTGCTTGGAGGTCTTGACACCCTGTGCCGTCATCATCTGCTGAGAGAGCATATAGACGTTGGAACCGAGAATGAGGTTCTGACCGATTTTGTCGGCATACGCTTCGAGCATGGACGCGGGGGTGTGCGTCTGACCGTCTCCGAGGTAGTAGGTGCCTGCGTACTTGGTGTAGTTCTCGGCAAATTTTGCAGCGTCGATGATACCGTCAAAGCGGTAGGAAGTGGGAGCGTTGGTGCCCGTGACTACCGACCAGTTGGAAGGTGCGCTGGTGCCGATGGAAGTGGAACCGAAGTCAAAACGTCCGTTGGGGACTTTGAGCGTAACGGTCTGGAGATAGGGGTTGGTGCCCGCGAGTTCCTCGTCGGCTTTCTTTTCGTATTGCTGTCTTGCGGTGTCGCCGCCTTCGACGTCTTCGAGTTTTTCGAGGTTGACGTTGTCGAAGAACGCGTAGCCCGTGGTCAGACCGTCGGAGTAGTAAGAGCTGTACTTACCGAGGGAAAGACGGAGAGAAAGAGAGGAGTCCTTGGTGGGTGCGCTTTCGAAATAGATTTCGTAAGTTTGCCACACGCCCTTGGTGTCGATGCCTGTGAATTCGGCATAGCCTTCCGAACCGACGTAAATGCTTGCGCCGGGGACGTTTCCGTCTTCGTCGGTGCCCGCGATATTGTAGGTGAGCACGTCAACGGTGAGTTTGTAGTAGCAGCCTTTTTCGAGGGTGAAGTTCTGGGAAGTGTAGCCGTAAGCGGTGGGGCCGTAATCCTCGTCGTCGGTGATTTTGTCCTTGGTGGGCATATAAGCCATCAGCACGTTGTTGACCGCGCCTTCTTCGGAGGAGAAGTGCGATTTGAGCTGGTCGTAAAGGACAAGACCGTCCGCGTTTGCGGAGCCGTCGTCGTTCCAGAATTTGCGGTTGGCTTCGTAGATTGCCTGTTCGAGGCTGACTGCGCCGCCGATGATGTCACCGGGAATGGTGGAAGAGGAATAATGTTTGCCGCCCGTCCAACCGGTTATGGAACGGGGCCAGTCGCCGCTCGTGGAAATGACCTTGAAGTCGGAGTTGCTTATCAGCAAACCTTCGGTGGCTTCGATGGCGGAAGAATCGCCGTCACCCGAACCGTCGGGATTGCAAGCAACGAGCATAGTCGCGGTGAATGCGACGACAAGACACAGAATCAGAGCTAAAATCGAAAGTCTTTTCTTGTTCATAGTTTCCTTTGCTCAATTTTATTTCGGGCGCACACTCACGTGTACGCGTCGTAATTATATACAGGCTAGAGTATTCTATAACATAAACATTATTTTTGCAAACGTATTTGATAATTTCACGCAAATTAAAGAAACTAACCCCCGAAGGAGAGCAAAATTGAAAAATTCGGTGTTGTTAGCGGGCAAAAAATCGCTTTTTACCTATCAGACGGAGAGCGGAAAAAAGCGCAGAACCAAGGCGGCGTTGCTTGTTATGTGCGGATTGCTGACGGGCGCGGTCAACGGACTTTTCGGTGCGGGCGGCGGTATGCTTGCCGTACCCGTGCTGACTTACGTTGCGGGGTTGGACGAAAGAAAATCCCACGCCACGGCGATAGCCGTTATACTTCCGCTTTGCATAATAAGCACTATCGTGTACGCCCTGCAAGGCGGCTTCGACTATTCGATTTTTCCGCCTACTGTCGCAGGCGTGGTTGCGGGCGGAGTGCTCGGAGCGGTGTTCCTGAAAAAAGCGTCGGGGACTTTTCTCAACGTTCTTTTCTACGGTCTTATGCTGTTTGCGGGACTGAAAATGATGTTATGAAAACGTCGCAATCGCAGTTTTATAGCTCGAATTGTGCATATAAACGTCTTTTAATGTGATTTAAGCGCCGAACGGTATTGTTTGCGGCGCGGAGGAGAAATTATGAAATGGCTGTGGTTTTTGCTTGCGGGATTGCTCGGCGGAGTGCTTGCCGGAATGGGTATGGGCGGCGGTACGCTGACCATTCCTTTGCTTGTTCTTGCATTGGGAGTAGACCAGTTGACCGCGCAGTTTGCCAACCTTGCCGCCTTCCTTCCGACGGGTGCGGCGTCGCTTGTCGTTCACGTCAAGAACGGACTTGTCGACATAAAAGGTCTTGCAGCATTTATCATACCCGCGGTTGCGGCGACCGCAGTTACCGCCGCATTTGCTCACGACGCGTCCGACATTCTCGGCAAACTCTTCGGTGGATTTTTGGTTGCGGTCGCCGTTGCAAGTCTTGTAGCCGCGGTAGTAAAAACGGCGAAAAGCTGAACGTTTCGCGAAATTAATACAACAGTATTAAAAACCGAATGCGTGTTGCGTTTAATGTTGTTTTCAATCGGCTGTTTGGTCTTTGCGCGGGCGATTGTTTGCCGTTTGCTTGTCTTTTGTCTTGCGGTTTGCGCAAAAAAACACAGTCCTTCGGAAATATTCGGTATTTACTTTAATAGCGTTTTGTACTATAATTAACAAAAAATACAATATAGAATGCGCGTGTAGCGCTTTTCCGCAGTCTTTTTTATCTGAGGAATACGGTTAGAGGTTTGTTTTGAAAACATTTCGTCACGGAACCCATCCGCCTGCCAACAAAGTGACGGAGTCTGCGCAGCTTGCCGAAATGGCAGTGCCGCAAACTCTGTTTTTCGCGTTGTCGCAGCATATCGGCGCGCCCGCGAAACCCGTTGTTGCAGTCGGTGACACGGTCAAGGAAGGACAACTTATCGCAGAAGCGGCAGGTTTCGTTTCCGCAAACGTTTATTCATCCGTTTCGGGAACGGTAAAGGGCATTGTTTCGCTGCCTACCGCAACGGGCGGCAAATGCGACCATATCGAAATCGAAAACGATTTCCGTTATGACAAAGTCACGTTGCCGCCACTCGTCAATCCCGACAAAGACGCAGTAGTTGCCCGCGTAAAGGAAGCGGGCATTGTCGGCATGGGCGGCGCCACTTTCCCGACGCACGTCAAACTTTCGCCGTCAAAACCCGTCGATACGCTCATCATCAACGCCGCGGAGTGCGAGCCTTACATTACTTGCGACTACCGTCTGTTGCTGGAAAGAACGGACGAAGTCATTTCGGGCATCAAGCATCTCATGACGGCGCTCGGCGTGGACAAGGCGTACATCGGTATCGAGGCAAACAAACCCGAGGCAATCAAAAAACTGGTTGCGGTTTGCCCCGAAAACATCGTTACTGTCAAGTTGCGCACCAAATATCCGCAGGGCGCGGAGAAACAACTCATATATGCCGTCACCAAACGCAAAGTTCCCGCGGGCGGACTGCCTATGGACGTCGGTTGCGTCGTTGACAACGTGCATACGGCATTTTCCGTTGCGCGTGCAGTCGATGCAGGCGAGACGCTCTATATGCGTGCAATGACGGTCAGCGGAAACGGCGTCGAGTTGCGCGGCAATTACTGGGTCAGAGGCGGAACGCCTTATTCCTTCGTTTACGAAACCACGCGCGGCAACGTCGACGAAGACGTCACCAAGAAAGTGATAAGCGGCGGTCCCATGATGGGGTTTGCGCAGGCGGATTTGCGCGCTTGCTGCACCAAAGGGTCGTCGTCCTTGCTTTTCCTCGACGAAAAGCAGTTCAATATGCACGAACCCACGCAGTGTATCAACTGCGGCAGGTGCATACGGAGCTGTCCCATGAACCTCATGCCCCGCGATATGGAGCACGCGGTCATAAAAGGCGAGTACAAAAAGGTCAAGAGCCTCGGCGTCGCAAACTGCATGGAATGTGGCGTATGCTCGTACGTCTGTCCCGCCAAACGTCCTCTCGTTCAGGCGTTCAGACTTGCAAAGAAAACTATAAGAGAAAGGGGGATTAAGTGATGGGCAAGTACATAGTTTCGTCGTCTCCCCACATTTCTTCGCCGTCCACGACCAGAAAAATAATGCTGGACGTCATCATCGCGCTTTGTCCCGCGCTTCTGGCGTCCGTGCTGATTTACGGATTCTATCCGCTTTTCGTCACGGTATTGTGCGTGGGTTCGGCGGTGTTCTGCGAGTGGATTTTCAACGTAATAACCAAAAAACAGCAGACGGTGGGTGACCTTTCCGCGGTAGTCACGGGTATAATTCTTGCGCTCAATCTGCCGCCCGTCGTTCCTTTCTACGTTCCCATGGTGGGCGCGGCGTTTGCAATCATAATCGTCAAAATGCTGTTCGGCGGTATCGGCAAGAACTTTGCCAACCCCGCTATCACGGCGCGTATTTTCCTTATGCTTGCGTGGACGGGCGTCATGACTACGTTCGTCAAACCCATTGACCTGTCGGACGGTTCCAATCTGTTTGCCTATTTCGTGCACGGCGTAGATATCAATCTGCCCGCCGCCATAACCACGGCAACTCCGCTCGGCGCAGTCAAGAACGCAATCGCAAACGGCACCAATCCCGCGGCGGGACTCGACGCGCTCGGTATGTTCCTCGGTACAATCGGCGGAAGCG
This sequence comes from uncultured Eubacteriales bacterium, assembly GCA_900545885.1. GTDB lineage: Bacteria > Bacillota > Clostridia > Christensenellales > CAG-917 > Limadaptatus. Next base: position 39,467 of record URAF01000005.1, read on the forward strand.
CGGGCGAAGTCAGCACACTTGCAATTCTCATCGGCGGCGCGTACCTCGCAATCCGCAAGGTCATTGACGTCAGAATTCCCGTTCTGTACATCGTGTCCACCGTGCTGTTCACGTCCATATTCTTCGCCGACAGCGGTTATGTCGGAGAATACATCTGGACGTACCTTCTCGGCGGCGGTCTTATGTTCGGCGCGTTCTTCATGGCGACGGACTATGCCACTTCGCCCAAAACCCTGCCCGCAGTCGTAATTTACGGACTTGCGCTCGGTTTTATCACGGTTGTAATCCGCAAGTACGGCAGCTACAACGAAGGCGTGTCGTTTGCAATTCTTCTTATGAACATTGCAACGCCCATGCTCGAAAAAATCAGAATCAAACCCTTCGGTACTCCCGTTAAATCGGTGAAAGACATTATCGAAGAAAAGAAGGCGGCTCGCGAACGTAAGAAAGCCGAAAAAGCCGCCGCGCTTGCAGGAGGTGAGGGAAATGAGTGACAAAGAATTCAATCTGCAACCCGAAACCGTCCAGACCGCAGGCGCACCGCAGGCGGAAACCAAAAAGCCGAAGTTCGTCACCAAAGACGTAATAATGTGCGTCGTCGTACTTGTTGCGATAGCGCTTGTCGCGGGCGTATTGCTCGGAGTTATGAACTGGGTGACGTACGTTGACCCCGACGCCGCAATTCTTTCTCAGCTCGCAGGGTACTACGGCGTGGACTCTTCGCTCGTGTCGAAAGCGGAAGACAGAGTAATCAATGCGGGCGGTAAAGACGAAGTGCTCGGTTGCTACGTCGTGAAAGATGCCGACGGCAACGACGTTGCGTACGTTTATCACACGGCGGGCAGCGGCGGCAAGGGCGGTACGGTCGAACTTCTCGTTTATATCGACGCAAACGGCATTATCACCGAACTCGAAGAATATTCGCAGTCCGAAACGGCGGGATATTTCAAGAAGGTTATGGAAGCCAACAAATCAAAGTACGTAGGGTTTGACATAACCACAATCGAAAGCTTCGAACTCAAAGGCAGCGGCGATAACGGTATCGACGCGGTCAGCAACGCTACCAAGACGTCCAATGCGGTCAACAACGCAGTCAACGCCGCGGTGTACGCGTTCAATCACTATACGACGGGGGTGGCACAATGAATCGTGAACTGAAATTCGACGCCCGCGCAAAGGGCAAAATAGTTGCCAACGGCATTCTCGCGTCCAATCCCGTTTTCAGACTGGTTCTCGGTATGTGTCCCACGCTTGCCGTGTCAACCAGCGCTTTCAACGGACTGGGTATGGGACTTGCCGCGACAATAGTTCTGGTGTGTTCCAATATGCTGGTTTCGTTGTTGCGCAAAGTCATTCCCGACAAGGTGCGTATTCCCGCGTTCGTGCTCATCATCGCAACGTTCGTCACCATCGTCGAAATGCTGCTGCGCAAATTCGTTCCCGCGCTTTACGACGCGCTCGGCATATATCTGCCGCTCATCGTCGTCAACTGTATTATTCTGGCGCGCGCGGAAGCCTTCGCAAGCACCAATAAAGTCGGCGACTCCATTCTCGACGGTCTCGGAATGGGTCTCGGATTTACGCTTTCGCTTATGCTCATCGGCTTTATCAGAGAGTTCCTGGGTTCGGGTACTTTCTTCGTGGGTTCGCTCGGCGAAGTAGAATTCGGCGTCGAACTCGGCAATCTTCCCGATTACGCAATGAGCGTGTTCGTTCTGCCCGCGGGCGGTTTCCTGACGCTCGGTCTGCTTATGGCGGCAATCAACTATATTTCCGAAAAGTCGGCTGAAAAACGCGAACTCAGACACGCGGCGGAAGGCAAAGTCATAGACGAACACATTCAGGCTCTGCTCGAAGAAGACGAAAAACGTCGCGCCGAAGGTGCAACGGAAAACGAAAAAGCCGATACCGTATCGGCGGCTGACGGGGAGGTGAGCAAATGACGTACTTTCTTCTGATTATAGGCGCGGTGTTCGTCAACAACTTCGTTCTTTGCCAGTTCCTCGGTTGCTGTCCCTTCCTCGGCGTTTCGAAAAAGACCGATACCGCTCTCGGTATGGGACTTGCCGTTATATTCGTCATGGGCATTGCGTCCATATTCACGTGGCTGGTTCAGAAACTGCTTGTCGCGGCGGGTATAGAATATTTGCAGACGATAGCGTTTATTCTCGTCATAGCCGCGCTCGTTCAGTTGGTTGAAATGGTACTCAAAAAGTTCATGCCGTCGCTTTACAGCGCGCTCGGCGTGTATCTGCCGCTCATCACGACCAACTGCGCCGTTCTGGGCGTTGCAATCCTCAACATTCAGTCCTACGGCGTGGTAGGTGCGGAAAGCCTGTTGCTTTCCTTCCTCAACGGCGTGTTCAGCGGCGTCGGTTTCACTCTCGCAATACTCCTGCTTGCGGGTATCCGCGAAAGAATGGACATCGACGCCATTCCGAAACCGTTCAGAGGTTTCCCGATTACGCTCATCAGCGCGTCCATCATGAGTCTTGCGTTCACGGCGTTCTCGGGTATGATTTAAGGAGGGCGGATTATGATTAACGTTGTTTCGGCTGTCAATCCGATGACGATACTTTATTCGGCTCTCGCTCTTCTCGGACTTGCGCTTGTTTTCGGCGTTCTGCTTGCCGTTCTCGGCAAGAAACTCGCAGTAAAAGAAGACGAAAAAGTCGCAGAAGTCCGCAAGCATCTGTCGGGTGCAAACTGCGGCGCCTGCGGATATGCAGGCTGCGACGCTTTCGCAAAAGCCGTTGCCGAGGGCAAAGCTGACATTAACAACTGTTCCGCAACCGCTCCCGCCGAGAAAAAAATAATCGGCGAGATATTGGGGGTTTCGGTAGACGCGGAAGAGACCAAAATAGTAGTGGCGTGCAACGGCGGAAACGCCGCCAAGGACAAATACGAATATATGGGTTACGGCAACTGCCGCAGTATGGAACTGCTCGGCGGCGGTCGTAAAGTTTGTCCGTGGGGCTGCCTCGGTATGGGGTCGTGCACGGACGCGTGCCCTGAACACGCAATCGACGTGCGCGACGGAGGTTACGCCGTCGTCGACCGCGAGAAGTGTATAACCTGCGGCAAATGCATTACGGCGTGTCCCAAGAAACTCGTCAAACGCATCCCCGCGTCCGCAAAAGTGTACGTCGCATGTTCCAACTGCCTGCGCGGAGGGAAGGACGTCAAAGCCATGTGCACCAACGGTTGCCTGGGCTGCGGACTTTGCGCAAAGAACTGTCCTGAACAGGCAATCACAATGGTCAACAATCTGCCCGTAATCGACTATTCCAAGTGCACGGGCTGCGGACTTTGCGCCTCCAAGTGTCCCGCAAAATGTATAAAATCCTGCAATTGATTATCGCACCGGCGGCGCAACTGACTCTGTGCCGCACTCGAAAGACGGAATACCGCCTTCGGATATAAACAAATTCCTCTTATAAGGAGCAATCATATGGAAAAAATCGCTGTTATCGACCTCGGCTCGAATTCTGCAAGACTGGTTCTGGTCAACATTCTGGAAGGAGGATATTTTGTCGTGTTCGACGAGCTGAAAGAAACTGTCAGGCTCGGTCAGGATATGGACTGGGACAGAATCATCAAACCCCAGCGCATAGCACAGACAATCAAGACTCTCACGATGTTCAGGCGTCTTTGCGACGCAAACCACGTCGACAAGATTTTCGCCTACGCCACCGCAGCGGTCAGACGTGCAAAAAATCAGAAGAGTTTTCTCGACGAAGTCGCAATGACTTGCGGCATAAAAATCAAGGTTCTCACGGTTGAAGAACAGGCGCTTCTCGTCTATCAGGGCGTAATCAACTCCATGGACATTCCCAAAGGATTGATTATGGAAATGGGCGGCGGCTCGACCAACCTTATTTACTACAACCGCAGAAATCTCATTCACTACGAAACCCTGCCTTTCGGAACGGTTACGCTCACCGACCTGTTCAAGAATTACAGTTCCGAGCCCGAACTCCGCGCCGCGAAAATTGAGGAGTTCATCGGCGAACAGCTCGAAAAGATAAGCTGGCTCGACAGCATCGAACCCGACACCAGTTTTGTGGGCGTCGGCGGCGCTTTCCGCAATCTCGGCAGAATAAGCAGAATGATAAAGAAATATCCCTTCAACATGACTCATGGATACGAAATTCCGATGAACGAGTTTGAGGGTATATATTCGACCATAAAGAAACTCGACCTCGACTCCACGATGAAGATAAAGGGACTGTCAAGCGGCAGAGCAGACATATTCCCGAGCTCGCTTGCAGTCATCAAAGCCGTGTTGTCGCGTTTCAATTTCCCCAAAATCACAATCAGCGGTTGCGGACTGCGTGAAGGCGCGATGTTCCGTTATGCCGTGCCAGGCGTAAACGAAAGACCGCTTACCGACGTTCTCGGACATTCTCTGCACACGCAGATGAAGTACTACGACGTCAACGTAAACCACGCCGAACACGTCTACAACCTTTGCATTCAGTTGTTCAAACAGCTCAAAGTCCTGCACAAGATGCCCAGAATGTACGTGCGCGTGCTCAAAATCGCGGCGCTTATGCACGACACGGGGATGCGCATCAAATACTATCATCACGAACAGCATTCCTGCTACATCATTCTCAACAGCAACCTCTACGGCGTGCCGCACAAAGACCTCGTGCTTGCGGCCTTCGTCGCGGCAGGACACCGCAAAAACGAAATCGTCAAAGAGGATATTCTCAAATACAAGGATATGCTCACGCCCGAAGACGTCGACGCAATGCGCAAGCTCAGCGTCATTCTCCGAATTGCGGAGAGCTTCGACCGCAGTCAGAGCGGCGTAATCACGGGCATAACCTGCGACGTCCTCGGTGACAGCGTCATCGTCAAGACGGAAACGGAAGGGGACTGCTCGCTGGAAGTCAAAGACGCACTTTCCGTCGCACAGGAATTCAAGGCGGCGTATGGCAAAAACCTGGAAATTCTCTGAGCCCGTAGTTCTCGCATCGGCGTCGCCACGACGGCTCGAACTGCTTTCCGAAGTCGTAAGCGACCTTACGGTTTCGCCCTCGGACATCGACGAAAGCGACGTGAAGGCAACCTCACCGCGCGCGCTTGTCAAGGAACTTTCCAAAAGAAAAGCGCTTGCGGTTCTGCCGCAGGACGGAAACTTTGAAAAAGTCGTGATAGGCGCGGATACGGTGGTTTATCGTAATAAATTGTACGGTAAACCTCACGACCGTGCAGATGCCATCAGAATACTCAACGAACTCAACGGCAAAAGGCATTACGTTTTTACGGGGGTTACGGTGATTTCGAAAGGCATAGTCCGCACGTTTGCCGTGCGTTCGTCGGTGCGTTTCAAATCGCTGTCGCAGGAAGAAATAGAAAGATACGTTGACGAATACCGCCCCTACGACAAAGCGGGCGCATACGCCGTTCAGGAAGGCGTGGTCGTAAAGTCGTATCGCGGCAGTCTGACAAACATCATCGGGTTGCCAATGGAGAAACTCATCAAAGTACTAAGAAACGAAGAGGTGTAATGTGGCTAATATAGAATTGTCCATCGACCTTGGAAGTAAGTTTATTACCATTTATCAGAAAGGAATAGGACTCGTGTTGCGCGAGCCTGCAATCGCCATTGCGAGAAAGGTTCGCGACCGTTACGAAATACGCGAGGCGGGTTATCGTGCCGAAAGCATAATGTCGACCTCTCTCGGTGGCGCAAAGATGGTTGCGCCCATTCGCGAAGGGCTTATCGTCGACGACGAAATGTGCACGCTGTTGCTCAAACATTTCCTGCAACGTATAGTTCCCGCGTCTCTTTTCCCTCCCAAAATCAAGGCAATAGTCAGCATAAGCTGCGCAATGACCAACAGCGACAGAAAAGCCGTCGAAAAGTGTATGGTCAAGGCGGGCATCAAAGACGTACTGCTTGTGGAATCGCCTTTGTCGTTGCTTGCGTACACGGGCAGCATCGGCGGACTGTTTGTGGACATCGGCGGCGGCAAAACTGAAATTGCCGCAGTCACCAACAGGGGCATTGCCTGCGGCGTCGCCGTAAACATCGCGGGTGACGCTTTCAATGCGGCTATCATCGACAGCGTGTATATGAACTACGGCGTCAAGCTCGGCGAATATACCGTGGAGAAAATCAAGCAAAGTGCGCTTTCGTTCTATCTCAACGACGAGGGAAGTTATCCCGTAAGCGGCGGCGGAAAAGACGGTTCGCCCAGAAGCGTGGTTATCACTGCGGGCGATATGCGCGACGCAGTGCTTCCGCTTGTCGACAATATCATCGAAGTCATAATGAACGTGCTCAATCAGACGCCCCCCGAACTTGCGGCGGAAATCCTGCGCAAAGGCATTTTCGTGTCGGGCGGTTCGAGTCATATTCCCGGACTTATTGAATATATGGAACAGGCTTTCGAATTGCCGCTCACGCCGCTTTACGACAGGGAAAACTGCGTGGCAATCGGCGGTGCGAAATTCCTCGACGACAAAGTCCTGCTGTCCGACCTGCTCGGCATTCACATCGAATAAGGCATTCCGTCGAAAAAATCGTTGCAATAGAAAACGGTTTAACTTTATAAATACGATAACAGCAAAAAACAAAACGCCGCATTGCGCGGCGTTTTTTAGATTTATTGCAGAATGATGATTTAACGTTTTCCAGTGGGTCAATACTTTGCGTCGTCGGGGTTGCTGCCTATTCTTCCGACGCCCTCGATTGTTTCGATTGCGGCAATTTCGTCTGCGGAAAGTGCGAAGTCGAACACGTCGATGTTTTCGCGGATACGCGAAGGAGTCACGGATTTCGGAAGGGGAAGCACGCCTTTGTCAAGGCACCATCTCACGAGCACTTGCGCTTGCGTTTTTCCGTGCTTTGCAGCGATGCTTTCAAGCACGGTATTGCCGAACGCGCGACCGCGGCAGAGCGGTGCCCACGCTTCGACAACCACGCCGTTCTGCTTGGAAAATTCTTCTGCTTCTTTTTGTACAAGCCCCGCGTGAAATTCAATCTGATTTACCATAGGAGCCACTTTACTGTTATCGATTATAACTTTTAAGTGGTGTTTCAGGCAATTGCACACGCCTATTGCCCGCACTCTGCCTTCTTCGTAAAGACGTTCGAACGCCCGCCACGTGTCGAGCAAAGTCCTGGGATAATCGGCGACGAAATCCTTTGCCATGGGCCAATGAATGAGGTACAGGTCCACGGTGTCAAGTCCGAGTTTTTTTACCGACATTTCGAAATGCCTGAGCGCGCTGTCGTAGCCTTGGTTTGTGTTCCAGAGTTTTGTCGTGACGAAAACTTCGTCGCGGGATATTCCGCTTTCGGCAAGTGCTTTGCCGACGCTTTCTTCGTTGGCGTAAAACTCCGCCGTGTCGATATGGCGGTAGCCCGCAAGCAGGGCTTCCTTCACGCTGTTTACGCAGGTGTCGCCGTCGGGCGTAAGATAAGTGCCGAAACCCACGCAGGGGATTTCGACACCGTTTCTGAGTTTGAATGCGTCTTTCGGGGAAGAGAACATTTTTGCGCTCCGATTATTACTTTGTGCCTTTGAGGTTGGGAATTGGTACGTTGATGAAACGCGGGCGTTCCGCACCGAAGAAGAACACTGCAAGCGCTCCCGGCCCTGCGTGTGAGCCTACGAGATAGTTGACGTTGCAGTAGCGGATTGTGACCTGCGGGAAGATTTCCATTATTTTCTGCGCGAGCACTTTTGCACCTTCTATGTCGTCGCCGTGTTCCACGAGTATAAAGTCGTTCAGTTCGGGTTTGCAGTATTTCTCGACCTGTTCCGCAATAGCAGTCAGGGCTTTCTTTTTGCCCATCACTTTGAGCAAAGGCATAATTTTGCCGTAATGGTTGAGTTCGAGAAGCGGTTTGATGCCGAGTATGGTGCCGACTGCGGCTTCGATACGGCTGAGTCGCCCGCTGCGGTAAAGTGTGTTGAGGTCTTCCACTATGAAAAAGTGGTGGAAGTTCATTCTGTTGTCGTTCAGCCAGTTGTAAACCTCTTCGATAGTTTTGCCTTCGTCGCGCATTTTGAGGGCGTAGTAGACCATGAGTCCTTCGCCGCCGCAACCCGACAACGAGTCGAGGACAAGAATTTTTCTGTCGCGGTACTTGCGGCAAAGTTCGGTCGCCGCGTTGGATATATTGTCGAAACTGCCGCTCATCCCCGACGAGAAGGATATGTGCAGTACGTCTTCGCCTGCTTGCAGGTGCTTTTCGAATATCTGAATTGCCTCGTACGCCGAAGTCTGCGAGGTGCTGGGTACGGCGCCTGCGCGGAGTTTGTCGTAGAATTTGTGGTGGGTGGGTATTGTATCGGGTTCGATGTCTACGCCGTCAAGCGCAAAAGGCATGAACGCTACGTCCACGCCGTTGTCGGCGAAAAATCCTTCGGGCATATCGGCGGTCATATCCGTCGTGATTGCGAATTTCTGCATTGTTTCCTCCTGATGGGACATTGAAAACATTATACCACTCGGTAGCCTGCTTTTCAACTCTCAAAATGCTTTCGGACGCTTTTGACAAAATTATCGTTAATGCGTCATATTGTCCGCTATTGCGCTGCGCGCGGGAGGTTAAACTCAAACTATGAGAAAAATCGTGGTTACATCGGGAAAAGGCGGCGTTGGCAAAACCACCGTTACGGCGTCGCTCGGACGGAAACTTGCCGATATGGGGTATCGGGTGGTGCTTGTCGACGCTGACGTCGGGCTCAACAATCTCGACGTTGTCGTGGGCATCGAAAGCCGCGTTGTTTACGACGTCGGCGACGTGCTGGCGGGCAGATGCCGCATTTTTCAGGCGCTCGTGCCCGACCACGAAAGCACGCTCAAAGTTCTGCCGTCCTCAAACGGAAACGTCGAGATTTCCGCGCAGGCGTTCAGGGGAGTTGTTGACAGTCTTTCGGATTTTGACATTGTGCTGATTGACTGTCCCGCCGGCATAGAAAGAGGTTTTCACAGGGCGGTTTCGGCGGCGACGGAAGCGCTTGTCGTCACAACGCCGTCCGCGTCCGCAATCCGCGATGCAGACAAAGTCGTGGCGTTGCTTTCGGGATACAGGTTGGAAGACGTGGGGCTCGTTGTCAACCGACTTCGTCCCGATATGGTCGCAAAAGGCGAAATGATGAGCTCCTCCGACGTGTCGCGGCTTCTGCATACACCCGCCGTCGGCGTTATACCCGAAGACGATTGCATTACGCTTTATCAGCAACTCGGGCGCGTGCCCGATTTCGCGCTTTCGGAGAAGGCGTTTTCTTTGCTTGCGGCAAACGTCGCGAACAGAACAAAGAACTGCGCCGAACTCCGTTATCCGCGCAGGAGGTTCGGAAGATGGCTGTAAGACATTCCAGAGAAATGGCGGAGAGGTTGCGCGCCATGCTCACCAAAGACAAAATGGGCGTACACGAAGGGTTCATGTCCGCTCTCGGCGGCGACATCGCAAGAACTCTGTCCGATTATTTCGAACTTACCGCCGCTCCCGTAATAGGTATATCCACGGACGATGACGGGAACTTTGAAATTACTTTGCACGCAAGTGCATGCCGCATTAAACCGTTCTGCACCACGCAGGATTTGCCGAAACCCCAATCGTAAAAGACGGATTTTCACAAACCGAATCCGAACATTTTGCAGACTGTGATTTCGCGGTGCATAAGCTCGTGCCGTTCGGCATATTGTTTATGCGAGGTGAAATTATGGATTTTGACCAAACCAAACGTATCGAAGTAGAAGTCAGCGAAAACGTCATTGCCGAAAACGAAATCGAAGCTCCCCGCAAAGAGAGAAGAAGACATCGTTTCGCAATCGGCAAATTTCCCGCAGGGCTTGACATTCTCGACGTAGCTCTCGTTCCTGTGATACTCGGCGTATTCGTTTCGCTCGGTTTCCTGTTCGCGGGACTGTTCAAGGCGGCGTCGGCGGCAGAGGCTGCCAATCAGATTGTCAATACGGTAGCGGCGATGTTCTGATGAGGTTCAAGGTTCACCCGCTCTTCTATGCGCTTGCCGTAATACTGGTACTGTTCGGGCAAGCGCAGGCTTTCGTATGGGCGTTTGTGGCGGTGTGTATGCACGAAGGCGGACACGCGCTCGCGGCAAAAGCCCGTGGCTATGCGCTGACGCGCGTTGTTCTTCTTCCTTTCGGGGCGGTAATGAGCGCGCGCGACGAACTTGACGGAAGGTCGGGCGTAATCGTAGGCCTTGCAGGTCCCGCCGTAAACATTTTTGCCGCACTTATAACGCTCGGCGTGTGGTGGCTTTTTCCTGCCGTATATCCGTATACGGAATATTTCCTTTACGCAAACCTTTCAATCGGACTTTTCAATCTGCTTCCCGTTTACCCGTTGGACGGGTCGAGAGTAGTTCTCGGACTTGCGCACAACAGACTTAAAGCGGTGAGAGGATTGCAAATAGCGGGCATAGCGGTCAGCGTGACTATGTTCTGCGCGTTTGTAACCTGTGCTTTTGTCGGGCTGTTCAACTTTACGTTGGGGGTTATGTCGCTTTTCCTGTTTTACGGCGCGGCGTTCGCGACGGAAGAGGAAACATACAAAAGCGTACTTGCCGCTCATTCCAAGAACTACGGCGCAGGCGTAACCGAAAAGAAAGTGTTTATCTCCCGCGATGCAACGGTGGCAAGACTGTTCCAGCATGTTGACGGCAGGTCGGTTACGGTTTTTGCCGTTGTCGACGACGAAAACCCTGCGCTCGGGTTGTCGTCTGCGGACGCGCCGCGCGTACTTTACACGCTTACGGAAACGGATTTGAAACGAATTGCGGCGGCGGGACGTATGTCTGATACGTTGCGCGAGGCGGAAAACAGGAAATCCGAAGCCGTTCTGCCCGATAATACGAATGTTGCCAATGCCAAATACGCTTTTGCCGACCTTTTTGCCACATATGACCGAAACCCGAAAATCAAGTCGTTCGGCAAGAAAGTAGAACACGGTAAAAAAATAAACATAACAAGCAAACGCGACACACAAGACAAGTATATCAAGCGGGTGGCACAATAAAAGCACAGTCAACACAAAAAGACGGGTATGGAGAGGGTATCGGACTGTGCGCGGAAACACTCTGTTCTCATTTTGTCGGATAGTCGTTCGGTGAAATGGGTTTATAACGTTTTGCTTCCTTGACTTTGCCTGCGTTTTGTCCTAAAATAATTTTAATATAAATATTCCGTGCGCACGTGGTTTGTGAATTGTATTTGTTGCGTATCGGGCGGGAGGAACTATGCGGTATATCGGCGTCGATATAGGCGGTATGTCCGTCAAAGCCGGACTGACTGACGAAAACGGTCATATCTATCTCAAAAAGTCTGTCGTTACCCGTGCAACCAATCCCGCGGAAGACATAGTTTCCGACATAGCCGCGCTTATCGAGGACGTAATCTTAGAAAGCGGTCTTACCGCGCGCGACATAGACGGAATAGGTCTCGGTTCTCCCGGTTCGGTATATGATGCAAAAGGCGTAATCAGGTACAGCTGCAACATCAATTTCAGGAATACGCCAATTGTCGCAATGTTGCGCGAAAGACTGGGTATAGACAATATCGAGATAAGCAACGACGCCAACTGCGCGGCGCTCGGCGAAACAATGTTCGGTGCGGGCAAAGGCGCAATGAACAGCGTGACGGTTACTTTGGGTACGGGAGTAGGTACGGGTATCGTTGTGGACGGCAGACTGCTTACGGGCAATTGCTCGGCAGGCGCAGAGGGCGGACACGTACAACTCAATCTCGGCGGCGCGATGTGCGGCTGCGGCAAACGCGGACATTTCGAAGCGTACGCGTCAACGACCGCGCTTTTGAAACAGGCCGAAGCCGCTATGCTCAAACACCCCGAAAGCCTGATTAATCAGGTTGCAAAAGAACAGGGATTTGACGGAAAAACCGTGTTTATCGCAGCAAAACAGGGCGATAAAGCGGCTAAAAGCGTAATAAGACGCTATATAAAATACGTCGGGACGGGGCTCGTGAGCTTTGCAAACGTGTTCTATCCCGAGGTCTTCATAATCGGCGGAGGCATTTCGAAAGAGGGCGATACGCTCATCAAGCCTTTGCAGAAATTCGTATCGCGCAACGTTTACGGGGCGGAGTACAATCCCCCGATCAAAGTCGTTGCCGCTACGCTGGGAAACGACGCGGGCATAATCGGTGCCGCCGCGCTCGCTATGAACAAAAAGGCCTGATAGCGACAGTGTTTCCCGTAAAGTTCGGAGCGCGCTCCGAACCCGAATTCGATGAAAAGTTTTAAAGATAAATTGATTTCACTTCTTCCCGAAGTGGAAAAGCCTGCCCGTTACACGGGCGGCGAATGGAACGTTCCGCACAAATCCGAAAACGTGCGGGCAAAGTTTTGTTTTTGTTTTCCCGACCTTTACGAAATCGGAATGAGCAATCTCGGTTTGCAGATTCTCTACGACGAAATCAACCGCAGAGAAGATTTTGCGGCGGAGCGTTGTTATGCGCCCAAAACCGACCTTGCCGAAAAAATGCGCGAAAACGGCATTCCGCTTCTTTCGCTTGAAAGCGGCACGCCGCTTGCCGATTTCGATATAGTCGGATTTTCCGTGCAGTTCGAGTTGCTTTACACCAACATTCTTTATATGCTCGACCTTGCGGGAATACCTTTCCTTGCCGCCGACCGCGGAGAAGAATATCCCATCTTGCTCGCGGGCGGGCCTTGCGCGGTCAATCCCGAACCGTTTGCGGACTTCTTCGATTGCGTTGTAATCGGCGAAGGCGAAGGCGTTGACATCGCCGTGCTTGAACTGGTTGCGGAAGGCAAAGAAAAAGGTTGGAGCAAGAAAGAAATTCTCGAACGCGCAAAATCCATTACGGGCGTTTACGTTCCCGCGCTCCACAAAGAAGGCGAAACGGTGACAAAAGCCGTTGTGCAGGATTTCGAGAATTCCGTTTACCCCGAAAGGCCGCTTGTTCCCAACGTCGAAGCCGTGCACGACCGCGTAACGCTGGAACTTTACCGCGGCTGCGCAAGCGGTTGCAGATTCTGTCAGGCGGGGTACTACTACCGTCCAATTCGCGAACGCAGTCCCGAAAAGTGCGCCGACTACGGCAAGAAAATGGTTGAAGCCACAGGCTACGGCGAAATATCCATGTGTTCGCTGTCCACTGGCGATTACAGCGGATTGCAGAAACTTATGGACGAACTCAAACCCTTTGTTCACGAGAAACACGTGACCCTTGCTTTGCCGAGCCTTCGTCTTTCCAGTTTCAACGGCGAAATGGCGCAGGAGTCGCGCCGCAGTTCGCTTACGTTCGCGCCCGAAGCCGGCACGCAAAGGCTGCGCAACGTCATCAACAAAAACGTTACCGACGAGGAAATAGACAACATCGGCAAAGCCTTCGAGGCGGGCTACGACAACGTCAAACTTTATTTCATGCTCGGTCTTCCCACCGAAACCGACGAGGATATAGCGGGTATAGCTGAAATTTGCAGACGTTTGCGCGAGTTGTATATCAAAATACGCGGCAAGCGCGGACTCGGCATTTCGGTAAGCTGTGCGGTGTTCATTCCCAAACCGTGCACGCCTTTCCAATGGGAAGAGCAGATAAGCATGCCCGAAATGCTGCGCAAGCAGAACTATCTGCGCGGTCTTTTGCGGTCAATCAAAGGAGTGACTTTCTCATGGCACGGGGCGGAATCGTCCGTGCTCGAAGCGGCACTTGCGCGCGGCGACAAAAAACTTTCCGCCGTAATAAAGCGCGCATACGAACTGGGTGCCAAATTCGACAGCTGGACGGAGCAGTTTGACTGGAACGCATGGACGCAGGCGTTTGAGGATTGCGGCGTGAATATGAGCGATTATACGGGCGCTCTCGACGTCGACAAGCCTTTGCCGTGGGATTTTATCGACACGGGCGTAACCAAACGTTATCTCGAAAAACAACGCGAACTTGCGTATCAGGGCATAACCACCAAGAATTGCAGGGAAGGTTGCAACGGTTGCGGCGCAAACAAGCTCGGGAGGTGCACGATAATATGATAGTTTTGAAATACGTGCGTCTCGGCAACGCAAGATTTGTATCGCATATAGACGTACTGCGCCAGATGTCCAGAATTCTGCGCCGTGCGGGCATTACCGTAAAATTTTCGCAAGGGTTCAACCCGCATTCGCTTGTGTATTTTTCTCCTCCCGCCGCGCTCGGTATTGGGTCGCTTGCGGAGTACGTGGCAATAGATACCGATATGTCGGGCGAGGACGTTTTTGCAAGATACAACGCCTCCGTCCCCGAAGATATGCGCGCCACGGAATGGTTTTCAATGGCGAAAAATCCGAACTTAGCGGGCAGAATAACCGCGGCGGATTATATTTTCCCCGTTGAAGGCGGTTTGGAACTCGGCGACGAGTTCGTCGTAGAATACAATAAAAAAGGCGAAGACGTAAAAGAAAACGTGCGTTCGAGAATATATGCAACGGGCGTATCGGCGGAAGGGAAACTCACAATGAAACTTGCCGCGGGCAACACGACTCTTCGTGCCGACAGAGTTTTTGCCGCGCTTAAAGACCGTACGGAAGACGAGGCGGGACTTCCCGACACCCTCAAAACCGCACAATACGTTACGGAAAACGGCGAATTCGTAAACGTGGACGAATGGCTCAAATCAATGGTTTAACGCGCAATTTTGCGCGTTAAACGCATTTTTCGGGCTAATTACAATCGAAATCAAATTTTTGGGATAAATAAAAATGAAGGAGCTTTACATCGATTACAACCCTTTCTTCGTGCGCGCTGCGCTCGTCGAAGAGGGTGAACTCGTCGAGTTCGGCGTTGAGCATGTTTCAACGCGCGGACACGTCGGGAACATCTACAAAGGCAAGGTCGAAAACGTGTTGGGCGGTATGAAAGCTGCGTTTGTCAACATAGGTCTCGACCGCAACGGTTTTCTTTATCTCGGTGACGACGGCGACGAAAAACGCAAATGTTCCGCAAAAGCCTCCGATAAAATCTCGGCGGGCGACGTCATTATGTGTCAGGTCGTCAAGGAACAGTTCAATATGAAAGGCGCGCGTCTTACCACGGACGTAACTTTGCCGGGTTATTATATGGTGCTGTTGCCAAACAGTCGCTTTTACGGTGTGTCGAGGAAAATCGAGGACGAAGGAAGACGCAGGTATCTCGAAGAACTCGTAAAATCCGTTTGCCCGCCCGATATGGGATTCATTGTCCGTTCGGCTGCAGTAAGAGCTCGCGACGAAGTGATAAAGCAGGAAGCGGCGTCGCTTGTAAATATCTGGCGAAAGGTTGAAAGCGATTACGAAAAAGCCGCCCCGATGTCAGTTGTGTTCCGCGAAGCGCAGTTTCTCGAACGAGTAATCCGCGACAACTACGGCGAAAACGTCGACCGTGTGATAGTCAACGACGCTGTGCTTGCCGAAAGTCTTGCTCCGAGAATGATTCGCGCGCAAGTTGATTTGTACGACGGAAAGCGCAACATCTTCAAACAGTTCGGAATATCCGAACAGGTTGAAAAGCTCACCGACAGACGCGTGGATTTGCCTGGAGGTGCGTATCTGGTTATCGACCGCACGGAAGCGCTAACAGTTATAGACGTTAACACCGGACGTTTTGTCGGCAGCAAAAACCTCGAAGATACGGTGTTCAAGACAAATCTTATCGCGGCAACAGCGATTGCAAAACAACTCCGCGCCAGAAACATAAGCGGAATAGTAATTATCGACTTCATCGATATGCAACTCGACGAACACCGCAAACAGGTTGTCGAAGCGCTGCGTGCCGAGCTTAAAAAGGACAAGCTCAAAACTTCCGTCGTGTCAATGACCAACCTCGGACTTGTGGAACTTACTCGAAAGCGCACGCGTTTGCCTGCGGACAGTTTTCTTCTCGAACCGTGTAAAGGCTGTATGGGCGGATACGTCGTTTCTTCCGCGCATATTGCTTTGAGATTACGTGACGAAATGATAGAATTTTCGTTGAAAAACGAGTTCGGGTCTATGCTTGTGCGACTTAATCCCGAAATCTGCGAAAAGGTATTTTCGTCGCACGTAATGTCGCGAGAAGCCGCGGGGCTTTGGAAAGGCAAACGCATCTATCTTATTCCCGACGAAAACGTCGGGCGCGAAACCTTCGAAATCTCGGGTTCTTCAGACAAGATACTGACGTTGCCCGCAAACGCACGGCTGTTGTTTTAGGTTGCAAAAGCGGGGTTGCTGTGTTATTATATCCGTGTTCGGTTCGGGACTGAACGACTAAAACGCGGGAGGCGCGACTATGAAATCGTGGCATATAGAGTGTCTTGAACGCATCAAACTTGTTGAAAGCGTTCTGCACAAAGCCGAAGGCGAAGTCAAACTCAAAGTCTCTAAGGTGGCAATTTCGTCCACCGATTTCGCGTATTTTGCATCGGATTCTCCCGACAAGAACCCCGAACTTACGGTTCCAGGACACTCTGCGGTGGCGTACGTTTCCGAGGACGACCCGAACTCCGGGCTCAAAATGGGTTCTCGCGTGGTTATCAGTCCTTTTGTTCAGTACGAAGAACACGGTGTAAAAAAGGTCCGTGTTCTCGGAGTCGACACAAACGGACTGCTCAGCGACTTTGTGTCCGTACCTGCTGAAAACGTATACGTTCTTCCTGACGGCATACCCGACGATGAGGCGGTTTTTGCCGAATACATCGCACTCGGCAACAACGTGCTCAACAGCCTGAACGTAGACAAAGGCGATTTTGTCGTCATAGTCGGTGCGAGTACGCTCGGACTTGTCCTTGCGCAACTTGCGCTTTACTATCAGATGATACCTGTGCTTGTGGACCTGGACGCCGAGAAACTTGCGCTTGCGTCAAGTTGGGGTGTTTACTACGTTCTCAATCCGACCTACGACAATCTCGAACGCAGAGTCGAAGAAATCACCGGCGGCAGAATGGCGGAAGCGTCCGTTTATGTCGGTGACGGTGTTCCTTTCAACTGCGCATTGCGAGTCGTAAAAGACAAAGGCGAAGTAGTCATTGCGGGCTATTCCGTACGCGCGGGTCACGAAGTCGACGTCAGCGTCATACTGTCCAAGCAACTTACAATGACGGGCGTTGCTGACGGATACGGCGAAATGCCTTCGGCAATAAATCTGCTTGCGAACAGAATTATAAAGACGGACGGACTGATAAGTTCACGCATCAACTTCGACGAAGTGCCCGAAACCGTTGCGCAATCCGCCGAATATCCTTACCAGTACAACAAAATCGTCGTGTCCATGGACTGACGCTGTTCCGACAGACGATAAAGGTATTTTTGTTTTTTATAGAAACAAATTCAGACAACGAAGTTGCGGAGTTGTGAAGTCGCGAAGTCGCAAGTTACAAGTGCGCGGCAGCGCACTTTTTTATTTTGATTTTTTCAGCATGTGAGTTTCAAACGATAAACTAACGTCAGTCCACGCGTGGTTTGTCAGCAACTCTTGCTTGTGTGTTGTAATTATACTTTGGCGTGTAAAAACCGATTTTTACTTTCTATGTTGTGGCAACTTTGCAATAAAACACGATACGTATATTATAGGTGCGTATGTATTGATTAAACAGGCATAAACGCTGTGTATATCGTTTTATCAAAACACGATACGTGCGCAATAAGGGCGCTTTCAGGATTGCAGAGCGATTTTGTGGGTTCAAAAGTCATAAATTAAAGTGTTGTCGGTTTGAAATGCCGTCGTAAAAGCGCTTAAATGACTGATATAACCGATTAAAGGTATTTGCATTTCTCATTAATACACGATAAGTGTTTTAAAAAGATATAACAATTACGTGTTGGAGATACGTCGTTGAAGAAGTGAGGGAAAATAATGTGGCGGATTTGTTGACGGGAGTAAATTGGCTACCTTGCAAACTGGTTGATTGCAAGATGATTGCAAAAATCAATCAAGCAAGGTGTCGTGAATGAGCGCGTAAGTCTGCGAGGCTTTATCGACCCAGCTTTTGTAGAGATATTTTGCAAGTTGGCGGTTCGCAACGACCAGTTTCAGTTCCATAAGTGTTGCGATGTCGCTGTTAATCTTCATTATGACGGTGTAGGTTCCATCAGCATTCTTCGAGTAGTCGCAGAAATACGACTGGCGCTTTTTGAAACGCATTCTGTTTTCGCGTGCATATGCGTTGATATCGTCGCGTATGGACGAAGGTATGCGCGTAAAGAACAGCGCAAGACAACCTATTCCGTCCTGCGTTATGTTGATGCAGTCGCTTTTGGGAACGCGGTAAAGCAAATTTGTTTCGACAAGTTCGTTCAGGTACTGCTTGCAGTCCATATAACTCAACCAGTCGTTGTCCGAAGTGCATACGTCAAGCACGGTGGCTTCCGAAAGCGGTATAGCCATCCTGTCGAAAACAAACAAGATTATGAGTTTCTGAACCTTGCTGTCCAGCCTTGCTGTTACGCCGTCCTGTTCGTAATCCAACGTACGCCTCCCCAAATAGAATGGAAGAAGAGTTTAGCACTATTTTTGCGCTATTTCAAGACTTTAACGGAAAAATTTTGCAAGACACAAGTACTTGCGCACAAGGTTTTTTCAAACACAAATTTTAATTTACTATTAACTATGGATAATATTATCGAAAGTGGTAAAAGCTGACTGTCTGCCGCGTCAGAATAATTGATATTAATGTGTTTGAGAATAACGTAATTCCGTGGTGCGTGCGGCGTCTTTGCCGTAAAACCACGTTTGATGACCGAGATATCCATTTGACAATCAATACTGTTGTGTGCGCCTTTTGCGGCATGATAAAGAATAAAAAAGACGCGTACTTGACGCGTCTTTGCAGTAGTGTCGGATTTGCTTGTTGGATTTTATTGCTGACGATTACTCGGCAAGCATTGTGTCGAGGCATTGCACAAAGAATTGCGTTGCCTTTTCCAGTTGGTCAACGTGCAGGCGTTCGTTGATACCGTGAATTCGGGACTGGTCGTCAAGCGAATTGATGAAAGGTCCGAAACGGAAAACGTTGTCGGTCAGCGGATTGTAGAAGCGAGCGTCGGAGGCTGCAATGAACATGTAAGGCGCGACCACTATGTCGTCGAAGGTGTTGCATATGGTGTCGCGCAATCTTTCGTATGCGGCGCAGTGTACGTCGGCTTCGGGAGAAGGATTGGAGTAGGAGAGCAGATTGACTTCGACGTCTTTGCCTAGCAGTTTTTCGAGATAAGCTTTCACGTCGTCGGCAGTCTCGCCCGTTATCATTCGGTAGTTGATGTTTGCACGCGCTTCTTTGGGGATTACGTTTCTGGCGTCGCTGCCCCAAAGCATGGTGGGGGCAAAGGTTGTTCGCACCAAAGCGTTGGTCATGGGTGCGGCTTTTGTGAATATGAATTTGACGAGGGGAGCAAACACGTCGCGGTTGGTGAGGACGAATTTGAATGCGCCTTTGCAGTACGGAGACAGCGCTTTGAAGGTTTCTTTGGTCATATTCGTCCACGTGGTTTTCATGGGGTGTGATTCGACTTTTGCGACGGCTTCGGAAAGCACTCCGACGGCTGTCGGCGGTTTGGGGTTGGACGCGTGTCCGCCCGATTTTTTTACTACGAGTTCGAGGTCGCCGTTGCCTTTTTCGCATGCGCCGATGAGTGCTACGGTATGCGGAATTCCGAGCAGTTTTCCGTCGAGAACGGTACCGCCTTCATCGATTACGAATTCCATCTCAACGCCTTTTGCTTTGAGATATTTTACTATGTTTGCAGCGCCGCTTGTGGAGTTGCCGGGTTCTTCGTCGTGACCGAAGCAAAGGTACAAATCACGCGCGAATTTCTTGCCTTGCGCAAGGTGATATTCGACTGCTTCCAAAAGAGCAATCATATGGCTTTTCATGTCTTGTGCACCCCTGCCGTAAATGTATCCGTCGTCAGTCAGCACAGCTTCGAACGGGTCGTATTCCCAACCGTCTTTAGGGGCAGGAACAACGTCGATATGACTGAGATAACAGCCGCCTTTGAGAGCGGGATTTGTGCCTTTTATGCGGTATATGAGGCTGTAACCTTCTATTATCGTGCGTTCGGCATTTGCGTGCAGAAGAGGATAGGTTTTTTCAAGCCAATTGCGGTAATCGATGAAAGGCTGAATGTTGTCTACGTAATCTTCTACCATAGAAACTGTGGGAATACGTATGGCTTCGCGAAGATGTTGAACTGCTGCATTTTTGTCTATTTCAGGCAATTTGCCTGCTTTTCCCGTAGGGATTTTTGGACGGTTGAGTGCTGTTCTTATAATCAGTGCAAGAAAGAAAAGAACTATAACTGCGGCAATAGTTCCGCCTATAACGGCTCCGATGTTGACCTGTGGCATAAAAACCTCCGAAAAGGAAAGAAAACATCAAAAAAGAAGTGTTTGTTTCCTTAAATTAATGTTTTCTTAATTATAAACAATAGAAATGACCATTTCAATAAGAAATTGGTTTTGAGAGGATAAAAGCACAACAAATAGCCAAATGCACGAGAATAATAAGCAAGTTTAAGAAAGCGCTCATTAGGTAAAAGAACGTGCTTGTATCGCTCGAAAATCACTGTAATTCGTACAGGTAAAGGGAAATGGCACGAAAAGAAACAAATGTCCTGTAAGAAAATCGAAACAAAGATTTAGAAGCAATATTTGAAATGTCTTAGAAAAAGCGTATTCGAAGAAGAAAAAGAAGCAATATGCGTCATGTCGCTCTAAAAAGAGCAAGTATAAAGAAAAAGTCCGAAAACTTGTGCGATAAGGCTCATAAGTGGAAAAAGCCCGAATGTAGCTTGAAAGATAGTGAAAAAGCGGCAAAGTATTATTGAAACGGCGAATTTTTATAAAACAAGACAAGGTTGTAGTCTCTAAAAATGCTGTTTTTAGAAAAGTATTATCAAAAACGCCGTATTTTACAGTAAGAGAAGACTGAAAAGCTCGGAAAGTGCTGTTGTTGCTTTGATAGTGTGCAAATTTAGCAAAATGCCACAAAAATGACTGGGGGAAGCCGAAATTGATGATAAAAGCCGTAGCAACAAATGAAACTATGCTTTTTTCTTGAAAATACTGTTATAAGTCGCAAAATGCCATAAAACAGTTCTTTTTTGTGCCATTGGGATATATTTTTTAGGAAAAAGACGGAAAATGGACTATTTGTGGGGTGAATATGGTGAAAATGTGGATAAACAACGATTGCAAAAATGACAATTAACCTCAGAAAAACAATGTTTTTATGCATTATTTATAAAATATGATTTACTTGTAGCATCTCAAATTGATTGCTTTTCGGTCGAGAAAGAGGTTTTTCGGCGGCTTTGTCTTTTTGTCGTCAGACTTAACTGTTTAATTTGTTTCGGGTTTGGGTATTTCTTGGAGCGGATTTGGTGTGATTTAGTAGCGATTAATGGAGAATTTCAATTTGCCGTCGAGCGTTTTTTTGTGTTGACACTTATATTGTTTTGGTTGTAATATGTATAATCGAAAGAATAGTAAGCGTGCATATTGCGTGCGTTGTGTGTGACGCGTATGCGTATCTGCGCCTGCGTCGTGTGTGGTAGTGCCTGCATCTTCAATGTTCGTTTGACATAGTCGTACGGATTTTGCGGAAACTGTATGTGCCTTGCCGTTCGGTTCAACAGTAATTACAATTTGCGGATGCCGCTCAATGCGGATACCGCTTCGGAGGTAATAATGAAATTTGACAACAAAGGAGTCCAGAAGTTCGTGGACGACAGCGTCGCGCTTTGCACCCCCGATAAGGTCGTTCTTATCGACGGTTCCGAAGAACAGCTCGAGTCTCTCAGAAAAGAGGCTATGGCCACCGGCGAAATGATTCAGCTCAATCAGGAATTGCTCCCCGGTTGCTATCTCCATCGTACCGCAGTCAACGACGTCGCACGTGTGGAAGGCCGTACTTTCATCTGCACCGAAAAAGAAGAAAACGCAGGTCCCACCAACAACTGGATGCAGAAAGACAAAGCCTACGAATTGCTCAAAGGTATCTATAAGGGTGCCATGAAAGGAAGAACAATGTACATCATTCCTTTCTCCATGGGCGCTATCGGTTCTCCTTTCTCCAAAATCGGTATCGAACTCACCGACAGTATCTACGTTGTTCTCAACATGGCAATCATGACCCGCGTCGGCAGCAAGGTTCTCGAAACCCTCGGTGACAGCGACGATTTCGTCCGCGGTCTCCATGCAAAAGCCGACCTCGACGAAGAAAAGAGATATATCTGCCAGTTCCCCGAAGACAACACCATTATGTCCGTCAATTCCGGTTACGGCGGAAACGTTCTTCTCGGCAAAAAGTGCTTCGCGCTCCGTATCGCTTCCTATCAGGGACGCAACGAAGGCTGGCTTGCGGAACATATGCTCATTCTCGGTCTCGAAAAGCCCAACGGCGAAACCAAATATATCGCGGCGGCATTCCCTTCCGCTTGCGGCAAGACCAACCTCGCAATGCTCATTCCTCCCAAGGAATTTGCGGATAAGGGTTACAAAATCCATACCGTCGGCGACGACATCGCATGGATCAGAGTAGGCAAGGACGGCAGACTTTACGCCATCAACCCCGAAAACGGTTTCTTCGGCGTTGCTCCCGGCACCAATGCAAAGTCCAACCCCAACGCGCTCGCAACCACCAGAAAGGGCACCATTTTCACCAATGTTGTTCACAATCTCGAAAACAACACCGTGTGGTGGGAAGGTCTCGATAAGAATCCTCCCAAGAACGCAATCGACTGGAAGGGCAATCCCTGGACGGAAGAAGACAGAGCAAACGGCGTGAAGGGCGCACACCCCAACTCCCGTTTCACCGCTCCCGCAAAGAACTGCCCCTGCATTTCCGACGAGTTCGAAAATCCCCAGGGCGTCCCGCTCGATGCAATCATCTTCGGTGGCCGTCGTGCCAAGACCGCGCCCCTCGTTTATGAAGCGAGAGATTGGGCAAACGGCGTGTTTGTAGGTTCCATCATGGCATCCGAAACCACTGCCGCGGCAAGCGGAGCAGTCGGTGTTGTCCGTCGTGATCCTATGGCAATGTTGCCTTTCTGCGGATATCACATGGGTGATTACTTCCAGCATTGGCTCGATATGGGCGAAAAAGTTGCAAAGAAGCCTAAGTTCTTCAACGTCAACTGGTTCCGTACCGACGAAAACGGCAACTTCCTGTGGCCCGGTTTCGGCGACAATATGCGCGTACTCGACTGGATTATCCGTCGTACCGAAGGTACCGTCGACGCAGTCGAAACTCCTATCGGATACGTTCCTCGTCCCGAAGACATTAACCTCAACGGCACCGACCTCACCACCGAAGACGTGGCAAATCTCCTTTCCGTTGACAAGGAACTTTGGAAAGAGGATGCCGAGGGTATTGAAACCTTCTATGCGAAGTTCGGCGACAAACTTCCCGCACAGCTGCGCAAAGAGCTCGATACTTTGAAGGAGAACCTCAAATAATCATTTGATTGTAACGTAATCAAGCGAAAATTCACAGTCCTTGCCGCGTTACGGCAAGGACTGCGATATTAACGCGAGAAATAAATTAAAAGGAACTTTTATGGAACTGTACCAAAGATTTTTGACCGAAAACGTTGACAAAAACGGGATGCTCCAAAGCGTTGACTTTCATGCTCCCGACAACTTCAATTTCGGCTTCGACGTGGTCGACTACTACGGCACCGAGGAGCCGGATAGAAGAGCCATGATTTGGGTGTCCAACGAGGGAGAAGAAAAAGTTTTCACCTTCGGGGATATGATGCGCAAATCCGCACAGACGGCTAACTATCTCAGAGCCCTCGGCATTATTAAGGGGGACAGAGTCCTGCTCGTCCTCCGCCGTCACTGGGAATTCTGGCCGATTATCGTCGCTCTTCACAAAATCGGTGCGATATGCATACCCGCAACCGACCAGCTGAAAGAGAAAGACTTTGTGTACCGCTTCGACGCCGCGGGCGTAAAAGCCATTATCTGCACGGCGTCGGGGAAGGTTTCCGATGAGGCGGAAGCAGCGATAAAACGTTGCCCGCAAGTTGAAATCAAAATCATTGCAAACGGTACGAAGGAAGGGTGGCGTTGTTACAACAGCGAAGTCGAAGGTTACTCCGACGTTTATCCCCGTCCTACGGACGACAGTTGTCCCATGCGCGACGAACTGATGCTGATGTACTTTACGTCAGGTACTACCGCATATCCGAAAATCGCGGCGCACGAACATACTTACGCGCTTGCGCATTTCCTCACCGCAAAATGGTGGCATAACGTTCGCAAAGACGGTATCCATTTCACGGTTGCGGAAACCGGTTGGGGCAAAGCAGTATGGGGTAAACTGTACGGTCAGTGGCTGTGCGGGGCGTGCGTGTTTACGTACGACTTTGAGAAGTTCGACCAGGAAAAACTGCTCGGTATGATTGAGAAGTACCGCATTACGACTTTCTGTGCACCGCCTACGATTTACCGTTTTATGATCAAAGCCGACCTCAGCAAACACGACCTCAGTTCGCTTGAGTATATAACCACGGCGGGCGAAGCCGTCAACCCCGAGGTGTTCAATCAACTTAAAGCGGCAACAGGACATACATTGATGGAAGGATTCGGTCAGACCGAAACGACACTGACCATTGCCAACCTCAAAGGTATGATTCCGAAGCCGGGCAGTATGGGTAAGCCCACGCCTATTTACAAACTGAAACTCGTGGATGCAAACGGAAACGACACGCCTATGGGAGAAGCGGGCGAAATCTGCATCGATATAAGCGAGGGCAGACCTTACGGACTGTTCCGTGAATATTATCGCGACCCCGAAAATACGGCGAAAGTCATGCACGACGGATTGTATCATACGGGCGATATGGCATATCAGGACGAGGACGGCTATTTGTTTTTTGTCGGTCGTACTGACGACATCATCAAGTCGAGCGGATACCGCATCGGACCGTTTGAAATCGAAAGCGTGCTTATGGAACATCCCGCCGTTCTGGAATGCGCGGTCACGGGCGTGCCCGACCCGACGAGAGGGCAGGTTGTAAAAGCAACGATTGTTCTGACCAAAGGTTATACAGCGAGCGACGAACTCAAAACGGAAATTCAGCAGTTTGTCAAACGGCTTACTGCACCGTATAAATATCCCAGGGTAATCGATTTTGTGTCGGAATTGCCGAAAACGATATCCGGAAAGATAAGAAGAACGGAACTCAGAAGCAAATGAAAATAAGCGGCAAGAAATTGCCGCTTTATTTTTTTCTGCATTGGGGACGGAGCAAAAGTGCAAAAATTATGCAAAATAGCTCCGTCCCCAATGCATAAAAATGTTGACTTGGAGAGGAAAAGAAAATATAATGTAGTAAAGAGGTGGATTATGTCGAGAATTGCAAGAAAAGATTGTCAGAGCAGTTGTTTTCACATCATTGTTCAAGGTTTGGACAAGGAAAATATTTTCAGTAGCGGCAGGATGAAAAGAGAGTACCTTGCCGATATCGAAAAGTTCAAAGACGAGCACGGTGTGAAGGTTCTGGGGTACTGCGTGATGAACAATCATTGCCATCTTGTTCTGTTTTGCGAAAATATTGAAGAACTCGGAAATTTCATGAGAAGGGTGAACGGAAGATTTGCCCAGTTTTATAATTATACCAATAACAGAACAGGGTATGTCTTCAGAGACCGTTTCAGAAGTCAGGCAATTACCAACGACGAATATATGACAAATTGCTTGGTTTATGTGCACAATAATCCTGTTAAAGCTGCGATTGTGTCAGATTGTGAAGATTATGCGTATTCAAGTATGCGCTGTTACACCGAAAGACACGGGCTTGTTGATTTCGATGCCGCGGCTAAGTTTTTTGATGTAGATGCAGAAAACGTAAGGGCGATTATGGAAGAAAAGTCTGCGGCTTGCGATATAGATTGTCCCGAGTGGGCGGACATCAAGGAAGAAACGGACAGACAAGAAATGATTGAAAAAGTCCTTAGACGGAACGGATACAATGCGGCGTTTTTCAAGAAGGATACGGAGCGTTTTGCGAAATTGGTGAGGGAGCTGAAAGAGTGTGGAATGTCGCAGACGGAAATTGCTGCGGCGCTGAACGTCGGAAGGGGAAGAGTGCAGTACGCGTTGAAATGATTTTATGCAATGGGGACGGAGCAAAAGTGCAGAAATAATGCAAATTTGCTCCGTCCCTAATGCAGGAAAATGGGAAGATTAAAGAGAACTTAACTGTAATTAACACTTTACGAATAGAAAAAAAGCAATGATAATATAAATATGCATATAGTTTTGCTCGCATAGCGTACGCGCGTGTAAGCGTAAAGGGGCGTGCGCGAGAGCGCGGGCAAATGGGAAGAAAGGCTATCAAGAGGTGGGATTATGAGAAACAACCGAAACAGCTCGAGAAACTTCTTTGTCAACTTTGTGCGCTTCGGCATGCTGGCGATGTGTTTCGCCCTTGTGTTTGCGCTGGTTCTGAGCGGCGGTATTTTTGATTTGGGTTCGTCTTCCGACGGCATAGCTTTAGCTGTCGATAACGGCGGAAAAACATTGGCGGTGCCTTCACCTGCTAATGCTGATGCCAATTATTTTGGCATGACCGATCATACAAAAAGTTCATGGACGGGAACCGTTAATTTCAACCAAACTAAATTTGACGCAAGCAATGTCAGTGGACATGTTCATGGCGAAACCGGTGTAACCTCAACAGTTCGAAGTTATGGAACGGGAAGTGTCGAGTTGGGAAGTTCTGACTATATTACTGTTGCACCCTATGTTAATGCAGGCGCAATCAATGTTGATTTGTCAGGGTTTGTCGGCACCATGTTGCAAAATTCAAACATTGAGGTCGATGTTACTGTAAATGCGGAAGTTTATAAGGGATATGTTGGCAACTGGTCTGGACTTGGTGCATATGCAACAAATGAAGTTTATGACGCAGAAACCATGTGGGGAAAAACCGCAAGCAACAATGTAGTTATTGGTTATGAAACTTGTGTTGGTGGTGGCGGAGACGAAAAATGGACGGCAAGAACGGCAACAACAACTTTGAAAGGAGATTATAAAAATCTGCTTATTGTTTTTGCAATGCGTGGCACAAGTTCTATGTGGTTCTCGTATCGTGCAGAAACTGGTATTAGAAATATTTCGGTTACTTATACTGTCCGCGTTGTTGGTATTTCTGAAAATGCAAATACGACAATTTCTGACGGTGCTGCTCCTCGAATTGAGTCTTTCGGAGAGACAGTGCCTTACCGTACATCCGCGGACGCAAGCGATTGGACGGTTAAGCCTAATACGGGAAACAGTGAAATTGACTCGGCAATCAGAAAGCAACTCGAAGGTGCTGTCGATACAGAACTCGATGTTGATGTGCTTGCCACAGGCGGTACTGTTAATCTTAAATCCTATACCAGTCAAAAATTGACGGTATCGGGTATTCCCGGTGACATTTACAAAAAAACCACGTTGAATTTCAACGATTATATGAATTATTTCAATTTGGGTGAAGTGTCTTCCGATGTCAATCCAAATCTTGCTGCAGGTATTAAGCAGATAGATATCGGCGAAACCGTAATTAACCTTTATGAAAGTACATTAGAAAAACAGATTGTTGTAGATGAAGAAGTCGTAGGTTATGCGAAGATAGTAAAAACTTCTCGTTCAAAGGTTCAGTTGCAGATGTATTTCTACAAAAATGCAACATTCAATGTCAGACTTGTGGACTACGGCGGATCTTCGATGACGTTGAAGTACACTGTTTCTGGCATAGATACTGCAGCTCCAGACAGTTCTGCTATCGACTTTTTGCTTTCGGCGGATAATTTCGTCGGAAAGCTGGCGGCGGAAGGAAATAATTTCTCACTTACAAACTGGTTTACAAACAGCAGATTGGCAGAAGTCATGGAGGGTATTAAAACCAGTGAAGACGAAGTTATCGATGCGTCCGGCGCAACTCCTTACCTTTGGTATTACGATGTCAAATACTCCCAAAATTTGACTTCTGATTTCTTTACACTGACACCTCCCGACGGTTTTGAATACACGTCGGCTTATTTTGCAAGCAAGGTGCCAGCTGCTGTATATTCTATCGGCGATTTCAGTTATGACTTTGCTAACGGCGGAATTTACAGAACCGGAGTTCAGCCTATAAGCGGCAATGCTCCCAAGGGTGCAGGTTACTACATATTCACTTTTTATATGATGGATTTCTCCGGAAACGTTTATCAGGGGAATGCTTCTTACTATGTGAAGGTTGATAACGTTGCGCCTGAAAACACCGTTACCGTAAATGCGGGTGACATTCAAATTGTTCCTTCTTCTCCTGCAGAGGGTCAGCTTGCCAACGGAAGTTGGGTAAACCAGAACATTACTGCGACGGTTGCCTGGAATATGAACATTTCCGGCAATAAGATTTCGTTTGAATACAACGGCGACACTTACGTCGTGTATTTCCGCGCAGACGGTGATACTTATAAAGTCGCAAAAATAACCAAAAACAATTCCGACGTGTCGGATTGGGACAGCGGTAACTCTTACACCGTTAAAGACGGTGAAACCGAACTGTTCACCTTCAATTTCTCCGAAAGCGGCGGAAAAGGTACGTTTGCCATAACGTTCACGGGCTATGACGCCGCAGAAAAAGCATACTTGCTCGATACAACCGTTTTGTTTACGGTTCTTAACGACGGCGACAACGACGACGGCGAAACCGGTCTTTCCAGATTCGATTCGAGTTGGACTTTCGGCGGTGTTGGCAACATCGCAATCCGCATTGACAAGGTTGCTCCCGCGAATCCCGTTCTCACCACGGACAATTCCGACGAAATGACGGATAACAAGTTCGTGAATATTGATTCCAACGGAAATCTTTATGTGCCTGAAAACAGAAACTGGTTCAACTCCGCTTGGGACGTTTACGCGTTTCTGCGACTTGCGGGCGATGTTGACGTAACAGCGAACGAATTTGCAACTCTGCAACTTTGGGTAAAAAATTATACCGACATTGCGGAACTCGAAAAAGTTAATTTGAGAGTTTTGTTTGAAACGGAAATGCTCAACGCAGAAGGTAAATCATGGGATTATTCCAAGACGTATGGTGTTGAAGATATTCTCGACAACAACGTTTATATCGATTTCAAAGAAACGGCAGGTGAAACCGCGGGTCTGCGCGTCGTGTTCGTACAGCTTACGGACGCCGCAGGCAACAAGAGTGCGGTGCAGGCGTTTGTCATTCTGGTTGACGCAAATGTCTACACGCTCAATGCCGAAGTTGCCGAGGAATATTTCGATTTAATCGACGGTATCGGTAACGTAAACTTCAGATACACCAACACCAGCGGCAACACACAGACCGAATTCAGACGCGGCGAATGGTCTCGTCTCGAAATTACGGGACTTGACGCCAAGTACGTTCCTTATCAGATTTACAAGGACAATTTCAACGAACCGCAATCGTTGATGTACAGTAACGAAACCACGACGAAAGAGTTCTTTACCGAAGCAATTCGCGAAGGCTTGCTTAATTATGTCAGAGTAAACGGACAAAATGCGAACATTATCGAAATGGCGATTGACCGCAGCGACTCTATTGCGGCGTTGCCTTTCGGTGAGGGTTATGCAAAACTCTGGATTTCCTTCCGCGAAGTAGTCACGTACGAGCCCACAAGCACCAACGTTGAGTATACGGGCAAAGAAACTGTGGTTCCGTTCACTGTATCTAACGAAAAGGCACGCGATTTGGTGAAAATCGTTTGGGAAAACGAAAGTGTGCCTGTGACGGTCGGCACGTACGGTTTGTATCTCGAACTCGATACAACGCACGAGCTGTCCAAGTTCTACGTGGGCGATAGAACAGATATAATAGCTTATAATATTATACCTGGTAACATTATTATTACCGCGCACGGAACGTCCGTGTACGGGTCGAAAATAAATATAACCGTGGATATAGACAAACCCGAGGGCGTGGAACTGACTTCGGGCATGTTCGGCGTCGACAGCGTCGAGGCATTCCCGTTTGTCGGCAACTACAATCTCAAAAAAGTCGAGGATTACGAGTTTGTCAATCCGGATGACGCGAAAAACTATAAAATCACTTATATTCTCGGTGTATATACCGTAACTCCCAGAAATCTCGAAATTACCTTCCTCGGCGCGACAAAAGCGTACGGTAATGTTGACCCGAAGATTTCGTTCAGTTTTGCAAAAGGAGATTATCAGGGCTCGTTTGCCGGAATATTCTCCGGCGAGGGGGTTACATACAAAGAGGACGGAGACAGACTGATTGTCACCGTTCCCGCTTCCGCTGTAACGCGCGAAAGAGACTTCAACGAGTTCGGTTACGAAAACGCGGGCAAATACGCATATAAGGGTATTTCTACTTCCGCCATCGGTCTCAACAAGAACTTCACGATGTCTATGGCTCTTTCGGGACACGGCGTGTTCGAAATTACAAAACGTCCGATTACCGTAACTCCCGTTGTTGACCAGGTTCTTTATTCGCTCGACGCGAAAGTGGCATACAAACTCGCCGAACAGGACGCGGCATTTGCGCCTCAACTTGCGGGATTGTTCCTTGCGGTAGGCGATAAAGTAGGTTCGGAAGGCAACACTTATCAGATTGCTCTCGGCGACCTTTCTGTGCTTGATAACTTTGTAGTCAGCGTTGCCACAGGTTATACGGTAACGGTTGTTCTCGACGACGGCGGCAACGTCATCAATCTTACCTTCAAGGATAAAGAACTGTTGCAAATCCTCTTCGGCGACGTGTTCGATATCAGCGTGCTTACTAATCTTAACAACTACGATCCCAAAGGTGTCGGCGTTGACTTTACGCTCA
The DNA here is from genome assembly GCA_900545885.1 of uncultured Eubacteriales bacterium. Taxonomy (GTDB): domain Bacteria; phylum Bacillota; class Clostridia; order Christensenellales; family CAG-917; genus Limadaptatus. The sequence continues at coordinate 70,252 of URAF01000005.1, forward strand.
AACTCGGTGCGGAAGTGGTCGGATACGATTTCGGCGCGGACAAGTTTACGAACGGTGCAGGCGCGTATGCAATCAGAGTGTACGTCGAGAGCTACAAGGACAAGACAGGCGCAGACGTCAAAGACAAATATAATTTCGTGTTCAAGGATTGCGAATATTTGTTTGTCAATCCCGCAACCGTAACCGTCACGCCCGTACTTGAAAACAACAAGAAGATTTACGGCGACATCGACAACTGGAACTTTGCGTTCACGTTCTCCGGTGCGCTCGTCGATGCGGGTTATATGCCCGAATCCAACCAGGTCGGCGGCAAAATCGTGCGTGCCCTGTATCGTGCAGACGGAACGTTCGTGCAGATTGGCGGACAGTTTGACCGCGCAAACGATCTGGACGGCAACATTACCGCACAGGGTCACTACTACGGCGCGTACGTGCTCGAAACCCTGTATTCTTCCGACCCCAACATCGTGCTCGAACTTGACAAAGAAGCGTTTGACGCGTTGCGTTTCACCGTTTCGCCCAGACCTATCAATGTGAACGATGCAGTGTTTACGGGTAAGGACAAGAACAACGACGGAACGAGCTATGTTGTCTATAAAGGCGAGAACGAAAAACGTACCGCAATCAACATCGGCAGGCTTATCGCAAGAATTACCGACGACGTCTGGGTCGATTTCGTTGCAAACTACGTTGACGGAAACGGCGCTGAACAGGCGGGTCAGGGTAGCTGGAACATCAACTTCCACGATTTCGTCCTCAAAGGCGACGACGCGCGCAACTATATTCTTACGGGAGACGCAAACGTTGTTCTTACGGGCGCGTTCAAGATCAACGGCACCACGGTTGCCGAAATTACAATCACCAAGAACGATTTCAGCGTGAACAAGGTTTACGACGGTACGTCTTCCATGACTATCGACGATATCGACATCGCGCTCAGTTCTCCTCTTTGCGGTCTCAACGTGGTCTTCTCCAAGGGTAGCTTCGGCACCAAGGACGCAGGCGTTGACATCTCGGTCGGTTCTATTACGCTCATCGTAAAAGGCGTTGTCGGCATCAAGACGCAGGATACCGACATCTCAATCACCGACGACGGCAAAGACAGCACAATTACAATCAACAACGTATTTGCGGCAATTCAACCCCGTACGATTGACCTCGACGAAGTCATTCTGCAAATTCCGTCCGAACGCAACTACAACGGCACTAACGAAGTCGCGATAGGTTATATGCTTTCGGGCAACGTCTTGCAGACGGGCGACAGCATCGAAACTCTCGGAGCGAAGTTCCCCGCTACCGTTCCTTCCAAGGACGTTCAGGGCGACAAAGAAAACCCCAAAGCACAGGATATTACGTTCGGTGAACCTACTTTGGCGACGGGCAACTACGCGTTCGGTTTCACCGCTGACGACATCAATGCGGCGTATGCGGACGTAACTCTTACCATTATCCCCGCAGACATCTCGCTTGACATCATCGCGGCAGGCAAAACCTATTTCGGAAGTGCGGGACTTGTTTACGGCGCGGATATCACCGTCAATGGCATTAAGGTCAACTCCGAACCTATCGTAGGTTGGGGCGATACCGATAACGTTACCGTAAACGGTCAGGACAGCGCGACTTACACCCTGTGGAACCAGAGTACGGACAAAGAAGATTTCTACGTACAACTCGGTGCGGACGGCAACGTCAGACTCCACGACCTCAAAGTTACGGGACTTGACATCGAAATCACTGGTAATCCCGTCAACTATAACCTTACGATAAACGACAGCAACGAGTACGTATTCGGTGAGATATTCCCGCTCAATCCCGTCAAGGTCAGCATCACGCTCAACGATCTCTCCGTAAAAGACAAGGTTTATGACGGTACTATCGATGCGGAACTCAACGATGTCGACCTCGGAAATTACGGCGTGACCTTCAACCAGGACAAAGATTATCTGTCCCTCGGTTATAAGGCACAGTTCAACACCAACAATCCCAACGTTCAGAAAGGTGTGGACGTCAAAATCAGTTCCGTTAAACTCGTAAGTGAGAACGCGGGATTGCTCGCAAGCTACTATATCGACATCGCAAGCCTTACCTGTACGCTCAAAGCGGCAGGCAACATCGTTGCGGCTCCTCTTGCAGTCGACTTCGACCTCTCCAAGACTTACGACGGAAACGTGTTCGAAAACGTGTCCGTGAAGTATACGCTCAGCGGATATGCACAGACTGCCGACCAGAGCGGATATTCCGTCAACTTCGTCACGGGTGCCTTCGATGACCCCAATGTCGCGAAGGACATCAACGGAGATTTGACCACCGTAAGCGGCAAGGTGTTCGGTTTCGAACTCGTCAGAAACAACGGCGTAAACAACTACAGACTGGTCTTTGCGTCTACAACCGATAATCTCCAAGGCTATATCAAAGTTGCGGAAACGGGCAGTCTGCCTGCGACCGACGATCAGAGTAGACCGCTTTACTACTATGAGTTCAACGCAGCAACCGATCGTATAGTCATAAAAGAAGCAGATTGGAACGCGTTCACTGACGAAGAGAAAAAGACTGAGGAAGGCAAAGCAGTCAACATCGTTGCGGCATATGTTGAAGGTGACGTTAAATATTATGTGCTCGACGGTACGCCCACAGGCGGAATGACGTCCACCAAGTCCCTGAACGAAAGCGGCGCGGACGGCATAATCGAACCCGCACTCATCTCTTACACCGTAAACGTCAATCCCGCAACGGCGGAAAGAGACCCCTTCAAGAAGGTCTTTGACGACAGCAATGCGACAATCAAAGCAGATGCGGAAGGCGGCAACGGCTGGTATTACGGCGGTCGCGGTGCGGAAGGCAACGACTTCGAATTCGTGCTCGGCGGCGAATACGGCTTCGAAATCAAAGATTTCTCCGTATACTATGAATCTTCTGCAGTCGGCAACGGCGTGAACGTGGTGTTCAGAATAGATTCGTTTGAGATAATCGGTGGAGGTTCTATCGAAATCGGCGAATCCAACAACTTCACGTTGCTCGGTGGTGAAGGCTACAAGAAAGCGGTCGGTACAATTACGGCAAAATCCGTTGACGTGGCGTTCGGAAATGTCAAGGAAGACGGCAAAGTCCACTTCACATACGGCGACACTCACGAATATACTTACACCTATACCACCGGTGGTAAGGAAATCAAACTTGCAAAAGACGCCGACGGTAAGACTTACGGGTATGTTGCGGTAGCCGATTACACGGCGGCAGGTTTTGCGGCAACCGATTACACGGGCAGACGCTACAACATCAACGAAGAAACGGGTGCATTTGAACTCAACGAAGAAGGCGCATACATCCGCATAGCCGGTACGTTCGGCGATATTGCTCCTGCAAACGAAGCATCCATCGTCAACGCAGGCGAATATGAAGTCAACAATGTAAGCGGCAAAGCAGACAACTTCACCTACGCGTTTGTGGCGGGTACGGTGGTAGTTGACAAAGCGGCGCTCACTGTCGGTGTAAGCAACGAGAAACTTCAAAAGGAATTTGCCTCTTCCGTCTATCCCGACCTTGCATTCGTAATTTCTACGGGTGAAATCAAAGCCCCCGATACGGAAGCTCAAATTCTCGCAGAGTTGAAGAAAGGCGCCAAGTACTTTATCTTTACGGCGGAAGGCGTCAAGGGCGGTGCGGTCGTTGACAGGTCTATGATAAGTGCAGACCTCGAAGGCGGTGCGTATTACGCACTCGACGTAGAAGGTGCGCTTCAAAACTACGACGTCAAACTTGACAAGACTTATACGCTCGACATCGTTCTTCCCGAACTCACGGGACTCTCGACTGCCTCCGGTGTGTTCGAAAAGACTTACGACGGCATAGCGGTTGACGACGCGAATGCGTTTGCTGCGAAGTACATCAAGGGAACGCAGTCCGGTGATACGTTCTCGCTTGCATGGGCTGGCGGCACGGTCGCGAAGAATGCGGGAGATTACAACTGGACTATCACCGTAACCCGCAGCCTCGGCAAAGATGCAACCGATGCGAAAGAGTACACCATAAGCGCAACGATAAGCGGCGAATATGCAGTTCTGAAACGCAACGCAACTCTTACTACAAACGAGAAGTATGACTTCACTTACGACAAGACGGACAAGAAACTCGACGAAAGCCAGTTCGTAGTGTTTGGAGCCGTTAATGGTGAAGATGTTGCGTCGGCAATCAAGGTTTCCTACAAATACGGCGACGTCGTAACCGACGTGATGCGCGACGCAAAGACTTACGGTGTGATTGCGGAAATAACCGACGCCACCATGGCAGGCAACTACAACCTCATCAACGGTATCGGCAACGTAACCGTCAAGAAAGCAAACATCACGGTTGCAGTCAATCCCGAATCCAAGTATCAGTATGTAACGGGCGGCACTACAATTAACCCCGCACATATCGATTTCACGGTTCCCGAAGGATTTGACAAAGCCGACTTCACCGTCAAGTACACAGCATCTTCTACGGGCACGGTGTCTTCCGTCAACGAACCCGGTGTGTACAGCTACACCATCACTTACGTTGACGCAAACTACAATATCGTCGGCGGCATCGGCACTCTGACGGTTGCGATGAACGAAATCGCGTTCGTCAAGGACGATACGGTTTACGCAAGCATCAAGTTTACCGACGCGGTCACCGTTCCTTATAAACTGAACTACACCGAAATCACCGAAGACGGCAGCCTCAACAGCCAGACTTACTGGAACTTCGTCAACGATTATGTCGTTGCAAACCTCGGTGACAAGAAGAACGAAGCCACTACCGAAGGCGTTGTCGCGGTGTCGCTGTCCAACGGTTCGACGGAAATTCGTCGTCTTGACCAGCAAATGACGGTAAGCGTGAGCATGCCCGCAAACGTTGCTTCCATGGACGGCTACAAGGCATACTATGTCAACTCCGACGGTCAGCTGGTGGAAATTTCGGACTACGAAGTTGCAAACGGCTACTTCACTTACACGACGGATTACATCGGCGACCTCGTGTTCGTCAAGTTCGCGGCAATCGCGCTACCTATGTGGATCTGGATACTTGTCGGCATTCTCGCACTGCTCATTATCATCGCGATTATCCTTGCGATAGTGATCAGCCAGAAACGCAAAAAGATGCCCATGTACGTTGAAGCTCCCGCGGCGGCAGACGCTTCCGAAGCGGCGGCGGACGTCGAAATCATCGAGTACTATGACCCCGACAGACCCGAAGTCGTGAACAAGAACAAGAAACCGCCTATCATCGGTATCAGAAAGTAAGGCAAACTTAACCAAACAGAATATGCACCGCGCTCAAAGCGCGGTGCATTTTTTTCAAAACGGACAATGTTGCGACGATGTTAATTATCGTAATTTCGGTATTGCACCCGATATTTTAATGTTGTATAATAATTATAATATATTATCAGGGGGTAATATCCTTATGAGTAAAATCGCCATAGGCTGTGACCACGGCGGCATAGTGCTGAAAGACAGCGTTGTTGCCACTCTCAAAGAACTCGGCGCAGAGGTCGTCGATTTCGGAACATACGACACTTCTTCCGTAGATTATCCCGTGTACGGGCTCAAAGTCGCGGAAGCCGTTGCTTCGGGAGAGTGCGACGCAGGCGTGCTTATGTGCGGTACGGGTATCGGCATTTCCATATCCGCAAACAAAGTCAAAGGCATACGGGCGGCGGTTACCACCAACACGTTTATGGCAGAAATGACCAAACGTCACAACAATGCAAACATTATTTCTCTCGGCGGCAGAGTAATTACGCCCGAAGAAGCACACGATATTGTTGTCGCTTGGTACACGGCTGAATACGAAGGCGGCAGACACCAGAAACGCCTTGATATGATTGCCGACATCGAAAGCAAATACTTCAAATAACCGAGGGGTTTATGATTGAAGAGGTTCTGAAAGAGATAACTGAAGCCGAAGAACAGGCGGAAACCAAACGCCGTGAGGCTTTTCAGCGCGGAAAAGAAATTGTTTTGCAGGCGGAAACGGAAGCCGAAAAGCAGAAGAAAATGACCGCGGAACAATGCAAAGCCGACATGAAAGCCGCGCTTGCCGAAGCGGAAGCCAAGGCGGCGGCGCGTCGTACGGTTATCATCGAAGAGGGCGAGGCGGCGGCGAAGAAGCTGGTCGCGTCCAAGAAAAAGCAGATAGAGAAAGCGGCGGACGAACTGCTCGCCGAATTTGTCGGAAAATACCGTTAGTATGATTGTTGAGATGAAGAAGCTGGTGCTTGTAGGGCACCGCTCCGACAGACACAAACTTTTCAAGGCACTCCACAAGAGCAGAATTGTGGAGATTGTTTCGAGCGGCGATTTTCCTTATACCGAACGGCTGAACAACGCGGCGAAAACGGAAACTCTGAACGAGAAAATCGCCCGTCTGGACGCCGTTTTCGCATTTCTGAAAGAGTCCAAACGTACGGCAGTCAGACTTGAAAAGAACACCCGAAAGAGCGATGAACATTTCGAGTACGAGCCGCCCAAAAAACCGCTTATCGCGCCGTCCGTGATGCGTATCGATTACGACGGGTTCATGGGCATTGCAGACCGCGAAGCCGACTTGCTGTATGAGGTCGAGGAAATCGAAAACGTCATCGCCGAGCAGAACGAACTCAATTCCCGCAAAATCAAGTTGCAGGCGGAAATCGAGCGTTTTGCGCTTTACGAAACGATAGACGCGCCGTTCTCCTCTTATGTGGACACCGCGCTTGCGTCGGTTGCTCTCGGATACGTTCCCACCGTTCAACGCGCGCAGGTCGAGGCAATTGCCGAAAAGTTCGACGACTGCGCATATTTCGAATTTTACGAACCCACGAAATTCCTGCCTTTCGTCGCAGTAGTTTCCAAGGAAAGAGCGTACGAAGTCTATCAGGCTTTGCAGGAGCTCGACTACACCAAGAATTCGTTTGCGGACGAACTCACTCCCGCGCAGGCAATAGAGCAGGCAAAGAAAGAAATATCCGCTCTCGAAAAATCCAAGAAAGAGTTGCTTTCCAAGGCTCTCGAAAAAGAGAGTTTTATCGAAGAACTCAAAGTCCTTTACGACTATTACCTCTACGAAGTGCAGAAATACGAGGCACTCGACGGATTTGCGGCGACCGAACGCAGTTTCGTGATGGAAGCGTGGTTCCCCGCAGAACAGGAAGAAAAAATCGTGGCAATGCTTGACGAAGTTTCTTCCGCAATAGTGTACGAATTCCGTTCCCCCGAAGAGAACGAAGTCGTGCCCACGCTGGTGCGTTCCAAAAAGCTTTTTGCGCCTTACGAGGACGTCACCAATATGTACAGCATTCCCAACTATCGCGAGGACATAGACCCCAACCCGATTATGGCGTTTTTCTATTTCCTTTTCTTCGGCATTATGATAGCCGACGCAGGTTACGGAATACTGCTTGCCGTTGCGGGATTTGTGCTTTACAAACTCAAAAAGCCCGTTCCCGGAAAGGGCAGACTGCTGCTTATCGTAGGCATGGGCGGCATTTCGACCGTCATATGGGGCATACTGTTCGGCGGTTGGTTCGGACTTACGTTGCCGACGGGCGGTTTCCTCGATACGATAAAATGGTTCAATCCGCTTGACGAACCCATACTTATGCTCGGACTGTGTCTGGGACTCGGTCTTTTGCAGATTGTATGCGGTATGATTATATCCGCAATCAACAAAATCCGCCTGCACAGAATGGGCGACGCAATCTGCGAGGATGTAAGCTGGGTTGTTGCGATTGCGGGTATCGGTATGCTTGCGCTCTCGCTGCTCGTGGTGAAAAACGATGCGCTGAAATATGCGGGTATAGCGTTTATCGCACTCGGACTCGGCGTTTTGGTCATAGGCAACGGCAGAAAGAAGAAAGGCGTAAAAGGCAAGGTTCTCGGCGCGGTTACCGGTATAGGCAAACTTTACGACGGCGTGAACATTCTGTCCGACGTTCTGAGTTACTCCCGTCTTTTCGGTCTGAGTCTTTCGGGCGCGGTCGTCGCACTCGTGGTCAACCAGATTTGCCTTACCCTTATGGATATGCTGCCCGCGGTCAACGGAATTCCCGTTGTCGGCGTTATAGTGTCCATTCCGATATTCATGATAGGGCACCTTTTCAACATCGGCATTTCCACTCTCGGCGCATACGTTCACAACTGCCGTTTGCAGTACATTGAATTCTTCGGCAAATTTTATACCGGTGCGGGACATATGTTTATCCCGTTCGGCTCTAAATCAAAATACACTTATGTAGATATGCAGGAGGTAACAAAATGACATTAGGTACTTTCCTTGGTATGCTCGGCGCGGCTCTTGCGGCTTTGCTTGCGGGCATAGGCTCGGCAATCGGCGTCGGTATGGCAGGTAAAGCGGCGGCGGGCGTAACCGCGGAAGACCCCGACAAGTTCTCCAAAGTTCTTGTTCTGCAACTTCTTCCCGGCACCCAAGGCATCTACGGTCTGCTTATCGCGTTCCTCGTCTTCATTCAGATCGGACTGTTCGGCGACATCGCGGCACTTTCCACGCAGGCGGGTCTTACTCTGTTTGCGGCGTGTATGCCCATTGCGTTCGTCGGTCTTTTGAGCGCGATTTATCAGGCAAAAGTCGCAGTCAGCGGCATTGCGCTGGTTGCAAAGCGTCCCGAAGAAAGCGGTAAAGCAATCATTCTGACGGTTATGGTCGAAACCTACGCCGTTCTCGCACTGCTGGTATCCTTCCTCGGCGTTATGATTCCACAGTACGCGTAATATGTCCAAACAAGCGATAATCGAAAAAATCCTGTCCGACGCGGACGCGCAGGCACGGGCGACAATCGAAGAAGCCGAAAAAAAAGCGGACGAAATAATTTCGCTTGCGGCGGAGCAGTGCAAAAGTTATCTTGCCCGCAACAAGAGCGATATTGACCGCGCGGTCAAAGAGGTTGCCGAACGCGCCGAAACCGTAGCGGAACTCGACGCACGCAAACTGTTGCTGAAAGCCAAGTCCGAAGTGCTTGACGAGGTTTACGCGCTTGCTTTGAAAAAGGCGCGCGAACTCGACAAAGCCGACTATAAGAAAGTCGTCGAAGGAATGCTCAAATTCGCAGAAGACGGGGATAAAGTTACCGTTTCGGCGCGTGAAAAGGGCATTGTGACCAAAAAGATGGTCGACGATGCGGCAAAAGCAAAGGGCGCGAAACTTGCGCTCGACTCCGAATACGGCGATTTCGACGGCGGCGTGTTGCTTACGGGCAACGGTATCGACAAGAACTTCACCTTTGAAGTCGAGTTCGCTTTGCTCCGCGACGCGACGGAAGCCAAAATAGCCAAGGAACTCTTCGGTTGATTATGTCTGACAAATTCATTTTCCAGAACGCACGGATAAAATCCATGGAAAACCGCTTGCTCGGTCAGCAGCAGCTGCAACGGCTTGCGGAGGCTTCTTCCGTGCGCGAAATGCAGAAGGCGCTCGGCGAAATGGGGTTCGGAATTGCGGCGGCAGGCGAAAACGCAGGCGTTGACAGAATGATTGAAGCCGAAGAGAAAAACGCCCTTGCCGTGCTCAAAGAGTTCAACGTCGACGGCGCGCTGGACGCACTTGTTCTGGAAGCGGACTATCACAATCTCAAAGCATTGCTCAAAGCCTCTGTCACGGGCGAGAAAAATCCCGTGCTCGGTGCGGAAGGGCTTTACAATACGGAAGTTCTGCGCGACGGAACGGAAGGCGACTACCACGCTTTGCGCCCGTTGATGGCGGACGCAGTGCGCGCGGTGGAAAAGAGCCTTGCGGAGGGACGTCTTACTCCTCACGGCATTGACTGCACGGTGGACAAGGCTATGTTCCGCGATATTTCCGAAACGGCGAAAAAGGGCGGAGAAGCGGTCAAGGCATACTACGTGTTCAAGACCGATTGCGTCAACATTTCTTCTTTTCTCCGTTGCCGCAGACTGGGACTTCCCGAAAAGCTGTTCGAAGAAAACTTTATGCCGGGCGGAACTCTCGGAGAGGATTTCTTCCTTTCCGTCTACGACGCTTCGCTCGACGTGTTCCGCGACAAATTCAAGTTCACGCCCTATCAGTCTCTCGTTGCAGAGGCGGTCGACGGCGGCAATCTCGTTGCGTTCGAGGTTCAGGTGGACAATTTGTTGCTGGATATGTGGCGCAAACGCAAGGACGATATGTTCTCGTGCGCGCCCGTTGTCGGCTACTACTTCGGCAAACTCGCCGAAATCAAAGCCGTAAAACTGGTGTTCGCAGGCGTTAAAAACAACGTCGAACCCCGTTTAATCAAAGAAAGGATGCGTGATATTTATGGTGCGTGACGGTATTGCGGTCGTCGGTGACAAGGACTCCGTCCTCGCTTTCAAGGCGATAGGTCTGGACGTCTTTCCCGTCGAGGGCGAAATGGAAGCGCGCGAGAAGGTCAAACAACTCGCCCGTTCCTATTCCGTTATTTTCGTCACCGACCAGATTGCAAAGCAAATCAGCTCGCTTTTGTTGAGATACAAGGCGCGCCCTTATCCCGTCGTCGTTCCCATTCCTTCCGCCGAAGGCAACTCCGGTTTCGGTATGCAGGGAATAAAAGCGGACGTCGAAAAGGCTATCGGCGCGGATATTCTGTTTGATAGAGAGGATAACTAATGCAAGTCGGAAAAATTGTCAAGGTTTCGGGACCGTTGATTATCGCCGAGAATATGGCGGAGAGCAAAATGTACGACGTCGTGCGCGTCAGCGAAAAACAGCTCATCGGCGAAATCATCGAACTCAGAGGCGACCTCGCTTCCATTCAGGTCTATGAAGAAACCAGCGGACTAGGTCCCGGTGAAAACGTATATTCCACGGGTTCGCCCCTGTCCGTCGAACTCGCTCCCGGTCTTATCGAGAGTATTTTCGACGGGATTCAGCGTCCCCTTGCCAAGTTGCGCGAGGTGTCGGGCGACAGAATCGCACGCGGCGTCACCGTCAACGCTATCGACCACGAGAAAAAATGGGATTTCGTTCCCGTCGTCAAAAAAGGCGACAAGGTCGAGGCGGGCAACGTGCTCGGTACGGTGCAGGAAAACGTGCTCGTGTTGCATAAGATTATGGTGCCGTTCGGAATTTCTGGCACCGTCAAAGAAATAAAGAAGGGCAGTTTCAACATAGAACAGACCATCGCGGTCATCGCCACCGAAAGCGGCGACAAGGAAGTTTGTATGTTGCAGAAATGGCCCGTCCGTAAGGGCAGACCTTACGCCGAAAAACTCGCTCCCCGTGCTCCGCTTGTTACGGGACAAAGAGTTATCGACACGCTGTTCCCCATTGCAAAAGGCGGCGTGGCGGCGGTTCCCGGACCTTTCGGAAGCGGCAAAACCGTCGTTCAGCACCAGCTTGCAAAATGGGCGGACGCGGATATCATCGTGTACGTCGGCTGCGGCGAACGCGGCAACGAAATGACGGACGTTCTCAACGAGTTCCCCGAACTTGTCGACCCTCACAGCGGACAGCCGCTTATGAAACGTACCGTCCTTATCGCAAACACTTCGGACATGCCCGTTGCGGCGCGCGAAGCATCCATTTATACGGGTATCACAATCGCCGAATATTTCCGCGACATGGGTTATTCCGTAGCAATCATGGCGGACTCCACTTCGCGTTGGGCGGAAGCGCTCCGCGAAATGAGCGGCCGACTTGAAGAAATGCCCGGTGAAGAAGGCTATCCCGCATATCTTTCTTCCCGTCTTGCCGAGTTCTACGAAAGAGCAGGACTTGTCAAGGTTCTGGGCGGCAACGGTCGCGAAGGTGCAATTACGGCAATAGGCGCGGTTTCGCCTCCCGGCGGCGACTTGTCCGAACCCGTTGCGCAAAGTACGTTGCGTATCGTCAAAGTCTTCTGGGGATTGTCCGCGTCGCTTGCGTACAAACGTCATTTCCCTGCGGTCGACTGGCTGACGAGTTATTCGCTGTACGCCGACAGACTGGGCGACTGGTACGCCGAAAACGTCGGCGACGACTGGGTTCCGCTCCGTTCCGCAGCGATGAGAATTTTGCAGGAAGAAGCCTCGCTCGACGAAATCGTCCGACTTGTCGGTATGGACGCGCTGTCGCCGTATGACAGACTTACCATGGAAACGGCAAAGTCCATTCGCGAAGACTATCTGCACCAGAACGCTTTCCACGAAGTTGACACTTATGCGTCACTCGAAAAGCAAAGACGTATGCTCGGGCTCATCATCGAGGAAGACAAACTCGCAAGAGAGGCTCTCGAAAAGAACGTCGACATAGAGGACATTCTCGAACTGCCCGTAAAAGAGCAGATAGGCAGAGCGAAGTATATTTCCGAGGACGAGCTTGACAAGTTCGACGCGCTCGAAGTCGAACTCAAAAAAGAAATGCTTGCACTCTCCGACGAAGGAGGAATGTGACAATGTTGAAAGAATACCGTACAATACGAGAAATCGTCGGACCTCTGATGCTGGTTGAAGGCGTCGAGGGCGTAAAGTACGACGAACTCGTCGAAATCAGACAGGAAAACGGCGAAATCCGAAGCGGCAAGGTGCTGGAAATCAACCGTGACAAGGCGCTTGTCCAGTTGTTCGAACCGTCGCAGGGCATAAAGATGTCCACGTCCAAAGCGCGTTTTCTCGGCAGAAGCATAGAACTCGCCGTGTCCGAAGAAATGCTGGGCAGAGTTTTCGACGGTATGGGTCGTCCCCGCGACGGCGGCGCACCCATTATTCCCGAAAAGAAAATGGACATCAACGGTCAGCCTATCAACCCCGTTGCGCGCGACTATCCCAACGAGTTCATTCAGACGGGCATAAGCGCGATTGATGGATTGAATACGCTTGTCCGCGGACAGAAACTTCCCGTGTTTTCGATGTCGGGTCTTCCGCACGCCGAACTTGCGGCGCAGATTGCAAGACAGGCAAAAGTCATAGGCTCCGACAGCAAATTCGCGGTCGTGTTCGCAGCAGTCGGTATAACGTTCGAAGAAGCGGACTTCTTCATTTCCGACTTCCGCAAAACGGGCGCGATAGAACGCGCGGTTATGTTTGTCAACCTTGCAAACGACCCCGCAGTCGAACGTATCGCAACCCCGCGTATGGCGCTCACCGCGGCAGAATATCTCGCGTACGAAAAGGATATGCACGTTCTCGTCATAACCACGGACATAACCAACTACGCCGAAGCGCTGCGCGAAGTTTCCGCCGCCCGTAAAGAAGTTCCCGGACGCCGCGGATACCCCGGATACCTGTACACCGACCTTGCTACAATGTACGAAAGAGCGGGACGTATCGTCGGCAAGAAAGGGTCGATTACGCAGATACCTATTCTTACAATGCCCGAAGACGACAAAACCCACCCGATACCCGACCTTACGGGTTACATCACGGAAGGGCAGATTATGTTGTCGCGAGAACTATACAAGAAAGGTCTGACGCCGCCTATCGACGTTCTGCCTTCGCTCAGCCGACTGAAAGACAAAGGTATCGGCGCAGGCAAGACCCGTGAAGACCACGCGGACACCATGAACCAGTTGTTCAGCGCGTACGCACAGGGCAAGGAGGCAAAGGAACTTAGTTCAATTCTCGGCGAAGCCGCCCTTACCGAAGTGGACAAGAAGTTTGCTCGGTTTGCAGAAGAATTCGAAAAGCAATACGTTTCGCAGGGTTTCCACACCAACCGCACGATTGAAGAAACCCTTGACCTCGGCTGGAACCTGCTGTCCCTGCTCCCGAGAAGCGAACTGAAACGTATCCGCGACGCATATCTCGACAAGTATCTCAAAAAGTCGGAGCAATGACCGACTTTACCAAAATAAAACGGTAAACTATGGCAAAACTCAACGTCAATCCAACGAGAATGGAGCTGAGACGGCTCAAAACCCGTCTTAAAACTGCCACCCGCGGACACAAACTTCTGAAAGACAAGTCCGACGAAATGATAAGGCAGTTTATGCTCTATATACGCGAAAACAAACGCCTGCGTGAAGAAGTGGAAGGCGAGCTTTCGCAAGCGTTGAAAGAGTTTATGCTGGCGCGTGCGGTGTCGAGCGACGCTGTCATAGAAGAAGCGGTCGCAATGCCCGGCGTCAAAGCCGAACTCAAAACGTCGGAGAAAAACGTGATGAGCGTAGGTGTTCCCGAATTCGAAATCGTCGAACACGAAAACGCAGACCTTTATCCGTATTCCTTTGCGGGCGTAACTTCCGAACTTGACAATTCAATCGCCACGCTGTCCACGCTGCTCGGCAAACTTTTGAAACTTGCCGAAGTGGAAAAGACGTGCAATATGCTTGCGGACGAAATCGAGAAGAACAGACGCCGCGTCAACGCGTTGGAGTACGTAATGATTCCGCAACTCAAAGAGACGATAAAGTATATAACGATGAAACTCGACGAAAACGAGAGAAGCGCCACGATACGACTTATGAAAGTCAAGTCGATGATAGAGAACAGATAATCTGTTCTGCTGTCGTTTCTTTTCGTTGCATTACAGTGACAACGAGAGAGTGCAAACCGCAACGAACCGATTGTCGAAAAAGCAATTTCAAATCAGAACAACCGCCCGCAAACTTGCGGACGGTTATTATTTAATCGTAAATAATCATTCTGTCGGGAAGTCGGGGAAACCGCAACCGCAGTAGTGTTGACGGTAAAGTCCGTATTCTTTGCAAAGTTTAACAGAAGTGAGATATCCGTCTTTTTTCTTGAAATCGGAACATAGATATTCGACGCCGAATTTCTCTCCGCATTCTTCGCCTATTGCGTTTATCAGCTTTGCGTTTTTTCTGGGGCTTACAGTCAGAGTGGTTGCAAAATAATCGTACTCGTCCTTGTGTGCGGCAAGATATTTCGCCGTTTTGCCGAGTCGCAGTCGGAAACATTCCGTACACCTTGCGCCGCCTTCGGGCAGGTTTTCCATACCGTGTACAAGGTCCGTGTATTCGGTTTCGTTCTGTTCGGGGACGATGAGTTTTATTTGCGGGAAATGCGCCAAAAGCTGTTTTAATGTGTCAAGACGTTTGATAAACTCCGATTTCGGCAAAATATTTGGGTTGTAGTAGTAGAGCGTGACATCGAAGAAGTCCGCGATTGCAGGAAGTACGCCAGCGGCGCACGGTCCGCAGCATACGTGCAACAAAAGGCGTTTGGCTGCGCTTTGGATTTCTTTTGCCTCGTCGACGGTTCTCATATTCCGATTCTAGCACTTATGCGTGCTTTTCACAACGGATTGACGCTTTTTCATTTTAGAGTATTTGCCGCGACGGGTTGAGCGCGCGCGCATTGTATGATATAATCGCTGTGAGGTGAGTTATGGGCAATTCCATTCTTAAAGCGGAAGGTATCCGCAAAATTTACGTTTCCGATACGGTGCAGACGGAAGTGCTGAAAGGCGTCGACGTCAGCGTGGGCGAAGGGGAGTTCGTCGCCGTTGTCGGTGAATCCGGCTCGGGCAAATCCACTTTGCTTTACATTCTTGCTGGCATTGACAAGCCGACGGACGGAAAAGTCGAACTTCTCGGCAAAAACCTCTCCGAAATTTCCGACGACGAAATGGCGGGGTTGCGTCGCCGTGACGTATCATTTGTCTATCAGTTCGACAATCTCGTTCCTCATCTCACGGCTTACGAAAACATAGTTTTGCCCCTTCTTCTCGACAAGAAAAAAGAAAAGGATTTTGCGGCGGAAGTCCGCGAAGTCTGCGAATTTTTGGGGATTGCCGAAAGATTGCGCAATCTTCCGTCCCAACTGTCGGGCGGTGAACAACAGCGTGTCGCGCTTGCCCGCGCTCTCGTGACTTCGCCGAAACTCATTTTTCTCGACGAACCTACTGGCAGTCTGGACAGGGAAAGAGGTACGCAGGTTATGGAACTGCTCAAAAAAATCAACACCGAAAAGGGTGTTGCGCTCCTTATGGTCACGCACTCTGCGGCGCACGCCGCTTACGCTTCGCGAACCGTCGAAATCGAAGACGGGCGCATAAAAGACTGATTTCCGAAACACGGGTATGGTATTCTCCCTTGCGCTGAAAAACATAAAAGCAAAACCGCTCCGTATGGTGGCGACGATTGCCGTCATCGCGCTTTCGGTTGCGATGTTTTTCTGTATGTTTGCGTTCGGGGACGCCGTGTACGATTATATTTACGCCGTCGAAACCGCGGACGCGGGAAACAGCGACCTTAAAATAGTGGGGAAGAGCAACGGCGACAGACTTGCTTTCGTCGACCCGCTTTACGACGTCGAAGGCATTGAAACGATAGTACCGACGTTGTCGCTGTATGCACTCGTCAAGAGAGAGGGAGCGGCGGACGAGTATGTGCGTTTGCGCGGCTTTGACGCCGACCGCACGGAAGCGTTGCAAAAGTTCAACGTCAAAGAGGGCAATGCAAGCGACCTTGCCGCAAATTCCAGCAACGTTGTCATTTCCGAAAAAGCCGCGGAACATTTCGGACTAAAAGTCGGCGACGCCGTATCAATCGTCAGCCTTTATTCCGCTTCGCGCACCGTTTCTTTCCATATCGCCGCAATCGCGGAAAACGACGGATATTTCCTTTCCGACTCACCGTTCACAATAATCGGTACCGTCGACGACGGTATTGCGCGTCTGCTTGTGCCGGGCGGAAATGCTCTTTACAACGAAATTTACGTCAAAGTCGCAGACGGCGCGGATATCGAACAGGTCAAAAAAGATATTGCCGCAATCGACGACTACAAAGACCTCAAAGTCGATTACAGCTCCGATACGGGATACGTTCAGACGCAAGCCGACGGCATTGCCGCACCGATTACCATTTCGGGCATCGCGGTGGCGTTGCTGTGCGTAGTGAGCGTTGTTCTCATATTCGTGCTCGGGATTGCTGATAAACGCGCGTATGCCGCAAAACTTGCCGTAATCGGTGCGACGCGCAGGCAGCTGTTAGGAATTTTCCTTGTCGAAAGCGCGGTGTTGGCTTTTGCGGGCGCCGTTCTCGGCGCAATCCTTGCAAGCGGCGTTTTCGTGTTGCTTTTGCAAGTCGTTTTGTCGTCGGTCATTTCCTTCTCTGTCAACGGACTTTTGCTGTTCGGAGCAACCGTGCTCGGATTTGCCGTGGCGTTTGTCGCCGCGCTTTATCCTCTCTACAAAGTATTTTCTTCCACCGCTCGAGAAAATCTGCTTGCGGTTTCGAAGAAGAGCAGTGCGGGACTTGTCGTTGCGGCGATTGCAACCGCACTTACGGTTGCGTGTTTTGTTGCAGCGGAATTTGCACCTGCCGCGTCGGGTGCACTGTCCGTCGTTGCCTTGATTGCGCTTGTTGCGACGGTTGCGGCGTGGATACCGTATGTTGTGCGCGGGGCTGCAAAGCTTATGACAAAATCCTCGTCCCCGCAAGTCAAAGTCGCAGGTTACGCCGTGTGCCGCGAAAAACGCGCCACGCGTACGTCGCAGACTCTTGTCGTCGGCGTGCTCGTCGTAATGTTGCTATTTATGGCGTGGTCGCTCACGACTTCCATTTTCTCCGATTTTACCGCCGAATTCGAAAATATGATACTTGTGACCAACGTTCCGTCGTCCGTCGAAACCGAAGATTTCAAAAAGGTGGACGGAGTGGAGTCCGCAACGCTTATGGTTTGGCGGCAGGCGGAAATTCAAGGTGAGGGCATGGATTTGCATACCGTCAATATGCTTGGGTCGGCGGACGCTCTCGACCTTATAGATTTTGAGTACATTACGCCGCGCGACACGGTTGAAAAACGGCTTGCCGAGGGCGGTTATGTCATTCTCGATTACTCGGTGTCCGACCTCTACGGGGTGAAAGAAGGCGACGAAGTGAGCCTTATCGTGGACGGCGAACAGAAAACGTACATCGTAGGCGGAATAGTGCAGCACGCGTTCTTCGGCGGAAGGTACGTCATTATCTCGCGCGATACATTGGAACAGGATTTCGGAGTCGCCGCCGACACGGTCGTTCTCTCCGTATCGGGCAACGTGAGCGAAGTCGCCGAAAACGTGCGCTCGGTATTTGCGGACAATAACTATTACGCCGTGCCAGCGATTGAAGCATACAAGTGGGATACGCAATCGCTTGACAACATTTTCGACCTTATCGGCACGCTTGCTTTCGTGCTCGCGTTGCTTGTTTACATTGTAGCGTTGTCGGGTGTCGTCGTCGGACGGTCGCATTCCGAACGCACGCGCGGAACTCTGCTTTGTGCGGGTATGTCGCAAAATATGCTGCTCGGCAGCGAAATATGGGAACACGCGATTGTCGCTCTTTGCGTATTTGCCGTTGCGCTTCCCGCGTCCGCGCTCGCAACTCTCGCGCTTATCGGCGCAATCAAACTTTTCGGGCTGTATTACGCATTCACCTATCAGGCGTGGGTGGTAGTCGTTGCGGGACTGGTTATGTCATTGCTTTACGTCGCAATTCCGCTTATGTACGGGTTCAAGCGTAAATACGGTATGAGGAGGTCGTAATGGCAGGTTACGGATTTGACCGCTCGGGATATAAAGAAAACCGTGGAAATCGCACGGGGCGTTCCGTACGGTTTTGCGTGGTTGCGTTGTTTGTCGCTCTGGTGGTCCTGTGTGCGGCGGTGCTTACTGCCTGCAACGACAACAGAGATACGACCGACTACCGCCGCAGAGCCACGGACGGTGTGACGTCCAACCTCGTCGCCGCGATAAACGAGAACTGGTCTTACGCAATGAAAGACGAGGATATCCTGAAAATGGACAATCCCGGCACTTACGTCGTCGCTTGTATCTGGGCGGAAAGAGCGGGTAGCTTTTTGTATTCTTCCGATATTCAGACCGCAAAGATTCAGTCGCTTGCCGATTTTCTCGCAACCGACGAAGGGAAAAACGTGGTGCGCGAAACCGCGGACAATCTCGACGGTATAATAACTATGATGAACACGGTCGGATTTACTTCGGGCGACGTTCAGGAAACCGTGTTTGACGGGGCGATTTTCGTTGTGAGTCAAGCGCAGAACATTTACGAAACCGCAAAAGACAAACTCGATTATTTGCTTGCACGCGCTACGGGAGCGGCAAGAACAAACATAGAAAAAGCCTTGCAGAACACGGAAAACGTACTTGCGGTTTACCGTGAAAATCCCGATTTCGTGTCGGATACCGTTGCCGCACTGAAAGAGGCGGAAACGGGCATAAAGGCGCTTGCCGATTTCAGTTACCGTACGGCGTGGATTTTCGGCGGCGGTGAAAACGGCGACAATCTGGGCGGATTGCTCGGCGCATTCCAGTCGGGTGCGTTGGCCAACATTTCCGACAGAGAGCTTTTCGTGTATCTTGACGGTGTGGTGGGCGATATTCGCGACCTGCGCGCCGCGCTTACCGACCAAGAGATTTCCGCATTGTCGAGCGCGTTGCAGGCAGTCGAAAATATGTTGTCCACGGCGGTGCTGCCCACCGAACTTTTCGAAAACGTGACGGCAAGTTCGGGAACCACCAGAATGGACAATCTCCTCAAACAGATTTCAAATATGCAGTTTGCGGTCGACTGGTTGCAGGACGGAACGGATTTCCTTCTCGCTGCCTGCGACTTGATTTACGAGAAAGACTCCGACGGGCAGTATACTTATCGGTTTGTCAACAGAGTGAAACAGGCAGTCGCTGACAAAGAAGACAAGTACACGAGTGTGAACGGGTATATTCTTTTTACGGAAATGCTCGTGAAAGCAATGGAGAGCACCCCGTGTGCCGATTTGCAGAACGCCGTCGGCAGATACGAAGCGGAAACCGACCTCGGCAAACTTGCGGTTATGTTCGGTGTAGAGGGTGCATTGCAATTTACAGAACAGGTGCAATCAGATGATGAACAAGTTGAATCGAATAAAAATATAGAATTTTATTCGTTGTACCTTAATTTGCAATCATTCAAAGCCATATATAGGACTTATAAGGCAACTGGCATAAGCATGGAAAAAGTTATCTCTGCGGCGAACTTAATTCTTCAAAAGATAGGAGAGGTAACACAGATAACATTCGTGGATGATGCGAAATATGAGAATATTGTTAGCACGGTTTATAATTATTTAACAGCAGAAGCGGAAGCACGAAAGCATGCAGTTGTAGATAGTTTGAAGCATAGATTGGAAAAAGCATACGAAGAGTTAAATAATCTCAAAGAAATTGCATCTTTTGAAATTATAGGTGATCAAACATCAGAGGAAACAATCAGCGAAATTAAGAATAAGTCGCAAGACTTTTTCCAGAAACTTGATAATTTCTGGGCTATTGTAAGAGGCCAAAAGTGACGACATCTTTTCGTCACAGTTGACAAATGCGGCGGAGCGGTATATCATAATCACACAACGGCAATCCCAAACGATGACGTAGTTCGGAGTGTAAGACGGCGGCAATAGAAAGAAGTTTACCCGAAAGGGATTTTTCGCCATCGTCTTTACGGTGGCGTTTTTGTTTGTCGTGGGCATGCAGACCGCGACAGCGGGAAAGAATTAAATAAACGACGGAAAAAGAGGCAGTTATGAAAAGGATAGGTGTAGTCGGAATAGTTCTCAAAGGCGACAGAGCGGTTGCCGTGGAAATGCAGAAAGTGTTGTCGGATTTTGCAGACATAATCGTGGGACGAATGGGAGTGCCGCGAGAAGAAGCAAACGCAATCGCGCTTATCGTCGAGGGTTCGCAGGAAAGAGTTTCGGCACTTACGGGCAGACTCGGCAAATTTCCGGAGCTTTCCGTCAAATCCGCAATGACGTCTTTTGAAATTGAATAATACGCAAATAAATATGTTTAAGTGCCTGAAACGACACATAAAGAGGTGAATATGAAAACAAACATCAAAAAAATCGCGGCACTCGCGCTTGTTGCCTTGCTGGTTGTAGTGCTTTCCGTAGGTCTTGCGGCATGCAACGACAATAAAGGAAACGGCGAAACCAAAAGCGTAGAAGTTGTATATTACGCCGACGGTGCGGCAGTGCAGGCGGCACTTGCCGCAGGCGTTATAGATTACGGCGTGGTCGGCGAACCCGCGGCAACCGCGGGCGCAAATAAAGGCTTTACCGTCGTTATGGACATTCAGGCGGAGTTCAACAAAGCGACGGGCGGTACAAGCGGTTTCCCCATGTCTTCGACTTTCGTCAAAAACAGTCTTGCGGCGAACAAGGATTTTGTCGACGCATATCTTGCCGCGCTCAACGACAATCTTGCATATATTCAGGAGAACGCCGCAAACATGACGGCCTTGCTCAAAGCCGCGGGCAGCAATTCGGCATATCCTGCACCCAGCATTCCCAAGTGCAACGTCGGAGTATACTCGGGCGATGACGTAAAGACCGCGGTTGCAGATATGATGAAAACCCTGCACGGTACGCAGTCTGTCCCCGACAGCGTGTATTATGACGAAACTGCCGCAACCGCACAGGGTGAGGGCAGCGGAACTATTAAGATATACGTCCCCGACGGAGCGCCTTTGCTTGCCGTGGCAAATCTTGCGACAAAGAACGTGGCGACTGTAAACGGTTATTCCGTTGAAGTAATTGTTGCCGCGGCAAACGAAATAAGCACTGCAATGGCAAGCGGCAAAGCGGATATAGCGATTCTGCCCGCCAACGCAGGCGTAAACCTCATCGCAAACAAAGGTGCGGCCTACAAATTCCTTTGCTCCAACACGCAGGGAATACTCTATATGCTTGCGAAAACCGAAAATGCGAACGGCACGATTGTGCCTGCCGACCTTGCGGGCAAGAAAGTCGGTTGCATAGGTTCGGGCGCCGTTCCGCAGTACGCCGTCGAAAAGGTGCTGACTGCGGCAGGACTGAAACTCGCATAATAACCTAAACTAACAAAATAACGGTAAAACAACAAACGACAATAAATCGGTATGCTGAAAACGGCAAGTGTAAAAACTCCGCGCAAAGCGGCAATAGGCAGATTGCTCGGCAACGTCTTTTATCCCGTGTGCGCTTTTGCGTTCGTAATCGCGGTGTGGGCGATTGTTGCGGCTGTCAAAAATCTGCCAATACTGTTCCCGTCCGTGGGAGAGATATTCCGCGCGCTCGGCGACATTCTGTCCGACGGCGAAAGCTGGCGGGCGGCGGGTATGACGCTTGGCAGAATAACGGGCAGTTTTCTGTTGTCGTTGCTTTTTGCCGCGGTACTTGCCACGGCGGGCGCTTTTGTAAAACCCGTTCACAAGTTCGTGCGCCCGCTTGTGACCGTTTTGCAAGCCGCGCCTACAATGGCGGTAATTCTGCTTGCTGTTGTGTGGCTCGACAACTCCGAAGTGCCGTTGCTTGTCGGATTTTTAATCTGTTTTCCTCTGCTGTACAACACGTGCCACACCGCGCTCGAAAGCGTGGACGGCGAACTGTTGGAAATGGCAGACGTCTATCATATGCGACCGGTTGACAAGCTGACGGGCATATACCTTCCCGCCGTTTTCCCCGTTGTGACGGAAGGCGCGAAAAGTGCGGTTTCGCTTACGGTCAAAGTCGTCATTGCGGCGGAGGTTCTTGCACAGACTCGCGTGAGTATCGGACTGCTTATGCAACAGGACAGCGTTATGTTCGAGATTGCCGATCTGCTTGCGTGGACGGTGTTCGCGATAGTATTGAGTTTCCTGTTGGAAGGCATTATAGTCGGCGTTCAGAAGCTCAGGGAGGTGCTGAGATGAGCGGACTTCGGATTGACAATCTCAAAGTTGCCTACGGTGAAAACCGCGTTTTCGACGGGTTCGGCATATCCTTCGAACAGAACACCGTAAACGTAATTCTGGGCGGTTCGGGCGTCGGTAAAACGACACTGCTCAACGTGATTGCGGGGCTTGTGCCGTATAGCGGGAGCGTGTCGGGTGCGGACGACAACATTTCTTATATTTTTCAGAAAGACAGGTTAATCCCTGCAATAAGCGTGTATAAAAACCTTGATTTGGTGTTGCGCAACAAAATCAAGGACAAGAACGAGCGCAAAGAAAAGATAGAAAACATGCTTGCCGAACTGGAAATTCTGTCGGAGCGCGACAAACTTCCGACCGCCCTCAGCGGCGGACAGGCGCAACGCGTTTCCATGGCGCGGGCATTTCTTTATCCGTCCGATATTCTGCTTATGGACGAACCGTTCAAGGCGTTGGATATCGGATTAAAAAGCAGGTTGTTTTCCGCCTTTGACAAGTTGCTTGCGGAGTCGCCCAAAACCGTGGTGTTCGTCACACACGACGTAGAGGAGTGCCTTTTTGCCGCGGACAGATATTTTGTTCTCGGCGGGTCTCCCGCGGACGTTGTGCTTTCGGGGGAGATTGCCGTCGGCAGAAAACAAAGAAAAGCCGATATGCCCGAACTTGTGTCGGCGCGCGCGCGTCTTTTCGGCGTTCTCGGCGCTTACGGTTCGGACGGCGGCGCGGAAAACTGATTGCCGCGGTTTTTGTTTTGTGTGTGATTGGCGGGGTTCGGCGTGTGTTTTGAGTTGCGCATTCGGGCTCTGCCTTTTGCGTACTTTCTGTGTTTAGTGGGCGCATTTGCTTGACAGTCCGCTTGCGTATGGATATAATAAAGAAACTTTATGTCATATGCGCGTAGCTCCTTTGGCGCGTGTGGGCGTAAAAATCAGTAAAAAACAGGAGTAAACTATGAAAGAAGGCATCCATCCGGATTACCACACCGTCACCGTGCAATGCGCGTGCGGAAATACGTTCCTTACGGGCACGACCAAGAAGACCGACGTCCTCAAAGTCGAAATCTGCTCCAAGTGCCATCCGTATTTCACCGGCAAGCAGAAACTCGTTGACACCGGCGGTCGTGTCGACAAGTTCAAGAAGAGATACAATCTCGACTGACAACGATGAAAGATGCAGACTGCACCGCAGTCTGCATTTTCGTATGCGCGCGCGAGGGCGCACCGCGTAAACACGCGAGGGCGCGGAGCGCGATTCGGCAAAAAACCAAGTTACAGCATTTATTTTTATGCCCGACGTAAAAGAGGACGGAATTTCCGAAAAGAAATCGAAAAAAACGCGTAAAGCCGAAGTCGGCAAGGTTGTCCGTCGCACTTCTATCGGCGGTCAGGCGGTGCTCGAAGGCGTTATGATGAAGAGCGCGACTTCGGTTGCAACCGCGGTGCGTACGGAAACGGGTGAAATCACCGTCGAGTCCAAACGCCTCAAAGACCCCAAGAAGAAGAGCGTGTTTTTCCGTCTGCCTTTTGTACGCGGGGTTGTCAATCTCTGTTCGCAACTTTATATGGGCATCGGCATTCTGATGCGCTCGGCGGAAGTTTACGGCGATTTTGCCGAACCCACGAAGTTCGACAAATGGGTCGCCGAAAAGTTCAAGGTCAACCCGATGCACATTCTCACCGTGTTTTCTCTGGTGCTCGGTCTGTTGCTTGCGGTGGGGCTTTTCGTTTTCCTGCCCAACTTCCTTACGGGGCTCATTTTCGAGATACCCGGAGTAGTGCAGCATCCCGCATATTACAGCCTTTGCGAAGCAGCGATTATGCTTGCCATTTTCGTCGGTTACATTTTGTCTATCACGCTTATGAAGGACATTCGCCGCGTGTTTATGTACCACGGGGCGGAGCATAAGGTCATAAGCTGTTACGAACACGGGCTCGACCTCACCGTAGAAAATGCGCGCAAAATGCGCACCGAACACAGCCGTTGCGGAACGACGTTCATGTTCTTTGTCGTGGCGGTCAGCATAATCGTTTTCGCGCTCGTGAACTGGATGCTTGACGAAATAGGCTGGACTTCGGACAGCAGCGTCGTGAACGCGTTTATCAAACTCGGCGTCAAACTGCTGTTCCTGCCCGTCGTTGCGGGAATTTCCTACGAATTGCTCAAACTTCTTGCAAAGTCGGACAACATAATATTCAGAATTCTGCGTGCGCCCGGTATGCTGTTGCAGAAACTCACGACCAGACAGCCTACCGACGATATGCTGGAAGTCAGTCTTACGGCGTTCAAAACCGTGCTCGCAATGGACGAGAACCCCGATTTGCCCGAAAGCAAATTCGACGTTAAAGTTCCAATGAAGTTCGTGCGTACAAAGATTGCGGAAATCGCAAAAGGTGCGGACGAGAGCGACATAGACTGGATTATTGTCGAGGTCACGGGCAAAAAACGCAGTGAACTCGCTCTTACGGGGTCGCTTACCAAAGAGCAGTTCGAAGCGGCGAAATCCGTCGCGCAGAAACTCGCGGACGGAAAGCCGTTGCAATACGCGCTCGGAACGACGGAGTTCTACGGCATAAAACTGTCCGTCAATCCGTCTGTGCTTATCCCGCGTCCCGAAACCGAAGAACTTGCCGAAAAAGTCGTGAATTTTGTAAAGTCCAAAGGTGACGCCGCAAACGTGCGAGTGCTCGATTTGTGTACGGGCAGCGGGGCGATTGCGATAGCAGTTGCGCTCAATACCGGTTGCAAGGTTGTTGCGACTGACATATCCGCCGCGGCGGCGGAAGTCGCAAAAGCCAACGCGTTGAGCGCGGGCGTTTCCGTCGACGTGAGAACGGGCGACCTTTTCGACGCTGTCAAGGGCGAAAAGTTCGACATCATCGTCACAAATCCGCCTTATATTCCCTCGGCGGACATTGCCACGCTGGACGGCAAAGTCAAGGATTTCGAGCCGATTTCCGCTTTGGACGGCGGTGCCGACGGGCTTGACTTCTATCGCAGGATTGCCAAAGACGCGGCAGACTATCTCGCGGAAGGCGGGGAGTTGTGGTGCGAATTCGGAATGGGACAGGCAAACGACGTTGCTGCGTTGTTCGACGGGTTCGACACCGAAATTTTCAAGGATATGGAAGGCGCAGACAGAATGTTGCACGCCGCAAAAAGGAAAGATATATGAAAATCAGCGAAGGAATGCTCGCAAAACTCCAAAAAATCAAAGCCCGTTATCACGAAGTAGGTGATATGCTGGCGCGTCCCGAAATTATTTCCGACCAGTCGGCGTTCAAAGCTTTGTCCAAAGAACATTCCGATTTGCAGCCGATAGTCGAGTGTTTCGAAGTTTACACCACTCACAAGAACCACTTTGACGAGTGCACCGAAATGCTGTCCGTGGAACAGGACGCCGAAATGCGCGAAATGCTGAAAGAGGAGCTCGACGAGTTGCGCGAAGCTCTCGACCGCGACGTGAACGACCTCAAAATTTCCATGTTGCCCAAAGACCCCAACGAGGACAACAACGTCATCATAGAAATCCGCGCGGGAGCGGGCGGCGACGAAGCCGCACTGTTCGGCACGGAACTTATGAAAATGTACCGCCATTACGCCGACCGCAACCGTTGGAAGGTGGAAGAAATCAACATGAACTACACCGAACTCGGCGGCGCGAAGGAGCTCGTGTTCATGATTGCGGGCAAGGGCGCGTACGGTAAACTCAAATTCGAAAGCGGCGTTCACCGCGTTCAGCGCGTGCCCGAAACGGAGTCGCAGGGCAGAATTCATACGTCTACGGTTACGGTTGCCGTTCTGCCCGAAGCCGAGGACATCGAAGTCACAATCAACGAAAACGACCTCAAAATCGACACTTACCGCAGCGGCGGCGCGGGCGGGCAGCACGTCAACAAGACGGAGTCCGCAATCCGTATGACGCATATACCCACGGGTATAGTCGTCGAGTGTCAGGACGAGCGCAGTCAGATAAAAAACAGAGAAAAGGCTATGAAGGTGCTCAAATCACGTCTTTACGACTATTACCAGTCGCAGGCGGACAAGGAGTACAGTGAAACCCGCCGCGCGCAGGTCGGTACGGGCGACAGAAGCGAACGTATCCGCACCTACAATTTCCCGCAGGGCAGAGTTACCGACCACCGTATCGGGCTTACGCTTTACAGCCTTGACAAATTCATGCTCGGAGAAATGGACGAAATGATTTCCGCTTTGTCCATTGCACTGCAAAACAAAATGTTGGAGAACATCGATTAAAGGAGACGGATTATGATTGTCAAGTACAACAAGAACCATCACGTCATCGAAGAACACGCCTACAAGCCCAGTCTGCAGGACGTAGCGCACCCCAATCTTCACCGCAAGATTTTTACATACGGCGAAATTCCGAAAACGGCGTTCAATATGCGTCACGTTCCCATGGAATGCCCGAAAGACATATTCATCACCGACACGACTTTCCGCGACGGACAGCAGGCGTGCAAACCTTTTGCAGTCAAGGACATCGTCAATCTGTACAAAATGCTCCACCGTCTGGGCGGTCCCAACGGACTTGTAAGACAGAGTGAGTTTTTCCTTTACAGCGACAAGGACAAGGAAGCCATAACCAAGTGTCTCGAACTCGGATACGACTTCCCGCAGATTACCTCGTGGATACGCGCAAACGAAAAGGATTTCGAACTGGTCAAACAGTTCGGCATCAAAGAAACGGGCATTCTGGTGAGCTGTTCGGACTACCACATCTTCAAGAAGATGAATCTTACCCGCGCGCAGGCTATGGAGAAATATCTCACCATAGTCAAAAAAGCCCTCGAACGCGGTATCGTTCCGAGATGCCATTTCGAAGACATCACGAGAGCGGACTATTTCGGATTTGTCGTGCCGTTCGCAATCGAGCTCATGAAACTTTCGCAAGAGAGCGGCATACCCATCAAAATCCGTGCCTGCGACACTATGGGCTACGGCGTGACCTATCCCGGCACCGCGCTTCCGAGAAGTGTACAGGGCATAATCTACGGTTTCCGTTACTATGCGGAAATCCCGTCCGAACAACTCGAATGGCACGGACACAACGATTTCTATAAAGCGGTCACCAACTCCGCAACCGCGTGGTTGTACGGCTGTTCTTCCGTCAACGCGACATTGCTCGGCATCGGCGAAAGAACGGGCAATACGCCGCTTGAAGCCATGGCAATCGAATACGCGTCGTTGCGCGGTACGACGGGCGGAATGGATTTGTCCGTAATTACGGAAATCGCCGACTACTTCGAACACGAAATGGGATTTGAAATTCCCGAACGCACGCCTTTCGTCGGCAAGAACTTCAACGTGACCAAAGCGGGTATTCACGCGGACGGAATGTTGAAAGACCAGGAAATCTACAACATTTTCGACACCGAAAAAATCCTCGGCAGACCCGCGAGAGTGGTCGTCGACAGTTTCAGCGGAATTGCGGGTATTGCGTTCTGGATTAACTCTTATTATTCCGTGCCCGCCGATATGAAAATCGACAAGCGCGACCCGCTCATTGCGGCAATCAAAGAGCACGTCGACGCGCAGTACGCTCTCGGCAGAACCACGGTTATCAGCGACGAGGAACTTGCGGAAATGTTCCGCGAACTCGACCCCGAACGTTACGCGCAGTTCAGCAAATTCGAATAACAGACAACGACTGCGGCGGCGGTTCAATCCGCTCGCGGCGCGCGTGCGCATCGACGTGCGCACCAAAATAGGGCTTGTATTTCTATAATATTTTTTATAGAATATAAGCGGAGGTGACTATGATAAAACTCATCACCGGAGCAAAAGGCACCGGCAAAACCAAAATCATCATCGATATGGCAAACGACAACGTCGAAACCGCAAAAGGCGACATTGTCTTTCTCACCGACACGGACAGATATATGTATTCGCTCCGCTATCAGGTACGCGTCATCAACACCGACATTCTGAAACGCGCAGGCGAAAAAGTGTTGAACGAACGAGAACTCATCGGCTTTATCAAAGGCATTCTCGCGGGCAATCACGATATAGAAAGTTTCTACATCGACGGCGCGCACCGTATGCTCGGCAGAAAAGTGACCGAAATGGAAGACTTCTTCACCGACATTTACGCCGTTGCCAAGAACACCGAAACGAGATTTATTCTCACAGTCAGCGAAAACGAGGAGAATTTCCCCGAATTTCTCAAAAAGTATCAAGGAGAAGTATGAAATATCTCAGCACCAGAGATTCTTCCAAAGTCTATACGGCTGCGGAAGCAATCGTTAAAGGTATATCCGATGACGGCGGACTGATTGTTCCGTCGTCTTTCCCGATTATCGACGGAAAACTGCTCGACAAACTCTGCGATATGGACTATCCCGAAAGAGCGGCAACCGTACTCGGAATGTATCTCGAAGAGTTCTCTTACGACGAACTTCTCGACTACGCGCGCAAAGCGTATTCCCGTTTCGACGGTGACGATCCCTGTCCGCTCGTAAAAGTGGAAGACGGTCTTTATATGCTGGAACTCTGGCACGGACCCACGTTCGCGTTCAAGGATATGGCGCTCACGCTTTTGCCGCATCTCCTCGTTGCGTCCAAGAAGAAACTGGGCGACAACGGCAAAACCCTCATTCTCGTCGCAACCAGCGGCGATACGGGCAAAGCGGCGCTCGAAGGTTTCAGAGACGTCGAGGGCACGGAAATAATCGTATTCTATCCCGCAAAAGGCGTCAGCGCGATGCAGAAACTGCAAATGACCACCCAGCAGGGCGGCAACGTGCACGTGGCGGGCATCAACGGCAACTTCGACGACGCGCAAACCGCAGTCAAAGCCATTTTCACGGATAAGGAAGTAATAGACAAACTGAAATCCCACGGCATCGAAATGTCGTCGGCGAACTCCATCAACTGGGGCAGACTGGCACCGCAGATTGCATACTACGTTTCGGCGTACTGTGACCTGCTGACAAGCGGCGAAATAAACAAAGGCGACAAAATCAACTTCGTCGTGCCCACGGGCAACTTCGGCAACATACTTGCGGGTTACTATGCCTACCGTATGGGCATTCCCGTCGGCAAGCTCATTGTCGCGTCCAACGCCAACAACATTCTCAGCGACTTCTTCAATACGGGCAAATACGACGTCAACCGCAACTTCTTCAAGACGATGTCGCCTTCCATGGACATTCTCGTTTCCAGCAACCTCGAACGCTTGTTGTTCGAAGTGTCGGGCAGAGACGCGAAGAAGATAGCGGGCATATATTCCGACCTCAAAAAGTTCGGCAAATTCGAACTCGATATGTCCGAACTCGACCTCGATGTGTTCGAGGCGGGCTGGGCGGACGAAGAGGACACCCGTGAGGCTATGGCGAATTTCTTCGACCTCGACGACTACGTGCTCGACCCGCATACGGCGGTTGCCGTCAGCGTGTACAGCGACTACGCGGACGAAACGGAAGACGAAACGCCCACCGTCGTAGTGTCTACGGCAAGTCCTTATAAGTTTGCCTGCGACGTGTACAACGCCGTCGCCGACGCTCGCGAAACGGACGTCGAAAAAGCCGTTATGAAATTGCAGATGTTCACGGGAGCGGAATGTCCCGAAGGTATTCTGCAACTCAAATCCCTGCCCGTAAGACACAAAACCGTAATCGAAAAAGACGGCGCAAAACAGGCTGTCTACGATTTCGTGTTGGACAACGAAAATTGACGTTTTAACACAATCAGGAGTTTATATGCCCGAAAATAACGATAAAACGCAAGTTGAGAAAAAGAAAATCGTGCTGAGCGGCATTCAGCCTACGGGTACGATTACGCTCGGCAACTATCTCGGTGCCGTTGCCAACTGGGGCAAAATGCAGGAAGAGTTCGAGTCGGTGTTCTTCATCGCAGACCTTCACGCCCTCACCGTAAAACGCGAACCTGCGGAGTTCAGACAAGCATGCACGAGTTTCTTCGCGCAGCTGCTTGCCTGCGGTATCGACCCCGAAAAAGCCGTGCTTTATTTCCAGTCGCACGTTCACGAACACGCCGAACTGCAATGGATTCTCAACTGCAACACCTATGTCGGAGAAGCGTCCAGAATGACGCAGTTCAAGGATAAGAGCGCAAAGCACGCCGACAACATAAATATGGGACTTATGGATTATCCCGTGCTTATGGCTGCCGACATTCTGTTGTTCCAGACCTCGCTTGTTCCCGTCGGCATCGACCAGAAACAGCACCTCGAACTCACCCGTGACATAGCAATCCGTTTCAACAACCGTTACGGCGACACGTTCACCGTGCCCGAACCTTACATTCCCGCCACGGGCGCAAAGATTTGTTCCTTGCAGGACCCCACGGCGAAGATGTCAAAGTCCGACCCCGACGCAAACGCAACCGTGTCCGTCATCGAGGACGAGGCGAGCATTGTCCGCAAGTTCAAACGCGCGGTTACCGACAGCGGCAACGAAATCGTCGCGCGTGAAGACAAGCCCGGCATTACAAATCTGCTCAACATTTACGCCGCAATCGAAGGCAAGACCGTGGAACAGGCCGAACGCGAGTTTGCGGGGCAGGGTTACGGCACCTTCAAAATTGCGGTCGGCGAAGCCGTCGCCGCGAAGTTCAAACCCGTGCGCGAAGCGTATCTTCGTTATCTCGGCGACAAGGCGTATATGGCGGAAGTCGCAAAAGCGGGCGCGGAAAAGGCAGCGTGGATGGGACGCAGAACGCTTGCCAAGGTCAAACGCAAAGTCGGACTCGTGTCTTTCGACAAATAGTGCGGGATTTTTTCGGTAGGTGCGGTGTGTGCGTTAAACCTACGGGTGCGCGTTTATTGCGTGGCGCGTGTTAAAAAGCGTGGTGCGTGTAAAACCGCAATATGCGCCTTGAACCGCAACGCCGCAAAACAGTATTGTCCGTATTATTAATTTTATATTAAGGTTATAATCGTAAAGTTGCAGAGGTGAATTGTGTTCGGTTACGTCATACCCGACAAGAATAATATGTACATCAAAGACTTCAACGTCTTTCAGGCATATTATTGCGGGCTGTGCAAGGCGCTTGCCAAAACCGGCGGACCC
Source organism: uncultured Eubacteriales bacterium (assembly GCA_900545885.1). Taxonomy (GTDB): domain Bacteria; phylum Bacillota; class Clostridia; order Christensenellales; family CAG-917; genus Limadaptatus. The sequence continues at coordinate 101,887 of URAF01000005.1, forward strand.
GCAACCAGACTTTGCACCAACTACGATACGACGTTCTACAATGCGCTGTTGCATTCGATAGCGGGCAAAGAGGTCAGATTCGAGCGAAAACTCTGCCTTTTCAACGGCAAGAAAAAGGCGGTTGTGAAGTGTGACGAACTGACTGCAAAAGTTGCGGACATATCCGTGTTGCTTGTTTACTACAACGCGGACGACGACGTAAAGGACGGCAAGAAGTCCCGCGCTTTCGTCAAGGGCAGGTTGTATGCAAGAAAACGCGCCGCCGCGCGCAGGTTGCCCGTCATCGACAAACTCATGCGCGACAGCTTTGCAAGGCTTGCCGTGCTTGAAAAGCGGAACTCGGACAACATCGATATGGTTGCGGACTGTTTCGCGTCGCTCATGCGCGACATAACCCGCGAACTGGTGCCTACGGACGAAAACGTCGATACGTTCACTTACAATATGGGCAGGCTGGTTTATCTGTTCGACGCCGTCGACGACGTTGAAAAGGACGAACAGAAAGGGCGGTACAATCCTTTGCTTGCGGCGTACGGAAAGTGCGGCAGCAAGGCGGAGTTTCTGGAAAAAAACGCGAAGGAACTGGATTTTCTTCTGCGTTCAACCTATAATAGAATGGTCGGAGCGTACAACGCCATGAACATAGTCGTCAGCGAAGGAATGCTGTCGAACACCGTTTATCTCGGCGTGAATATGCAGATGGAGCGATTGCTCAAAGGAGAAGAAAAATGCCAAATGACCCGTTTGTGATTCTGGGTGTCGAAAAAGGCGCGTCGCAGAGCGAAATTCTGGAAGCCTACAAGAAGAAACGCGAGTACTATTCCGCTCACGTATTCGACGAGGGCGAAGCGGGGGCAGACGCCGCCCGTATGTTGGAAAAACTCGACGCGGCATATCAGGACGCAATGAGTTATTCTCACGAAAACGCAACCGTTGACGGCGGAGAAGGAAACAGCGGACAGTTTGACGCTGTCAAGGCCGCAGTCAGCGCGAGAGATTTCGCAAAGGCTCAGTCGTTGCTTGACGATATGTATTACCGCGGCGGCGAATGGCACTATTATCAGGCGATAATCTTCTACGAAAAGAACTGGCTCAACGAAAGCAAAAAGCAACTCGAGCTTGCTGTCGACATGGATCCGGAGAACGAAAAGTACAAAAAAGCTCTGGAAAACATGAAAAAGAAAATCGACGGCAGCAACGCTTTCAACGGAGCGCAGCAGGGCGCTGACGGTCAGCAACAGAACGGACAACAGTACCAGTCCCAGCAGACCTACGCAACACAGCGCAGTTATCAGCAACAAGCTCAGCCTACGGCGGCGGACGGATGCTGTCAGGCTTGCCAGTGCGCAATCTGTGCGGACTGCTGCTGCGAATGCATGGGCGGCGACCTGATACGTTGCTGCTGACACAACACGACGAATGAAAAGAAAGGGCAGACTGTCACCAAGGACGGCAACTTACGCGCTTGCGCTTGCGGGAATATCCGCCGCGCTTGCGCTTTTGTTTGTCTGGCTGGGCGTTGTGGTGAGATACGTCACAATTGCCATGTTTGCTGCGGCGGGGTGCGCGGTAATGGTGCCCATATCCAAAAAATATTACGCGTCGGGCATATTCGCTTACGCAGTATCCGCGGGGCTGTCATTTTTGGTGGGCGACATCACGGCCGTTACGGGATACGTCATTTATTTCGGACCAATGGCGGTCATATCCGCGATAATGTGGGAGAAGAACGTCAAATGGTTCATTTCCTATCCCGTTAAAATCGTATTCATAAATGCCGCGCTTGCCGCGCTTTACTACGGTTTGCAGGCAATCGAAGTCATAGCCCCCGACGTTGCGGCAAGGTTCGATTATTGGGCGATTGCAATTCTCGGAACCGTCGGCTTGTTGCTCATTGACCTGCTTATGCAGTACGTATATGCCACTATGCGCAAGATAACGGCACGCGTTATCCGTGACAAAAACACCGCGGAAGTCACGGCGGAAGAGATAAGGCAGGAAGACGAAAAAGAGGACGAGGACAACCCGTTCGGCGACGATTTCAGAAAGTAACGGCGATACCGCAGTGCGATGTACACGAACGGGAATGAACCCGAACACGTTGTTTGTCAACGTGACGCAAGCGATGTAAACAATCAAGGAGCGTCAAAGTGTCAAAATTAAAGAAAAACACAAAACAGGCAGTTTATATGCCTGTTTTTTCATTGTAAAGTTGGTTTTGCGTTTTGATTGAAGATTGTTTTTTGCGTCCGGTATCTGATTGACTTGGCAATATCGTTGCAAACAGAATAGGGAAGTCAGAGGTTCAGGAACTTCACTCCCGCGTACATAACGTCTTCTATCGAGCGGTTTTTCAGGGAGTAATAAATGATTTTGCCGTCGCGGCGCTGACGTACTATGTCCGCCACACGCAGAAGTCGCAACTGGTGCGAACAGGTGGTCTGGTTCAGCCCGAGAACGTGAGCAAGGTCGCCTACGCACATTTCCGAAATAGACAGAGCGCATATTATCTTTGCACGCGTGGCGTCACCGCACGCCGAAAAGAACTCCGACAGCGTGTGCAGGGTTGCGTTGCGCGGCACGTAATCGCGTATGAGCTGAACGGTTTTGTCGTCAAGCAATGTTTCCATACCCGAATTATAATTCCCACGCGCGCGAAAATTTTGTGTAACTTTGTCGAGGTTCTACGCATATTGTGATAAAAAGTCGGAGGTGTCGCGTATGACTTTCAACGAAAACTGGTTTCTGTTTCTGCTCATCGTTATGGCGGTGTTCGCCTCCGACGGGACGGTTTCGAGCACGGAAACAGCCGTTATGATTGCAATTCTGTTCGCTTTGACCGTAGCGGGTCCCACACTGGTTTCGTCGGATACGGACTCCGACGCCGACGACCGCAACTGTTTCTGCAACAAATGAGCCCAGATAATTTTTTTCGCTGTTTGATTTGATTCGATACAAATAAATTCACGGTAATTTGGGAACTCGCACGTGCGCATTGCTCCGCGCACGTGCGCAACTCGCGCCCGAAATCTATTTACTATTTTCGGCTTAAAGGGTATAATAACCCCGTGGACTTCAAAGCGAAACTCAAAGACGTGCCGGAAAATCCCGGCGTTTATATGATGCTCGACAGCGACGGGGAGATTATCTACGTTGGCAAAGCCAAAAATCTCCGCGCACGCCTTCGTCAGTATTTTTACCGTTCGGGCAACAAAACCGCAAAGGTTATGGCGATGCTCGAACACGTCGCGGATTTCAGGTACATCATCTGTCCGAGCGAAGTCGACGCGCTCGTCACCGAGAATAACTTAATTAAGAAACATACGCCCAGATACAACATTCTGCTCAAAGACGACAAGGCGTATCCTTTCCTGCGTATAGATATGCGCGAGGATTATCCCGCGATAACGCTTGTGCGCAAACTGCGAAACGACGGAGCAAGATATTTCGGACCGTATATGCAGTCCGTCAACGTCAAGGATATTTTCGACCTTATACACACGGCTTTTCCCGTCAGGGACTGTCGCCGCGATTTGTCCAAGCCTTCCCGTCCTTGCCTGAACTACCATTTGGGCAGGTGTGTCGCGCCGTGTTCGGGAAAGGTGAGCAAGGAAGAGTATCACGCGGAGATTGGAAAAGTCATTGCGTTCTTGCGCGGAAACGACAGGGAAGTGGAGCGCGTTCTCAACGAGAAAATGATGAGGTTCGCCGAAGAAGAGAACTTCGAAGTCGCGCTGAATTACAAGAACAAACTCAAAGTCCTCGACAACATCGTGCGCAAACAGGTTAGCGCGTTGCCCAAAGACTTCAACCTGGATATATTCGCATACGAAACCAACGGGGTGCTCGGTGCGGTCAATATGCTGGTAGTCCGCGGCGGCAAACTGGTCGGCGGCGAGAACAGGGTTTTCGAGTCGGCGGACGAGGATATAGCGTCATACATTTTCCAGTACTACGCGCACAATGCACCCGTATGCGACGAAGTCGTAACCGACGGAGTGGAAAACGCCGACGCTCTGGAAAAGGCGGTGTCCGAGCTTGCGCACAGAACCGTCCGCGTCGTCGAACCCAAACAGGGAGTCAGACGGCAGTTGCTTGATTTGTCGCATTCCAACGCTTCGCACGCCATGGAGAAACACGGAACGACGGAAGAACGGAAGAGAGTGCGCACCGAAGGGGCGGTTGTGCAACTTGGAGAACTGCTCAATCTGCCCGTGTTGCCCAACAGAATAGAGGCGTACGACATATCGCATATATCGGGCACGGACAAAGTCGCGAGTATGGCGGTTTTCGAGGGCGGCGAACCCAAAAAGTCGCATTACCGCAAGTTCCGCATCAAAACCGTGGAAGGCAACAACGACTTTGCCTGTATGAAAGAAACACTTACGCGCAGGCTCAAAAGATTGGAAGAAGGCGACGACGAGAGTTTCGGAACTCCGCCCGACCTCATTCTTATAGACGGCGGCAAAGGACAGCTTGCTTACGCTTTGGAAGCGTTGCGGGAGTGCGGCAGGGAAGACCTCGAAATTTTGTCGCTTGCAAAACGCGAAGAAGAAGTTTTTCTGGGGAGCGACCCCAAACGCGCAATCATACTTCCCCGCGACAGCGTGGCATTGCAGATGTTGCAGAGAGTACGTGACGAAGCGCACAGATTTGCAATCACCTATCACAGGACTTTGCGTTCTAAACATATGTCCGAAACCGTGTTGCGGCAGATTGAGGGCATAGGCAAAAAGCGCGCCAACGCGCTGATTGCGGCGTTCGGGTCTGCGGAAAACGTAAAGCACGCGTCGGCGGAAGAAATCGCGGCAATCGACGGTTTTTCGTCCGCCCTTGCAAGGGAAATCCTCAAAAAACTGAACGGCGCGGGTATCGCGACGGACAACAGCGCAGATAACGGCGGCGGTAAAAGTGACGCAAGTTTTGCGAGCGGAGTTGACAGCGTTGACGGCGTTCAGGGTAGTTCTGTCGGGAACGGCGGCGGGAGTGACGCCGACGGTGGCGCGGAGTGATTTTAAAATATTACAAGTTGAGAATTATCGCGCGTTGATGTATAATTGATATTCCACGGAGGATATATGGCTACGTCCGAAAAAGATAAGGAAAGAAAAACTTTTTACGTGTCTCCCGAAAAGTTCGCAAAAGACCTCGACTTGACGTTGGTTTATGCGCCCGAAGGGGATTTGTGTTTCCGTTCGACCGCAACCAACCGTCCCGGTATGCTGTTTGCGGGATTCGACGAATTTTTCCCCGCGCACCGCATTCAGGCACTCGGCAACGCGGAAATGGCGTACCTCAATTCTCTCGGGGAGAAGTTCCGTGAAATGCAGCTCGACAGGCTGTTCTCGAAACGCGTGCCCTGCGTTATCGTGTCGCAGAACTACACGGTGGGCGAGAGTATGACGGAAATCGCGAAACGCTACGGCGTGGCGCTTTTTGTCAGCAAACAGACGACGTCGGCAGTCGAAAGCGACTGCGTGCACTATCTCACGACCGCGCTCGCGGAAAGCGATACCATTCACGGCGAACTGCTTGACATAAGCGGTATAGGCGTGTTGCTCCTCGGCGAAAGCGGAATAGGCAAATCGGAAACCGCGCTCGAACTCGTGCACCGCGGTCATATGCTTGTTGCGGACGACCTTGTCGAAGTCAAACGCATAAAGAACAAAATTTACGGTTATCCCTCCAAGATGACGGCAAACCTTCTGGAAGTTCGCGGAGTGGGTCTCATCGACGTCGAGGCAATGTACGGCGTCGGCGGCGTGCTCAACCAAAAACGTATCCACCTCGTCATCGAAATGGAGAAGTGGGACGACAACAAGAGTTACGACAGACTGGGTGACGAAGCGTTGACGTACGACATACTCGGCGTAAAGTTCCAGCGCATAGTGGTGCCCGTGTCGGCGGGACGAAACCTTGCCGTCGTTATAGAAGCCGCAAGCCGAAACTTCCGACTGAAAAGCATGGGCAGGGACGCGCTCGACGAACTGTCTCTGCGACTTATGGAAAAGAACAGACCCCGAGAAATCGACAACTGAATAAGCGGGCATTGCCGAAAGGTGTGCGGCGGGCAGGATTAAAAACGCGACGTCGGCATACAATTCGGTATGAACCTTGACGACAAAAAGAAAACCGAACTTGGCGCGGACGAAAAATCGCGTTCGGAAACGGCATTGCAGGCGGACGCGGAATATGCGAACGCAACGGAACTCGTGGACGAACTTGCAACCGAACTCGGAGTGCGCGTGCTTGCCGACGTTTCGGCAACCGAACTTACGACGTTCCGCGGCGGCGGAACCGTGAAAAGAGTGTATGTTCCCCAAACCGTCGGAGTATTCGCGGAGTTTATGCGCAGGACGACGGAGACAATCGGCGTGCCGCCTTACGTTCTCGGCGGCGGCTCGGACACTCTCATAAAGGACGGGGAAGTGCGCCGTCCCGTTGTGTGGACGAAAGACCTTTGCGGCATAACTTTGCGGTCGGGAAAAGTCGTTGCGGAATGCGGCGTTAAAATTTCCGCGCTCATTGCGTTCGGCAGAAAACACGGGTTGGGCGGAATGGAGTTCTTGCAAGGCGTGCCCGCAAGCGTCGGCGGAGCCGTAAGGATGAATGCGGGAGCGTTCGGGGCAGAAACGAGTGATTATATTGACACAATAACGTGTTTAAGTGCCGATTTTGGCAAAACGCTGGAAATTCCGCGTGACGAAGTCGGGTTCGGATACCGAAAAGGCGCGGAGTATACGGTGGTTTCGGCGACGTTTGCGCTTGCCGAGATGAGCCGAGAAGAAAGTGCCGCGAGAGCCGCCGAGTTCTTAGCGATGAGAAAGCGCAGGCAGCCTGCTTTTCCGTCCTGCGGGAGCGTGTTCAAAGGTGCGGAGTTGCCCGCGGGATATTATATCGACCGCGCGGGGCTCAAAGGCGTGAGAAAGGGCGGTGCCGTCATTTCTCAGAAGCACGCGAACTTTATCGTCAACGAAGGCGGTGCGTCCGCCGCAGATTATCTTTGGCTTGCGGATTTTGCCCGCGAGCGCGTGAAAACGCTTTTCGGAGTGGAACTCCAAAGAGAGTTCGAATTGTTGGAATAACCGCGTCGGATGCGGAGTTACGGAGGATAAATCCGTTATGGAAATCTGGGGAGATTATCACATTCATACGTGTGCCAGCGACGGGCAGGGACACGTCGCGGACAAGTTTGCCTGCGCAAGCGCACGTGGGTTTACCGAAATTGCGGTTGCCGACCACGGGTTCGGCGCAATTCTGTTGGGGCAGACGAGAAAGAAGTTTGACGCGCAGACCGCCGACGTGCTGAAAGCCAACGCGATGAAGTCCGTAAAGGTGTATCAGAGCATAGAGTGCACGCCTCTCAACGAGAACGGCGACCTCGACGCTCCCGACGACATCATAGAGAGATGCGACGTGCTGCATATGGGGTTTCACAGGCTTATGAAACCGCACGTCATACGCCGCAACCCGACTTATTTCCTTGTCAACGGCTGGGGTACGTCCTCGGCGCGTGACGAAGAAGAACTGGTCGAGTTCAACACCCGCGCTTATCTCAACGCGCTCGAACGCTATCCCGTCGATATAATATGCCATCTCAATCACAGGGCAAAAGTCGACGTCAAGCGCATAATCAAAGTCGCCGAAGAAAAGGGCATATACATCGAACTCAACGAAAAACACATCGAAACGTTGGAGGGTTGCATCGACATCTTGTTGCAGTCCGACGTCAGGTTCATTATGGGTTCGGACGCGCACCGCACCGACAAGGTGGGGTCGTTTGTCAGGGTAAAGGATTTTATCGCAAGACACGGCGTGCCCGAAAACAGAATATGCGGAGTGGGAATATCGCCCGTTTTTCACTCCCAAAAAGGTTTTGCTCCGAAACGGGAGGACATATGACATTCAAAGAAAACGCAAGCAACGAACTTCTTACCGTTCTGCCTGCCGACGAAAAAGGCATTCTGGCTTTTCTCTGTGCGGCGGCGAAACAGGCGGGTTCGATAAACATCTGCGCAAAACGCAAAAATCTCGTGTTTGCGCTGTCGTCCTATGCCGAGTGTCTGGCGGTGGTGGATATGCTGAAAACGCTTTATCCCACCGAGTTTGAAATCAGCATGGAACACGTAAAATCGGGGTCGCGCAAGGGTAACACTTCGTACAGCGTCGCCGTGCCTACCGGGTTCACGAAACAGGCTCTTTCCGATTTGCACCTCGTGTCCGACGACGGAAAGGAAGACGAAAGCGTAATCCCCGATTTCGTGACGGAAAACCGAGCGCTTGCGCTCAGTTACCTCAAAGGTCTGTTCATGGTGTGCGGCAGCGTTTACGTTCCGTCGCACGGAGAGGACGACGAAAAACGCGAAGGATACCATTTCGAGTTTATGGTCGAAGACGAGCAGTCGGCACAGGAGATAAGCGAACTTCTGCACAGGCTGGGCGTCAACGCGAAAATCAGCGAGCGCGGGGCGAATTTCCTTGTCTATCTCAAAGACAAGGACGAAATTCTCACTATGCTTGCGCTTCTCGACCTCGGCGACAGCGTTCTGAGGCTCAAATCCATAATCGACGAACGCGAAACGGCAAACAGCATAAACCGCGTCACTATATGCGAAGCCGCAAACCTCGACAAAACGTATGCGGCGGCGTCCAAACAGCTTATGGAAATCGGCATAATCGAAGAGCGCGACGGGTTGGACTCGTTGAGTCCCGCTTTGCGTGAAACGGCTTGCGCCAGAATGGAGTATCAGCAGGCGAGTATGAGCGAACTTGCGGAAATTCTCGGCATAACCAAAAGTTGTCTGAACCACAGACTCCGCAAAATCTCGGAAATCGCGGGAGCGGATACGGACGCACAATAACGACGGATAACGGAGATACAAATGAGTGATTTCGTACACTTGCATTTACACAGCGAATACAGCCTTCTCGACGGTGCGATAAGGCTTATGCAGAACGTTTTGTCCGATAAGGAGTCGGACAAAATCCTGCACGTTTCGCCTCTTTGCGACGCGCTCAAAGAAATGGGTATGAATGCGGTCGCAATCACCGACCACGGCAACCTTTACGGTGTACATACCTTCGTCAGCGCTATGCGCGACCACGGCATCAAACCCATTATCGGCAGCGAATTTTACGTTGCGGACAACCTTTACGTGAAAACGCCCGAAAATCTGCACAAGCGCGACCACCTTATCCTGCTTGCAAAGAACCTCACGGGTTACAAAAACCTCATGAAACTTTCCACGATTTCCTTTGTGGACGGTTTTTATATGAAACCGAGAATCGACCTCGACACTCTCGAAAAGTATTCCGAAGGTCTGATTTGCTGTTCGGCGTGTCTTGCGGGCGGCATTCCGTCGCTGCTTCTCAAAAACGACTACGAAGGCGCGAAAGCGTACGCGTTGCGCCTGAAAAATATGTTCGAGGAAGGGGACTTCTACATCGAATTGCAGGACCACGGACTCGAAGAAGAAAAACGTATTCTCAATACGCTTGTCAAACTTGCCCGCGATATAGGCGTCAAGGTCGTCGCAACCAACGACGTACACTATCTGCGCCGCGAGGACGCCGACATTCAGGACACGATGATGTGCATCAACCTGCAATGCAAAAAGACGGACTCGGTAAGCGTGCGTTTCGACAACGACAATTTCTATCTCAAAAGCGGCGAGGAAATGGAAGAGCTTTTCTCGTGGATACCCGAGGCAATCGAGAGTACGAGAGAAATCGCCGACAAGGTGGACGGTGACTATTTCGTCGTCAAGTACAAAAAGACGTTCATTCCGCACTTTGAAACGGAAGATATGAACGGCAGGGATTCGCGGCAGTACCTTTACGACCTTGCGTGGAAGAACATTCACCGCAGATACTCGGAAATCACGCCCGAAATTCAGCAACGACTGGACTACGAACTCGGCGTAATCAACCAGTGCGGTTTCAACGACTACTTCCTGATAGTCTGGGACTTCGTGCACGCGGCAAAACAGCGCGGCATTCCCGTAGGCCCCGGACGAGGCAGCGGCGTCGGAAGTCTTGTTGCGTATTCGATAGGCATAACCGACGTTGACCCGTTGCGCTATAATCTGCTGTTCGAGCGTTTCCTTTCCGTCGAACGCGTATCCATGCCCGACTTTGATATAGACTTCTGTTTCGTACGCCGTCCCGAAATCATCGAGTACGTCGTGGGCAAATACGGCGCGCCCAACGTTGCGCAGATTATCGCGTATTCCACGATGAGTGCGAAGGCGGCGGTCAAGGACGTCGCGCGCGTCTTCGATGTTCCGTACACCGACGCCAACAACTGGGTAAAAGACATTCCCGTCGGTAAGGTTCTGCTCCGCCAGTGCCTTTCGCCGTCGAGCAAACTGTACTCGGAAGATTTTGCCAAACTTTACAATTCCAATCCCACGGCGAAAAACGTCATCGACACCGCAATTCAGCTGGAAGGCATGCCGCGACAGACGTCGATGCACGCGGCGGGCGTCGTCATTTGCGGCGACCCGATTGTCGAGCACGTTCCGCTTTCGAGAAACGGCAACGATATAACCACGCAGTTCGATAAAACCATGGTCGAGGCGCAAGGGTTGCTCAAAATGGACTTCCTCGGTCTCAAAACCCTTACCGACATAAGCGAAGCTCTCAAACTTGTCAAAGAGGACAAGGGCAGGGTTATCGACTTCAACGAACTCGGTTACGAAGACCCCAACGTTTACAACCTCATTGCCAGCGGCGACTGCGAAGCCGTGTTCCAGCTCGAAGGCGGCGGCATAAAGAAGTTCATGATGCAGTTGCAGCCGAACAGCCTCGAAGACGTCATGGCGGGCATTTCAATGTACCGCCCGGGCCCCATGCAGTTCCTTGACATCTTCATTCAGGGCAAACGCAACCCGCAGGGCGTCAAGTACGCGCACCCGTTGCTCAAAAAAGTTCTGGAAACCACTTACGGCTGCATCGTCTATCAGGAACAGGTCATGCAGATTGCGCAGATTATAGCGGGCTATTCTTTCGGCGGCGCGGACATAATGAGACGTGCGATAGCAAAGAAAAAGCTCGACGTCCTTATGGAACAGAAAGAAATATTCCTGCACGGCGGCGTTCTGCCCGGCGACACCACGCAACGTCATATTCCCGGAGCGGTTGCAAACGGCGTCAGCGAAGAGATTGCGGCGGAACTGTTCGAACAGATACTGAAATTCGCCGAATACGCGTTCAACAAATCTCACGCTGCGGCGTATGCCGTACTTGCGTATCAGACGGGCTTTTTGAAATGCTACTATCCCACGCACTTCATAACCGCCGTTATCAACAACCGCATAACCAACGCCGACGAAACCAAACACTACATCAACTATCTGCGCCGTATGGGCGTCAAGATACTTGCTCCTGACATCAACCGTTCCAAAAAGGTATTTTCCATCGAAAACGACAACGTCCGTTACGGGCTTATGGGCATTAAGAACGTCGGCGAGCAGGCTATGGAATTCGTTCTCCGCGAACGCGAGAACGGACCTTTCACCGACATACGCAATTTCATCGAGCGTTGTTCCGGGCAGGTCAACAAGCGCATGATAGAAAGCCTTATAAAAGGCGGTGCGTTCGATTCTTTCGGCAAAACGCGTTCCACGCTCATGGCGTCTTACGAGCGCATAATGGACGCCGTGAACAGCGACAAAAAGAATAAGATGGACGGGCAGATGTCCTTGTTCGACGACCTCATCGAAGACGTAACGGTCAAGTACACCGAGCTTCCCGAATACGACAAAATGCATATTTTGGCGGGGGAAAAAGAGGTCCTCGGCATGTACGTCAGCGGTCACCCTCTCGACGACTATTCCGACACGCGGCACGAATTCGATTTCGACACGTCGATGCTATTTGTCAAGGACTACGACGAAAACGGCGAAGAAGTGTCCAAAGTAAACTCCGAACTCGGCGGACGCACGGTGAGAATGGGCTGTATCATTGAGTCGTACGAACGCAAGATGACGGGCAAACAACAACGGTTTGCGGTGGGACGTCTTGAAGACAGAGAAGGCGCAATCGCGTTTTCCATGTATCCCAGAGCATACGAACAGTACGGAGCTTTGCTCGACGGCGACGCGCCCGTCAAAGTGTACGGCAAAATCGACCTGCGCGACGAGAGCGAACCCAAAATCAGCGTGGAAAAACTCGAACCGTGGCAGAATTCGCAGAAGAAGGAGAGCAATTCAGCAAGCGGCAAAGAAGTGGTGTACGTTTTCATAGAAGACGACACCGTGCGCAAACTTGTCGCGGGCGTGCTTGCAATGTTCCCCGGCGAAGTTCCCGTCAGGGCGCAGGTGTGCGAAAACGGCAAAATGTGCCTTAAATCCTTCAAGCAGACCGTCGAACCCTGCGACGAACTCATTCGCAGAATAGCAAACATAGTCGGCGACGCGAGAGTGCGTTACGACAAGCCTTCCGTCAAGAAATAAACTTGGTCGGATAAACATTTTCGGATAAATACAGTCGGATATAAAGCCGCGGCGGACGTATCTTTTCGTCCGCCGCGCATGTAAAGCAACGTTAAGATTTTCCGCAATTCGCCTACGGTTTGCCCGTGGTATGTTGCGGACAACGATTTTTGACAAACGCACGTTTATGTGCGTTTAACCTTATCCGCATTGCGGGTAAGATTATTTTTTTGCTTTACTTTTTAACTATTCGATTATATAATGAATGCGTATACGCGCTTTTTGGCGTAAGTCCTACAAAAAGAGGTAAGTTTATGGCGAAAAACACCCCCAACAAGGAAAAGAAACTTGCAATTCTCACCAGCGGCGGCGACGCGTCCGGCATGAACGCATGTATCAGAGCGGCAGTCCGTTATGCTATGAGCAAAGGATACGAAGTTTACGGCGTGCGTCACGGCTACGTTGGACTTATCAATGACGATATATTCGAAATGAAATACAGCAGCGTTTCCAACTGCGTGCATACGGGCGGTACCATTCTCCGCACGGGCAGAACAAGCGAATTCAAGAAACCCGAAGTTCTGCAAGCCGCTGTCCACAACCTCACCAAACGCGGCATTCACAACCTCATCGTCATCGGCGGCGACGGTTCTTTCCGCGGAGTAGAGGACATTCACCAGAACGCCGACATCAACGTTATCGGCATTCCCGGTACCATTGACAACGATATGGGTTACACCGACTACACAATCGGTTTCGACACTGCGTGCAACACCGTTCTCGACGCCATGCTCAAACTGCGCGACACCATCACTTCTCACGACAGAATAATGGTTCTCGAAGTCATGGGCAGAGCCTGCGGCGACATCGCGCTTTATACCTCCGTTGCGGGCGGCGCGGAATACGTCATTCTTCCCGAAGCTCCCGTTGACGTCGACGCAATCGCGGCAAGCGTCAAGAAAGGTTTCGACAAAGGCAAGACCTCGACCATTATCGTGCTTGCAGAAGGCAGAGTCGATGTAAAAGACGAACTCATGGAAAAGGTCAAAGCGTCCACGGGCAGAACGGTCAACCACATCGCATTGAGCTACATTCAGCGCGGCGGCACGCCTTCGATGTTCGACAGAGTTCTTGCAAGCCGTATGGCGGTGCGTGCAGTCGAACTCATCGAATGCGGGCAGAGCGGCAGAGCGGTCGGCGTACGCGGCGGCGACCTCATCGATATGAACGTCATCGAAGCGCTCAACTACAAAAAGGAATTCGACACCCAGCTTTACAACATCGCACAGAAAATCAGTAAGTAAGTTTTCGGAATATTGCGTTTTCAAACCGAAAACCGCGCACTACAAAAACAGACTCCCTTGCAATCGCAGGGGAGTTTTTGTATTGTCTTTTTAGTATCGTCTTTTTTTTCTATTCGTGCTTTGTTTTGTTTAAGCAGGTATTATATTCAGTCGGGGTAGACGAAACGACGGTTTTTCGCAAGGTCGTCGCGGTATTTCTGTACGTAGTATTTTGCCATGTTCAGGTTCTGTTCGGAGAAGTTGCCGCATTCTTTGGGACGTGCGCCCGGCACTTCGCCGTCGTACGAAAGTATGAAGTCGCACATCGCGATTACGTTGTCCGCAACGTCTTCGGATTTGAGGTCGCCGAACATAAGAAGATAAAATCCCGTTCTGCAACCCATAGGTCCGAAATATACGATGTCGTTTGCACGTGCGGAGTTGCGAAGATACGTCGCGCCAAGATGTTCGATTGTGTGCACGGCGGGCATATCCATTACGGGTTCGCGGTTGGGCATGGTAAAGCGGAGGTCGAACGTTGTGACCGTCACACCGTCGCGGGAGTCTTTGCGCGATACGTAAAGCCCGGGCATAAGCGTCAGGTGGTTGATGGTGAAACTTTCTATCGTTTTCATTTTGCCGATTGAAACTCCTTGACTGTCGTTTACGGAATTTTACCATTCCGCGCGGATTCTTGCAAGTGTAATGTATGAGCGCAAGTCGCGGATTGTCATTTTTGCGGCGGAACACGGTTTTCGGAAAAGACTCTTTTGTGAATGCTTTTTTCTTTCGTCAGCCGATTTTTGGGTGTTCGGCCGTCAATTGCGGCGCATTTGCGCACATTGCGCACGTAATTTGCGCGCGCGCCAAAGATGTCCGTCTTTTTGCTTGCGAATTCCGCGCAAAAAAGTTATTATATTGTCGACGCAGATTTCTGCCAAATTCGTTTTAAGGAGTCGTTATGAAAAATTTGAAAGGTGCGTGCATTTTCGGTCAGAGCGGCGGTCCCACTTCCGTTATCAACAGCAGTGCGGCAGGCGTTTTCATCGAAGCGCTCAAACAGGACAACATCACCGCCGTTTACGGCGCGGAACACGGTATCGTCGGTATCCTCGGCGAGAAATTTTACGATATGTCCAAAGAGGACCCCAAAGAGCTGGAACTCTTGAAATATACTCCTTCTTCCGCTCTCGGTTCCGCCCGCTATAAACTCAAAGACGCGGCAGAGGACGACACCGATTACAAACGTATTCTCGAAGTGTTCAAGAAATACAACATCCGCTATTTCTTCTACAACGGCGGCAACGACAGCATGGACACCTGCAACAAGGTCAGCAAATATTTGCAATCCGTAGGTTACGACTGCAACGTCATCGGCGTGCCCAAGACCATCGACAACGACCTTTACGGCACCGACCATTGCCCCGGATACGCAAGTGCGGCGAAATACATTGCAACCACCATTATGGAATGCAACCTCGACGCCAAAGTGTACAACTTCGGTCTTGTCTGCATCATCGAAGTTATGGGAAGAAACGCGGGTTGGCTCGCGGCTTCCGCTGAACTTGCAAACTACAAGGGTCTCGGCGCAGACCTCATTTATCTGCCCGAAATGCCTTTCGACGTGGATAAATTCGTGGCTGACGTCGCGGCTGTCTGCGAAAGAAACGACAACAAGTGTATCGCAGTTGTTTCCGAAGGCCTCAAAACCGCGGACGGCAAATACGTCGGCGACTTCAAAGCGGGCGCAAACGACTTGTTCGGACATGCAACTCTCGGCGGTCTTGCCGGCATTCTCGGCGGCATAATCAAAGAACGCCTGAACGTCAAAGTCCGTCCCATCGAACTCAGCCTTATGCAACGTTGCGGCGCACACCTTGCGTCCAAAGTCGACGTTGAGGAAGCATTCAACGCGGGCGCGTTCGCAGTCAAATCCGCAGTCGCGGGCGAAACCGACAAAATGGTCGTTTTCGAAAGAGATTACAACGCGAAAGAGTATTCCTGCAAACCCGTTCTTATGCCTCTCGAACTTGCGGCAAACACCGAAAGAACGGTTCCTACCGAATGGATTACCGAGGGCGGCAAGGGTATCAGCGAAGAGTTTGTGAAATACGCGCTTCCTCTCATTCAGGGCGACGCGAAAGCACCTCTCGAAGACGGTCTGCCCAGATTTGCGAAACTCAAAAAGATTTACGCGCAAAAGTAATTTTATCGACAACTCAACGGAAGGCGTCGGCGACACGGTTACGTGTCGTCTGCGCCTCTGTCATTTTTTGAAACAATGCGGGCTCCAGCCCGCGTCACGGAGATAATATGACCAAAGAAAGACTCCGCATAGGCGACGAAATCGAAGGTACCGTATCCGACTTCGGAATGAGCGGCGAGGGTATAGTCAAACTCGGCGCATACCCCGTGTTCGTTCCTTTTGCCATTGTCGGCGAACAGGTGAAAATAAAGATAACCTATGCAAAGAAAGATTATGCTTTCGGTGAGCTTATCGAGGTTTTATCTCCGTCAAAAGACCGCATAAAACCCCGATGCCGTTATTTCGGGAGATGCGGCGGCTGTGATTTGCAGCATCTCGACGCACCCAGGCAAGAGGAAGTCAAGCGGCTCAACCTCGTGCGCACGCTCATGAAAAACGCGGGGCTCGACATTGTCGTTCCCGAAGTTGTTTCGGGCGCGCGTTGGGCATACCGCAACAAACTGTCTCTGCCTTTCGGGTCGCTCGGCAAACACGGCAAAACCGTACTCGGTTTCTACGAGAAAAAGTCGCATTGGGTCGTTCCCATGAAATCCTGTCCGCTGCACGGCGACTGGGCGGACAAACTTATTGCCGCGGTTACTGCATGGGCAAACGAAAACGGCATAAAAGCCTACGACGAAAAGACCGGCAAAGGACAACTCCGTCACCTTGTGGCGCGTTATGTCACAACTCTTTCCGTGACCGTTGTCGTCAACAGCGACAATCTGCCGCACGCAGACAACCTCGTTAAAAAACTGGACGCGGTATTCGACGGTTATGCGTTGTACGTCTGTCCCAACAAAACGCGAACCAACGTGATTATGGGCGACTCCGTAAAACTGATACACGGCAAGGAAACCCCTCAGGAACTCGGCGCGTTTTCGGCGGTTGTATCTCCGCTCAGTTTCTTGCAGGTCAACGACGAAATCCGCGACAGGCTCTATTCGGATGTGTGCAAAGCGCTTGACGGGTTCGAGGGCGATATAGTGGAGCTTTATTCGGGTGTCGGATTGCTCACTGCGGAAATTGCTTCGCGGCTTCCCGACGCAGAAATAACGGCGGTCGAAATCGTGCCGTCGGCGGTTGACGACGCAAGCAGTCTTATGAAAAAACTCGGGCTCGACGGCAGAGTGACGGAAATTTGCGCCGATGCGGTGGAGTATATGTCTTCGCTCGAAAAAAGCGAAAACTGCCGTGCCGTAGTAGTCGACCCGCCTCGCAAAGGTTGTGACGCCCCCGTGCTCGAAGGTATTGTCAAAGCCGATTTTGGCAAAATAGTTTACGTTTCCTGCAACCCAGCAACGCTTGCTCGCGACTTGAAATTCCTGCTTGCAAACGGCTATACTTTGACATCTATTCAACCTTACGATATGTTTCCGCAGACCATGCACGTCGAAACTTTGGTTGTGCTGGAAAAGAGTTGGACAAAGTAAAAAGTGCAGAGTGTAAAACATCAAATTTAAAACGGGTGAATTTCAGGTGCACCCGTTTTATTGTTTGGAATGAAACTGCGTTGAAAATTCTTTGCAGATTTATTTTTTATGTTTGTTGTAGCTACTCGGATTACGGCTATGTTAAGCGTTTAACGAACTCTAAGAAATTTATTCGCGGACGAGGTCTTCGGGTTCTTCCATGTCGGCGGCAATACCGTCCGCAAATGCGGGTTCGCGTACAAATACGTCTTCGCTTGCTTGCAGATTGGCACTTTTGCCCCAGTTGCGCATGACAAGGAATTTGTTGCCGAGAAAACTGAGTACGAATGCGGTGAAGGAACCCACAAGTTTGCCTGCATATCCGCCCACCGTTTCCGCAACCGCCGCATCGGTTCCGTTTGCAATCATGGAGTTTGCAGACGCTCTCGTGATTATGCCGCCGAGGTAGGTGTTGAGCAGAATTATGCAAATCATAATTATCGCAAACATAACTCCCGACACGACAACGTTGTTGGTTGCTTTGAAAGTTTTTTTGCGGTTGAGAACGAAAGTTGCGGTTTGCGCGAGTATGTTGGACACAAGGAACGCGATGAAAGTTCTCGTATGGTCGTAGCTGAACAGGAACCATTTGAACGGCTCGTCGTAATCTTTTATGCAGAGTTCAATGAGCGTAAAAGATATATATTCGATTGCAAAACAAATAAGAGAAACGAGAGTATAAACGATAATCTGACGGATATTCTCGTGCGCCTCGAAAAAAGGCTTGATTTTTTCCTGCCACAAAGACGGTTTTTTTACTGTGTTTTCCATACAACTCCCCCTTTTTAACAATAAATATTTTAGAACCGCGCGGCAGTCGTGTCAATAAGCAATTTTACTTAGAAAACCCACAATCGCCGATTTCGCGCACGAAAAGGGCGGTTCAATGAGTTGAACAAGGAAAATAAACGACAAATTCAGTCATATGTCCGATTTCTCGAAGGTGTGCGACAAGTGTGCATTTTGGTATTGCTATGTATAAAAAATTGTGTTACAATTTAACCAATGTTGATAAAGGAGAAAGCTTATGGCTGATTTGAAAAAACTCATCGATAACAAAGCTAAGAGCGCGCAGTATATGGCGGACGAGATTGCTCATATCTGCAAGAACATCCCCAAGCGCGGCCCCGGCGACGAAGGCGAGAAAATCGCTTGCGAGTACATGGCGGACGTCCTTAAAAACGATTGCGGTTGCGAACGCGCCGACGTCGAATCCTTCAAGGAAAATCCCCATTCCTTCCTCGGTTGGATTTACTTTACCATTACTTTCGCACTCGCGGGTATGATTTTGTTCTTCTTCATGCCTGCACTCGGCGCAGCTCTCATTGCACTCGGCTTTTTCATCATGGTAGTGCAGTTCGGTATGTACAAGAAACTCATTGACGGTTTCTTCCCCGAAAAAACCGGACACAACGTTACTGCTATCAAGAAATGCACCGGCGAAGTCAAGGCGAGAATTTTCTTCAACGGGCACCCCGACGCAGCGTGGAACTGGCCCGTCAACAACAAATTCGGCGGCGCGGTTTACGAAGGACACATCGTTGTCAGCGTTCTCGGCGCATTGATTGCTCTTGCACTCAACATCGCAGCGGCGGTCAGACTCGAAGGCGGCTATCTCACTTCCTTCGCGCTCACCGACTATACCGCGGCATACGGCGAAGCTCTCTTCTGGTGCGGTATCGCAGTGCTCGTTTTTGCACCTTTCCTCTTCCTCATGTACTTCATGTGGGATCCCAAGACCATTGTTGACGGCGCAAACGACAACCTTACCGGTTGCTATATGGGTATTGCAATCCTCAAAGCTCTGAAAGACGAGGGTATCGAACTCAAACACACCGAAGTCGGCGTCATCCTTTCCGGTTCGGAAGAAGCGGGTCTCAGAGGCGCAAAAGCATGGTGCGAAAAGCACGCGGGCGAATTCGACGACGTTCCTACCTGGATTTATTCTTACGACACCATTCATGACGGCAAGTTCCTCGGCGTCAACTACCGCGACCTCAACGGCACGGTCAAAGCCGACAAGGAAGTCAGCGACTGCTTCATGGAAAGTGCAAAAGAACTCGGCATCAAGTGCAACAAAACTCTGGTTCCTCCTTTCGGCGGCGCAACCGACTCTGCGGCGTTTGCACAGGCGGGTTACAAAGTCACGGGTATCACGGCACTCAACCACGTTCTCGAAGATTACTATCACACGCTTAAAGACACGGCGGACAACCTTGACAAGGACTGCCTTGCGGATTGCTATGCAATCAGCGTGAGATGCCTTGAAAAGTTCGACGAGAAGTTCGGCAAGTAAAAGACAATGTACATAAAGCTCCGCGCTTTGCGGAGCTTTTTTGTTTGCTTGCTTTTTACAAGATATGGCGCGTCGTTTTACATTCTGCGATTGAACGGACGGCGTAATTGTGATAAAATTGCATTGTCCCGAAAGACGGGGCAGTACTACTCAGGAGAAATTATGCAGAAAAAAACCATTGCGCTGATTGCGCACGACAACAAAAAAGCCGAAATGGTAAGTTGGGCAATGAAGAACAGGGAAGTCCTGTCGCGTTTTAACCTTTGCGGAACGGGAACGACTGCAAAACTTGTTGCCGAGGCCACCGAACTCGATATTTTCAGATACCTTTCGGGTCCGCTCGGAGGCGACCAGCAAATCGGTGCGAAAATAGCGGAAAGACAGATTGACATCGTAGTGTTTTTCTGGGACCCGTTGCAGGCTCAGCCGCATGACCCCGACGTAAAAGCGTTGCTGCGCATTGCCGTCGTTTACGACATTCCAATTGCAACAAACAAGGCGACCGCGGATTACGTCATTACCTCGTCCCTTCTCTAACTCAGCTGCAATGAGGATTAACGGCATTAAATACGGCTTTTAAGTCGTTTTTCCGTCTGTTTGCCGCGAAAATCAGTATTTACATTCACTATAAAATGTTTTATAATTATAACAGCATAAATTAAGGAGAGAATCATGGACAAAAAATTCGAACCGCTGTTTACCCCGTGGAAAATACGTGACGTCGAAATCAAAAACCGTATCGTCATGTGTCCTATGGGCGGAACGTCGCTTTTCGGTTGGATGGAACCCAACCACTTCGACAAAGTGGCCGCAGAGTTCTTCATCGACAAAGCGAAGAATAACGTCGGTCTCATTATCCCCGGTATCGCGCCCATCAGAGATACCATCGGCGGAAGATGGCTTTATCAGAACAAGGGCATGTTCAAGAAGCTGAAAGTCTTTATGGATGAAATCCATAAGTACGGTGCAAAGCTTTTCGTACAGCTTACCGCGGGCTTTGGTCGTGCGTTTGCAATCACCGACGACCTTGCTATGCTTCACAACAACAAAGTGCTTGCCGCGCTTGCGAAACCCATCGTGGATATATCCGCAATCTGCGCGTCGCCGAGCGAACTGCCTTCCCGTTGGGCGGAGAACGTAAAATGCCGCGCCCTCACCAAGAAGGAAATCAAGAAGATGGTTTACGCTTTCGCACAGACTGCAAAGCTCTGCAAGGAAGCGGGCGTAGACGGTGTGGAAGTTCACGCCGTGCACGAAGGTTATCTGCTTGACCAGTTCACACACAAATACACCAACCACAGAACGGACGAATACGGCGGAAGTTTTGAAAACAGATACCGTTTCCCCGTCGAAATCGTCAAAGCAATCAAAGCCGAATGCGGCGAAAATTATCCCGTATCTCTCCGTTATTCCGTCGTCAGCAAGACCAAAGACTTCTGCGTCGGCGCAATGCCCGGTGAAGACTTTGTCGAAATCGGCCGCGATATGGAAGAGAGCGAACGCGCCGCAAAATATTTGCAGGATGCGGGCTACGACATGCTCAACGCGGACAACGGCACCTACGATGCATGGTACTGGGCACATCCGCCGGCCTATATGCCTCAGAACTGCAACCTCGACGACGTCGCACACATCAAGAAATTTGTCGACATCCCCGTGGTTTGCGCAGGACGTATGGAACCCGACGTCGGCGCACAGGCAGTCAAAGAAGGTAAGATTGACGGCGTCGGCATTGCGCGTCAGTTCCTGACCGACGGCGCGTGGGTCACCAAACTCATGGAAGACCGCCTCGAAGACATTCAGCCTTGTATCTGCTGCCACAACGCTTGCTTTGCAATGGCACACTACAAGGGCGTTGCCAACGACGAGACGATGGACGATGCGGCGCACATGGCGAGATGCGCTCTGAACCCGCAGACCATGCAGGGACACAAGTACGACATTATCCCCGCAAAGAAGTCCAAGAAGATCGCGGTTATCGGCGGCGGTGTCGGTGGCATGGAAGTCGCGAGAATTGCAACGCTCAGAGGCCATAAGGTCACCATTTACGAAAAGACAGACCGTCTTGGCGGTATCTTTATCGCGGCGGCGGCACCTTCCTTCAAAGAGAAAGACCGTGCGCTCATCGAATGGTACAGACGCCAGATTGCAAAACTCAACATCGAAGTCAAATTCAACACCGAAGTCAAGGACATCACCAAACTCGACGCAGACGAAATCGTCATTGCAACGGGTGCAAAGGCGCGCAAGGTCCGTATACCCGGCGTTGAAAACAGCATGGAAGCAGTCGAATATCTCGAAGGCAAACCCGTCGGCGAAAACGTCGTTATCATCGGCGGCGGTCTGAGTGGTTGCGAAATCGCGTATGACCTCTTCCTGAAAGGCAAAAAACCCGTCATCGTCGAGATGAAAAACGACCTTATGGCAATCCGCGGATTGTGCCTTGCGAACTCGTCTTATCTCAGAGACTTCTTCAACTACAAGAAAGTCCCCGTATACCTCGAAAGCAAGGTCAGCAAAATCAATCCCGACAGCGTCGTTATCTGCGACAAAGACGGCAAACAGACCGAAATCAAGGCAGACAGCGTTATAGTGTCCGTAGGATACGTTCCCGCACCGATAGCACCCAAGGCTTCGCACGTACACCTTGTCGGCGACGCAAACGGCGTGGGCAACCTCAGAACGGTTGTATGGCGCGCATGGCAGGTTGCGGAAAAACTGTAATTTTACGACAACGTATTCAAAGAGGTGCGCCATGCGGCGCACCTCTTTAAGTAAAAACGGCAAGGATTAAATCCACTTGCACCCGAACCGAAAATCGGGCGAACAAAACAAAGCCAAGCCCCGATGTCGACGTGATTCTGCGCTGGCGTAAATCGGAGAGGGCGGCATTAAAAACCCAATATTCAAAACTCAAAAGTATTAAGCGGTTTTCGTAAGAAATCGGAAAACGCGTTTGTCAAATTGAAACCATGAACGAAAAAATAGAGAAATGTCTTGCCACGCTTGACGCGGCAGGAGTGCAGTATAAGTTTGCGGAACACGCAAAAGCCGACACAATCGACGACGTTTTGGCGCTCGGGTTGCCCGACACCGACAAAGTGGCGAAAAATCTTTTCGTGCGCGACGACAAAAAGTTGAATTATTACGTGCTGACCGTTCGACAGGATAAGCACGTGTCCTTGCGCGACGCGCAGGAAAAAATGGGCTCGCGCAAACTGTCCTTTGCTGACGAAGAGGATTTGAACAATCTTCTCGGGCTCGCAAAAGGGTCAGTCACGCCGCTCGGTTATATGAACGACGCGGCAAAAAAAGTCAAATTCGTGCTGGATGCGGAATTCAAGGGGCAGACGATTGGCGTGCACCCGAACGATAACACCGCGACGGTGTGGCTTGCCGCCGACGATATTGTCGCGCTCATACGCAAGCACGGCAATTTCGTTTACTATCTGCGTTTCTGACACGGTCGGTTTAAGAGCAAAACAGGGTGTGTATTTAAGGGGGAAATATGAGCCTGAACAAAATGGAAAAGGCTGAAATCCGCATAGTCGGATTTTGTGCCAATTGTATCGAAAGAACTTATTATCCGCTGTTTGCCAAGCGGTACAAGAACATCGTGAAACAAAGAAATCTGCGTTATGCCGAGAAAGGCAAACGCGCCGTGCTCGATTTGTTTTACAGAGAAAACACCGAAGCAAACAATACGAAAAAACCGCTCGTGTTTTATATTCACGGCGGGGGCTGGGTGTCGGGCATTAAGAACATTCGGCAGTTTTATTGTTATCATTGGGTAGATAAAGGGTATGTTTGTGCGAATATCGACTACGATTATTCGTTGGCGGAAAAACATCCCGACCATATCAGACAGATTTTCAAAGCGTTGGAATTCGTGCTTTCGAAGGCGGACGAACTCAACGTGGATACGTCCCGCGTCGTGATTGCGGGAGAGTCTGCGGGAGGGCATTTCGCCGCGCTTGTCGGAGCCGTGACAACGCACCCCGAACTTTACGACGAACTCGGGATAGACTTCCGTTTCAGAGATACGTTCAAACCTGCGGCGTGTCTGTTGCTCAGCGGCATTTACGACCCCGTGCGCGCGCTCGGAACGAAGTTCCCGCTCATCGGAGTTTACACACGGGCGTACTTCGGCGCGGGCAGAAAAGAGTTTCGCGAGGGGTTGCCCGCTAATGTCGCGGATACGGCGGCACCCGAAAGATACGCGGACAGCTTTTTCCCGCCGTCGTTCATTATCGGGTCGGACAAAGACAGACTCATGCCCGAGTCGGTGTCTCTCTACGAAAAGTTGCAGGCGGCAGGCGTGAACAGCAGGTATTATCTTTGCAAAGGCATCAACGGATTGCACGCCGCATCTCTTGACAGCGTACACGGCAAGTCGGGCAGGGAGTGTTTTGCTCTTGCCGAAAAGTTCCTCTCGGAAGTTCTTTGCAAGTGACACAATATATTTTTGCTCTTTGAAAATCCGATTAGAAACAATTTAACCAAAAAGAAGTCGCATGGCTTCTTTTTTCATTCTTTGTTGAAAATTTCGGGAAAATCGAGAATAAATCGGAATCGGTATTGACAATGTTGCGAAGCATTGATAAAATAAAATTGAATTTTAGTTTCCGAATTATGATTTTACAGGTGATAGTGTGGACAAAGAGAAGCTGAGCGAATTTCATAAAAATGCAATTCTTTCTGCCGCAAATGAACTGTTTTGCCAGTTTGGTGTGGAGAATACCACCATGAATATGGTGGCAAAACTTGCATCGTACAGTACGGCTACCGTTTATTCGTATTTCAGCGGGAAGGACGAGATATTTTTCACGCTTGTGCTTAAAGGTATGGAGTCTATAAAACATAAAATAGACGAAATTACTGCCGCCGACGGAGATTACGTTTCAAAGCATTACGCTGTTTGCAACTGTCTTGTTGATTATCAGCATGAAAAACCGTTGTATTTCGAAGCTATGACGGGACACATAAATATGAATTTTACAGCAGCGGATACGCC
This sequence comes from uncultured Eubacteriales bacterium, assembly GCA_900545885.1. GTDB lineage: Bacteria > Bacillota > Clostridia > Christensenellales > CAG-917 > Limadaptatus. The sequence goes on from URAF01000005.1 coordinate 126,631, forward strand.
TGCGGTTTACAGACAGATTTTTGAAACAGGGAACAGTATAAATGAATCTTTGGGAAAACTGTTGCAAATAGGTGTTGAGGAAGGCATTGTCGCTCCCGAACTTAACAGCGAGTTGACGATATTTTATCTGTGGGGATGTATTCTCGGGACGATTCGCACGGCTAGTCAAAAAAATGATTATTTTATGCTGAACAGTGTTGAAAAAAAGAAATTGTTGGAGTTCAGTTTCCAGCGCTTGCTGTTCAGTCTTTCAAAAAATTAAGTTTTAAGAAAGCATAGGACGTTTCAATCGGTCGGGGGTTCGATGAAACAAAGACGCAAAAGCGTCAAGAATAAGGAGGAAATCTATGCTTTCTATTATTGCAGCAAAAGTGCCGGGTACAACTACGCCCGAAATGCTGGAAGAAGTATTGCAGGACGTGACCCAACTTAAATGGTACATTGTACCGATGTTTCTCGTTTTGCTTTACATCGTTTCCAACGAAATCCGCAACCGGAATTATAATATACTTTTTGGCGCGGCGGCGTTCTGGCTTATGGATGTTTTCAACGAAACATGGAACGCTATGGTTTACGCGACAACAGGTCAGCCTGTATGGGGGACTACGGCTGCGGGCGGTAGTGCATTGCAAATTCTCGTAGGTTACAATATAGAGATTTCGTTCATGTTCATGATTTTGGGAATAGTGGCATGTAAACTGCTGAAAACTACGCCTGCGGTCGCGGGAGAAAGTTTTTGGGACGGTAACAAAAACTGGCTCAATGACCCGAATAATATGTATTATAAGGCGAATGTGAATTATAAAAACCTTTTACCTTCGGAAAGAGTCTTAAAAAGAAAGGCCGTGCTCGGCAGAGTACTTCTTGCGGTGTTTGGTGCTGTTTCTGCAGTAATCATAGAGATTTTACTCAACGCATGCGGAGTTCTTACTTGGGAAAAATCCTGGTGGCAGCCTTCTATGCCGATAGTCCTTTTCCTTATCGGTTACTGTCCGTTTTATTTTGCGGCGTACGTCGTGCACGACCTTCCCAGAAAATGGCAGTTGGTTGCATTGGGCGTATTGTTTGCAATAGTTATTATTATGCTTATCGTAGCAGGATGCCTGGGTATGCTTGGTCCGCAAATTCCAAATGGTTTTCCGTATATGAAATAGCCCCGTCCGATGCCGTCCGAATTCCGAAAAGGGTTCGGACAGACGTCCTGAAAGCCTCCCCTTCAAGGGAGGCTTTTTCTGTATCAAGTAAATTTTATTTTGTAAGAAAACTGTAAGAATTTCGTCAAGACAGGGTAAGAAACGGGGAGTAAATTGGTATTGTCAGGAGGCGAAATATGAAAATAGTTGTTGCAATGACGGGTGCGAGCGGAAATATGGGCAGAGAATGTCTACGTCAGGTGCTCGAAATCCCCGAAGTGGAAAAAGTCAAAATTCTCGTCAGAAAAAACCGTAAAGACAGAGCTTTTGTCGCGGGTGCGAAAAGACAGTACGGAAAACGTGTACAGCCGATATACGGCGACCTTGCAGACAGAGCAAGTTGCGACGAACTCGTGAAAGACACGCAGTACGTATTCCATATCGGTGCGGTCATTCCCCCTCATTCCGACCACGATTTTGCGGGAACGCGTGCCGCAAACCTGCAAGGAACCTGCAATATGGTGGACGCCGTTTGCGCTCTCGGCGACAATCAGCCTAAGTTCGTGCACGTGTCGACGGTCGCGCTTTACGGACACCGCAATTATCTGCACCCTTGGGGCAGAGTCGGCGACCCTCTTCTTCCCAGCGTATACGACGTGTATGCCGCAACAAAACTCAAAGGCGAAAGGTACGTTCTCGACAGTCCTCTCAAATGCTGGGCTGTGCTTCGTCAGACCGCGATGTTGCACTACAACATGATGAAAGACAACATGAGCGACGGACTGATGTTCCATACCTGCGTCAACGTTCCTCTCGAATGGTCCACTTCAAAGGACAGCGGATTGCTCGTCAAGCGCATAGTGGAAAAGGATTTGCGCGGTGAAGTGGACTCGTTCTGGAAAAAGTGCTACAACATCGGCGGCGGCGAGAAGAACCGCGTAACGGGTTACGACTCCTATGACAAACTGCTCGGAACGATAGGTTCCCGCGCGGAAAAGGTCATGAAGCCGGGCTGGCATTCAATCCGCAACTTCCACGGACTTTGGTTTGCAGACGGGGACGTGTTGAACGATATGTTCGATTTTCAGCACGATACATACGACGATTTCTGCGACGCTATCGTCAAAAAACACCCCATATACCGCGCAGCGGCGCTTGTGCCTTCCAAACTCATTTCGCAAATCGGTTTCAAACGACTGCTCAAACACATCAATTCTCCTCTCGAATGGGTCAAAATCCGCGATAAGGGAAGAGTTCGCGCCTTTTTCGGAAGCCCCGAAAACCTCAAATGCATGGCAAAAAGCTGGAAGGATTTCCCCGTGCTTGCGAAGGGTGAGGTCGCGGACGGCAACATCGACTACGACGCAATCAGAAAGACGGAGAACCTTGCTAAGTACGGATTTTTGCTCAATCACGGTTACGACGAAAGCAAACCCGACAGCGAACTCGACATTCAGGATATGCGCGACGCGGCGGCGTACCGCGGCGGCAAGTGCATAAGCGAGGCCATGACCAAAGGCGACCTGTACACGAAACTCGTTTGGGAGTGTCATGACGGTCACCGTTTCGAGGCGTCGCCTTACACGGTGCTGAAAGCGGGTCATTGGTGTCCCGTCTGCTGTCAGCCCGAACCCTGGGACTTTGACAGACTTGCAAAATTCATGCCCTTCTACGCGCAGGTGTGGTACGACACTCACGCGGTGGAAGAGAACACGGAATATTTCTTCGGCGGTGAGAAAGGCGAAACCGCTATGTTCAGGAGGTACTGATGAAACGCGCGGGATTTTTCGTATTTTCGGCAAGCGGAAACACCAAAAGAATTTGCAAACTTTTCGGAGCCAACCTCGAAAATCACGGGTTTGAAAGCGAATACGTTGCGATAAGAAAGGAAACCGAAGTCAAGGACGTTTCGGCATATGACGTCATGTGCATTGCGTATCCCGTTCACGGGTTCAATGCGCCGCAGATTGTGCTTAATTTCGCAAAAAACTTGCCACTAGCCGATAAAAAAGGTTATTATATTATAAAGACCAGCGGTGAACCGCTGAAACTCAACGACGCGTCGTCCAGAAAACTGAAAAGAATACTTGCACGCAGGGGATACGTTTTCAAGGGCGAGTTCCATTACGTTATGCCGTACAACATGATTTTCCGCCATTCCGACGGCATGGCGGCGCTTATGTGGCAGGCGGCGCAGAATAC
>URAF01000006.1 GCA_900545885.1 uncultured Eubacteriales bacterium
CCTGCCGATATGCCCGTTGCGACCTTGCCTTCCGTTCTTTTTTTGCGGAACAGCACGTAACCCACGGGCATAATGAGCAACACTATGGCAAATATCACGCTCATTGCCGCCGTACTGAAAAATATGCCCTCGTTCATTCCGAGGAACATTCCTATGCCCGCGATGAGAAGAAGGTATCCGATTGCGACAATAATGTCCGCCGCAAGGTTGATTTTATCGGTTCGGGTCAAAACTCTGTTTTCTTTCATATCCCCACCTTTTTCCGAATATGTTTTCTTCCCGACAATTATAAACGATGACGGCAAACTTATCAAGCGCGGCGGGCATTGTCGTGCGCACGCGCGCCGTCGCCGAATGACAAATATTAAAATGCAAAAAATATTTACACACAAGATATGCCCGCAATCAATATTGTTACGCGTATATGCGCGTGAAGATATACGCGTTTTATATGCTCATACCGCTCGGTTAGATAGCCGAATTCGCACGCTCAACGCATAAAACCGTGCGTTTTATGCAAAATGTCAATTTTCGACATAACCACAATATATAGTGGTCGGCATAAAAAAATAATTCAAAATGTTCCGTTTTTTGGCTTGACAGCCATGTGAGGCGCATATATAATGGAGAGGCAAATTATCCAGGGAGGAAAACCCATAATGTTAAACGTGAAAAAGAGAGACGGAAGTATCGTGCCTTTCAATCTGAGCAAAATCAAGATTGCCATTGAAAAGGCTTTCGCTGCCGTCGGCAAGAACTACAACGACGATATCATCGACATGCTCGCTCTGCGCGTAACCGCTGACTTCAACAGCAAGCTCCAAGGCGACGTCGTTACCGTCGAAGACATTCAGGACTCCGTCGAAGTCGTGCTCATTCAGGCAAGTTACGTCGAAGTTTCCAAGGCGTACATCCTTTACAGAAAACAGCACGAAAAATTGAGGAACGTCGGCTCCACGATGCTCGACTACAAGAACACCGTCAACAACTACCTCAAAATCAACGACTGGCGCGTAAAAGAAAACTCCACCGTTACCTACTCTGTCGGCGGTCTTATTCTCAGCAACTCCGGCGCTATCACCGCCAACTACTGGCTGTCTGAAATTTACGACGAAGAAATCGGCAACGCGCACCGCAACGCCGAAATCCATATCCACGACCTCAGTATGCTCACCGGCTACTGCGCAGGTTGGTCGCTCAAACAACTCATAGTCGAAGGACTCGGCGGCATTCCCGGCAAAATCACGTCGTCCCCCGCGTCGCACCTCTCCACTCTCTGCAACCAGATGGTCAACTTCCTCGGCATTATGCAGAACGAATGGGCGGGCGCCCAGGCGTTCTCCTCTTTCGACACATACCTTGCTCCTTTCGTCAAGGTCGACAACCTCTCCTATAAAGAGGTCAAACAGTGCCTGCAATCTTTCATCTACGGCGTGAACACTCCTTCCCGCTGGGGCACGCAGGCGCCTTTCACCAACATCACTCTGGACTGGGTTGTCCCGGGCGACCTCGCGGAACTCCCCGCGCTCGTCGGCGGCAAGGAAATGGATTTCAAATACAAGGACTGCCAGAAAGAAATGGCGATGGTCAACAAGGCGTTCATCGAAATCATGATAGAAGGCGACGCCAACGGCAGAGGATTCCAGTATCCTATCCCCACCTACTCCATCACCTCCAACTTCGACTGGTCGGAAACCGAAAACAATCGTCTGCTGTTCGAGATGACCGCAAAATACGGCACTCCTTATTTCAGCAACTACATCAACAGCGACATGGAACCCAGCGACGTCAGAAGTATGTGCTGCCGTCTGCGTCTCGACCTCAGAGAACTGCGTAAGAAAGCCGGCGGTTTCTTCGGAAGCGGCGAATCCACGGGTTCGGTCGGCGTCGTCACCATCAATATGCCCAGAATCGCGTACGAGGCAAGAACGGAAGGCGAATACTTCCAGAACCTCGAACGCCTCATGAACATTGCGGCACGCAGCCTGAAAATCAAACGTAACGTCATCACCAAACTGATGGACGAAGGACTCTATCCTTACACCAAACGTTATCTCGGCACCTTCAACAACCACTTCTCCACCATCGGTCTTGTCGGTATGAACGAAGCTTGCCTCAACGCAAGATGGATAGGCAAAGACCTTACCCACAAAGAAGCGCAGGAATTCACCAAGAAGACGCTGAACTTCATGCGCAACAAGCTGTCCGACTATCAGGAAGAATACGGCGACCTCTACAACCTCGAAGCTACGCCCGCAGAGTCCACCTCTTACAGACTGGCGAAGCACGACAAAGAGAAGTACCCCAACATCATCACGGCGTCCATGGGCAAAGGCGAAAACGCAACGCCTTACTACACCAACAGCTCTCACCTGCCGGTTGACTACACTTCCGACATCTTCGACGCTCTCGACATTCAGGACGAACTGCAGACACTGTACACCTCGGGCACCGTGTTCCACGCCTTCCTCGGTCAGAAACTGGAAAGCTGGCAAGCCGCGGCAAACCTCGTCAAGAAAATCGCAGAGAACTACAAACTGCCTTACTACACGCTGTCCCCGACCTACTCCATCTGTGCGGAACACGGCTATCTCGAAGGCGAACAGTACACCTGCCCCATCTGCGGCAAGAAAGCGGAAGTTTACAGCCGTATAACGGGTTACTACCGTCCCGTCCAGAACTGGAACGACGGCAAACTGGAAGAGTTCAGAGAAAGAAAGACCTACGACATCGCAAACTCCAAACTGAAAAAGAAACCCGTCTGCGACAAGGACGCGTTCGAAGTCAAACCCAAAGCGGACGAAGCCAAGAAAATCGAAGGTCCCGTGATTTTCACGACCAAGACCTGCCCCAACTGCAAACTTGCAAAGTCGATGTTGGATAAAGCGGGCATCGCCTATACGGTTGTCGATGCCGAAGACGAAAAAGACGTGACGGTGAGTTACGGCGTCAAGAAAGCGCCCACCCTGCTCGTCCCCAACGGAAACGGCTACGACGTCTATGACAACGCGAGCAAAATCAAGAAATTCATAGAAACCGTTGCCGCAAACGCATAACACAATCCGAACGGACGGGGTATGTCGGCGACATACCCCGTTTGAATGTTTAAGGACTCTTGCCCGTCGGACAATTCAGACAACGCGGAGCACAAACCCTGCCGCCGCGCTTTCAAATCCGACGTCGAGACAACAGTCTTAACCGCAAAAGCAAGTCGTATAAGAGGAGTAATTATGGTAGATATTATATTCATCGGAGCAGGTCCTGCGGGAATGACCGCCGCACTCAACTGTCTGCGTTACGGCAAAAGCGTTCTCGTGCTGGAATCCGAAAACTTCGGCGGACAAATAGCTTTTTCGCCCCGCGTGGAAAACTTCCCCACCGTCCAGCAGGCGACAGGCAGCGAACTCATGGACAAACTATATGAACAGATTCTTGCATGGGGCGCGCAGGTCGAACTCGAAAAGGCGGAGAAAATAGAAAAAACTTCTTTCGGGTTCAAGGTGGTCACCGACTACGGCGAACACGAATGCCTGTCCGTCATCATCGCGTCGGGCGTCAAACACCGTGAAATCGGCGTACCCCGCGAAGAAGAACTGGTCGGCAACGGCGTGAGTTACTGCGCGCTGTGCGACGGAGCGTTTTACAAAGACGAAGACGTTGCGGTTATCGGCGACGCCAACACCGCTCTGCAATATGCGCTTTTGCTCGCGGGCTACTGCAAAACCGTACACGTCTGCACTCTGTTCGACAAGTTCTTCGGCGACAAAGCCCTTGTTGACAGAATACTCGAAAAACAGAAAGACAATATCCGCGTCTACCACAACATCAACCTTAAAGCCTTCTGCGGAGAAGACGAACTCACGGGTCTCGATTTCGAAAACACGGTGAGCGGAAAAGATTTCCACCTCGACTGCAAAGCGGCGTTTATATGCGTGGGACAAATCCCCAACAACGGAGCCTTTGCCGACATAGTCGAACTCGACCGCAACGGATACATAGTCGCAGGCGAAGACTGCCTGACATCCTGCCCCGGCATATTTGTCGCGGGCGACTGCCGCACCAAAAAAGTGCGTCAGCTTGTCACGGCGTCGGCTGACGGCTCGGTGTCCGCACTCGCGGCGTGCAACTACGTCGACTCTTTGGGTTGACCTATCGTAAACCATCGGGCAAGTCGAAAAACGCAAAACCATCTAAAACCGATAAATCGCAAAAGCCGAGGTTAAACCTCGGTTTTTGCTCCGATTAACACCGCTTTACGCGAATAAAGCAAAGATACCGTAAGGAGAAAGATGTTTATCTGCGGAACGGAAAACGTGTCACTTGTGGACTACAACGAAAAAATAGCAACCGTGGTTTTTACCGCGGGCTGCAATATGCGCTGCCCTTTTTGCCATAATGCGGAACTCGTGCTTTGCTCCGACAAAGATTACCGCATCGACAAAAAAGAGGTGTTCGACTTCCTCGAAAAACGAAAATCCCTGATTGACGCCGTTGTCGTTTCGGGCGGCGAACCCACGCTGCAAAAAGACCTTGCACGGTTTATTGCCGACATCAAAGCAACGGGACGCGCCGTAAAACTCGACACCAACGGACTCCGACCCGAAGTGTTGGAAAAACTCTTTGCCGACAATCTGCTCGACTACGTCGCAATGGACATCAAGAACAGCAGGCAGAAGTATTCGCTGACCGCGGGCGTCAACATAGATACCGACATCATTATGCGCAGTATCAAACTGATTGAAGACAATGCCCCCGACTACGAGTTCCGCACAACCGTAATCAAGGAATTCCACACCGAGGAGGACTTTGAGGACATAGCCGAAATGCTGGCGGGCGCAAAACGCTACTATATTCAAAAGTACAAGGACGCCGACACATGTTTCCAACACGGTTTCCATGCGCCCGACTACGACGCCGCCGTCCGTTTCAAGGACATCGTTTCCCGCACCGTTAAATCCGTTCACCTCCGCGGATTTTAACCCGCATGCCTTTCGGATACACTTTCGACAAAGGAACATCCTTGGCACCACTACAACCCGAATTGCGGTAAAAACAAATCCAAACTACATCAACCACAAAACAAAATTCCCCGTGTTTGCGGGGATTTTGTTGTAGGATTTCATTGTAGGATTGTAAAGTTGCGTTTTGATAAATTTTTAATGTAGAATTGCCGATACATTGTCGCGCGCTTGCGGCGGACAAAAATCATTGTCTGGCTTTTTCTTCTGCTTTGCGCTTTTCAAGTTCGGCAAGGAATTCGTCTTCGTCAAAAGGTATAGTCACTTCCTTGCCCGTCCATGCCGCAAGGTGAATTGCATTGGAGAAAGTAAGCCCGATTATGCCCTCTTTGCCCGGTGCGATGAATTTGTCCGTTTTGCCGAGAAGATAATCCGTATAGTTGCGGATTATGCCGAGGTGCTGCGGAGGACGTTTAGTGAATGCAAGATATTCGCCTATTCCGCGGTAGGTCGTCTTTTTGACGGGCGGTTTGCCCATGAAGACCGTGTTCGTGCGACTGAATTCGGGTTCGGGAACGGTGTTTGCATAGTAAACAAGTTTGCCGCCTTCGATGACGATTTTTCCGCCGTCGCCCGTTATTTCGAGTCGGTTTGTGCCGGGTGCGTCGTGCGTGGACGTGATGAAAACTCCCGTTGCGCCGTTTTCGAATTTGCACTGCACGGTCACGTCGTTTTCAACCGATATATCCCTTCCCCGCGTGGACGCCGTTGCGATTACGGATTTCGGAAGTCCCGCAATCCAAGTGAACAGGTCGAGTTGGTGAGGACACTGGTTGAGCAGAACGCCGCCGCCTTCGCCCCACCACGTTCCGCGCCAACCGCCCTGGTCGTAATAAGCCTTCGGACGGTACCAGTTGGTGATTATCCATACAATGCGTTTGAGCGAACCGAACTGTTTGCTGGACACTATTTCCTTTGCCTTGACGTAAAGCGGGTTTGTGCGCTGATTGAACATCATACCGAACAGCAAGTCGGGGTGTTCTTCCGCCGCGCGGTTCATTTCACGCACCTGACGGGTGTAAACGCCTGCGGGTTTGTCGCACAACACGTTGAGCCCTGCGGCAAACGCCGCTTCGGCTATTTCGGGGTGGAAATAGTGCGGAGTCTCCACCATGACAACGTCAATTAGCCCCGACGCGAACATTTTTTTGTAATCGTCGAAGACTTCCACGCCTTTCAGATTTTCGCGTGCGTATTTGCGTCTGTCTTCGGCAATGTCACAGACCGCGGTCAGCCGTGCGCCTTTAAGCAGTCCGCCGAGTTTGGTAAACATTTTGGCATAGGTCGTACCTTGTTTGCCTATACCCACTATTCCGAACCTTACTTCTTTCTTATTCATATTTCACCCCTGCATCATCGAGAATTTTCACGAGATTTTCGTGTTGTTTGACGTACACTTCCTGTCTGCCGACCGCCTTGAACGCGGCAACGCCCATATGCGCATCAATCTGTCTGTAAACACGGCGCAACGTTCTGACTTTGCCGACGGGCGGCAACAGATAAACGGGTATCTTCATAAGCGCGTATTTGAAAGTATGCGGTTCGAGAGTGAGAAATCCGTCGTAACCGCGTTTTGCAAGGTCGAACAGAATGTCGCGGATATGTCCCTGCCCGCTACCGAGCGGAACTTCAACGCCGTCCGTGCAATCTTTCATATGATAGTAAACCGTGCGATCGCGCTGTGCAAGATAGGCTTTCCACGGGTCGCACCCGCACTGTATGAAGTTGCTTGCGTCGTAACAGAGTTGGAAATCGGGGTCGTCGATGGCTTCGTACAACGCGGCAACTCTTTCCGGCACGTCGCCGAAAATGTGTTTTTCGTTTTCGTGAATGAGTTTGACACCGCTTCCCCGCACCACTTCGAGGAAACCTCTGAGCTTTCCGACGACGATGGGAAACGCTTGTTCGCAATCGCAATCGGGTTTGACGAAAAACGAAAAAATTCTTATATACTTACACCCGACGGACTGCGCTATTTTGACAAGTTCTTTAAGCTGTGCAAGTTGCTTGCGGTAACCGTCTTCGTCGTCGATTGCCACCTTGCCTATCGGCGAACCTATACTGCTGAAAGATATACCGTTTTGTACCAGAACGGGTTTCACTTCCCTTTCGAATTCTTCCGCCGTATAATCGGCAATATTTTTGCCGTTTACTCCGCGCGGGCACATAAAGTGCCTGTTCAGGTCGTGTAAAAGTCCGATTTGGACATCCAGTTTGGACGACACTTCGTCGGTAAATCCGCTGATTTTCATTTTGCAACCTCCTTGTTATCTGTATCGGCGGCGCATTCAGCGTGCGCCTTTGCCGCAATTTCCTCTTCCCTTTTTTCGTTGAGCAACGCCTTGTATTCTTCGGCGTCGAAAGGTATTTTCGCTTTCTTTCCCGTCCAGCCGCCGGCGTATACGGCGTTAATTATTTCAACGGACGCAAGCCCGTCTTCTATCGGCGAAATCAACTTTTGTCTGCCCGCAATCGCCGCCGCAAAATTGACGAGTATATTCTTTTGCTGTCCGCCTTTCAGAATTCCGAGCGCAAAACCCGCCTTGTGGCCGTAACGGAGTTTGTAACCGCCCGTACGTCCGTAACCTTTCACGGTTTCGGCGTTGACTTCGCGTTCGTCCTTGCGGAACATTTCCACCGTCATTCGCAGATTTTCTATTACGATTTTTCCGTGCGTGCCGATAATCTCGAACCTGTCCGTTCCGTGCAGTTCGTGAGTGCTTGCAAAGAAAGCGCACCTTACGTCGCGGCCGTATCCGAACACAGCCGTAACGTCGTTTTCCGTGAAAATGTCGCGGCCTTTGGTGAACATTTCCGCGCTCACCGTATCGGGCATTCCGAGCACCCATTGCATTATGTCGAGTTGATGAACGCATTGGTTTATCAGCGTGCCGCCGCCTTCGCCGCATATGCTTGCGCGCCAGCCGCCCTGATTGTAGTAAGCCTGCGAACGGTACCAGCCCGTCACCACAAACTGCGCCCGCTGAATTTCGCCGAGTTTCCCCGACCGGACAAGCCTTCGTGCCCGTTTGTACAAAGGATTTGTCCTTTGATTGAGCATAACCGCAGCAACGGTTTTCGGATTGCGTTTTGAGGCGTCAATCACTCTGCGCGCGTCCGCCGCCGTGACGGAAAGGGGTTTTTCGACAAGAACGTGAACGCCTTTTTCAAGGCAGGCGACAGCAATATCCGCGTGCGCGTAATGTGGAGTCGCGATGACAACCGCCTCGACTTTGCCGTCTGCAAGCAACGCTTCGACGTCGGCAAACCGTTTGGCTCGCGGAAATCTTTTTGCCGCCTTTGCAAGCGCCGAGGGGTCGGTGTCGCATACTGCGTACAGCCGCGCACCTCTGACTCTCCTGAAATACAGGTTCATAGCGTGCACCGTTCCCATTCTTCCAACGCCTATTACTGCGAAATTCGTCACTTTTTCCTCCTATCGTTGCGGCAAAGACAACTTTCTCTGCCCGCAAATTCAGTATAACACGTTTTCACCGTCGTTCGATTTCTTCCATGCTTTGCCGTCGTTTTTCGGAATACCGTCAGTCGCAAACGTGCAGACCGCTTCCGAAAGACGCCGCGATACTTCTCTGTCGTCGGACGTAAACGGTCGCCAACATCTGTCAAGCGAACCAAAAACGTACCACAAGTCGCAGGAATGCCATGCGCCTTTCTTCCCGTCTCCTGCGGGAACGTGATTGAAACGATAACTCCAACAGTCGGCAGTCGAACGCCGTGCGTACTCTCTTTCCGCGCGACGCAACAAGCCCGGTACTATGTCGTTGGCGGTTGTCCCGAACATTACGGGAAGTTGTTCGGTTTCCGAAAAGCGTCGGTAATTTTCTTTTTTCGCAATTTCCCCGTCGAAACACGGGAACGTCGCAACCGTGGCAAGCAAACTGCCTGCGGACGCTTTTTGCCAAGCGTCGAAAAGTTCGCGTGCAGACAAATCCTTGAGTCCCGCAAACCCGCTTACTTCCGCAGCTTTAACCACTTTGCGCGAAAACCTCTCCGTGTACTTTGCGTCGTGCGGAGCAAAAATTCCGTGCAGGAACCCTCCCCCGCTCATCATAACCGCGCGCTTTACCTTCGCTTTGAATTCGTCGCAAAGCACAAGCACCTGAACGGACATTGCGCCTGCGCTCTGCCCCATAAGCGTTATGTTGGACGGGTCGCCTCCGAATGCGGCTATGTTTCTGCTCACCCATTCGACCGCGGCTTTCTGGTCGTGTAGTGCAAGGTTAAACGGCGTTCCGCCGTCGGAAAGAAAACCGAATGCGCCCAGCCTGTAATTGACCGTGACAAGCACTACGCCTCTTTTGCAGAACTCTTCTCCGTCGAACGGAAGTTCGTCGGAACTGCCTTTGACAAACGAGCCTCCGTGCACAAAAATCGCTACAGGGTGGTTTTCGCCCGTCAAAGGCGCATAGACGTTGAGGCACAGACAGTTTTCACCGTATCTGAAATCAACGCCTTTTCTGAACTCGCGGTGATAGAACGGAGCGTAAACGCTTTCGTTGTAATACGTTCTTTTCTGCGGACAGCATTCACCAAATTCGGTGGCATTGAAAACACCGTCCCACGACGTCGTTTCGGGTAGACCGAACCGTTCTGCGCGTGCGTACGGAATCCCCGCAAACACGCGCATACCGCGTTCGGTTGTACCCCCTATCTTACCGTTTTCCGTATTTACAAATACGTACTCCACAGTCCACCTGCTTTTGGATTTTGATTTTATTTTTCCTCGTCGTCGGCGTTCGTCGCGACGTTGACCGCATCGTCTTTTTCGTCGCTGTCCGAACCGTCGACGGGAGTTGCCACCATTTCGACGCCTATATCGTCACGGAATTCTGGGGCGTCGCTGATGCCGATGTCACCGGTGATTTTGTGACCCTGTATGCCGATTTCGCCCGCTTCGTAATGCAGTCGCAGTATTTCTTCCTTTTCAACCTGCAACTCTTTGACGCGTTTCTTGGAAAGCGGACACCATATGAACAGTATGACCGCCATTATGCCGAACAGCACGGCGGGGATTATTGTTGCCATATCGTACATCGTGCTGAGCGTTTCCGCCGTCTGAACGGAACCCGCCGCGGTTTTGTAGTTCATTGCCAGCAACGCACCGTTGACTGCCACTGCGGCGATAACCTGACCCAGTTTGCGGAAGAACATGAACACGGAATACGACGTGCCGTCCTCGCGCATTTTGGATTTGACCTCGACGTCGTCGATTGCGTCGGTTGCAAGCGACCACACCTGCAGAATGATGAACGCCTGACCGCAACCGCTGAAAAAGCACAGAATAAGGAAGAGCCACCATGCCGACGGCATAAGGCTTTTCGTTGCGAACATAAGCAGGTTCGCAGCCGCCGAAAGAGCTATGCCTACCGCGCATATTTCGCGTTTGCCGAACTTGCGCACGAGTTTGGGCGTGAAGAACATCAGTATCGCCATAGGCGCGTATGTGCAGACGGTGGACACAGTGTTCATCCAGTTCTTTCCGAAAAAGTCGTCGAAAAGGTAAAGATAATAGCTCGACGTGAACATCTGCGACGCCAGAAGCAACATAGACGCGCAGCTCACGGAAACGAAAGCACGGTTTTTGAGCAACGTCTTTATTATGCGGAAGGTTTCGCCCTTGGAACGTCTTATCGCGGGTGCGGTGTTGACTCTTTCCTTGTTGAAGCGGAAAGCAATCATCAACATAAGGAAAGACACGAGCGCAAGCACTATAACGCCGATAAGAACGGGCGTATACTGCATGTCCTGAATTATGTTGCCGTCTTCGCCGATTACGGGTGCCCCGTTCTGCATGCGGTCCGCATAGCAGAAAGACGCGATGAGTATGACGGGGAGGCTTCCGACGCCTGCGCCTACCGACCTGAAAACGGAAAGTTTGGTGCGTTCTTTATCGTCGGTCGTCACGACGGAAGCGAGCGAACCGTAAGGTATCTGCAACGCCGTATAGCACATTCCGAACAGTACGTACGTCACGGTAGCGTAGACTTCCATTCCGACCGAACCTTCTTCTATGCCGGGCCATTTGACGAACATCAGAATGGACGCCAGCGTAAGCGGAACGGACGCGTACAGGAACCACGGGCGGTATCTGCCCCAACGGCTGACCTTTATGGTGTCGGCAATACGTCCCATAATGGGGTCGTTGATTGCGTCCCATATTCTCGCGCCAACCATCATAAGCATGATGAACAGCGGTCCCAGTCCGAAGATGTCGGTGTAGAACTTCTGCAAAAGCGAAGTCACCAGACCGAACACCAGACAACACGCGGTATCGCCGAGCGCATACGCCACGTAATCGGGAAGTTTGAGTCCCGACGAACGCGCGATGTAACTTTGCTGTCCGCTCTCGTCGAGAGCAACATCGTTAATCGTCTCTTGATTCATAATGTCCCCCTAAGCCGTCTGAGACGGATATTTTTGCGGCAAAGCCGCACGCCCCGAAAGGCTATAATTCAACCGCTGCGAACAATTCCGCAAAACGGCTGTCTTTTCTGTAAAACGCAACGGGCTTTCCGAGCGGCGCGTCGAACTCTTTACGTACTCCCCCACCGACTTTTTCCCCGTCGAAAAATCTTATCCACTCTCCATCGGGCAAAGTTACGGTGCGCGTCTTTGCGCCTTTGGTTATGACGGGCGCGACGAACACGTCCGCCCCGAGAAGATAAGCATAATCCTCCGCATGCGCACCGAAATTCCCGCTTTCGTAAAAATCGGGACGCATTACGGGTACGCCCTCTTCCGCCTCTTTCATGCATTGCGCAATATAAGGTTTAAGCGCGGCGTGCACGCGCGAGAGCGAAATCGTATATTTCAACGCCACGTCGTCGTAAGGCTGAACGTTGACGTCGGGACGTATCGTTTCGTGCGACCGCATAAGCGGCGAAAACGCGTCCATCTCCGTCCATCTGACAAGCAGTTCGGGACTTCGCGCAAGCGACGAAAAACTTATAAATCCGCCGACGTCGCTATGAGCGACAGCCATACCCGAAAATCCGAGATTGAATGTCGCGGGCATAACGCAAGGCATTCCGTAGTCCTTGGTGAAATCTACGTGTTGGTCGCCGTTCCACATCATGGTCGTGTACTTCTGCGCACCGTTGTATCCCGAGCGGGTAAAGAAGAAAATCTCTTTTGCTCGCGGGTGCGACTCGACAGCCTCCCTGTTGATTTTCGCCCAGAGCGTAGGCCACTCGTTGTGCATAGCCGCAGGGTCGCCGTCGTACAGAACGCTGTCGACGGGCAGATATTCTCCGAAGTCCGCCATATACCCGTCCACACCGCGGTCTAGCATATTCTTCTTGATGAGGACTTCCTTGATGAACTCCGCAGTTTCGGGATTGGTAAGATCGAGCATACCCGCGTCGAAAGTCGTGGACTTGACGTGGTATATTTCGCCTGCGGCGTTGCGTATCAGCATATTTTTCGCTGCGCATTCCTCGTACAGTCTGCCGCCGCGCACGAGATACGGATTTATATAAGCCAGAAAATGTACGCCCTCGGCTTTCAATGCGGCAATGTGTTTTTCAAGGTCGGGATACGTGGTTTCGTCGGCTTCCCAGTTCCAGTAAACCTGTTTGCCGACGGCGGTTACTTTTTTGCCGCTCCAATCCTGACTCCACACTCCGGATATTTTAACATCCTGTTTTTTCAGATAAAGTGCCTTTTCGGTCACTCTGTCTATTCCGCCCTGCACCGCAACTATCATTCCGTCGTTCGCCCAGTCGGGGAGATATTCCCTGCACGGCGTATGCGCGTTGAGCGATTTCGAAACCGTGCGGAAGTCTTTGCCCGCCGTATAGAACACCTGCGTCGGGCACTTTTCGAAACGGAACACGGATACGTCGCTACGCGTGAAATCGGCAACGCCGTAACACGACGTGTCAAAACGCAGCGCATACTTTTCGCTGCTCGTGTACGTGCTCATAGGGCTGTATGTTTCGATGTAGGAATGGGGTTTTTCTTTGTACGGCAAAAAGCCGAAAATCGTTTTCTGAACGACGGGCGGAATGACTATGTGTTCGGAGACGAAGTTGACGATTTTTTCTCCTTTCATATTCAGCTGTCTGAACTGTTCGCCGCCGCCGAATATTCCCTCGCCCGCCTGCGCCGCAAAACGCAGTTCCGTGACAAAGTCGGAGTTCGGTTGCAGACGAATGGTGACTCCGCCGAACTCTTCCGCAAACGTAACGACAACTTTTTTGCCGTCGGCGGTTGCAAACGTAAGTTTGTCGTCCGCGCTTTCAACAAGCGCAAACGGCGTTCTTTTTCTTATTTTCTCGGAAATCTTGAAGTTTCCGTGCGAACTGCGATACGCGATTTTGCCCTCTGCCGCCGTTATGAACGGGTTGGCGGAAGTATGCTCGAACACCTTGCGGTCGCCGAAATAAAGCGCGGCGGTGTCAGCCTGTCGTGTCAGTCTCATAATTTTCTCCTTTTGCGTGCTCGCGGATATAGACTGTGTCCGCCCAATCCTTGCGCACGATTTTCCCACCGTTAATTTTGCCTCTCAATGCTATTACCGCGGCTCCCCCGAGCACCAGCACCATTCCTACCCCTTTGAGCCAACCGAACGACTCGTCAAACAACGCAACTCCCGCAATGCAGGTAAGCACGGGAACGAACAGCATATACAGTTTGACAACCCATACGGGGTGACGACGCAGGTTGCGATAATAGAAAACGTATATCAGCGTCTGCGCCAGTCCTCCTCCGAGGATGGCGAATACGTGCCACACTTCGAAGTTCAGTTCTCCGAGCCGTCCGACGTCGCCCGCTATCAGCGAACTCACCGTGAACAGCACCAGAACGACAAAGTTGTTGTAGTACCCGATTACGTCCGAGTCTGCTCCGAACCTGTCCTGTGCCGTCTTTATGACAAACGCGTTGGCGGTGACGGACGCCGCGCTTGCGATGAAAAACAGGTCGTACCAGTTGAACCCCGCCGCACCGAAGTCTATGTCGAGAACCATTATGACTCCGCCGAGCATCGCCGCCGTTGCCAGCCAGTCGGACGCATAAAGTTTTTCACGCAGAAACAACGCCGTTACGACGTTTGCCATAAGAATGTCCGTTTTCAGCAGAACCGTGCCCGTCCCGACCGAACCGTATGCGAACCCTACGTTGGCAAAAGTATCCAGCATATAGCCGAGTACGCCTATCAGCAAAAGGACGAACGCCGTCTTTCCCTGTTTGAAAAGCGCTCCGAACTTGCCGCGTACGATAAGGTACACCGTAAGAAACAGCAACGCTCCCGCGCGCAACAGCATACCCGCAGCAAACGCCGAACCCGTAAAAGCGACAGCCCAGTCCGAGGCGAGATAATATCCCGTCCACGCGACTATCATTCCGACAATGCAAATAATGTCCGCGGCTGTGCCTTTGTCAGTCCTCATGTCCCGTCAGAGTTACGTTTGTACCCGCAACTCCGATTTTTCCTCCGAGTCGTATACCCTTTTCGTTTTCGGGGTGAACGAGCAACCATTTGTTTACTGCGCGCAACGTTCCGCAAATTCCGCCTTGGAGCGGCGCGTTGGTGCCGCGCGGCAAAACTATTGCCGCGGCAAACTTATCGCCCGTCGCAAGCGGCGCAAGGTGCAACGTACCCGCGAACAACTCCACGGCTTCGCCCTTGCGCAGGAACAGCGCGATTGCACGCGCGGAGTCGTAAATGTCGTCGCGTATATCTTTCACGTCGCCCAGTATCAGCACGCAGTCGGTTGCCGCAATCACGACTTCCGAGGACTTGTGCCATTCGACGCCGTTCATCTTTTTTCCGTTGCCGAAACTCCACCCCGCCTGCACGGGAAGCTCCGCAAACACTTCTCTTTCAATCCTGCCGACCGCGGCAAGTCTTTCCAGCTGCCCGTCGCTTGCCGTGTACGAATTGCCGTCGCCGTATTCCAAAGTTTCCGAAAGTTTCAACACTTCTTCCGCATCAACATCGACCGCGCGGAAAAGCGGGCTTTCGTCCTTTGCGGTCAGAACTTTTATGTCGCGGTTGAATTGCAGTTTCATATCGTCTCCGTATCGGTGAGCGCGGCAAATATGCGGAATGCTCTGCCGAAATCTCCGTACACCATGGAAACGTGGTGTGCAAGTCCGTTGAGAATTACTCTGTCCATAACTTCCTGCGCGGGGCGGTCGAACTTGACTTTGGCATACGTACCCGTAAGCAGTTTTTCCATGGGCACGGCTTCGCCCGTTTCGGTGTAAAGTCTGTATTTCCCGTTGACGCTGTCAAGTCTTGCGATTTCCACTCTGCCGCTCTTCATTACAAATCCTGCGGTCACACCTTTTCCGCCCGCGAAGTAAGTGTCGAGCGTCGCTGCGCAACTGCCGTCGCAAAGCGAACGAGGCGCAACTCCGCAGTGCCACATGAGCGCCGTGTTCTCGTCTTCGTTGACCTGCGAAATGTCCGCCATGAACGGAGTATCAGCCCCCGCCGCACGGTGACAAAGCATTGTAAGCGCACAGTCGACGTCGCCTTCGCAGGCAAAAATCATTCCGTCGTCCTGCAACAGCGACATGGACGCGCAAGGCGCAATTCCGAACCCTGCGGCAAACTCCGGCCAGCAACGCACGGCAACGGCGGAAAAGTTCTTTGCCTTGTAAAACGCCTTGAAACTTGCGCAAAGTTCCGCGACTTTCTTTTTCTGAACGTCGGTGACCGCGCTTCCGTCGAACTGTTTTTCGACGCGTTCGAGGTACATTTCAACGTCCTCGGCTTCGGCGGGGAAAGAATAAGCGTCTTTGAGTTCGCAGTACTCCACCGAACAGCCGTACTTGCGGTAAAGCGCCAGTTCGTCCACACCGACGTTGTAAAAACCGTGTGCGCGCGAACCGAGCACTCCGATACGACCTTCGCGCAGTGCGGAAATCATACGGACGGCGTCAAGCCAGTCTTCGTCGATGTCGGACGAAACCTTGTACGCATAATCCTTGTATCCGCTCTTGAAAAGGTTGGACGCGTCGAGATTTACTCCGCATACGGAATTGAGTCTGATTTTTCCGCCGTTGTAAGGAAGTTCGGGCAAACCCCAAAGCAACAACGGTTTGTCGCAACGTTTTTTGATTTCGAGCACCAGCCCGCCCAAGTGGAACGTCCCCGACACGACGGCGATTGCTTCCGCGCCTTCCCTGCGCAGAAATTCGCCCGCCTCGACGGCCTGCGGAACTTCCATAACAGGGTCGGGGTAAGCTGCAAGTTCGAGGTCTTCTCGCGCTCCGAGTTTTGCGAGTATGCCGCGATAGATTTCTTCCGCGGCTTTGAAATCGAATGTATTTCTTGTGAGGCAAACAACGCCCAATCTGATTTTTCTTTTTGCCATATTTTATCCTTCCTTATCCTTGACCGACTTTTCGGATTTTTGTTTTATTTTTATGTTTTTACTTCGCCTTTGACAACCTCTGTCCCCGTCGTTTTCCACGCGGACGGTCGCCGTTTCATACTCCGAACACACGGCTCAGTATCACGTGCCGCGCGCCCGAAAAGGCTTTGAGTTTTTTGTCGTCGCCGACCCTCGACAGCGCGAACGCTCCGCCGAAACCCGCTTTTTCAACAGCTTTGCAGAAAGCGTAAAACAAGGGTTCCCGAGAGAATATTCCGCCTGTCGCAATCACTCTTACGGGATTCAGCAACATTGCAGCGTTGCCTATCGACACGGCAAGCAAATCAAGGCACCCGTCCAGAATTTCCGTGACGACGACGTCTTTGCCGTATGCGTCGTATATTTCGCAAATCGGCATTTCATTGCCAGTTTTTTCACGATAAAGTGCCGATATGTGCTTTTCCGACACGTACGCTTCAAGACAACCGCGCTTTCCGCAACGGCAGAGTTCGCCGCCTTCCTTGACAACGGTATGCCCTATTTCACCCGCGCGGTTTGCCGCTCCCGCAACAACCGAACAATCGGATATGACCGCGCAACCGACGCCGGGCGCGTGCTTGACAAGCATAAAACTGTCTTCGTTGCCCGTCATAAGCGCACGTGCCTGCGCTCGTACGTTGTTGATGATTTCGACGTGAGTTCCCGTGCCTTCGGCTACCTCTTCGGCAAGGCGGTACCCGTCGGGGAATATGCCGTAACTCTTAACGGAAATCCCGTTCTCTTCGTCCGCTATGCCGACAACGGCAATCCCCGTTCCGACAAACTTTCTGCCCTCGCAAAGTTTTGTAAGTTCGCGTATTCTCTCGTTGAGTTTTCCCGTTCCCTCGGCAAAAAGTTCCGCCGTGGGATATACCTCTTCACGCAGTACTTCGTCCCATGTGCAAGCCGATATGTGCGTGCGGTCGCTTTCTATGTTGACGCCTATCGCCGCGACGGAATTGCCTTCGAATTTCAAAAGCGTTTCGCGTCTGCCCGACGAATTGCGCACGACTTCGCCGCTTTCGCTCACCAGATTTTCGGCTATCAGGTCTTTGACAAGCTGCGTGACCGACGCCGTCGTCAGTCCCGTCCTGGACGCAATTCGGACACGCGACATCTCCCCGCCTCGCATAAGCAGGAAAAGCACGGCTTCTTTGTTGCCGCGGCGCAAACCTTTCAGACTTCGTGTTCCAGTCGTTGTCACCTCAGTCCTCCAAAGGCTTTTTCAAGCTCGTCCGCAGAAAAAGCAACCGTGTTGTTTTGCATAAGCGGGTGTGCCGCACACGCTTCCGCAAGTCCGCGAATGTCCGCGCAACCTATCTCGCCCAAACCTGCGCGCATTCCCGTGACCTTTTTGAGCCGCGCAATCTCTTCCGCCATTTTTTCGGGCGTGCCGAAACCCAGCGCGACGGCAAGCGCCGTCATTCTGTCGTTGTCGTATTGTGCGTTGAGTTTTGTGAAAAGGTCGAGTGTAAAAGCACAGGCTTCGCCGTGCGAAAGATGATAAATTTCCGAGAGCGGATAACTGCAAGCGTGCACCGCCGCCGTACGCGTGGGCGCAAACGCAAGTCCAGCCGTCAATGCGCCCAGACTCATATCGTTGCGAGCGCAAACGTCGCCGCTGTCCTTGTAGGCTTTTTCCATGCTGCCGAACAAAAGTTTGAGGGCTTTTTCGGCAAGTGCGTCGCATATCGGGTTGTGCTTTTTGCACCAAAACGCTTCGAGCGCGTGAGCTATTGCGTCAAGTCCGCTTGCCGCCGTAACGAAAGGCGGAACCGTAAGCGTGAGTTCGGGGTCGACTATTGCCGCCGTCGCAAAAAACGCAGGTGAAGTGAGCGGCTTTTTTGCGCCGCGCGCCGCGTCGCTCATCACGGATACGCCCGTGACTTCGCTTCCCGTTCCCGCAGTGGCGGGCATTGCTATGACGGGCAACGCTTCGTCTGGTAACATTCCGTAAAAAAGTTCTTCTGCGCTCTTTCCGCTTTTTGCAACGAGCGCTGTGAACTTCGCAAGGTCCATTGCGCTGCCGCCGCCCAGTCCGACTACGCAATCCGCACCGAGTTTTTTTGCCGTTTCCGCGGCTTTGTCCGCCGCCGTTATGTCGGGATTAGCACCGAACCCGTCAAACAGCGCGACCAAACCTGCCGAACGCACAATTTCTTCCGCTCTGCCGTTTGCAACAAGCGACGCGTCCGCGACCAGAATTCCGCGGCTCAGTCCGTGCCTGCGCATAACCTCGGCAAGTTCCGCGCGAGTGCCTGCTCCGAATGTAATTTCAACGGGTTGACTGTAAGAGAATGTCATAAGTAAGGTGCGCAACTGCATATCATCCGCAACTTCGGCAAAAATTTTCCGAAAATGCGGGTTGCGCTTTCCCCCTTTTAATTATTCTATAATTTGGATTTTTGCAAATAAATTGCAGTTTTTGACATATTGCTTGCAAAAGTTGACCTGTTTTTGCCGTACTGTCAAATTCAGTCGGCAAAATTCTTGTCCTCTACTTCGGCAACCTTTGCCGCCGCCGCGGACAACCAGTCTTTTCGCCAATCCTCTATTCCGACGTAGGTTTCGGCGGAAAGATACGCTTTTGCCATTTCGACGCCCATTTCGGGAGCAACAATCCATCCACCCATACACAAAATCTGCGCGCCGTTGATAACCCTTGCCATACGCGCAGAATATACGCTTTCGCAGGCAACCGCGCTAAGCCCCTTGAATTTGTTGGACACAACGCTCATCCCCGCGCCCGTCCCGCAAATGAGAATTGCTCGGTCGTATTCGCCCGCCAACACTCTGGGTGCAACGTCGCACGCTACGCGGTAATAAGGGTGAACGTCGGCAAGGTCGGTTGTGCCGAGGTCGTCGCGATCGGGGTCGAACTCCACTCCCGCCGATTTCATTTCCTCCGAACAGAGAAAGGCTTTGATTGCTTCTTTGAGTTGAAATCCCGATTTGTCGGAACCTATCGCTACTCTCATTTTACCTCCCGCCCCGACATTTTGCCGAGGTTGATTAAAACTTTTAATTAATTATACCGCCGCCGATATTTTGTTGTCAATACCCTGTTTGTTTTTGTTCCGAACCGTCGCGGCCAGCAACCGTATATCGGGTTTTTATGTCGTCTGTTTTGCTTTTTCCTCTTTTTGCACAAATTTTGCGCAAAAAAAGCGGCACCTTTCGGTTGCCGCGTTTATTTTAACTTGCATTTGGGTGTTTTGAATTTATATTGGGGGGTTCGGATACTAAAACATAAGGTCGAGTATTTCTTCCGCCGTGAAATCGCCGTAAACCGTTGTCTGAACAAAATAGTTCATTCCGTTGGCGGAGAATTCGTAGCAACAACGGCTGCACTGCATTTCCTCGTAGAAGTTTATGCCGTACTTCACGGTTATGTCCCGCCATACGGTTGTCGATACGCATGATACGGAAATCTGTTGCGTCGGGACGAATACGTAGCCGTCTTTTATCGAGAATATGACTATCGAGTCGAAATTCTCGTTGAATACGCCGTACTCCGACCGCACCCCGATTGCAGAGTTGTCGGAAGACAATGTCAACAGCATATGCAACGTGCCGAGCGTATCCTCGACGTCCGTTTCCATTACGTCAATGCCGTATTCGCTTTCCGCAACGGATACATCCACCTTCTGATAAAGCACTTCGCCGTCGTCGCAATAAAAAGGTCCGCTTCCGGTGTTTTCACCGCCACCGCCGAGCGTCAGCGGCAACGCAACTGCCAAAACCACCGCGACTATGAGCACCGCGGCAACCGAAGCCCACGCAAAACGCCGCGCGTGTCTTACCGCGCCCGCCTTATTGCCCGCGTTCTCCTTTTGTCTGAGTTTCGCAAGGTCGAACTCGGCGTCCCTGCCCGTCGACGCCACGTATTTATTCATTATTTCGTCAAATTCTCTGTCTTCCATACGCTTTCCTCGAACACATAAGCATTCGCTTTTATAATATAACAATTTACGGGGTGTCTTTGTCCAAATCTGCGGCTGCAATTGCGGATTTCATTTTGTCCGACGCGCTTTCTTTGAGATTTCCGACCGTCGACTTCGACACTTTGAGCTCTTTCGCTATCTCTCTCAGCGTTTTGCCCTCGAAATATATTCTTTGCAACACCGCTCGCTCTTTGTCATTGAGCGACTGCATGGCTTCCTCCACGACCATTCGCGTGTGTACGCCCTCGGCGGTGTCGTCGGACGCGAAGTTGTCAACCGCTCTGTAATCGATGTATTCCGTAAGCTCTACGCAATTGTTTTCCGAAACCAGATTTCTGCGCCTGTTCAAAGCACGGTTGGTCATCGTTTTGCAGAGATAACCGAACCCGTTGCAAACAAATCGATACCCTTTTGCGATTTCGTAAATATCCGCCCAGAAATCCTGCACCAAATCGTCCGCTTCCTGCTCTTTGCGAAGGTAACGGAGCGCAATATAACGCAAAGAAGGCGCAACGAGAGAATGCAATTCTTCAATCGCTCCCTTTTCGCCTTTATTGATAGCCACAAGGCAACCGTTTATCTTTTCGCGCGTAATCGCGTCCATCCGTCCGACCTTACCGTCCAACCTTAATAAATATAAAGAGTATGGACTATTCTATCATATAAATCGACATAAACAAACAAAAAACGCCGCATTCGCGCGACATAAACATTTCCGCCGTGTCAGTCACAGGTAAGACGACCGCCGAAACAAAAGAAAACCCTTTGCGTCCTTGCAAAGGGTTGCTGGCGTTCCCGGCGGGAGTCGAACCCACGGCCTTCCGCTTAGGAGGCGGACGCTCTATCCTACTGAGCTACGGAAACATATGATTTTGAACAATACTGGCTTTGCGGCAATGAACACCTAATTGTATCGGGATTATCTTTGTTGCTTTGGATACGGTTGTTTTTTATGCGGCTCTGTTTATCCGAATATTGTCTTTGCGTCAAATGCGGTGTGCGGAGAATAACGAGGTTTGTCGGCGGCAATTCGCTCTGTTTGCGGGCGGTTTTGCGCGGTTTGTTTGCGTGGCTGCACTGCTCCGAACTGCCGTTTTATTGTAGGCTTGCGGCGGTGTTTTGTCAAGCGGTTGCCCTTCTCCACCCCCGTCCTCGTTGACAGCGCAGAGGTATTTTTATATTATGAAAAAGAATTTTGCTCCGACGTTGACAAAACGGCGGTCTGAATTGTTCTATTTACAGGAGAGCATATGACTAAAGAATCGCTTGAAAAAGCGGTGTTGCGGTTGAAGGCGGGAGAACGGGAGGCGTTCGACTACATATACGACAACACGTACAAGGTAGTTTTCTTCGTTGTGCACAACATTGTGCGGCAACGCGAGACCGCGGAGGATATCGTTCAGGACACCTACATAACTGCGCTGAGGAACATCGATTCCTATTCGAGCAATAACCTGCTCGCCTGGCTTACGACGATAGCCAAGCGGCTTGCGCTCAACAGCTACAACCGCGGAAAGCGCGAACGCATAACGGATTTTCAGGAAGAAGGCGAAGGGCTCTGCCGAGGCGATATGCCCGACGACGACACGATAGGACTTATCAAAACGGCGGAAAAAGTCCTGAACGCGGAAGACTTCCAGATTGTGATTATGTGTGCGGTCGCGGGATACAAGCGACGGGAAGTCGCAAAGATGATGGATATGCCGACGTCGACGGTGACGCACCGATACACGACGTCGCTTCAAAAACTAAAACGGATTATAGACGGTGATGATTATGAAAAAAATTGAAAGGAGATTGAAATCGGAAGCAAACGGAATGCTCCCCGACGCCAACGTCAAAGAGCGTATCAAGCGCGAATGTTTCGACACTCGCGTTTTTGCGGAAGTGGAAGAACCCGCTTTCGCAACCGCAACCGTCAAAGGTTCGGCGCGCAACACGACGCATATGTCGCGCGGCAAGAAGTTCACGTTTGCAGTGGCGTTTGTACTGCTCGCCTGCCTTATCGTCGGCACGGCGTGCTATCTTGCACTGGCAAAAGTGCCCGTCCCCGTTTCCGAAACCTTTGTCAACATAAGCATCAACCCCGAATTCGGCATCACGGCGAACGAATCGGATATAGTTACCGAAGTCACCGCCCTTAACGAAGACGCCGCGGTAGTGCTTTACGGAATGAACCTTGTAGGACTTACCGTAACGGAAGCAACGAACAGACTTGTTGCCGAAAGTGCGGCGCTCGGATACCTCGACACCAGCGAAAACGGTTCGATGGAAATCCTCGCCGTCAACGAAAACGGACTTAAAGAAGACGCTGTAACCGACAGTCTGTTGAACAGTCTGGGCGAACTTTTCGCAACCAACAACTGGCAGACGGGAATTCACAACGCGGCATGCAACAATCCCGATTGCACGGGCGACTGCACGGGCGAGAACTGCCAGGGCGGCGGAAACGGCAACGGGTACGCATATCAGTACAAGTACAGTTTCGGCCGCAACAGTGCAACGGCGGGCAAAACGGCTCTTGCGCAACGCGCCTGCAACAGACTGGGCAATTCCTACGGCGAATGCATAAGAATGTCCGTTGCGTCCATCGGCGAAATGATGGCAAACGCTTGCAGAGAAACGGTCGGCAAAGTCGAATCCGCATTGCAGGAATCCTTTGAAAACAACTCGTCGCTCAACGACGGATACAACAGCTTGCAACAAAAACAACAGGAACGCGAAGATTTTGTCCGCGACATCGAACGAGTACTCGAACTGCTCGACGAAAGCGACGGCTATCTCTCTCCCGACGAATGGTCGGCAATTAAAGACCTACTGCACCACCCCTACCTCGACCTCGGCGCGATAGTCGACCTTATCGAATCGTGGTGGGGAGATTTCGAAGAGCTTTGCGAACAGATTGAAGACCTGCTCGAAGACGCTCTGGAATTCTTCGAAGAAGAAGTTCACGAATTCGGTTCTAACCTCGCAAAAGAGGTGAACGAATGGAAAAAAGAGTTCATCAAAGAGTTCATGGACATAGACTAAATCGTCAAATCATCCTATTTATACCCTCTTTCTCTTATGGTAAAGTGCGCTTTGTGTCAACAGAGCGCACTTTGCTTTTTCAGAACGCACCCGTACTCCACCCCCGAACATTTGCGTGTCTGAAAAAATAATTTAGCAATTTTCCATACAATATTGGCAAAATGTAGGTTTAGATTGTTATATAATTGAAAACATAAATTATCGGAGGATAACCACTATGAAAAAAACGTTAATCGCCATTCTTCTCATTCTGGTTCTCTGCACGGGAGTGTTCGCGCTTGTAGCGTGCAACAACAACGACCCCAATCAGGGCGGAAGCGGTGGCAACAATTCGGGCGGAGGCGGTTCTTCGTCTTCCGTGAGCCACTCCACTACCATCGGCTATTCGGTAGCCAGTTCGGCAACTATGCTCAGCGCATTCGCAAACGGTTCGGCAACCTCTGCGGTAGACGCGGCTTCGCTTGACCCCGCAGTGACCGACGCTTTCGAACAGGAAATCGGCAAACAACTTGCAGTCATCGACTCGTTCATCGACCGCGCGTCCGTGAACGCAAAAGAAGAAGCCTCTGACATTGAAGGCTATGCGCACAAACTCACCGTAACAACCACCGACCTGCTCGGCAACGAAAGCACGTTCGTACTCTATTACAACGCGACGCCTCTTGCCGACGAGGACGACGACAGATGGGACGACGAGGATGACTGGGATATCGACAACGAACAGGAATTCCGCATTATGGGCGAACTCGACTACAACGGCACGAAATATAAAGTTGTAGGCACAATGGAAAGCGAACAGGAAGGCAGAGAAACCGAAAGCGAATTCGAAATGTACGCTTACGACCTCAACACCCTCTCCTACATTCTGTTCGAACAGTCCTTTGAACAGGAAGACGGCGAATACGAAGAAGAATACAAGTATTCTTACTTTGTAAACGCAACCGAACGTAACGGCATTCTCGTGAACGGAACTCTCGACAACAGCTTTGAAATCGAATTCGAAAACGAAAACGGCAAAGAAGAACTCGAAGTTATGTTCATCGGCGGCGCAAGCGCGGAAAAATGGGCGAACACCGTAATCTCTTACGACAAAGAAACCATTTCGACCGGCGAACAAATCAAAGTCACGCTCTCCCAGAACAGAGTTGCAGCAACCGTTTACGTCACAAATGTCAACGGCAAATACAACTATCGTTTCATCGGCGAGGACAGCTGGAATACCCTTTACAACTCCATCTTCGGCTCGACCCAACCCGCACCCGAAGCATAATCTTCGGAAAACGGCAGACATATGAAGAGCGACGCGCAAGCGCCGCTCTTTTTTTTGTCCTCGTGCCAACTGCTTATTTTTCCCTCTTCCCTTTTTGAATTCTCCGTCCCACGGTTGGTTCAAACGTTCGGTTTGGCGGCTGTTCGAACGTTCGGTTGCTCCGTCCGATTGAAAATTATTTTAATATTTTTCCTACTGTTCAGTGCACTTTTTAGACATCTGTAAAATTTCTTCGGAATTTTGTTGGCAAATCCGCTTTGCCGATTGTTCTATATTCGGAAGCCAATCAAGGCCCTGACAACCAAGGAGGTTAGTTAATATATGAAAAAAGCAATAATCGCAGCAATACTGGTTCTTACGCTTTGCGTCGGCACGGTTGCCCTCGTTGCGTGCAACCCCGGCAACACCCAAACCGAAGTCGCAATCGGCGATGACCTCTACACTATGGGATACAGCGTTGCAACCGCAGCATCCGTTCTCGGAGCAGGCAGCAACACCGCGGCGGCGTCCACAGCAGCTGACACCACCACCGAAACCACTCCCGACGGATTCGAAGACCAGCTAGATATGTTCGAACAGTTCATCGACCGCGCAAACGTCAAAGTCGAAGCCGGCGAATCCGACAAAGAAGGTTACGATTTCAGACTGACCGTCACCACCAACACGGCAGGCGGCGAACAGCACGTTTACGTAATTTACTACAACATCGTAGCGGACAAAACCGTTGACGAAAACGGCAAAAAAATCGATTTCGCAATCGAAGGCGAAATTCAAATCGACGACACGACTTATCAGATTAGCGGTAGCTTTGCAACCGACAGCTCCGTTTCCGCAGAAGACGGCCGCGTGTTCAGCTTCACACTCACCGACCTCTTGGGCAACAAAATCGCATTCGACGAGCAGAAAGTCCTGAACGACGGCAAATATCAGGAAAAATACAATTTCTCTTTCCTGCCCGCATTCACCCACGTTCCCGAATATTCCTTCGCACTCTCTTTCGAGAACAATATGCAGGGTTCCGAAACCCTCGTCGTCGAATCCAACCTTGCGGACTTCATCAAGACGACCGTCCGTTACACCAGAATGTATGACGTCGAAACCGGTGAATACTACCTCAACGTCAACGTCCAGCAGCCCCCCGTCAACGTAGACGTGGAAGTTCGTTACGAACGCGACGAGCAGGGTCAAATCAGACACCGCTACTCCGTTCAGGCAGGCTTTGACTGGGAATCCTTCGAAGACCTCTTCAACGGTTTCCACAACCGCTTCGGCGAACACTGGTACGAAGGCTGATAATTAGCTCATAAAACCCGAACACATAGCCTAGGAAGAAGTTTTTACGCTCTCCCTTTCTTCTTCCCGAAAAAGCGACGCAGACGCGTCGCTTTTTCTTTTCCGACTTTGTTTTCCCCTTTCCGACATAATCGGTTAAACTGTTGATTTGTTGCAAATATCAAGTTAGCCGTACACGTGTCACCACATCGGTATTGACACTGTTTGCGGGCGCGTGATATATTTAGAGTATCTTACAAACTAGTTTTGTGTATGATTCGGGAGAAAAATATGAGTAACGATTACGTGCTCTCAATCGACTTCGGCACGCAGAGCGTCCGCGCTATCATTTACAACGACAAAGGCGTGGAAATCTGCAAATCCAAAGTGCCATTCAATCCTTATTTCTCACTCAACAGCGGCTGGGCGGAACAAAACCCCGAAACTTACTGGGACAGCCTCGTCAAAGCCGTTTCCAACGTCAAAAACGAATATCCTCTCGGCTTTGACCGTATTGTCGCCGTGGGCGTTACCACAATCCGCGATACCATCACTTTCATCGACAAAGACAACAACATTCTCCGTCCTTTCCTCGTATGGTTGGACGAACGTGAATGTTCCCGCGTAGACGAAGCCATACCGCCTTCCGTCAAGGCCATTCTGCACCTTGCGAAGATGTATGACCCCTACTGCGACATAAGAAAGAAAACCAAACTCAACTGGGTGCACGAAAACGAACCCGAAATCTGGAAGAAAGCCCACAAGATAATTCAGCTGTCGGGCTACATCAACCTCAAACTTACGGGCAAACTTGTCGACAGCACGGCTTCGCAGATAGGACACCTGCCCTTCGACTACAAAAACCAGTGCTGGGCGAAAGGCAAAAGCCTGAATTATTACATAACCGACGAATGTTCCGACAAGATGATTGACCTTGTGGACTCCACGAAAATAATCGGCAGAATTTCCGCGGAAGCCGCAGCCGAAACGGGACTTAAACAAGGACTGCCCGTCATCGCCTGCGGTTCGGACAAAGGTTGCGAAACGTTCGGAACGGGTACGCTCGGCAAGGACAAAGCCTCAATCAGCCTGGGCACTACGGCCACAATTCAGATTACGACGCAGAAATACGTCGAACCCGAAGCGTTTATGCCCCCTTACCCTGCCGTTATCAAGGGTATGTACAACCCCGAAGTGGAAATCTTCCGCGGTTGCTGGATGATAACGTGGTTCAAGGAACAGTTCGGCGAAAAAGAAGTCAAGCGTGCGGCGGAACTCGGTTGCGCCCCCGAGGAACTCTTTGACGAATTCCTCGACAACACGCCTATCGGTTGCGAAGGTCTTGTCCTTCAACCCCTCTGGTCGCCCAAAATCAAACAGGGTTGGGCAAAAGGTTCAATCCTCGGTTTCTCGGACGTCCACACTCGTGCGCACATCTACCGCGCAATCATCGAAGGCATTTGCTTCGGTTTGTACGAAGGTCTTGCCAGCATAGAAAAACGCGCGGGATACAAAATCGAAAGCATAATGGTATCGGGCGGAGGTTCTCTCTCCGACCGTATATGCCAGATACTTGCCGACATAATGGGACTGCCCGTCAAAAAGACGCAGACCTACGAAAACAGCGCGCTCGGCTGCGCAATGCTCACCTACCTCGGAATGGGAACATTCAAAACCCCGCAGGAAGCAGTCGACCATATGGTGCACGACGGCAAAACTTATACGCCCGATATGAAGAACCACGAGCAGTATATGATGCTCTACCATACGGTCTACGAACGCATATACCGCAAAAACAGCAAAACCTTCCGCAACATACGCGCATACAACCGCCGTTACCCCGTGCCGAAGCACTGAGTTTTACCCGCGACTACCCTGCCCACAGCAGCCGAATTCACGCGCGACCAACAAACAGAATAAAAACACAACAAAAGGCACCTCAAAGGGTGCCTTTTCCTTTTCCATTATTTCGTTTTACATTTATTTACGCTCTTTCCGCACTGCCTCGTCTGCCGTTTTCCGTCCGCTGTTCTTCCCGACGGTTAGGCGCGGTACGGTGAGTTGCGAACGTTATTTCTTGTGACCGTTGCGCGTTTCGCAGTATTCGCACCTGTACACGTTGTGTTCGGCGTCGCGCAGGCTGAACATTTGTTTGAGGTCGCTTTCCACCGCCGTGACACATTTCGGGTTCTGACACACAAAACCTTTGTCTGCAAGAGGACGTTTGACCGTTTCGGGGCAATATCCTTTTTCGGCGTCACCGAGCAGTTTGAGAATGAGCGCCATTCTCATGAACTTGCCGTACTCGACCTGCTTGAAATAGCAAGCGCGCGGGTCGTCGTCCACGTCGACGTTGATTTCCTTGACTCTGGGTAGAGGGTGCAAAACGCTCATATCCGCTTTTGCCGCTTTCATCTTTTCGGCGTTGAGCACAAAGCAGTCTTTCAGTCTTTCGTATTCGTCGAGGTCAGAAAAACGCTCTTTCTGTATGCGCGTCATATACAACACGTCAAGGTCGGCTATGCAGTCCTCGATTGTCGCGCACTCCGTCCAGACGGCGTTGCGGGGTTGCATAATCTCGTAACGTACGTAGTTGGGTATGGTGAGTTCGGGAGGCGAAATCATAACGAACTTGTTGCCCTCGTATCTCGTCAGCGCGTTTATGAGCGAATGTACCGTTCTGCCGTATTTGAGGTCACCGCAGATACCGATTGTAAGATGGTCGAGTCTGCCGTGGCGGTTCTTGATTGTGAGTAGATCCGCAAGCGTCTGCGTGGGGTGGCAATGTCCGCCGTCGCCCGCGTTGACCACGGGAACTATACTGCGTTGCGACGCCGCAAGTGCCGCGCCTTCGAGAGGGTGACGCATTGCGATTATGTCCGCGTACGCGCCTACCGTGCGTATGGTGTCCATAACGCTCTCGCCTTTTGTGGTGGAGCTGTTGGACGCGGACGCAAACCCGAGAGTGGAACCGCCGAGTTCGAGCATTGCGGCTTCGAAACTCAATCTCGTTCTGGTGGACGGCTCGAAGAACAGCGTGGCAAGTTTCTTGCCTTCGCAGGCGTGAGCGTACTTTTTCCTGTCAGCCATAATGTCTTCGGCTGTCGCGATTATGCCGTCTATCTCTTCCGTCGTAAAGTCGGAAATGTCTATCAAATGTCTGATTTTTTTCATATTCTCCGTTTAATCGTGCGATTTTGTCGTATTATCTGCCGTTTTGCGCAATTCATAGCCCGCACATCGGCAACGCCGAACGTTTATTGCTTAATGCTTGTTTATTAACGGTGTATCCAGCTTTCGTCGGAAGGATTGTCGCGGAACGCGATGAGTTTGCCGCAGTCTTCCGCTTTGATATATCCGTTCTCGACCGCAACTTCGAGCAGTTCGTCAAGGTCGCAAAGGCTGATTGCTCTTACGTTTGCTTCTGCAAGTTTCTCTTTGCCTTTCTGCATTCCGTAAGTGAAAATGCTCACCATACCGAGCACGTCCGCGCCTTCTTCGCACAACGCTTCAACCACTTCGAGAGAACTCTTTGCCGTCGAAATCAGGTCTTCCACAACGACGACTTTCTGTCCCTTTTCGAGTTTGCCTTCTATGCGGTTTGCTCTTCCGTGGTCCTTTGCGCCCGAACGGACGTAACCCATAGGCATACCGAGTATGTGCCCCGCTATCGCCGCGTGCGCTATTCCCGCGGTGGCAGTGCCCATAAGCACTTCGCATTCGGGAAATTCCGTTTTGATGAGTTCCGCAAGTCCGTTTTCGATTACGTTGCGGACGGCGGGCGCGGTAAGCGTCAGTCTGTTGTCGCAGTATATCGGGCTTTTGATTCCGCTTGCCCAGGTAAAAGGTTGTTCGGGACGGAGAAACACCGCGCCGATTTCAAGCAATCCTTTTGCAACTTCTTTCTTTACGTCTTTCATATTTTCTCCTTAAAGGTAAACTCTTTTCTGCCTGTTTTCTGTCCGTATCGGTTGTCGTTTTGCTGTCCGTTCCTATACCCTCTTTCCCATACGCGCTTTCAGCCCGCGAACGTTTGTTCCGTTCGCTTTGCGGTCAAAAACCGAGCTTACGTTTTTCCGCGCTATGCTTTATCACGCATTCGGAATTTTCGGATATTTTGCAGTTCAGCCCACATTGTTTGCGGATTTCAACCTACAAAATCTTCCACGCATCTGCGGTACGCCGCAACGGGGTCTTCCGCAGCAGTAACGGGACGTCCGACCACGATATAATCCGAACCCAGTTCTTTGGCTCTTGCGGGCGTGGTGACGCGCACCTGGTCGCCTTTGCTTGCGTCGTCGAAACGGATACCGGGCGTAACCGTAAGGAAAGACGCTCCGCAGGCGTCATGAACCTTGCCGGCTTCCAAGGGCGAACACACTACCCCGTCAAGTCCTGCGCTTGCCGCGTTTGCGGCATAGTGCATGACCGTTTCGTCCATGGGACGGTCGATGAGCAGTTCCTCTTTCAGCATCTGGTCGCTTGTCGATGTAAGCTGCGTAACCGCAATGAGCAAAGGACGGGTGCCGTCCGCGCGAGTAAGTCCTTCGATTGCCGCTTTCATCATTGCAACTCCGCCGCCTGCGTGCAGATTGCACATATCGACGTCAAGCGCGCTCAAAACCGCCATAGACTTTTTGACGGTGTTGGGAATGTCGTGAAGTTTGAGGTCGAGGAATATTTTGTGTCCGCGGGCTTTTATGTCACGCACCATCTGCGCGCCCTGCGAATAATAGAGTTCCATGCCTATTTTGACAAACGGCTTTCTGTCTTCGCCTTCGAACTTGTCGAGGAAAGAAAACACTTCTTCCGCTCTGCTGAAATCGAGTGCCACTATTACGTCTTTGCCCATATTATCTCCTGATTTGCGCCGCTATTTTGCCGCGCCGATTATTTCTTCAAGATTTGTTATGCCAAACTCCGCCATTACATTCGGCAGGTCTTCGACTATTTCCTTGCAGGCAAACGGATTGACAAGGTTTGCCGCTCCGACCTGTACGCAGGTTGCGCCCGCCATCATCATTTCGATTACGTCACGCGCCGACGATACGCCGCCGATACCCATAATCGGAAGTTCCACCGCGCGAGCAACTTCGTTGACCATTCTGACCGCAACAGGGAAAACCGCAGGGCCGCTGAACCCGCCCGTGCGGACGCTGATTATAGGTTTGCGCGTGCGCAGGTCTATACGCATTCCGACCAGCGTGTTTATAAGGCTGATACCGTCCGCACCGCCGTCGCGCACCGCCTTTGCCATATCCTCAATGCTAGTTACGTTAGGACTCAATTTGACGACAATCGGCTTTTTTGCACGCTTTTTTACTTCGTAAACCAGCGATTGTGCGGTTTTGGGGTCTGTGCCGAACGCCATACCGCCGCCTTTTACGTTGGGACAGCTGATGTTGAGTTCGACTGCAAAGACCTTGTCGCAGTCGTTGAAACGAGCAACCGTTTCCACATATTCGTCGAAACTGTGTCCGCCGACGTTTGCAATAACTTTGCCGTCGTACACTTCGGCCAGTTTAGGAATTTCTTCACCGACAACTTTGTCGACACCGGGGTTTTGCAAACCTATTGCGTTGATCAGTCCCGCCGTGCACTCCGCTATTCTGGGAAGAGGATTTCCGTATCTTGCCTGCAACGTCGTGCCTTTGAGGGACATGGACCCAAGCACGTTGATGTCGTAGTACTCCGCAAATTCGTAGCCGAACCCGAAGGTTCCGCTTGCGGGCACAACGGGGTTTTTCATTTCGTATCCGAGACATTTTACTTTGGTATTCATAATCACTCCCATATTACCTCGGACGCGTCGAACACGGGTCCTTCCTTGCAAACTCTCTTAAATCCCGACGTCGTCTTTATGCTGCAACCCATACACGCGCCGAAACCGCAACCCATTCGTGCTTCAAGGCTGAGTTGTCCGTTCGGGAATCTGCCCGCCAGCGCACGCATCATTACAACGGGACCGCACGCAAAGTAACGGTCGAAGTCTATGCCCTGCGCCTCGATTGCCGCAACTACGTTGCCTTTGAAACCACGGCTGCCGTCGTCGGTTGCAATCACCGTGTCGCAAACGGCGGAAAACTCTTTTTCGTAGTAGATTTCGCTCACGTTTCTGAACCCGAGCACGGCAGTGGGTCTGATGCCTTTTTCGGCAAACTCTTTTGCCAGTCTGTAAAGTGGCGCACAACCTATTCCGCCGCCTACCAGCAAAGGCTTTTCGGCGTTCACGTCAAATCCGTTGCCGAGGCAGGTCAACGCGTCGACCTTGTCGCCGACTTGCAGGCGCGACAGGCATTTCGTACCCTCTCCCACCTTTTTGACGAGCAGGGTTATTTTTCCGTCCGCGTAGTCGGCAAGGCTTATCGGGCGGCGAAGGTAAAATCCCTGCGCCGTAATTTCCGCAAACTGCCCCGCTTTCATCGGGCTTGCGCCCGATAATACGAGTTCGAACACGCTTTCGTTGAGCGGTCGGTTGCTTGTGACCGTGAGAAGTTCTTTCTTCATCTCAGCAGATTGTAGACACTTTGAATGTCATGTCTTCGAGAACGTCGAGCAACGCTTCGACGGTGTCCTGCGACGTGAACAGCGTGATGTTGTTCTCAACCGCCGCGCGACGGATTTCGTAACCGTCTTTCTTGGTGCTTTCTTCGTTGAGGTCGCGAGTGTTGATGACGTAAGTCACGTGACCTTTTCTTATGCTGTCGAGAATTTCTTCGCTGCCTTCGCTGATTTTGGCTTTGCTTCTGGCTTTAATGCCGTGCGCGTGCAGGAAGTCCGCCGTTCCCTTGGTTGCTTCGATGTTGAAGCCGAGTTCGTAAAACCTCTTTGCGATGGGCAGGAACGCGTCCTTGTCGCAGTCGGCAATCGTCATAAAGACCGTGCCGTAGTTCTGCATGCTCATGCCCGACGCTTTGAGCGCTTTGTAAAGCGCGCGTTTCATTTCGGTGTCGTAACCTATCGCTTCGCCCGTGGATTTCATTTCGGGCGAGAGATAAACTTCCATACCCTTTATCTTGGAGAACGAGAACGCGGGCGCTTTGACGTACCATCTGGTGGGTTCCTTTTCGGGGAACACGGTCGTAAAGCCCTGCTCTTTCAGCGATATGCCGAGCATGACTTTCGTGCCGATATCGGCAAGCGAGTATCCCGACGCCTTGGAAATGAACGGTACCGTTCTGGACGAACGGGGGTTGACCTCGATGACGTACACGTCGTCTTTTGCGTCGACGATGAACTGAATGTTGTAAAGTCCGACTATGCCGATACCGAGACCGAGTTTTACGGTGTAGTCAATAATCTTCTTCTTGACTTCTTCGCTTATGCTGAACGTGGGATATACGCTGATACTGTCGCCGGAGTGTACGCCCGTTCTTTCGATGTGCTGCATTATTGCGGGACAGAACACGTCTTTGCCGTCGCATACCGCGTCGACTTCGAGTTCTTTGCCGAGGACGTATTTGTCAACGAGGATTGCGTGTCCCGTGTTGAGCGCGGACGCCGATTTGAGGTATTTGCCGAGCGCTTCGGGTGTGGACGCAATTTGCATCTGTCTGCCGCCGAGAACGTAACTCGGACGTACGAGCACGGGATAACCGATTTTCGCCGCGACTTTGAGTCCGTCTTCGACCGTGAACACGGCTTCGCCCTTGGGCTGAGGAATGCCGAGTTTGGTCATTATCTTTTCAAAGCAGTCACGGTCTTCCGCGTTGGTGATTGCCTGAACGTCCGTACCGATTATCTTCACGCCAAGAGCGTGCAGTTTGTCGGCAAGGTTGATTGCCGTCTGTCCGCCCAGCGAAACGATGACGCCTTCGGGTTTTTCGAGGTCGATTACGTTCATCGTATCTTCGACGGTAAGCGGTTCGAAATACAGCTTGTCGGACGTCGTATAGTCCGTGGACACGGTTTCGGGGTTGTTGTTTATGATGATTGCCTCATAGCCCGCTTCCCTGATTGTCCAGATTGCGTGAACTGTGGAGTAGTCGAACTCTATGCCCTGACCGATTCTTATGGGACCGGACCCCAGAACGATAATCTTCTTGCGGTTGCTGACGACGCTTTCCTGCTCTTCTTCGTAAGTGGAATAGAAGTACGGAACATAGCTTTCGAACTCGCCCGCGCAGGTGTCAATCATCTTGTACACGGGCATAATGCCGAGCTCTTTGCGTTTGAGATAGATATCTTCTTCCGTGGACTTCCAAACTTTTGCGAGGTACTTGTCGGAAAAGCCTCTGCGTTTCGCTTCTTTGAAAACTTCCGTGTCGAAGGGGTGCGCTTTGACGACGAACTCGAATTCGACGATTTCGCGGATTTTTTCGAGGAAGAACATATCGATTTTGGTGCTGGACGCGATAAGACCGATGTCGCCGCCGCGCTCGAAGAGTTCGGCGATTGCAAACAGTCTGTCATCCGTGCAGTCTTTGATGTAATCGTAAAGTTCCTGTCTGGTCCAGGTGTCGAACTTGGGAATCCAAATGTGGATTGCGCCGATTTCGAGAGAACGGAGTGCTTTGAGCAGGCTTTCTTCGAAGGTTCTGCCTATGCTCATGACTTCGCCCGTCGCTTTCATCTGAGTGCCGAGCTTGTTGGACGCGGTGTCGAATTTGTCGAAGGGGAAACGCGCGACTTTGGTGACGATGTAGTCAAGCGCGGGTTCGAACGCCGCGGGCGTGTTTGCAAGCATGATTTCGTCGAGGTGCATACCGAGCGCGACTTTTGCGGTTACGCGCGCAATCGGATATCCGCTGGCTTTCGACGCAAGTGCGGAAGAACGCGATACGCGGGGGTTGACCTCGATGAGATAGTATTTGAAAGAGTGAGGGTCGAGTGCGAACTGAACGTTGCAGCCGCCTTCGATTTTGAGTTCGCGGATAATCTTCAACGCGCTGTTGCGCAGCATCTGAACTTCTTTGTTGGTGAGCGTCTGCGCGGGAGCCACGACGATACTGTCGCCAGTGTGAACGCCGACGGGGTCGAGGTTTTCCATGCTGCATATCGCAATCGCCGTATCGTTGGCGTCACGCATGACTTCGAATTCGATTTCCTTGAACCCTTTTACACTCTTTTCCACGAGAACCTGTCCCACGGGGGAAAGTTTGAGAGCGTTTTTCATAATCTCGCAAAGTTCGGCTTCGTCCTCCGCAAAACCGCCGCCCGTGCCGCCCAGAGTGAATGCGGGACGGAGCACCACGGGATAGCCGATAACCTTTGCGGCTTCGATTGCTTCTTCCGTGCTGTACGTTATCTGAGAAGGTATGACGGGTTCGCCGATGCGCTCGCACATCTCTTTGAACTTTTCTCTGTCTTCCGCCATTTCGATACTTTCTAGCGACGTTCCGAGCAGTTTAACGTTGCATTCGTCCAAAACACCGCTTTTCGCAAGTTTCATGGCAAGGTTCAGACCGGTCTGTCCGCCGAGCGCGGGAACGATTGCGTCGGGGCGTTCGTAGCGGATTATTTTAGCCACGTATTCGAGAGTGAGCGGCTCCATGTAAATCTTGTCCGCCATCATCTTGTCCGTCATAATCGTGGCGGGATTGGAGTTTGCAAGCACCACTTCGTAACCCTCTTCTTTGAGAGCGATACACGCCTGCGTTCCGGCATAGTCGAACTCTGCCGCCTGCCCTATTACGATAGGACCGGAGCCTATGACAAGTACTTTCTTTATATCAGTTCTCTTTGGCATTTTTCTTCCACTCCTCGATATTCACGATAAACTTTTCGAACAGTCTGATGCTGTCGCAGGGTCCCGGTGCGCTTTCGGGATGGAACTGCACCGAGAAAACGTAATTCTTTTTGTCTTCTACGCCTTCGACCGTTTTGTCAAGCAGATTGACGTGCGTGACGGAAAGTCCCGTTCCTTTCAAAGACTTCTCGTCGACTGCGTAGCTGTGGTTCTGTGCGGTGATTTCGATAAAACCCGTCGTCTTGTCGAGTATGGGATGGTTGCCGCCGCGATGACCGAATTTCAGTTTGTAAGTCTTTGCGCCGTACGCAAGGCTGATAAGCTGATGTCCCATGCAAACACCCATCATAGGCACTTTGCCTTTGAGTTGTTTGACAAGCTCGACTACTTCCGGAACATTCTCGGGGTCGCCGGGTCCGTTGCTCAGGAACACTCCGTCGGGTTTGAGGTTGAGCACGTCTTCCGCGCTGATGTTGTGAGGCACGACTATGACGTTGCAACCCTGATTGTTGAGGTTTCTGACCATCTGCTGTTTGATGCCGCAGTCGATTGCAACCACGTTGTATTTGTGGTTGGGCGTACGGCTGTACCAGCGTTTCTTGCAACCTGCACGGTTTACCTGATCGGTCGGATATTTGTATTCGGATATGGTTTTGAGAGCGTCTTCCGTCGGAACGCTTTCGTCAACAAGGTACGCAACCATAGAACCTTTGTCGCGTATCGTTCTCACCAGTTTGCGGGTGTCGATACCCTGCAATCCCGGTACGGAATTTTCTTCCAACAGCTCGGAAAGGGTTTTCGTGTAACGGAAGTTGGAGGGGTCGTCGTTGTAGTCGCGGACTATGAGCGCTTTGAGCAGCAGGCTTTTGCTTTCATAGTCCTCATCCGTAATACCGTAGTTGCCTATGATGGGATAGGACATTACGATAATCTGGTCGCAGTAACTGGGGTCGGAAATAATTTCCTGATACCCTGCCATCGACGTGTTGAACACGATTTCGCCGATTGCGTCCACGTTCGCGCCGAACCCTGTTCCGACGTAAACGTCGCCGTTTTCCAGCACAAGTTTTCTTTTCACTCTTTCCATATTATTTCTCCGTTATAAATTGTCATGATGTTCTTTCCGCACACCGTTCTGCCTTCGAAAGGAGTGCTGTTGCCTTTTGACGCGCTGTCCTGTCCTCTCACCGTCCATTCTCTCGAAAGGTCCAGAACGGCAAGATTTGCTATCGCGCCGTCGTATATGTCGCCGCCTGCAATCCCGAAACGCCTGCAAGGAGCCGTGCTCATCGCATAAATCAGTCTTTCAAGCGGAATTATACCTTTTTTCACAAGCTCGGTGTACAGCACCGCAAACGCGCCTTCCAGCCCGATGACGCCCATAAGACTGCCTTTCAGTCCCCTCGATTTCTCTTCGTCAGAGTGCGGCGCGTGGTCCGTCGCAATCATATCCAGCGTTCCGTCCGCCAGCGCCGCGCGGAGTGCTTCTCTGTCCTCGCGCGAACGGAGCGGAGGGTTCATCTTGAACCTGCCGTCTTCCTGCAAATCATCCTCGCAAAGCACGAGATAATGAGGTGCCGTCTCCGCCGTAACGTTGACGCCTGCGGCTTTCGCTTTTCTTATGATTTCCACGCTTTCTTTCGTGGACACGTGGCATACGTGATAGGCAACGCCCGTTTCCGCGGCAAGCGCAACGTCACGCTCCACCATTTTC
This sequence comes from uncultured Eubacteriales bacterium, assembly GCA_900545885.1. Taxonomy (GTDB): domain Bacteria; phylum Bacillota; class Clostridia; order Christensenellales; family CAG-917; genus Limadaptatus. The sequence goes on from URAF01000006.1 coordinate 37,324, forward strand.
CACTCGCTTTCCGAAGATATGCCCTTGTGCCCGTGAGCGGCGGCATATCTGCCCGCATGAACGTATCCGCCGTCAAGCAGGCTTTCGTCTTCGCAGTGCGCGGCAATAATCTTGCCGCAGACTTTTGCGCGCAACATTGCCTCTTTCATTTTTTCGGGGTTCTGCACGCCTTTTCCGTCGTCGGAAAACGCTATCACCTCGGGAGCAAGCCCTTCTATGTCCGAAAGTTCCTTGCCTTTTTCGCCGACGGTGAGTGCCCCGTACGGGTAAACGTCGATTTTCGCACCGCTGCGGATTGCGGCAAGTTCGACGTCCAGATTTTCTTTGCTGTCGGGCACGGGGTTAAGGTTGGGCATTGCGCAAAGCGCTGTATATCCGCCTTTTGCTCCGCATAAAGTCCCGCTTTCTATGCTCTCTTTATAAAAAAAACCGGGTTCCCGCAGATGCACGTGTACGTCTGCAAAACCCGGAACGATAAATAATCCGCTTGCGTCGATGGTTTCGGAACACATCGCGGGAGAATACGACCCCCCTTCGAAAACTTTACCGCCGTCGACGAACAAATCACCCTTTGCGGGTCCTTTCGTCGTATAGTAAGTCGCGTTTTTGAAGAGCAACATTTGTCTTTCTCCCAAAATTTTTTCTATTATATCACACAGCCCGCGGATTGCAAAGTGCTTGACGGCAATTTTTCAAAATTTTCAACACGTAGTGTTTGCAATCGTCCGCACTTTACACAGCGCCCTTTTGCACCTCGACGCGCCGTTTGTTTTACAGCCGATTTTTCTCCGCTCACCATGTTGTTTCAAGCTGTTTGTCTGCTTGTTTGTTTATTATACTTATATTTATATAGTAAATATATAGTTTTCCTTAATTAATAAGGCAGATTGATAGGTCGTCTGTTGCCTTTTCGGAGCACAAAAAAAGCACCGCCCGAAGGCGGTGCTTTAAGATTGCTTTACTCGACCGTTACGGATTCGTCGCCGTCGGCTTTTTCTTCGTCCGACATTGTTTCTTCTTTCACGTCTTCTTCAAACACCGCGTTGTCCGCTGCGGGTTCGTTGACGACGGGTGCTTCCGCGCCATCGACGGGTCCGGTTACGGGAACATAGTTCGCTTCGAATTCGTCTTTGATGCGTTTCTTGTATTCACGGCAGCAGCCTGCTGCAAAGACCGCAAGCACAGACACGGCACCGAAGATGAACAGCCAGTTTCTCAACGACATTACGGAGATAACCGCGAACAGCAGGGAGTTGGATTGCATCCAGGTCATATACTGGTAACCCAGCAAACCTTTTTCGACGTTGGAAGGACGAACCGCGATTTTCAGTGCGCCCGTATCGTCGATGCAGATGCCGAGAGAAAGTTCTCTGCCGCCCGTTGCCGTGGATATGGTATCTTTGATGCCGTCGAGCAATTCACCGAGGAAATCGTTGACGCTTCCGCCGGGAGCAACGACTTTGATGAGCAGGTTGACGACATCGAGAAGTTCACTGAGCGTCAAGGGCTTTTGGAGTTTTTCCACTACGCCGCTGAGCGCCTGTTTGATGCTGTCGGGAAGAAGTCCAACGACGAAGGACAGGTCAATCGTGATGCCGTCAAGGCTTGCGACGTCCATGTTCTTTCCGTCCATGTCCAGAACGCTCCATTGTACGGGCTGTCTGACGTAACCGCCGATGAGGTTGTTGTTTTCGTCATAAGACGGAATGATGACTGCGCCTTTGTTGACTTTGACGCCTTCAACAGGGTTGACGACCAATGCTTTCTGATGTGCGGAATCCCATTCGACCGCGCCGGACGTTGCGAGCAGGGTTTTGACTTCGTCGGGCATATAGAGCTCGAAGAAGTATGCGTCGTCGGGTTCAACGATGGTGCCGTTGTTCATTTCCGCACCCTTTCCGTCGGAATAGGTGTAGCCTTCGTCAAGCAACAGTCTGATGACGACGGGAATGGTCATTCTGTTGGACGTTGCATAAAGAATGAGAGAGTCGTCATAGGTTACGTATCCGTCCTGATACATGCTTGCATAGTTGTTGTTGAAGAGGTAAGCTATTCTGTCGTTGTTGAAGCCCTCTTTGCTGAGTTTTTCAAACTCGGGATAGATATAGTCGGTTACCGCGTGCGCAAAACTGCGTCTGGATCTGTTGCCCCATTCGGTATCGGGTCCGAGGAAGGCGTAGTTTACGTCGGTCAGGATCCATTCGTCATAGATGAAGTTGAACAGTTCCTGTTTGAGGGCGGGCATTTTGTTCCAGATATAAGTGTCGTAATACGCCTTGTCGCGACCAGCGAGGACGCTGCTGTAATAAGAGGTGTTTTTGGACACTTCGCTGTTGGAACTCATGGACGAATAGTCGTATTTCGGGTCATAGTTGCCGTTGAGCAGGTTGAGCATTATGAACTTGCGGACAATCTGCGCGTTGAACTGTGCCTGGTCTTCGTATTCGTGTCCCAAATCCTCGACAAACAATGTGCTGGACGTGAGTTTTGCGAGAATGTCGGGCAGAACGACGTCGAGCGCCACACCGATGACCGCGGTAAGAATGACGACGGTTACGATGAGAACCACGGTTTGATGTCTGATAGGTTTCTTGGATTTCTTTCTGGTCACGCAAAGCGCAACAATGAGGAACACAAGCCCGAACACGCCTGCAAGAATGGTTCCCACGAAAGGCCAGAAGGAATAATAAGGAACGAGCTGCCACATTTCATATCCGAACACGCCTGCAAGGATAATGAGAATGGGGAAACTGATGATATAGAATACTGCTTCGAGAGTGGTAAGTCCTGCGATTTTGCTCTGTACCGCTTTTGCGGGATTGGCTTTATTGTTTTTCATATTACAGCACCTCCTTCTCGTTATCTTCCGAAACAAGTGGCTCGGTGGTCTCCTCTGCTATCGCATCGGGTTCGGTCGCGTTTTCGGCAACCGCAATATCCTGTTCGTCTGCCGAAGGAGCGGCAACGTCTTCGTCCTTACCGGATTTTTTCTTGGATTTCTTGGATTTTTCCACGACAACTTCCTGTCCTGTTGCAAACAGCATTTCGCGTTCGCCCGCTATACCGCTGAGAATGGTGAACAGCATAACGAAAGGCAGGAAACCGACGATAAGTTCTCTCAGGCTGAACAGAGGATAGTAAACTCTCTTGTACGCGAGGTCGGTCTGCAACTGTTTGACGGACGCGTAATCCGCAAGTCCGACGGAAGAGGGATAAGTGCCGTTGCCGATGGTGTCGCCCGCGATAAGGCTGCTGCCGGGGATGAGGACGGAACCAATCATATAACCGTGCAAACCGCCTTCGTAGTTCGCGCGGTCGAGCATCGCGTAATATTTTGCAAGTTCTTTTTCTTCTTCGGTTACGGCAGCCGCTTCATAGTAGTCGTAAACGGGTTTGATTTCGGGGTTGTCATACCAGTAAAGACCGCCGAGCAGGTCGGAAATCAGTCCGTTGAGAACGTCTTCGGTGGTCATGCCGGGTGCAACGGTTATAGGAATATTGATGCCGAGCAGTCCGAGCAACGTTCCTACGATATCGTTACCGAGTATGGAGTTGAGAAGACCCGCAACGTCGTTGTTGAGGAACTTCTTGGCAATCATATCAAGAACTCTGGAAAGACTGCCGATGAGGTTTCCGTCCAACATAACGGTGAACGTCTTGGTTTCTTCGTCCCAGCCGGGTGCTCCCGCAAATCCGGTGTCGTTTGCGACAAGCGAACCGGAAAGTATAATTTGCAGACCTTTTTCTGCGTCGGCTTTGATTTCGATGCCGAGTTCGAGAGGCTGACCGGTTTCGCCGCCGCCGATGACGTCGAATTTAAGGGGATAAACGCCGTTGACGAAGGACAGCAGTTTGACGATGTAGCTGTTCTTGCCGATTGCCGCGCCGAGCGCGCCGAGAATGTTGGCAAGGTCGCCCTGTGTGATGGTGTGCTCTGCTTCTTCGCCGTCGTTCACGTCTTCGGGATCACCGAATGCCTGATTCCATATAAACGCTAGTTCGGGGTCGGAATTGTATTCGTCGTAACGGCGCTGCGTTGCCTGTTCGATGATTTTTTCGTGGATTTCGTCGGAGCCGCCGAGTTCGTCAATCTTCATCTGGGCATAGTAATAATCTTCGAGAATACGAAGCGCAACGTCAATGCCGAACACGTAGCCGTCGGAAAGCATACCGTTGGAGTTGTAGGAAGCGTAACCGTAAATACCGTCTCTCATCTGGGACATCTTGGACGTCTTGTACCATACGTATCTGGTAACGTCCACGGTTGCACTGCCGCTGTCACCCGCGGGAATGGAGTTGGAATACTTCGCGAAGTAATAGCCTTCGTAAACTACGCCGTCCAGTTCGAGTTTGCCGTCCGCATTGGGCGCAACCTTGACAAGACCGGTTTCGGAGCCCGTATAACCGTATATTTCTTCGTACGTTATGGGTTTGTTTGCCGTGTTGTCGGCAACGCCTGCCTTCTGAGCGCCGCTGAGACCGATGTTGTAATACACCAACACGTTCTCGACTTCCTGAATGAACAGGTCGTTGTATCCGATACGTCTGCCGGACGGACGGGAAGAATCGCTGGTCTTGGAATTGAAGTGACCGAGCTGGTCTTTGTAGCTCTCGACCACTACTCCGTCTGCCGCGTTCTCCGCAATAGCGTCAAGCTGAACGGGCATGACAAGGTCCATAACGACAACGGGAACCAACATGACTATGAGAGTTATCGCCGCGACAATCACGGTTCTCGCGCGTCTGTTTTTGACGGTTTTTGCGAGAATGATGTGAATGAGCGCGATGACCGCCCATATTCCGAACGCCACCCAGAAGCCGTAAAGCGAAGTTCCTTTGAACAGAACCTGCATGTTCGCGAACAACTCCGAACTTGCCAGTCCCGCATAGGCATATTCACCTGCAAAGAGGGAAATGGCCGTCACGAGAGTCGCAAGAACGAAAAGAGGCAGTCCGAGGCAATAGAAAACAACTTTTAGCGTGCGAAAAAGTTTGATTTTGTTACTGCTACGCTGTTCCATAATTTTCTCCTTTTTCTTGAATGCGGATGAGGAAGGAATTCCTCGGTTGATTTATTTTTTGTCCGATAAAATCGGTGTATACCTTATTGCTGTGCGGGACGCGCGGGAAGGTCGATATCCGTCGGCGCGGAAAATTCGAACGACGCCGTGGAAAAGTCTTTTGCTTCCGATTGCGCTTTGTCGTCAACGATTGTTATCTTGATATTGTAAACGCCGTTGTCGTTGGGATAATAAGAAACATAATTGCCGTTTTCCACCAAATTTCCGTCGGGGGCAACAAGACGAATGTTTTCGGGGTCGCCTTTGTCGGGGTCGACTTTGACTGTCAACACGGTTTTGCCGTCTACGTTTTCGGCATAGTAGTCACCGTAGCACCATGTAACCTGATAATCGTCGGGCTGGAAGGCTTCGGGAACAACCATATCCATCTGCCACGTGCCGCCTGCGGTAAAATAAAGGGAGCCTTTTCCGATTCCGATCCATATGGACGCCTTGGATTGCATAATAACGCTCTCGGGCGGTACGGAAGTGTCCTTGTTGCAGGCTGTAAAAGCAAAAAGCGAAATTGCGGTCAAACAGACCAAAACCAAAATAAGCGCTTTCTTTCTCATATACCCTTTCCCCCCAAATCTGAAATAGCATAGATTTGACTTTTATATATTATCATAATAATATACTTTTATCAAGTCGGAATTTATATCATTCACCTTAATTTAATGTTCAACATTATACTGAAATCCTCATATCTTGCTGACGCGGCAAAGGTATTTTAAGCAAAATATTTTTTTTCACACCGATATGCGGTTTTAAGATGGTCTATCGAGATGATGTCATCCGTGTCTTTTTTATTCTACAACTGTATCTACTTCTCAAAATCCTGCATTTTATGTTCAAAAATCGCACATTTATCGCGCGATTGTGATATAATTAGCGAGTAGTAAACACGTTTAACCAAATTTTGCGCAAGTCCGATTTTTCCCGCCGCTCACGCCTTTACGCGATCCTCGGAAAAATATTGTATTGACGAGTGCAAAGTCGAGTGTTAAGATAATAGTAAACTTGTAAATCTTATTCTGCGAGGTATTTTATGTCCTATATCAGCGAAGTTATTGAAATGACTGAACGCAAAAACCCCGGCGAACCCGAATTTATGCAGACCGTAAAAGAGGTGCTGGAATCTCTCGCTCCCGCTATCGAGCAAAACGAGGAGCTGTATCGCAAACACTGCATTCTCGAAAGACTCGTCGAACCCGACAGACAGATTATGTTCCGCGTGGCATGGACGGACGACAAAGGCGTTAACCACGTAAACCGCGGCTTCCGCGTGCAGTTCAACAACGCTATCGGACCTTACAAGGGCGGTCTCCGTTTCCAACCCAACGTCAATCTGTCCATAATGAAGTTCCTCGGTTTCGAACAGACTTTCAAGAACTCCCTCACCGGTCTGCCCATGGGCGGCGGCAAAGGCGGTTCTGACTTCGATCCCGCTGGCAAATCCGATGCGGAAATCATGCGTTTCTGCTACAGCTTCATGACGGAACTCTACCGTCACATCGGTCCCGACGTTGACGTCCCCGCAGGTGATATGGGTGTCGGCGGAAGAGAAATCGGCTATCTGTTCGGCGCGTACAAGAAAATCCGCGGCGCATACGAAAACGGCGTTCTTACGGGCAAAGGCATTTCCTACGGCGGTTCTCTTATCAGACCCGAAGCAACCGGTTTCGGTGCAACTTACTTCTTCAAAGAAGTTCTCAACCACCTCGGCGAAGACATCAAAGGCAAAACCTTCTGCCTCTCCGGTTTCGGCAACGTCGCATGGGGCGCGGCACTCAAAATAACCGAACTCGGCGGCAAGGTTATCACCCTGTCCGGTCCCGACGGTTACATATACGACCCCGACGGCGTAAGCGGTGAAAAAATCGACTATATGCTCGAAATGCGCGCAAGCGGCAGAAACAAGGTTCAGGATTATGCGGACAAATTCGGTTGCGAATTCGTCGCAGGCAAGAAACCCTGGGGCAACGTCAAAGCGGACATCTATATGCCCTGCGCAATGCAGAACGAAATCCGCATCGAAGACGCACAGGCAATGGTCAAACTCGGCGTCAAGTACCTCAACGAAGTTTCCAACATGCCCACCACCAACGAAGCGCTCGCCTACTTGCAGGCAAACGGCGTAGTGGTCGCACCGTCCAAAGCGGTCAACGCAGGCGGCGTTGCAGTCAGCGGCCTCGAAATGAGCCAGAACAGCGAACGTCTTGCGTGGACGGCGCAGGAAGTCGACGAAAAACTCAAACACATAATGAGCGGAATCCACAACCAGATTCTCGACGCGCTCAAAGCGTTCAACATGGACTACAACCTTGTTGCGGGCGCAAACCTCGCAGGCTTCAAGAAAGTAGCGGACGCCATGATTGCACAAGGCATCAACTGATTTAATTATTCAGCGTTTTCTATAATATGAACAAAAGCCGCACATTCGTTGTGCGGCTTTTGCTTTGTCGTTGATTGTCTTTTTTTAGCTGTTTTTTAACGCCGTTTATCCGCCCGCTTATTTGTGTGATTTTTTGCGGGTTCCGAGAAAATCTCTTCCCTGTCGAAATATTATTTTCTGTTTGCGTTTTGAACGGATTTTGTCGATTTCACCGCGTTAGATATCAGTTTTCCAGCGCGTTGCCGACTGACAGCACTTCGTTATCGTTAATCTCCATCGGATATTCGCCGTCGAAACAAGCCGTGCAGTAGGGACCTCCACCACAGCTTTTCACCATGCATTCGAGAGGAATGTAATGCAGGCTGTCCGCACCGATTTCCTTGCAGATTTCTTCTTCGGTCTTATACGCGCCGATAAGCTGTTCTCTCGTCTGCATGTCCACGCCGAAGAAACAGGGATATTTGACGGGAGGAGAACCGACCAGCATATGCACTTCCGTTGCTCCGCTTGCGCGCAAAAGGTTGATTATTTTTCTGGATGTCGTTCCGCGAACGATGCTGTCGTCAATGAGGATAAGCCGTTTGCCTTTGATGTTGCTGCGGAAAGCGTTGAGTTTTATTTTGACCGCGCTTTCACGCATGGATTGGCTGGGCTGAATAAACGTTCTGCCGATGTAGCGGTTCTTCGTGAGTGCGTCAACCATGGGAAGTCCGCTGACGTCCGCATACCCTCTTGCGCATACCGTCGCACTGTCGGGAACGCCTGCAACTATGTCCGCGTCGATTTTGTAGAGTTTGGCAAGTTCCTTGCCGCAGTTGTAACGCGCTTCGTACACGCTGACGTTGTCGATTACGGAGTCGCTTCTTGCAAGATAAACGTATTCGAAAATGCAGGGGTGCGAATCGGGAACCATGATTTTCTGCGATTTGATTTTGCCGTCGGGGGTGACCGTTATCATTTCGCCGGGTTCGACGTCGCGCACAAACTCCGCGTCAACCGCGTCGAGGGCGCAGGATTCGCTTGCAAACAACACCGCTCCGTCCTTTTTGCCCATAACAAGGGGTTTGAGTCCGTAACGGTCGCGCACCGCGATGAGTTTGTTGTCCGCCATACACACTATCGCAAACGCGCCGACAAAGTCCATGCACGCTTTCTGCACGCCGTTTTCCACACTGGACGTGGTGTAGTAGTTGATGAGTGCGGCAACAACTTCGCTGTCGACAGACGACTGGAAAATGTGTCCGCGGTCGATGAGCCAGTTCTTTATTGCGGCGGCGTTGACGATGTTACCGTTGTGAGCTATCGCCATTCTGCCGTATCTGCCGTAAAATACGACGGGTTGCGCGTTGACGACGTTGCTGGAACCGCACGTCGAATATCTGACGTGTCCGATTGCGATGTCCGAATCGGGAAGCAACGAAAGTTCTTCTTCGGAAAAGACTTCGTTGACAAGTCCCATATTCTTGTAATACGCGATTTTCCTGTCGGGCATATTGACGGCTATACCCGCGCTTTCCTGCCCTCTGTGTTGAAGAGCGAAAAGTCCGTAGTAAACCTCACGGGCAAGCGGTGCTTTTTCCTTCTGCACCACGCCGAATATGCCGCATTCTTCGTGAACGCCGAATTCTCTCGGGCTGATTGTAATGCTTTTCATAACTCTCCTGAGATTATTTGCCCATTACGCGTTTGATGATTTCCTGATACGCGTCTTCGACGCCGCCGAGGTCGCGACGGAAACGGTCTTTGTCGAGGCTGACGTGTTTTGTGGTGTCCCAAGTGCCCGCTTCCCAGAAACGGCAGGTGTCGGGAGAAATTTCGTCCGCTAGCACAATCTGACCGTGGAATCTGCCGAATTCGAGTTTGAAGTCGATGAGGTCGATGTTGAGTTCCTTGAAGAATGCTTTCATCGCGTCGTTGACGGCAAACGCCATTCTGGTGATTTCGTCGATTTCGTCTTTGGTCGCAAGACGGAGCGCAAGTGCGTGATAGGTGTTGATAAGCGGGTCGCCGAGTTCGTCGTTCTTATAGGAGAACTCGATTGTGGGAATTGCAAGCTCGGTGCCTTCCGCCACGCCGTAACGCTTGGAGAAACTGCCTGCGGCAACGTTTCTTACGATGACTTCGAGGGGAACAATCTGAACTCTCTTGACGACGGTATCTCTGTCGGAAAGCTGTTCGACAAAGTGTGTGGGAACGCCCTTTTTCTCCAACATTTCCATCATCATATTGCTCATTTTGTTGTTGATGACGCCCTTGCCCGCTATCGTGCCTTTTTTGAGTCCGTTGAACGCGGTTGCGTCGTCTTTATAGGAAACGATGACGTAATCGGGATTGTCGGTGGCGAACACCTTCTTCGCTTTGCCTTCGTAAATTTGTTCGAGCTTTTGCATATAGACCTCCGATACAAAAAAATTAAAGCACGGCTAAAAGCCGCGCTTTTGTCTTCATAAGTTTACACAGGGGCGCACCTTGGCGAAATGCGCGGAACAAGACTGTCCGCAACTGCGCTCACCGCAAAGTCCGAAATGTTTGTACCCTGCATTTTTCATACGCACATATTATCACACCGCCGCGCGCAAAGCAAACGAATTGCACCCCATGAATAAACATTTTTCAAAATTCTCCGCCGCGCCGACTTCCCGTTTGTTACACATCGGCTTGCCGTTTGTTACCCGCCGACTTCCCGCCGACCGAAAAAAGCCCCCGACAAAGTCGGGGACGTTTGGTTTTGTTTGCTCTTCGTATTTGATTTTTGCAATGCGTTTTGTCTTTTTGCGTTTTGTTTATCGGTTGCCTTTTGACTGCGTTCAGTTCTTCTTGTCGAGTTCGGCAAGTTTTTTGAGCATTGCCTTGTCGTCCATTGCGGAAATATCTTCGCCCGCACGCATGAGTTCGAGCAGTCCGTTTGCGTTGACAGCGGGTTTTTCAATGCCGATTTCGCCGAATTCGCCGACCGTTCCGACGTCGTATTTCGCAAGCGCACTGTCTTCTTCCTTACGGTATATGACGAATTTCTGCCAGCAGAATTCCAGAACGCCGTTGAGCAACATGGAACAGACTTCCACGGCAAGGGTTATGCCCTGATGTGCGGCAAGATAAGCCGCAACCGAAACGCCTGCGCTTGCCGCCGCGCCCGCCGCCAGGTATCCGGGCATATAGCCGTTGAACCACAGTTTGAACGGGAAAAACGGAACATAGAACAAGAACGCGAGGAACATTGCTCTGCTTACGTTGCCTGCGGATTTGAACGTGAATTTTCTGTTGACGGTGAAGTTCCAAAGAATGGAAAGCGTCAACGAAATCAAAGTGCTGACGAAGTTGAGCAGCGGAACGTCCGTGATAAACTTGATGTGTATTTCGGGGTTTATCGGCAAGATGTTGATGAAAATCGTGAATGTTATGAACTCGACGAGTCCCGCGCTTGCCGTAAACAAAGCGTATTTGATGGCTTGAACAAGTGTTTTTCTCTTTTGTTTTTTCTGTTCTTTTTCTTCTTCGCGCGCCATTTGTTCCAAGGCGATTTGCGGGTCGAAATATCCTTTTTCCGTACTCATAACTCCTCCTTAACACGGATATTATACCACGGCTATAAACATATTCAAGAAAAAATTTCGACTGCGCACCGTTATTCTCCGCATTATTCTCCGCATTATTCTCCGCATTTTCTCCTCCGCACGTTCGCTCTCAACCCGCCGACACACCGCACGAACGTATATAAACCGCGGCGCGGGGCAACAATCAATCGATGAAAACTTCCGAACTCATTGCAAAAATCAAATCCGATTTTCACGAAACAGGCGACCTGTTGATAAGACAAATCACCATAAACGACGTTGGCTGTTGTTTCGTTTATCTCGACACGCTCTCGGACAAACTGCTCCTCGAACAGGACGTAATCACCCCCGTGTGCGAATGCGAAGAACTGTTTGACGGCACAGAACGCACCGCCGACGAACTCCGCGAAATTCTGCTTGCCGTAACGGGATTCGGACAGGATATAGTCCCCCTCGGATACGGTGAAGCTGTCGCGAAAATAGCAGAGGGCGACGTCGGCTTTTTCCTCGACGGACAGGACGGGTTCTGTATGTTTTCCTTGCGCAAGTTCGACAAACGCGCAATCGCGGAACCCCCGACGTCCACCGTTCTCAAAGGTCCCCGCGAAGGTTTTATCGAAGAAATAAAAACAAACACGGCCCTTATCCGCCGCCGCATAAAATCGCCCGACCTCGTCTTTGAAAATCTGACCGTCGGAAGATACTCTTCCACCCCGGTGTCCATTGCGTACGTTTGTTCAGTTGCCGACCCCGAAACGGTAAAACAGGTGCGCGAACGGCTGGAACAAATCGACATCGACGGTATAATCGACAGCGCGTATGTCGCGGGGTTTCTCGAAGAGCGCAGGCACTCCCTTTTCAAACAGATAGGCAACTCCGAAAAACCCGACGTAATCGCCGCCAAACTTCTCGAAGGGCGCATTGCCGTCATCGTGGACGGGTCGCCGCTCGTGCTCACTCTGCCTTTCGTTCTGCTCGAAGATTTGCAGGACGGATACGACTACTATTCGGGCGACTGGCGGGCTACTTTTGCAAGAATTTTCCGACTTTTAGGCGCCGCTCTCACCGTTCTGCTTCCCGCGGCGTACGTCGCGCTGCAAAGCTATCACTACCACCTGTTGCCCATAAAATTCCTGGTCACGCTCGTAAGCGCGACAAGCGCAATCCCGTTTCCGCCCGCCGTGGAAATGCTTTTCGTTTTGCTGCTTTTCGAAATCCTGAACGAGGCGTCGATACGTATGCCGCGATATCTCGGCGTTTCTCTCTCAATCGTCGGCGCAATCGTCCTCGGCGATACCGCAGTCAAAGCGGGACTCATTTCTTCGCCCGCCGTCCTCGTCGTCGCGCTGTCGTCAATCGGCGTTTTCTGTATCCCCGACCAAGTCGGAACGCTGTCCATTCTGCGTATAGTCTTTCTGCTTGCAAGCGCCGTTCTCGGTCTGTTCGGAATAATGGTTCTGCTCGTTCTGCTTGCGTCCTATCTGTCCACGCTGACGGGCTACGGAACACCCTATCTCGCGCCTTACGCACCGCGCATTTTCCCCGACCTCAAAGACGGAATTATGAAAGCCGAAATCTCCGAAATGGACTCCCGTCCTTGCTCTCTGCCTTATACGCAGAACCGCACAAGATTGCAAAAGGAGCACTTGAACGATGAATAGCGCAGCAAAAACTCTCGGTTCGGTCAAAAGCATAACTTCGACACAAGCAAATCCGACAGTCGGAAACAAGCGCGGATTTCTCGACGACAACACCGTATGGAACTCGCAGGCAGGCAGCCTGATTTTCTGCTGCGGTATAGTTTTCAAGGTATCGTCGCTTCCGGGGTTGGTTGCACAAACGCTCGGAAGTTCCACACTTTGGCTGTACATTTTAATGTCGTGCATAGACCTTGTTTGTCTGACTGCGACATACCTTTTCGCAAGAAGCGGCGCGGACGGATTTCTTTCTGCACGCAAAAGATTGCCGTACAGAATGCTCAACGGGCTTATGTCCCTTTATCTGCTGACGAAAGGATTTTTCTACTTCGTCTACACGGTCATTTTCCTGACGATAGACCTGTTCGTCGGCGTTGCGCCTTACGTCATTATTCTGGTGCTTGCCGTGCCCGTTGTGTACACGGGCGTAAAAGGCATACGCGCGCTTGCCCGCTCGTCGGAACTCTTCGCCGTCGTTCTGTTCCTGATTATGATTGTCAATCTCGCGTTCCTGAACGCCGACACCGACTTCGGCAGAAACCTGCCCGTGTTTGCCGTGTCACCATCCGATTTCTTCAAAGAAGGATTGCGTTACAGTCTGTGGCTCGGCGACCTGTTCCCCTTGCTGTTCATCAAACTGCGCAACAAAAAACTCCCCTTCTTCGGCATAGGTGCAGGCGTATCGTATATTCTCGTTCTCGTTGTCGCAATGCTTGCCGTCGCCATGTACGGCAACGCACTCCCGTACGTGTACAATATGCTCATTAGGATTGCGGGTTTCAACCAACTGTCAATGGAAATAGGAAGATTGGAATGGGCGGCTCTTTTCGTCGTCATAATAATGGCGATTTGCGGGCTTTCCCTGCTCTTCTGGGGCAGCGCGGAAAGCTGTCGCCGTGCCGTCGGAACACCTGTGCCCGCCCGAATACTGTTCACGTTGCTGATAACCGTTCTCCCGCTTGCGCTCCCGACCTTACAGGACGTCGTAACGTTTTCCACAACGGACTTCGGATACGCGATGTTTGCGTTTGCGCTGTTTTTCGCATTTGCCTACGGCGTCGCCGCAATCTACGCAAAACGCAAAATGCCAAAAACTCCCTTGTCCTCCGACATTCCTTTATCGGGAACTTCGTCCTGCGGCAACACGACTGCCGACGACAAGCAAACCGACGCACTGCAAAACGAGCAATCTGCGGGTTTGTCGGGCAACGTGTCCGACGACGGAATATCGGCAAGTAAGTCGTCTGCGGGCGAAAATGCGGCAAACATAACTTCGGGAGGTGAAAACAATGACTGAAAAAAGTTCTGGCGTATCCGCCGCGGCGCGCAAACTCCGCAACGCTTTTATGAAAAGAAAATGGTTGGTCATCGTGCTTATCGCCGCCATACTCATTTTCTTCGGGCGTGTTGTGGACAACAAGTCGCTTAAACAGTCGGCAATAGTGATTGGTCTCGGCATAGACAAAGCGGACAACGCGTTCACGGTGTCCACTCAATCCGTCGTCATAACGGGCGGCGCGGGCGAGGGACAGTCGTCGCAATCGTACGTCGTATATTCCGCCGAAGGCAAAACCGTGTCCGAAGCCCTCGACAAAATTTCGCAGCATATGGGACTGCTCGTATCCCTTTCGCATTGCAACGTGCTGGTTCTGTCGCAAAACGTTTTGCGCTCCGACCTCGAACTGCTCGTGGCTCCGCTTATTGGTGCGTACGCTCTGCCCGAACAGGCAGTCGTCACATCCTGCACGGAAAAGCCGTCCGACATACTTGCCGCGCGAACGGGCACAACGGTTGCCGCTTCGTATTTCATTCAGTCATCGCTCCTGCAGAACCTCGGCGGCGACGGACTTGCAATGGTAACCGTCAAAGACTTTCTCGCGCACACTCTGTCGCGGAGCGCAAGCGTCAACATTCCGCTTGTCGAACTCGAAAAACTGGAAGACAACCCGCAGACGCCCGACGGCGAAAGCAAAGACAATTTTCAGTTGATTATGAACCGCAATCTCGTCGTGTCCGAAAACGGCAGTTTCGTTCTGGAAGAAGAACCCGCACAGGCAGCAACTCTGCTCATACAGCATAAAGTGCTCGGCAAGCTCTCGCCCGTTCTTCCTACGGGCGAAGCCGTGGAATTCCGTGTGCTCGACGTCAAGTCGTCGGCAAAGGCAGACGGAATGAGCGTACACGCGGAGATAGAAATCAAGGTTTCGTTTATGGAAGCGCAGAACACGCCGTCGGACGAACGTATAACCCCGTCTTCCCCGATAGTCAAAGCGGCCGCGAAAGAACTCGAAAAGGAAATTGCCGAAAACCTGTATCTCTGTTACACGCTGTCAGTCGAAAACAATGCGGATTTCCTGCACCTCGAAAACGAAGTCTACAAGAAGATGGGCAGACATACGCCCGAAAATTGTCTTTCCGACATTGCGTTTTCCTGTTCGGTGAAAGTTACCGTGTCCGAAAACGGTTGATTTGTGCGTATACCGTCCGTTGCCGCAATTTCTATTCTGTGGTTGCGGTGTTCCGCGCCGCGGTCTTTCGCTTTTGCGATAGCTTTCGTCCCGCCGACGTGTCCGCACCGCTGACGTGTCCGTGCCGCCGATGCGTCCGTGCCGCTCTGTTTCGTTCTTGCGGTTAATTGTGCCATGCGATTTTCTCGCGGTTGTCGCCATACGCGGAAAACGGGAATAAAATGTAGCGGAGGCGACAATGGACTATCTTCTTCCGTCTGACGAAACAATGAAAAAGATGGCTGCCGAATACTCGCGTATGCTTTCGGACGTCGACAAAAAAGCCGCCGCGCTGACCTGCTCCGCGCCCGTCGGCAAGGACGGCGAAACGACGCTCTGCGGCTGTCTTTCGGGGGCGCAACTCCTATTTGCGCTTTACTTTGCCTTTGCTTTGGGGTATAATTCGGGATATGGAAATGCAGTTGCTGACTCCGACGGAAATATGGGAAGGCTTCAATCCCGTAAAAGAAGGGACGGAGACTTCGATTATTTCTTCCCGCGAAAATGACAACGTCGTCACAACCGACGTCTTTTTCACTTCCGAAAAAACCGAAAGCGGAAGAGTCAGGGTTTTTGCAAGAATAAGCTACGACTCGCGCTGGCGCGACGCACGCCCCGCCGTGCTTATTCTGCCGTCGCTTGACGCGTCCAGACGATTCGAGGACGTTACGGGGTCGCTTGTCAAAGAAGGTTACGTCGTGTGCCTGTGCGACTATGCGGGCAACTTCGGCGGAACGGAAGACAAGCCCCATACGACCTATCCCGACGAACTGGCGTATGCCGCGGCACCCGCCTGCGAAAAGAATATGTACCGCGTTGTCACGACCGCACGCGAAACGCCTTGGTTCCAATGGGCAAAAGTGGCACGTCGCGCAATAACGATGATTGCCGAACTCCGCTACGTCGACGCGGAAAGAATAGGCGTAATCGGAATGGAAGCGGGAGCACAGATTGCCTGGCAGGTTGCAGGCATGGACGGCAGAGTCCGCGCACTCGTTCCCGTAAACGGGGGCGGCTACCTCTGGCGGCGCAACGTATCGCGTTTCGAGGGCAACACCCTGCCAACCGATGACGAAGAAAGAGCTTTTTCCGCGGGCGTTGGTGCGGAAACTTACGCAAGGTTCGTGTCCTGCCCCACCTGTTATATCGTGTCGTCCAACTCCGTTTACACCGACATCGACCGCGCAGGCGACATTTTGTCGCTAGTGCCCGCCAAATCCAAAATAATGATGACCGTCCGCGGCAGCGCGGAACAGGTCAGCGTGTCCGTCTACAACAGCCTCATCGCATGGATGAGAAAGAACTTCGCGCATGACAGCGAACCAGTCATGCCGCCTTCCGTGTCTTTCCGCGCGGACGAAAACACGCTTTATCTTCAACTCAAATGCCCTTCCTCGACGGTTGCCGTCGACGCATATTATTCAACGGGCGAAGCCGTTTCTTTCGCAAGATACTGGGTTCATCTCGAAGACGCCCAGCAGGTCGGCGAAAACGAATATGTGTATATGGTGCCCGTCACCGACCCCGACGCGCTCACTTTCGCGTTTGCGTCCGTTCGCTCCGACGACGGAATTATCGCAAGTTCACCCGTTGAAGCGGCGCGCCCGTCCGAACTCGGTATGAGCCGCAAAAAATCCTTGCCCGCGGGCGGCGGAAGAATTGTTTACTCCGGCGAAATGGGCACGGGACTTTTCTGGGTCACTACAAAAGACTTTTTCCTCGACGACTCCGTCCTCGGCACCGCAAAAGGTCCGTTCGGAATAAAAGGCATATGCACGACAAAAGGCAATCTCATGCTCTGCCGCAGTACGCAGGCGGAGTTCGCATGCGACAAAAGCGCAATCCTGCAAATGGACGTGTCCAGCGAAACCGACCGCACAATTACGTTTGCCTTCCTCTCCTACCCCGACAGAATTACATACCGTTGCACGGTGAACGTGAAAGGCGGAGACTTCTGGCAGAAAGTCAGAATTGTTGCCGCAGACTGCAAAAGCGAAGAAGGCAGACCGCTTTCCAAGTTCGGAGCGTGCAAACTCATGACGGTCACGGACGCCGAAAACGTACTGTTCAACAATATTGTGTGGATTTGACGCGCTCCGCGCATAGAATTAATGCTATGGAAGAAGATTACCGCTTTATAGACGATACGCCGCAAAAGAAAAAACGCGTAGCAATCGCGCTGATTGCCGTCGCCGTAATTCTGGCGATAGCGGTGGTGTCTGCCGTGCTGGTGAAAGAATACGTCCTTGCGACGTTCATCGTGGACGGCGCGTCTATGTACCCCACCCTCGACGGCGGCGGAAGCGCCCTCGACGACGGCGAAGTGCTGGTGCTCAACCGAGTTGCAAAAATCCGCCGCGGCGACATTATCGTGTTCGAGTACGACTGGGATACGGACGCGGGCGTCGAACCGCACGCGCTTGTCAAACGCGTCATCGGAGTCGGCGGCGACGAAATCGAAATCACCGACAACGTGCTTTACGTCAACGGCGAACAAGTGAACGAAACATACCTTGCCGCGCCAATGGTAACGCCCGACATAAAACTCACAGTACCTGCGGGGCACTATTTCGTTATGGGTGACAACCGCAACAACAGCAACGACAGCCGACACATCGGTTGCGTGCCCGAAGACAAAGTGGTCGGCAGATGCTTTCTGATTGTGGGCACAAACAAATCCCTTCGCTTCCCGAATTGAACCGCACAAACGCGAACTCAATCAATTACTTTCGCGACGGCGTGGCTTGTCTAATTTTTGACACAAACAACATTTTATCGTTGCAAAACAATAAGAAAAACGCGCGATTGCGCGTTTTTTTGTTTTTTGATATGTTTTGTTTTTCTGCCGCATGTTTTGTCGGTTTTTTTGCAGTTTTGATTTTCAACCGCGGATTTATGCGAGCTGTTTTTCAAAGGATTTGCGCGGTTTACTTTTCTGCGGCTTCCTGTTTTGCTTCCTTTCTCGGCTTGCGATAGTACGCCGCAAGTCTGGACTCCCAGCCTTTGATTATGTTGTCGTTGTAGTTGCGCGGAATGTTCTTTGCGCATCTGTAAGCCATAAGGCTCTTTTGCAACATATTGTTGATTTTGAGCAGTGTGCCCAGTTTCTTGAACCCCGCAACGCCTATCTTTCTGAACGCTTCGGCGACGCCTACTCTCATCATTCCGCCGCCCGCCAGCTTCCCGATTTCGTCGTTGGTGAGCAGGTCGGAACCGAGCATCCAGTCCAGCATTTCGTTGTTCATGTTGAGCACGCCGCGTTTAAGCACGTCTATCGCGCAATGCTCCGCTCCGAATTCGCGGTACACTTTGACCTGATAACGCCACAGTCTGCTTGCCTTGAAAAGTTCCTTGCCTTTATAGCCGCGCGACATGTTTTCGCCGACTGTCTGCGCAAGCAGCATTCCCGCAAGCATGGACGACGCAATGCCGCTTCCGAGCATGGGAATTGTCATGTATGCGCTGTCGCCCACCGCAGCGTAGCCGTCCGCCACCATTCTGGTTGCGGGATAACGCACGGGTATGCGGCACACTATTCCGCCGCGCATAACGCGGTTGCCGATTGTGGGATTGTTCTTCTTCAAATCCGCAAGCGCGTCCGCAAGCTGTTTGTCCGTCATTTTGCCCAGTCTGCCGACAAGCACGTTGACAAGTCCGGGGTCGTTGTCCTGAATTGCCCACGATATGCCCGCCTCGCCCATATGTTTGAGGTAAGCTTTGTTTGTGTATCTGGGTGCGGGTGCTTCGGTGTCCTTTTCATAAAACGCACGGTATGCGACAAACACTTCGTCGTCGCGGCATTCCGTTATTCCGAGTTCACGCGGCAACGCTTTGCGGAGTGCGGAGTCAACGCCCATTGCGTCGACAACCAGATCGGCGGGAACTTCTTCGCCATTCACGATTATACCCGCTACTCTTCCTTCCTGTACGACGGGCGCGGTGACTTTTGCTCCGAACACGATTTTTGCAACTTCCGCGGCGCGGTCGCAAAGCAGCTTGTTGAGCGGTCTGCGCTCCACCGAATAATCCGCGTGCTCTTCGTCCTGTCTGAACTCACGCACTACCTCGCCGAAAGGCGAAACGAAAGTCCAGCTCTTTTTCTTGAAACGTTCCTCGGGCATATCGATTGACAGGCGACGGAAAATTCTCGGGTTTACGTCGTCGTGCCAGTCGTAACGCATTTCGTCGAGGCTTGCCGCCTTTTCGTAGACGGTGACGTCCAGCCCCAGCCTGCCCAGTTTTTCGGCGGCAACCAATCCGCCAAGCCCTGCTCCGGCAACTACTACTTTCATACTGTCCTCTTTCTCGATTGTTGTCTTTTCGCGGAAGAAATATCCGTCGACGCGCGCCGATATACGCGGGCAGCCCGCGGCGCGCAAGCGCAAAATCTCTCCCTAACCTCTTATATTTTATATCACAGTCGCAATATGTGCAACAAATTTTTCCCCGAGGGGCTTTCGGCGTATAACGCGGGGCGAAGGTGGCAATAATGAGGCTATGTTCGATTTGCGTCGCCAGCTTGTAGTAGTATGTTTCGGAACGCCCGCCATCGCGGGCGACTCTCTCGGCCCCGAAGTGGGCACCCTTCTGCGCGAAGACAGCCGCTTTCCCGCGTTCGTTTACGGAACTCTCGACCACCCCATAACGGGCAAGAATATGTCCGAGTGGATGAAGTTCATAAAAGAAACGCACCGCGACGCGGTCATCGTGTCCGTCGACGCCTGCCTCGGCGACAAACGCCACCTCGGCAAAATTTCCGTTCGTTCGGACGGCGTGTGCCCTGCGGCGGTAGGCGGAAAAAAGACGCGGTTCGGCGACGTCGGGATTATCGCCGTCGTCGGAGACAAATCCGAAGACGCTCTTTCCGAACTTATGCAAGCAAACGCGGTTTATGTGTCGGAACTTGCACATAAAGTGTCTGATTTGATAAAAGAAGCCGTTTGCGGTTTTCGCGTAGCCGAAACCGCGTTTTAATGATTGTTTAACTTGCCCGCACTATTATCTTCACGGAAAGCGGATTTTCGACGCCTTGCAACCGGCTGTTTCGCCGACTTCCAGCCTATAATTCATTCAACGCGTTGACTTTTTTGCTTTTACTTTTTATAATATAGTGCATATTATTTATGTTAAAGTGAAGTGCTTTAACTTTGCCGCCGTTTCACGCGGCGTGCGGGAGGTAAAATGAAACCATCTACAAGGCGTACGATAATAATCGTTTCCGTTATCGTTCTCATCGCCCTCGCAATAATCCTTGCGCTCAGCCTTTCCGGCCCCAAGGAAATAGCTTTCAGCGGTGCGGGCACCACTCTCGAAAACCTCTATAAAGAAGGCAAAATCGACACTATCTACGTCGACGGCGGTTACCGCGTAAACATCAAACTCGTCGGTGAGAAGAGTTATTCCTATTTCTGTTACATTTCAAGCCGCAGCGACATTCAGGACAACCTCACTCTCTGGGACACGCAAATCCAAAACGGAGGCGGTCAGGTTCCTACCGTAACGCTCGTCTACAACGACCCGTCCAGCACTTCAATGCTGACGTCTTTCCTCGTTCCCCTGCTCATGATTGCTCTGCTTGCCATAGTGTTCGTCATCATTATGCGCAAGTCCAACGGAGCAAACAATAAAGCTCTCAACTTCGGCAAAACCAAGGCAACGCAGGTGCGTGACAGCAAAGTGCGTTTCACCGACGTCGCAGGTGCGGAAGAAGAAAAACAGGAGTTGCAGGAAATCGTCGACTTCCTAAAAGACCCCAAGAAATTTACGGAAATCGGCGCAAGAATTCCCAAGGGCGTTCTGCTCGTAGGCCCTCCCGGAACAGGTAAAACCCTGTTTGCAAAAGCGGTTGCTGGCGAAGCCAACGTTCCTTTCTTCTCGATAAGCGGTTCGGACTTCGTCGAAATGTTCGTCGGTGTCGGTGCGTCGCGTGTTCGCGATTTGTTCGACCAGGCGAAAAAGAGTATGCCCTGCATAGTCTTCATCGACGAAATCGACGCGGTCGGTCGTCAGAGGGGCGCAGGTCTCGGCGGCGGCAACGACGAAAGAGAACAAACACTCAACCAGTTGCTCGTTCAGATGGACGGTTTCGAGTCCAACGACAGCATAATAGTTATGGCGGCAACCAACCGCGCGGACATTCTCGACCCCGCTCTTATGAGACCGGGCAGATTCGACCGACAGATTTACGTCAACGTTCCCGACGTCAAAGGCAGAGAGGAAATCTTCAAAGTTCACAGCCGCAACAAGCCGCTTGCGTCCAACATCAACTTCAAGAACCTTGCCCGTCTTACCTCGGGATTCACGGGTGCGGACATCGAAAACCTGCTTAACGAAGCCGCAATTCTCGCCGCGCGCGACAACCGCAAGCTCATAAGCATGGAAGATATATCCGAAGCCATCAACAAGGTTATCGCGGGTCCTGCGAAGAAGAGCCGCGTCGTCACCGAACGCGACAAGCGTATCACCGCATACCACGAGTCCGGTCACGCAATCGTCGCAAAACTGTCAAAGAACTGCGACAACGTCCACGAGGTCAGCATCATACCTCGCGGTATGGCGGCGGGCTATACAATCACTCTGCCCGAGAACGACGACAACCATTACACCAAAAACAAACTGCTCGACCAGATTGCAATGATGCTGGGCGGCAGAGCCGCGGAAGAAATCGTAATCAAAGACGTGTCCGCAGGCGCAAGCAACGATATTCAGCGCGCGTCCAAGATTGCGCGTAAGATGGTCACCGAATGGGGTATGTCCGACGAAATCGGCAATCTTTATCTCGGTGCGTCCGAAGAAGTTTTCATCGGCCGCGACTATCAGACGCAACTCTCTTACAGCGACGAAATGGCTGCAAAAATCGATAAGGAAGTCAAATCCATCATCGACAAACAGTATCAGGTTGCGCTCAACATTCTGAAAGAAAACCGCGCAATCATGGACAAAATGGTCAAGGCTCTTTACGAGAAAGAGACCATTTGCGAAGCGGAAATCGATGCGTTGTTCGAAACGGGCGAAGTCCCCGCAACCGACACCGCAGCAACCAACACAGCAGCAACCGACACCGCCACAGACGCAAAAGCCGAAGACAAAAAGGACTCTGCTCTTCCCGCAGCCGATAACGCCGCGGAAGTCAAAGCCGCAAACGTCCCCGCAAAAGCAAAACCCGCAAAAGCGGAAAAATCGGCTTCTTCCGACGACAATAAGTCCGAGGACGACAAATAACAGTTTCAATCCGCGCGCTTTACCGAGCCTTGCAAATTCGCAACAACGTTTTTGCACCGAACGGATAACGCGCGCAGGATTTTCGTCATAGGGTTAAATATGGGAGACAAACAGAATATCGTTCCTTCGTGGAAGGAAATCCGCGAAGCAAAAAAGGCAGACCTCAAAGCCGTTATGGACAAAGACCCCGCCGCCACTTCCGAGTGGTCGGTGCGTCTTACTTATGCGGGATACAAGGCACTGTCCGCTTACCGTCTGGCACACAGACTTTATCTCAAAGGCCACCCCACTCTCGCAAAACTGGTTGCTAACAACGCGCGCAGGCGCACGGGCGTTGAAATTCACCCTGCCGCAAAAATCGGCAAAGGCATTCTCATCGACCACGGCAGCGGCGTTGTCATCGGCGAAACCGCGGAAGTCGGCGACGGGTGCGTGCTTTATCAGGGCGTTACGCTCGGCGGCACGGGCAAGGATACGGGCAAACGCCACCCCACCCTCGAAAACGACGTAATGGTAAGCGCAGGCGCCAAAGTTCTCGGTCCTCTGACCGTCGGCGCACACTCCAAAATAGGCGCGGGCAGCGTCGTGCTTAAATCCGTTCCGCCTTATTCCACCGTCGTAGGCGTTCCTGGACGCGTCGTCAAACAGGACGGCAAACGCGTTGCCGATATGGACCAGATACTTCTGCCCGATCCCATTATGGAAGAGTTCAAACGCCTGAACCGCCGTATTCACGAGCTGGAAAAAACGGTCGGCATAAACGCCTGTCAATACTCGCTCACAACTGACGAAAACAACGCCGCGGCACAAGCCGCAATCACGGAATTCGAGGGAGACAACAAACGCTGAATTATGAAAATTTACAATACACTTACGCGCAAAAAAGAAGACTTCGTGCCCATTGACGGAAACAAAGTGCGCATGTACGCCTGCGGAATTACTGTATCGGGCGACGCCCATATCGGACATGCGTACCAGGCGTTGATTTACGATATAATCAGAAAATATCTGCAAAAGAAAGGTTACGACGTGACCTACGCCCGCAACTACACCGACGTTGACGACAAAATCATCGCGCGTTCTCACGAAACGGGTATCCCCGCCGACAAGTACGCAGAAATGATGATTGAAAAAATCGACAAGGAAATGCGCGCGTTGCAGGTTGACGACCCCGATATCTGGCTTAAAGCCACTTGCACAATGGACGGGATTATCGGGTTTATCTCCCGCCTTATCGAGAAAGGACACGCCTACCCCACCCCCGAAGGTGACGTTTATTTCGCCGTCGACAGCTTCCCCGGTTACGGCAAACTGTCGGGCAGAAACCTCGACGACGCCCGCGAAGGCGTGAGAATAGAAAACGAGGAAAACAAACGCAATCCCCTCGACTTCGCGCTTTGGAAATCCGCAAAAGAAGGCGAACCCTTCTGGCAATCCCCCTGGGGCAACGGCAGACCCGGTTGGCACATCGAATGCTCCGCAATGAATATGCAGGCGTTCGGCGAACAGATTGACATACACGGCGGCGGGCGCGACCTCATCTTCCCTCACCACGAGAACGAAATCGCGCAGACCGAAGCGCTCACGGGCAAACGTTTTGCAAAATACTGGATACACAACGGGCTCATCAAAGTCAACGGACAGAAAATGAGTAAGTCTTTGGGCAACAGCCTTCTGCTTGCCGACCTTCTCGCGAAATATTCGCCCGAAACAGTCAAATTCGCCCTCTTGCAAACCAACTACCGCGGCGATATCAACGTAACCGACAATCTTTTTCCCGACGCGGAAAAGCACCTCTGCTCTTTCTACAAGGTTCTTGCCGACGCACGCGCGAAAGGCGTTAAAGCCGACGGCACCTACCCCGCAATCGACGCGGCGTTCGACGCGGCAATGGATGACGACTTCAACACCGCAAAAGCGCTTGCAGACCTCTTCGGTTACTTCAAAACAGCTGCGGCAAAACTCCGCGCAAACGACCTCGACGGCGCAAACGCAATTCTCGGACAGGTTGTAAAAACATATTCCCTGCTCGGTCTCTTCCGCTCCGAACCCGCCGAGTTTATCGCAAATTGCGAAAAGAAAACCGCAGGCGCAGTTTCGCAGGAAGTCCTCGACCTCGTCGCAAAACGTGCGGAAGCAAAGGCCGCAAAAGACTGGGCAAAAGCCGACGCGATACGCGCGGAAATCACCGCTCTCGGCTACTCCGTAAAGGATACCAAAGAGGGCGCGGTTGTCGAAAAACTCTGATTTGTGACCGCGAAAATCAACCGCGCGACAACCGACAGCAACTCGACGGTTTTGCGCACAAATTGAATTTTAACATCAAAAAGCGACAAATAAAGTCGCTTTTTTTGTTTGTTTTTCGACCGTTTTCGCAACGGTTTATAAGAGTGTTTTTCTTTTCAGAAAGCCAATCCGAAGTGTGCTTTAACCTTTTGCGCATACACGCGTTTGCACTTGCGCTCGCGATATGTTATAGTATATTATGATTAAAAATATACTCCTTTGGAGATGTTTGTTGTATGATAAGCAATCTTATTGCATCGACATATTGGTACGCCGACGTTGCGGTCGCGTGTTTTCTCGCGCTCTTTATCATCGGCGGTATTTTCAAGGGCTTTGCCAAATCGACAAAAGGATTTTTCGTGTTCGTGTTCGTCGCGTGTTTTTCCGTTCTGCTCATGGGACTGACACACGACGCGGTTATGAAATCCGAACTCGGCACGTCCATAAACGATAAAATCTACGCTGCTTCCGACGGGTGGGGCGTTGCATTCAACACGCCCGTTTACTTCGACGAAGCGGGTGAACCTTACGTGATTATCGAGGACAACGAAGTCAAACTCGACGCTGGCGAATTCGGCGCAAAAGGCGCGATTGCAAATTTCTTTGCCAAGAATTTCGTCACCGAAGAAGGACAGAGTGTGGCAAAAGCCGCCGCGGACAGCATTACAAGTCTTTGCGTGTCAGTAATTATGTTCTTTGTGTTCGTGCTTGCGTTCACCTTGCTTTTCGCATTGATACGCATATTCGTCAAACCGCTTGCCGACACGGTTGTTCCCGGGCTCAAAGTGCTCGACAAAGCCCTCGGCGCCGTTTTCAGTCTGCTTGTCGGACTGGTGTTCGTCTGGATTGTGTTTGCCATTTTCGCATCTCTCGGCGACAAAGTGGCTGTCGTCAACGAATACCTGTCCAACTCTTCGTTTGCGGGACTGCTCTACAACAACAATCCCGTAACGTCCGTCTTTGCGTCCATTTTCGGTTGATTTCCAAGGAGGTTTAACGTGAAAGTTCTCAATTTCATTTTCGGTATGATTGTCGGAATGGTCTTGCTCGTCGTGGCGATTTGCGGCGCTATTTTCGCCGCAGGGTCTCTCGTCAACGTCGGACAACTCGAAAATACTCTCGGCACCGACATTTTCGACGACTCCTCGGAAGTCAACGACAAAACACTGTTGCAACTTGCTTCTGACCTCATCAAGGATTTGCAGGATAAACAGAATCTTACAATCAACAAACTCCGCACAAAGTACGGACTCAAAATTCCCACGGAAATAAGCGGTATAGATATTTCCGTTCTCTTCGACCTGCCCATTACGGAAGTCCCCGACAACCTCGGCGAAGTCGTCAACAATATGACGCTCCGCGACGTCGGTGAATTCCTCAAAATGGACTTCGAAAACGACTACAACATTCCCGTACTTAAAGAAAACCTCGACAACAAAGTCAACGTTGCGCTCGACAACGTTCTCAATTCCATAGACGACGACAAGCTGACCATCGCTTCAATCGAAAGCAACTTCGGCATTTCGCTCGGCTCCAACGCAATTCTCAACAAGGTGTATTACACTCCTCTGTCGCAATTCGGTTCCGTCATAGACCTGCTGACAGTCAACGACCTTATGTCGCTTGACAGCAATCTGTTCGTTCGCTCCGACGGCACAACCGTCTATGTAAACACCGACGAGTACGTCGAAATTTCGGCAAGCGAACTTGCCGACCCCGACCGCGCGCCAGCCGACGGTGCGGAAACGTTTATCGCAGGCGTTTCGGCAGACGGAACGGTAATTCGTCGCGAACTCTGTTTCGTGGCGACCGATGACGGATATGTCGCGGACAATTCCTGCTATTTTGCAGACTTCGACGCTTCGGCAAACAAAAAGACTTTCTACCGTCACGTCGTTCGCAAGCCCTTCTCTGCCGACACCACCTACCCAGATGGTACCGTTCTTTCCGTAGCGTCTTATCTCAACTGTTTTGTTGCCGACGGCAACGGTTCTTACGCTCCCGCTGACGGCGGATACTTCGCTCTCGACAAACTCTTTGTCGACGAAACGATGTCACTGTCCGTAAGCGACGCGATTATCGCAGGCAGTATTGCCACTTCCGACGGCAAAATCAATCTCGACGGCACTTACTGGTTCGCTTCCGAAAAAGACGGCGCGGCTGTCGCTTTGCCCGCAACCTCTTACGGCGTCAAAGTCCCCGCAGAAGAAATATCTTCCGACACGAGACTCGAAGAAGGCGGAACGGGTTATATTCTCGTACACGAAGGCACAGCCGATATGGCGATTCAGGCAATAGCGGGTGAAACAATCAAATCGCTTGCCAACGCAACCGACAAAATCACCGCGCTAAAACTCGGCGAAATCATTACCATCGACTCGTCTAGTGCCAAAATTCTGCATACCCTGAAAGATACGCCCGTCAACAAACTCTCCGAAAAACTCGATACCATTGTTCTTGCAGACGCGACAGACATTGTGATGAGCCAATACGTTGAGGACGAAAACGGTTCATACGTACTTACAGAGGACGGCTATTACACTCTCTACCGTCCCGGAATGACGGGTACGCGATACAAAAAACTCCCCGATGCGGAAGGCACTTCGTCGGCCGTGCTTCAACGTCTTGCACATACCGCTATCCCTGATATTTCCAACGCATTTGCAGACCTTATTCTCGGCGACGCGCTTGCGGTTGACGTCGACGCTTTCGAGCCCGTAGGAAATGCCGCTTTCGACAAAGACGCAACCTACTATGTCTTTGACGAAACATACGGATACCCTAAACGCGCAACCGACGTTACCGAAGATAACTTCGACAGTAAAAAAGGCTCGCTTTACATCAGAACGTACGAAGGCACGGGCAACGCAGTTCTCAAACAACTGGCTTATGTCAAAGTCGACGAAACGTCAGTAGTTATGGACAGCATTATCAAAGACACTCTGCTCTCCGATATAATCGACGTTGCGGAGTACGCCGTAGTTAAAGATTACGCAAGCGGTGAGCGTATGTGGATTATCGAAAACGACCCGTACTACTCCGTTGATACAGACAAAGACGGAACAGTCGATAAGTTCTATGTGTACGTTTACGACGGCAACGGCAAATATTACCGCACGAACGAGCTTTACGAACTCGCAATAGCTTCTCAAATCAAAGAAAACGGCACACAATCTTATAATTACACCCAGAATTCGTCCGTTGTTTCGACAAGCGAATTCAAAGATAAAGCCATTAATATTTATTACTATATTAATGGCGAATATAAGAGAAACGATGCTTTGACGGCATATTACATTGCACAGTCGGCACGCGCAGAATTGCTCGGTTTGGAAAACCCATATCTTCCAAAACTTCAAGCAACATTCTCTCGCGAAATCACAGTCGGCGGAAGCCAGAGTGCAACCGTATATAAAACATCGTCAAGACTGTACGTAAATCTCTTTGGCGAATATGTTCTGTATAATCCCAACGATGCAACGCATCTCGGAGAAGAACTGTATTTCCGCTATACCGACGGGTATTATGTGTGGTCTGGAGACAATGCCGTCGAAAGCAACAAATATTATTTCGATTACGCAACCGATACGTTTATAGAAATTACCGACGCTTCTTCTGCACCGGTAGGAGAACCTGTGTATATCAAATTGCCTGACACAAACGGCGACGGAAACTTCTATTTTGCGCATATCGACACCGGCAACGCCGAAGGCAAAACAACCTACTCCAAACGCGAATGCGAATACATCTTCAAAACCACAGACAAAACCGAAAACGCATTTGTGTTCTACAACGGCGAATATGTGCCTTACGACGCAGCCAACGACGCCCACAACGGTTTGCAGTGCTATGAAAGATATCTCGGTTATCTCGGCAACGACGCGGCAAATACGGGCACGGAAGGCGGTGGAAGCCTCACTGCGCTCAGCAATATTTCCGTTGAAGTGATTACAGAACAAAGTCCCACTCTGCTCCTCTCGTTGCTTGCAAAACAAGTGTCCGTCGGTGAATTGAACAACGTCCTCAACGACTTCACTCTCGGCGAAATGATGGAAATCGAGGAAGGTTCGATATTCGATGACGAAGTCATCAAAAACGCCACGATTGAAAACCTCTCTTCCACGATTACCGCGCGCATTGCGGAAATGACTATGGGCGAACTCATAAGATACAGTTCGGTAAAAGACATCGACGCAAAAATCAGGACAACGCTTGAAAACGTGCGACTTGCCGATTTCCTTGCAGCTCTGAAATTCGACACAACAAGCGGTCAGATTGTGCTTGATATGGAAAAACTTTTCGGTGTCGCATGACAATCAACCTTACAAATGAAAAACGCGTCTTTCACGGCGCGTTTTTTTATTAAGTTCTTATTTATTTAGTATATTGTTTATTTGACTAGACAAAACAAAAAACCACGCTGTTTGCGTGGTTTCTATGGCGCCTGCCGGCGGACTCGAACCCCCGTAAGGAACAAAGTGACGGAATAGCGATTTTTGCCTTTGGCAAATCGCGTCCAATGCGGTTACGCAGTGTCGTCCGCTTGCGGTTGTGCGCTTTTTGCGCACAAGGGTTCTTGTCCATTGCTCAATCAAAAACAAAAACCACGCTGTTTGCGTGGTTTCTATGGCGCCTGTTGAGGGACTCGAACCCCCGACACTGCGGTTAACAGCCGCATGCTCTACCGACTGAGCTAAACAGGCAAACAAATAATGCTTGTTTATAATAATATTGCTGTTTTGTTTTGTCAACTGTTTTTGATATTTTGGGCTATTTATTGATTTTTGCGCGTTGACAGGCTCCTCTTCTCAGTTTACAATCGAAGCAGGAGGTTATTATGAAAGAAATTATTGCAAGCAACATCGCAGCTACCGTAGCCACAATAGGGCTGTGTATTTACTTTTTCTGCACCGCCGTCGTGTTTTTGTCAAAGCCTGAAAAATACGGAAAACAATATTCCGTCCAACCTGTCGACAACGCAGGCAAAACGGAAATTCGCGTTTACTACGGCGGCATCTCGTTTGCGCTAGGTTTGTTCCTTGCCATACTTGCGTTCGTTTTCGGTCACCCGTTCTACTCTCTTGTCGGCGGACTTATTTTCGCAAACACGGTATTCTTCACGAGGTTTATTTTTTCTTTCATAGACAAAAGTTGGAGCTGCCCTTACACAAAACTCGCAATCCCCGCGGAAGGCGGTTTTATCGTTGCACTCTGGATTTGTTTCATCATTGCCGTCGTAGTCGAAGGCACACCGCTGTAAGAAATTTTTGCAGTTTTTCTTAAAATCAAAACAACCGCAAATTGCGGTTGTTTTTACTTGTTTATATATTTTATCAATTCATTTTAGAAATGTAAAACATCGAAGTTGCAAATTGCGGATATTATATACGCGCAGACGAGTGATATTGAAAACATCGCGGCGAATATTGCGAAATTCTCTTTTGTTTTGCTTTTGTTTCTGAACAACACGGCAAATCCGAGCCCTGCATTCATGAGCAATCCGCCGACGGTTGCACCGAAACCGAGCCCGCCCAAAAGATAAAGATTGCTGATTACCACCGACGACGCACAGTTCGGAATTGCTCCGACCACC
Source organism: uncultured Eubacteriales bacterium (assembly GCA_900545885.1). Classification (GTDB taxonomy): domain Bacteria; phylum Bacillota; class Clostridia; order Christensenellales; family CAG-917; genus Limadaptatus. The sequence continues at coordinate 67,637 of URAF01000006.1, forward strand.
ACAGCAAAAAGCGGGGCTATATATTTGTTTGCCGAAAGAAATTCCGTAAGCCGCTCTTCTCCGACATAATAAATTATTATTCCGAAAATTATGTTGATGACAAATATATATACCCAGATTTTCGCGCTGTGTTCCAGCGGGTGAAGAAGATATTGTTTGATTTTGAGTTTTTTATTTTTCTTTGCGGTTTCGATTTCGTCTCCGCAAGGTTCGTCACAATGTTCGTGGTTGTGTCCGTCGTCCTCTTCCTCGTGTTCGATACTGTGCCCACAACAACCGAGATGTATTTCTTCTTCGTGTTCGCAATGTTCCGCGTGTTCGAGAACTTCTTTTTTGTTTTTTGTGAAAATTGCGTCCGCAGTGTATCCGACGATAAGTCCGATGACGAACTTTATTGCAAGTATAGGAAGTATATGCAATGCACCGTGAATGTCCGCAAGAAATACGGGCAACGCCTCGTCGGAAGTGGCAAGATAAACACCGAGCAACGTTCCGACCGTAATATGCCTTTTCTGATACAGGTCGGTTGCAACGACGCTGAATCCACACTGAGGGAACAGTCCGACGCTTACCCCGACAAGCGGTGCGAATTTGCCTTTGAGTTTGATTTTGCCCGCAAGTCGCGGTTCGAGAAAAGTTATAAGAAAGTTGATGGGTAAAAGTACTGCAAGAACTTTCAGACTGTCTATAAACGCGTCGAGAAATACTTCGCCCATCACTTCTCCTCTGTTATTTTTCCGTTTTCTATTTTCACAATGGAATTGTATTGACTGCTTTTGAATTCGGTACAAGTAAGCAAGGTTTGCACACCTTGCGTAAGTTCGAGCAATTTTTCCTGTCTTTGTTCGTCTAGTTCGCTGAGAACGTCGTCAAGAAGCAAAACAGGTGTTTCGCCGCTTTCTTCGCGGTACATTTCCGCTTCTCCGAATTTCATTGCAAGCGCAACGGACCGCTGCTGCCCTTGCGAAGCGAATTTTCTGCTGTCCAATCCGTTCACTGATATGGAAATGTCGTCGCGGTGAGGACCCACTGTTCCGAAACCGAGTTGTTTGTCTTTTTCACGCGTGCTCTCGATTTTTTCAAACAGTTTTTGTTTTATCTCTTCAACGGTTTCACCGTCAATCGGACACTCGTAACCGAGTTCCAGTTTTTCTTTTTCACCGCTGAGAATGGAATGAATTTTTGCGGCTTCACTGTTTAATTGTTCGAGATATTTTTTCCTTTTGAAAATTATGATTGCACCGTATTCCGCAAGCTGCGCGTCCCATACGGACAACATTTCGTCGACGTTGCGAAGTCTTGCAGAGTCTTTCAAAAGATTGTTTTTTTGTTTGATTATTTTGTTGTATCTCGACAACGCGGTAAAATACGCCCGTTGTTGTTGAGAAAGTCCGACATCCAAAAACCGTCTGCGCTCAGCCGGAGTTTCTTTGACAAGGCGCATTTCGTCAGGTGAAAAATACACCACGCCAAGCACACCGATAAGTTCCGCCGCGCGTTTTACGGGTATACCGTCGACTACGACTTTTTTCTTGCCGTTGGCTTCGATTTGCAGAATTATCGTGTGTTTTCTGAACCGCTTTTCGAGTTGCATTTTGACTCGCGCTTTATCCTTTCCGAAAAGCACGAGGTCGCGGTCTTTTGTCGTTCTCGGCGACGTAAAAAGAGACAGAAGATATACGCTTTCGAGAACGTTTGTTTTTCCTGCACCGTTGCTTCCGCAAATGACATTCAGTCCGTCTTTGAAACGGAAGTCCTGTGACGCGTAATTGCGGAAATTTTCAAGTTGCAGGGTCAGTATTTTCATACGCAAAATATAGAATAACTCTGTACGTTTGTCAATATATTGTGGTCTGTTTTTATTTTGCCTTTTCCGCTTGAAAAAATCAAGTCGTTTGATTATAATATCCCCTATGGTCAGCAAAGAAGAATTCTGGAGCGACGTCAAAAACGAGCTGTCGAAAACTATGCAGGCGATAAGCTACGAAGTCTGGATAGAAAAGCTCGAACCCGTGTGTTTTGTGGACAACACTTTTGTGCTTGCCGCAATTTCGGCAACCGCAAAAAAACACATCGACAACCGCTACCGCGACCAGATAAAAGAGATTGTCACGGCGTTGAATTCTTTTGTGACCGACGTTGAAATTATTGTAAAGGACCAAAAGGACGCATATCTCGAAAAACAAAGCGTTGCACTTCCCGACGAAGGGCTTGTTGTTGACGGAAACACTCCGCAGAAACAGGAAAAACGCTCGCAATTTCTCGAAAAATACACTTTTGACACGTTTGTTCAGGGCAAATCCAACGAATATGCCCTTGCCGCCGCAAAAACCGTTGCGGAAAATCCCGGCGGAAAATATAACCCTCTTTTCATTTACAGCGGCGTCGGTCTTGGAAAAACTCACCTTCTGCACGCAATCGGCAACTATCTGAAAAAGAAATCGCCCAAAACAAAAGTCGTCTATGTAAACTCCGAAACAATAGTAAACGACCTTATCGGCGTAATCCGCGGCGGTAGCAACGAAGAAAGCAACCGTTTCAGAGAAAAATACCGTTCCTGCGACTTACTCATGATTGACGACGTTCAGTTTCTGAGCGGCAAGGAAGCCACGCAGGAAGCCTTTTTCCATATCTTCAACGATTTGTATCAGGCAAACAAACAAATCATACTCACGTCCGACCGTGCCCCGAAAGACTTGCCTACTCTCGAAGAAAGACTGCGCACCCGTTTTTCGTGGGGATTGTCGGTTGACATTCAGCCTCCGGATACCGAAACGAGAGTTGCAATTCTCAAAATGAAAGCCTCTCACGAAAAATTCAATCTTTCCGACGAAGTCGCGGAATTCATCGCCGAAAACGCAACCACCAATATCCGCGATATGGAAGGCTTGCTCAACAAGATAATCTTCTTCAGTTCGCTGACAAACAAAGTCATCGACACGAAAGAACTTGCCTACGACGCATTGCAGGATTTTATCGACGAGAAAAAAGACACTCTCGACGCAAGCGACATCGTGACGACTGTCTGCAAATATTTCAAAATTACAACGACGGACATTTTCTCCAAAAAGAAAACAAAGAATATCGTCGAACCGAGAATGATTGCAATCTACCTTATAACAGAACTGCTCTCCATGCCGCTTGTTTCAATCGGTCAGATGTTCGGCGGCCGCGATCATACGACGGTCATTCACGCCCGCGACAAAATTAGCGAGGAAATCAAAACAAACACCCGCATAAAAATCGTTGTCGCAGACCTGAAAAATATGTTGCTGAACAGATAGTTCAACCAAAACCAAATGCTTGAATTATTGCAAAACAATTGTTTTATTAGTAAAATTTTGCAAATAAACTTCTGTTTTGTGTCAAAATTCAAAATACGACTCTAAAAAACAAGACAATAAACAGATAAATTAAAAAGACGGAAAAATCCGTCTTTTTTGTTTTGATTTTTGAATTAAATTTTTTTGCGTTAGATGGCTTTGCCGTATAAGACAATCAGACAATAACGCGAAGTGGCAGAATAAGATAAAGCCAGCTGTCGGAGTTGCCTTTGATAATTACGGGTGCGGTCGACGTTGTAAGGTTGAATGTGATGTATTCGTCGTCGATTGCTTTCATGCACTCCATAACGAATTTGCTGTTGAATCCCGCAATCAGGTCTTTGCCTTTCAGTGAAATCGGAACTCTTTCATTGATGGTTCCGTCTTCGCTTTCCGCGCTCAGGTTCATGCAGTCTTCCTTGATGTCGAATTTCACGCAATAGCGTTTGGAGTTTCTATTGATGAGTGAAACACGGTCGATTGCGTTTTCAAAAATCTTTTTATCGATAGTGACTTCGGTGTTGAATGCGGAAGGAATGATTTTTGAGTAGCTGATGTAACTTTCGGCAATCAGTCTGGTCACTATTTTGGTGTGGAAAAGATCGACCATTACGAAATTGTTGTCGACGTAAACGGTCATTGATTCGTCTTCGTCGTCGATAAGTCTGCTAAGCTCCATAAGGCTCTTTGCGGGAACGACTATGCTCTCTTCGATTCCGTTGTTTTTGATAGGCATTCTGGAAAGAGCAAGACGGTATCCGTCGGACGCAACGCCTTCGACTTCGTCTTTTTTGATGTTCAGGCAGCAACCGCGCAGGGACGGACGCGCTTCGTCGGTGGCGACATTGAAAATTATCTTGTTGATAAGTTCTTTGAGGTTTTTCTTCAAAATTATGAAGGAGCGCTCTTTTGCAACCTCTTTGAAAACAGGATAATCGTCAGCGTCGAAACCTTTTATCGAAACGTCGCTGTCGAGATAACGAATGACGAGTTTGTTTTCGCCCGTAGCGTCGAGTTCAAGCTGTTCGTCTTCGATTTTTTTCGCATAATCGGCAAAAAGTTTGCCGGGAATTACGCATTCGCCTTCGATGAGAACTTCTGCGTTGATTTTTTTCTCGATTGCAAGTTCGGTGTCCGTTGCGAACAATGTCAAAGTATCTCCGGCAGCAGTAAGTTTGACACCGTCGAGAATAGGATTGCTTCTTTTGAAAGGAAGTGCTTTTGTTACTTTTGCGAGAGCGTCGCTAAGCTCTGTACCTTGACATAAAACTTTCATTTTTCCGCCTTCAAAATTATTATTTTGATTTTTAATAATAATAGCATAAATAAGCCATGTTGACAAGTGGAAAAACAAAACCACACCACCACCCGTTGGTTTTGACAAATACTGCAATATCAATATATTGAAAATACGCCGCCTGAAAATGTGCACAATTCCGCCGCGATTTCAACAAGTTGCGCACACGCATCAACGCTTGTCCACATCGCCTTGCAAAACAAGTCGTAAAATGCTGAAAAATGCCTTTGTGAAACTTTTTTGTGGAACAACTTGAATTTTGGTTGTTCATGATATATACTTTGTTCATGGCAAAGATAATCGCGGTGTCAAATCAGAAAGGCGGCGTAGGAAAGACCACAACCTGCGTCAATTTGTCGGCGTACCTTGCCGATAAAGGAAACAAAGTGCTGATTATCGACACCGACCCACAGGGAAACGCGTCGAGTTCGCTCGGATTTTTCGAACGTAAAGACAAAAAATCCCTTTACGAGGTGCTTTGCGACGACCTTTATATCAATCTTGCAATAAAAGATACCGAAATTCCAAATCTCAAAATCATAAATTCTTCTTCGGACCTTGCGGGCGCAGAGCTTGAACTTGCGCAGGTAGTGATAGGTCGCGAAAGAGTGTTGGAAGAAAAACTCTCCGACATAAAAGACGATTTCGATTTTATTTTCATCGACTGCCCGCCTTCTCTCGGATTGCTGACCGTTAACGCGCTTGCGGCAAGCAACGGCGTTCTCGTTCCGATACAGAGCGAATATTTCGCGCTCGAAGGGTTGTCGCAGATGATGAACACGATAAAACTCGTCAAGAAATTCCTCAATCCCACAATCGAAGTCGAAGGGGTTGTACTTACTCTTTACGACAGCAGGTCAAAACTGTCAAAGGGTGTTACGGAAGAAATAGCAAAGTTTTTCGGGAGCAAGGTATTCGACACCAAAATTCCGAGAAACGTCAGACTTGCGGAAGCGCCGAGCTACGGCAAACCGATTATCGCTTACGACAGAAGATGCGCGGGAGCACTCGCGTACGAAGCGCTTGCGGAAGAATTTCTCAGAAAAATAAAGTGAGGTAATTATGGCAGCAAAAGGCGGACTCGGCGGAAAAGGACTCACCGCTCTTTTCACCGACAACGAAGAAAACGTAAAAGTCGAAGTCAAGGATATGCCCACCGTCGAAGTGGAAATATCGCAAATCGACCGCAACCCCAATCAGCCGCGCAAAACGTTCAACGAAGAGTCGTTGAAAGAAATGTCGACGTCGATTGCGACGTACGGCGTTCTGCAACCTCTGTTGCTTGTAAAACAGGACAACGGCCGCTATCTCATAATCGCAGGCGAACGCCGTTTCAGAGCGGCTATGATGGCGGGGCTGAAAAAAGTGCCCGCGATAATTCGCGAATTTACCGAACAGCAGATACAGGAAATATCACTCATCGAAAACCTGCACCGTGAGGACCTCAACGCAATCGAAGCCGCGGAAGGTATGAGAGAGCTGATGGAAAACCACGGGCTCACCCAGGAAGACGTCGCGCTCCGTATCGGCAAATCCCGTCCTTATGTCACAAATACATTGCGCCTTTTGCAGTTGCCGAAAGAAGTCACCGAAATGGTGCGCGAAGGGATACTCTCCCCCGGTCACGCAAGAGCGTTGATTTCCATCGACGACAAAGAGTATCTTATCAACCTTGCAAAACAGGCTTGCGACAACAAGCTTACCGTTCGTGAAATCGAAAACCGTGTACGCCTTTACTTTACCCGTAAGGCAATTCCCGGCGGTCCTCGCAAAGAACGCGAAATGTCCGTTGAACTCAAAGAAATGGTCAACGATATGAAACGCATTTTTGCAACCAAGGTCAAACTCCTCGGCAACGACAAAAAAGGCAGAATAATAATCGACTATTTCAACGAAGACGACATCGACAGAATACACGCGCTCATTCAGATACTCAAACTCAACGAAAAACTGTAACACGAACAGAATTGATTTGCGCAAAACAATCGGTTTATTGATATAAAAAGATTAAATAAACCACGTAAAAAGGAAAAAGACAAAAAACAAAATCTCCTCTTAAAGGGGAGATTTTTTTATCTGCGAATATCTGCGAGGATAACAGTTCGGAGTCGGCTTTGTTTTCTTAAACACAAGAACCGCTCGCCTGTCGCCCGAAGGCAAAGAAAACAATTTTTTGTTTACGTTTTCCACGCCCAGTTTTTTCATTGCAGACCCCGCGCTTTCCATTTCGGACAAGTCGGTTTTGTATGCAATAAAAACGCCGCCATTTTTAAGCAAAGGTACGCTCAGTTCCAAAAGTATTTGAAGAGACGCAACGGCTCGCGCGCAGACGACGTCAAACTGCTCTCTCAAATCCGCGCATTCTTCCGCTCTTGCGGCGCGCACGGTGATATTTTTAATGCCGAGAGTCGACGCGGCATAATCAATAAACTTTGTTTTTTTCTCGGTTGAATCGAGCGCGGTGATTTGCAGGTCTGGTCTGACGACTGCAATGGGAACGCTCGGAAATCCCGCCCCTGCCCCGATGTCGCACACGGTTGCGTTTTCCGGGAACAAATCCGCGGCGGCAATGCTGTCGATGAGATGTTTTTGCGTAAAGCCGTCAGGGTCGATTACTGCGGTTAGATTGTATTTTGCGTTTTCCTCTACGACGAGCGCGTAAAACCCGTTCAGCGTGTCGGCGGCGCGTTCGTCGACGGCAATACCGAGCGATGCGGAATAACTAATCAGCAGCTTTTTATCAATCGAGGTCGACATCGAGAACCTCCAACCCGGATTTTGCGTTTTTGACGGGTTTGCCCGATTTAATCAATGCGGTCAGAATAAACGCCAGGACAAGGAAAACTATGCTGTACGGGAACAGTATGCGGAAACCGTCGTTTTCTCCGCCGCCGAACCAACCCGACGTCGAAGAAATAAGCGCGCCCGAAAGAATGGGGGTTATGACCATTGCAACCGTCATTGCCATGGAGAAAATGCCCGTATCTTCGCCGAGTTTGTTGTTTTTTGACGTTTCGAGGAAGAACGGGTAGATATTGACCATAACCAGACCGAAGCTTACGCCGAGCACCATAAATATGACGTACAGTCCGGGGTGCGGCGTCGAAAACGCTATGCTTCCCGAAAACGCCGCAATCATAATCGCAAAACCTATGAGTATTGTATATTTTCTTCCGATTTTCGTGGACAGGATACTTGCAAGAGGGAATGCAACCATTGCGGCAACCTGTGCCAGAATAAGCGGGATAATCGCTTCGTTTTGCTGGAAACCGAGGATATACTCCGCATATTTGATAAAGTTCGACGTCAGAGCGTTGTATGTCATATAGAAACAGAATACAACGGCAAGAATGCAGAAACGCGAAAACGAACGGTGATTGCGAAGGCTTGTTTTGCCGAATGCGCCCGTTCTCCGTTCGTTCTTTTCGAAACGGCGGCGGGCTATATACTCGTGACTTAGTGCGGCGTCGAATGACGGAAGGTGCAAAAGGCTGTCCTCGGTGAACGACTTGACGTCGAGCGCGTGGTTCTTTGAAAACATTATCTCTTTTTCCACATTCTCGAACGACGAGTCTTTGATTTCGTTGTTAAGCCGCTTCTGCTCTGCGTCGATACGTTCTTTCTCTGCCGCGATTTCGCATTCCTTCTGCATATCCGCTTTGAATTTGGGTTCTTTCACGGCAAAGCAGAACCATATAAGCATTATGAAAGTCGTGACCACAAACGCCGCCCCTATTGCATAGTAGCCGTCGAACATCATGAATACGTAGAAGTACAGCATCGATACGACGGTAAGCACAACGGATACGATGTTGCTGATAGCGTTAGCCACGGAACGGAAACGGTCGGGATTTATGTCGGGGACAAGCGCCAATGCGGGGCTGCGATACGCCGCCATAGCCGCAAGGCAAATCATAAGGCATATGATAAACGGAACGAAATAGTTTTTTCCAAGCGAAGCAAAGACGCAAACGCCCATAAAACCGATCATAGAAATAATCGTGCCGATTACTATAAACGGTTTTCGGTTGCCGAAAGGTGATTTGGCTTTGTCCGAAAGCTTGCCGAAGAGCGGCAGAAGAATCAAACCCAGGATATTGTCCGCGGCGATAATGACGCCGTGCCAAACGGAATTGAGTCCGAAAACGTCGTAGTTTATGGACTGCATAATGGAATCGTAGGACCCCCAGAAAAGGGAAATCCAGCCGAAAGCAAGAGAGCAAAGAACGGTACGTTTCCAGTTGAACTTCATAAAAAGATAATATCATCAAACGAAAGATAAATCAACCGAACCGAGCGCAGGCGTACGGGTGAAAAAACGCAAACGGAGCAACAGTAAAATGCGCCGCGCCAAAATGATTGTTTGAAGTGTCAAAACGTGGCCATAAACTCCGATTTTGCGCAGACGGTCAAATTGCGCAAAAAATATTGGTACGCGTGTATTGTTCGGTGCGGAATAAAGTGATATCATAAACAAGGAGGCGTTTATGAGAATAGGAATTATAACCGCAATGGCAGAAGAAACCCTGCCGATTTTTCAGAAACTGGGCAACGTTGTTGCCGAAGTTACAGTGTCCGGTGTAACTGTCCGACAAATTGAAGCGGAAGGACACACGGTATATCTTGCAACGTCCGGAATAGGCGAAATCCGTGCCGCAATGGCGGTTCAATTGCTTGCCGACCTTTTTGATATAGAAGCAGTGCTCAACTTCGGTTTTGTGGGCTCGCTCAACTCTGCCCTGAAAGTCGGCGAACTCGTGCTTGTAGAACGCGCGGTACATCACCAGTTTGACATCTCCGCCGTCAACGGAACAGTGCTCGGGTGCTACGACGGACACGACAGCCCGTACTTCGTCACAGACAAAACAATACGCGACAAAGTATCAAGCCTTTTGCCTAAACCGTTGAGGACGGTAACGGCGGCTAGCGGAGACAAGTTCGTTGCCGACTCCGCAACCAAAAAATTCCTGCGCGAAACGTTCGACGCCGATATTTGCGAAATGGAAATAGCGGGGATTTGCCTTGCCGCAGAACGCAACGAAATTCCCGTATTTTCTATGAAGGTAGTGTCGGACGGTGCCGACGAAGAAGCAACGGAAAGTTTCGGTGAAGTTCTCGAAAAAGGTCTTTCCAAATACGAAGAACTCTTGCCTTATGTGCTCAATGCGCTGTCCGACCTCAAAATTGCGCCGCTTCCACCGGCAACGCTGTAAAATAAACAACAATAAATACGCAACACATAAAAAAGCAAATATAGACAAACATAAATATAATTAATAATGCCGTCATACACGCTATTTGATGAAACCTGGGCGAGAAAGGAGCATTTTCATCATTATTACACAACAAATCCCTGCACTTTCGCATTTACAACAATTCTCGACATTACGGGAATTGTAGGTACGTCGCGAAAGTTGTACCCTACAATGCTTTATCTAATAACCAACATTGCAAACCGTCATAAAGAGTTCAGAACGACGACGGATAAAGACGGCAACGCGGCATATTTTGATAAAGTTTTACCGTGTTATACAGTATTTCATAAAGATACCGAAACTTTTTCCAATGTGTGGACGGAATACACCGACGACATCGACGAGTTTTGCGTACGTTACGACAAAGATATGGCCGAGTATGGCAACAAAAAACAGTTTGATGCAAAACCCGCTCCGCCGGAAAACGCTATACCCGTATCCATGATACCATGGGAAACATTTTCGTCTTTTACTCTCAATATTGAAAATCAATATAAATTTTTGCTTCCGATATTCACGCTGGGCAAATATTATCGGGAAGGCAATCGTATAATCATGCCGCTTGCAATACAGGTAAATCATGCCGCATGCGACGGATATCACGTAAGCGTATTTATAAAAGAGCTGAAATCACTTATGCAGCAAATTGCAGAAAGCAAACAGTAACAACGGTTTTTACAGCGCAAGCGCGATCAAAGAGAATAACCGATTTTCTTGACCGCCTACACACAACCCCGAATCACCACACTCTCCCTTGTGCTTGTCCCCTACCCCCTTTTACTGCGCACAGCACGCCCTTGCTCCATTAGCATCTCACACATAGAAATTCACCACCACCGCGCAAAATTTTTTATAATGGTAAAGCGGTATAACGGTCATCAAATCCCCGCATTGAAAATCAATAGCCTTGGAGAATTAGAAATGAACATTTATTAGAAACTATATAATACAAAAAAAACCGCACAGACAAACAGCAAAGTTTATAAGAATAAAAAACGAGCAAAGATTGAGATGCTTTGCTCGTTTTATTTTTTAATCAATTGTATGTTGCTTATGTATGTTTCTTAGTTCAAAGAATCCACCAATTCTTGTACTTCGTTGAAAAATCTTGACAGATGGAAACCGTCAGCAACCGCATGGTGAATGTTCATGGTAAGCGGCATGATAAGTTTGCCGTCCTTTTCTTCAAATTTACCCCAAGTGACTACAGGAGCGAGAAATTTTCCCTCGTCAAAAACGTGAATGTCAAAATGGGAGTATTTTATCCACGGCAAGCAAGACACATCAAAAAAATTCGGCGGTTGATTAACTAAAATAGCTCGCTCGTTTTTGTGAAGTTGTCTGTCTTTGTCAACTCTGCTGCAAAATTCAAAAAGGTCAGCTGAATACTCCGTAACCATTTTGACAAAATTTTCGTCATCGGCATGAAAATCAGTGTAAAAAGGGGACACAAAATCCCATTTTATAAGATTTCCGACATCATCCCAACTATACTTAAATTCATCGTGAGAGTTGATAATCTTTGATACAACCCACAACATCAAAGGATAAAAATTGAGATTGTTCTTCTTTGAATACGCTCTTAAGTTGGTTACGTTCACATCGACAGTAAGACTCATAACGATGCGCATTTTATCTATATAAAATTTGAAAAGACTTTCCCTACTCCATTCATTTAAGTTAACAATTGTATAATTCATATTGTTCTCCGATTTGTTGTTTATTTTATCGGTGCTTTTTATTTTTCTGTTAAAATTTATTTCACAGCTTTTTTATAAATCAGTAAAACATCGCATCGGTTTTGTTGTCTACATTATAATGTCCAGATTGCCAAAACCGTTTTACCACTATAAAGGTCTTGACCTCAAATTAGATAGACATCGAGAACGCATTTTGAGGTAAGCTTAATCAGTTCTTGCAAGGCGGTTTTATGCCGTGTTTTTCAAACATTCTGTCCTCGTCGGTAATTTTGCGAACAACCTTACAAGGTACGCCGGCGGCCAAAACGCCCTCGGGAATGTCTCGGACGACAACACTTCCTGCGGCAATAACCGAATTGCTGCCGATTTTTACGCCTCCGCAAACCGTTACCCCTGAGGCAATCCAGACGTTATCGCCTATTTCGACGGGTTTTGCATATTCCCAGTCATGGAAGCCGTCTTCGTATTTATGCGCAATCCTTTCGTCTGCAACAAAGGGATGGCAAGGCGTCGCCACGGTAACTCTGGGGCCGAACATCACGTTGTCGCCGATTTTTATCGGTGCAGCATCCAGGAGCTGACAGTCGAAATTCATGTAGAAGTTTTTGCCGAATGTAACGTTGTATCCGTATTCAACTCGGATTGACGGTTCAAAAAATGCTCCTTTTCCGCCGTTCGGGAACAATCTTTTTATAAGATGTGTGCGGCGCAATATGTTCCATGCGTGCGTTTTGTTAAATCGGTCCGCCAGGCAACGTGCGCGTGTTCTGTCGAACAACAGTCTTTTGTCGATGGGATTGTAAAATTCCCCCGCAATCATCTTTTCTTTGTTTGTCTTTGTTTGCAAATTATTTTTTCCGCTCATAATATCCGCATATCTCCTGTCGTTGTTTTTGTTGATCAGTCATCGCTCAAATCATCATGCGCACACTTTTTGCAGCTCTCCGCCTATATCGGTTTTACGATTTAATCATCATATTCTGCTGCTTATTGAGCTCGTGTATTATCGACTCGAAAAAAACCAGACCCACAAAAAAAGTCTATTTTGCTGTTGTCGACATCTTATGCTCAAAACCCCGTAAACACCGTCCAAGCGTAAACCATCAACCATTTTCAATGTGGATAACCCGGCACCCAAGCAATGAAGCAAATCAGGATTAATTTTTGATTGTTTGACACGGTATTGTTGTGTTTGTATCGATATTATAATGCCATATCGACAAAATGTCTATGTTTAGTGTGGAAAAGAACCGTATATATCCGAAAAGCGCCTAATGCCACGTCAATGCATAGCTCGTAAAATTCGTTTTTACAAGCTCGATAAATCCGCTAAAAGGCATTGAAATGTAACAGCCGCCAGTTAAAACAATCGGCACAAGGAAAATATGCATTATAAGAGTTACAAGCCTAGTATATATCACACTGCAATGTCGTTATTCAGATAAACAAAACTCTGTCCTGATCCTGGCAAATCAATCTCAACGTTGCGGCAGATAGGTTTGCATGACCAGCAAAAGAGCCAATGGTTTTGCAAAAGAAAGAATTATAGACGTTTACAAACCATAAAATCGCAAGATCCAGAAAAATCACAAAAGAATTGCTGGTTTATAGGATAGGTATTGCCTCACAATAAACAGCTGCGGAATCAAAATAGTCAACGCGATTTCGACAAATTCTTTTCGGACTCAACAGACAACATGCATTTTGACATCAAAGACAAACACACACAGAAAACAAACTGCAAGAATTATGCAGGGTTTATTGGAAATCTGTAGAAACGCCTGAGCCATCACATTCAGAACAGGTTAATACAAAAAACGGCCGACATCATATTAACATAAAGAATGGTCCGACAAACAAACCAACAAGACATATGGTGATTAAGTGCAGAACGCACACAAAATTTCTCGCAGGCAAACAATGATCTCGGGCAAAAAGCATAAAGAATTAATATAAAAATGCAACGTTTCACGTGAAACACAGCAAAATATCCAGTAAACAGAGAGATTTTGGGTATATCACAATCAAGACAATGTTAATTGAACAAAGGCCGAGTGCGCTGCTGTTGTCGATTTAATACGACAAAAACCGAAGATATTGTTATCGATGGATGTTGCATGAGAAGCGAGAGTTGCGAAGTTGGGCTTTTTGATCGCAATGCAATACTTACGGGTCGATATTACTCATAAACAAGCAGTTATCAAATATAAAATTAACCATAATTTATTAGTTTCACGTGAAACAAAAAAAATTGGCGTGCCGTTTCACGTGAAACCGAAAACGAGGCAAAACCTTGAAAAATTCTACTAAATAGTGGGGATTTTGACGTTAAAATGATGGCGATTTCAGGTAAAATCGGTGCGAAAAATAATTTTTCACTCTTTCCCCGTGTAAAAATTATAGAAAAATTTTGTGTCTTTCTTCCAAATTTTTTCAAGCGAAATGTTACACAAAATTCTCTGTATTTTTGGTGTGTTTCACAATTGTATGGCTGTATGACTTGATTTGTGTGTGGAATGCTAAGAAAGCGGCAGAAAATCTAGGTTTTTAAGCAATTTGGCTTGCCAAAATGCTTGTAAAATGCTTTGTTTTATGACGAAGTGTTGGTTGGACGTATATTTTTGGTTGATTTAAGCAGATTAGACAAGGGTTTTGTTTGTCCAGGATAATGCGGCGATAATTTTGCCTTTTTAGGTGCCGTTTAGATGCCGACTGAGCGGAGTTGTGTGCGAACTATCCAGTTGATTTTATGTGATATGAAAAATAGACAGTAATTTTGCTGTCTGAAAATGCTTATTTCAATAAGAAAAAGCCTTTATATTGTGCAAATTTAGCTGTTTTGATTGTTGAGTTCTTATTGAAGCGCTGACGAAAGCTCGCTTAGCGACAGATGTAACGCGCTGCGTAAAAATGTACCCAAGATATATGTAAGTGATGATTTTACCATGAGGTATAAAGGTGTAGGGCGCGATAAAGGTTTGTTTTATTGAAAATAAGCATATTGCAAAGCGATGAATTAATGAGTGTGTGCTCATTTTAGGCTTGAATATGCTGTAAATGCTGTCGTCATAACGCTGTTGTCATGTGTTTTTAAAGTCTAGCGTCAAACGATTTTTAGTGAACGGCGTAAAAAATAGAGCGTAGTGAGACAATAATCAGAGTAAAATTAAGATTTAGCGGCGCTATAAAATTGTTCATAAATTAGTGCGATGGCAACAGATTTAGTCAGTATCAAGTTGCGGCGAGGTTTAGATGCGCCTATATAGTGGTGCGGTTTTTATGCGTTTTAATGTGGATAACGCAAAATTGTATTTTTGTTGATATTCGGTAAGTTTTGCTTTGTATATGCTTTGTTTGCGAGTTTCGGGAGAAACAGAAAGGCTGTATAGTTGCAAAACAATATATTGAACGATATCAATAAACATATAAAAGAGAGGTGCTAAACAAATTGAGTTTCGACGTGCGGCGCGTAATGCACGTTGACCGCTAGGTTGCGTTGGTTACGAGAATAGAGTGCGCGGTGCAAAAGTGTTGAGATGTGGAGTAAGTTGGTCATTGAGTGTGTGGCGGAGCGTGTGATTTACACGACTGTCTTGCGAAGAGGGGGGGGCGGTGGAGTGACAATTTGTGGTGTACTCAAATGGCGTTAGGCAGATGTGATAAAGAGCAGATATAATAAAGTGATGGTGCGTAAAGACGGCTTTTAAGTAGAGCGTGTAGAGAAAAGCACGTAAAACTAATATTTGGCACGGAGAGATGAATTGCGGGAGTGGTGCATGGGTGATGTGTTTTGCGGGCGCGTAATGGGCGCGTGATAGGCGCGTAAATATTTGTTGCAACAAAACGCCGAACGTGGTAAAATGGTTAAACGAGAGGTGATAATATGAGAATTTCCATCGTCAGAAACAGTGCAGAACTTGCCGAAAGAGCGTTTTTCGAAATCAAAAACGTACTGAAAGCCAAGCCTGACGCAGTTATCGGGTTCGCGACCGGCTCGACGCCTCTACCTCTTTATGCCAAAATGGTCGACGACCACAAGAAAAACGGTACGAGTTATAAAGACGTTGTTGCCGTAAATCTTGACGAATATGTCGGCGTCGACGCGAAAGACAAGAGCAGTTTTGCGAGATTTATGCGCGACAATCTGTTTTCGCACATCGACATCAAGCCCGAAAACACTCATATTCCCAACGGTATGGCAGAGGATTTGCAGAAGGAATGCGCGGATTATGCGGCGTTTGTAAAAGAACATCCCGCCGACATTCAGATACTCGGAATAGGAGCAAACGGTCATATCGCGTTTAACGAGCCTTACACCAAGCCCGACACCCCCACGCATATTGCAAACCTTACGGCAAAGACCAGAGCGGACAACGCCGCGGCATTTAAAAATCCCGCGCTTGTGCCTAATTATGCGTTGACAATGGGTATCAACGAAATTCTCACGGCAAAGAAAATAATTTTGCTTGCAACGGGCGAAAATAAAGCTGACGCGGTCTTTTCTATGTTGCGCGGACGCGAAGATACGTCTTGTCCCGCTGTTGCGTTGAGAAAACACCCGGACGTGCTGGTTATTCTTGATAAAGAAGCCGCCGCAAAACTCGACATTTCCGCATGGGAAAACGGTGGAGACGAAGCGGAAGAAGCAGATGAAGTTGCGGCAAACGATGAAAACGTGACGGCAACCGCACCTGAAACCGCTGCCGACAATGTGGACAAAGACGACGCGACGTCTGATGTCGATGCAGAAGCGGAAAGCGACGAAAACGAAAGCGAAGAATAATTTTTGTTTTCCGAAAAATAAGAAAAGTTGTCCGATTATTGACAGACAGATTTGAAGAAAGCGAAAGCACCCGAAAACGGGTGCTTTTTTGTTGTCCTGTGTGGTGGCGGTAAGTGTCAGTTCATGCGTTCGAAGTCGCCGATGTAAACTTCGTTGGCAGGTTTTCTGACGCGGATAAAAACGTCTCCCGCAAAGTTCACCGCGTCGCCGTCAACGTCGAAAGTTTCAGGGGCGAAGAGTTTGATTTTGAGGTCGGAAACGGATTTGAAAACCAGTTTGTCGCCGTGAACTTCTTTGCCGAAGCCCATAAAGAACGCGCGGAAAAGCGGGAAAAAGATTGCGATTTTGCCGAGTAGCCCGCGGACGCGCGGAGATTTGACCAGCAACAAGTGCACCTTGCCGTCGTCGGCGCGGTAAAGACGGTTGAAACGGAACCCGAAACAGCGCATTGAGTCGATTGCCATAATGAGGGTATAGTCCCCTTTGAACGTTTCGCCGTCGGCTTCGATTTCGGCGGGTATGCGGTAGACTTTGTATTGTTTTACGACTTCGAGAAGATAGGCAAGAACGCCCATTTTCTGTTTTTTGCGGATGTCAACAACATATCCGAGGGGAGTGAACGACCCTGCCGCTGCGACGTACCCGAAATATCGGTCGTTTGCTTCGGCGTATTCGTACAGGCGGATAAATTCGCTTTCTCCGTGACGGGTGCCTTTTGCTTTTGCGCATTCGTTGAACGTTCCGAAGCCGTAATATATGAGGTTTACGCCGCATTCCGCACATGCGTTCAGCGCGCGGTTGAACGTTCCGTCGCCGCCGCAAGCGACGACAAGGTCGTACCCGCAGGGCGACCAAACGTCATCTTGTTCCGTTATTCTTACGACGGAAACATCGTACGCCGCGGAAAATTTTTCGCGGAGTTTGGTTTCGTCTATTTTCGCGGAGCGGCCGCTCATATTGTTTATGACAATCAGACATTTTTTCATAGTTTTGCCGCGCTTGATTATACCTTATAAACGGTATTCCTACAATACCCGTCTGAGTATTGTACTACTATTATGTTCAAAAAGTTGAATTTTGTCCAAAAATCCGAAGTGCCGACAAAACAAAATTTCGCGGTGTTGCGAATTGAGGTGCATTGCTTATTGCAAAAGAGCGCGGAAATGTATAGAATATAATAAAAGGCAAAACCGAACGAACCGTATCGGGAAAGTCGTGAACAGGAGGGGGCGAATGCAGAAAGTCAGAAAAGCGGTTATACCTGCGGCGGGTCACGGAACGCGGTTTTTGCCCGTGACAAAAGCCATACCCAAAGAAATGCTGGCGATAATCGACCGCCCCGCCTTGCAGTATGTGGCGGAAGAGGCCGCGGCAAGCGGCATCGAAGAAATACTCATTATAATAAGCCGCGAAAAGGACGTAATCAAACATTATTTTTCTGCCGAATGCGAACACAGCGTCGCGGAGCGCGACCTCAACGCGCTGTTGCGAAGAGTTAAATTTTCCTTTGTTTATCAGGACGTAGCGGACGGAACGGCGGGTTCGGCCTTGACGGAGGCATGGGCGGACGGAACGGCGGGCGCGGTAAGCCTTGCAAGAGAGTTTACGGGCGACGAACCGTTTGCGGTTATGTACGGTGACGACGTCGTAATCAACGACGGCGGCAAACCTTGTCTCAAACAGCTTATCGAAGCGTACGAACAGACGGGGCGCACCGTTCTCGGAGTTCAGAACAGACCGCCCGAAGAAGCGGCAAAGTACGCGGTTATAAAGAAAGGCGCGGAGAACGGCAGACTTACCGAAGTGCTTGGCATCATAGAAAAACCTTCTCCCGACAATATGCCGTCCACTTTGAGCAGTCTCGGAAGATATATACTCACGCTCGACATTTACGACGCAATCAACCGCGCGCCCGTATTCAGAGGCGAAAAGTATCTTACGCACGCAATAGACTTGTTGACAGAAAAAGGGGTTTATGCGTACGATTTTGAGGGAACAAGATACGATATCGGCGATAAGTTCGGATTTTTGCAAGCAAACGTCGAACTCGGACTCAGGCGGTTTGACGGAAAAATGCGCGACTATTTGCTCGCTCTCGGCGAAGAGCTGAAAGCGCAGAAAGACAAAAAAGACAAGTGAAAATGATGAGAAAACATAAACGCCGACGCGGGTTGCGTCGGCGTTTTATTTGTTTGTTCGGGTGTTTCGTTCGGTTTTTGTTTATCGGTTTTGTGAAGATTTGTTTATTATTTTGCGCGAGGAAAGTCGCGGCGGGTGTTACCTATTTTATTTGTTTTATCCACAGGTAATTATCGGTTGTGTATCTGTTGCGTGACTACGGTGTTTATCGCAGTAGAGCAGGTGATGTTCGGGCGGTGTAACCGTATCGGCGGGTCAGTTGAGTTCATAGTTGTTGCGAATGAACAGTTCGATACTCCGTGCGGCAAACCGCGCAAGAAAATCGTCTTTGCTTTCCGCCATTATACGAAGCTTGCTTTCCGTGCCGCTCGGGCGCAACATAACCCGTCCGCTGTCGCCCAGCATATCTTCCACTGTTTCGACATATCGGAGCAAGGTTTTGTCGCGGGCGATTTTCTCTTTGTTGCAGGTTATTATTTCGGTGTTCGACTGGGGATAGAGGTTGCAGTCGTTGAGCGCGGACAGCGGTTTGCCGCTTTCCTTGACTTTGCGCGCGAGAAAGGCGCCTGCGAGTATGCCGTCGCCCGTCTGCGAGAAGTCGCGCAGGATTATGTGTCCGGACTGTTCACCGCCGAGCGACAACCCCGCGTCGCACATTCGGCGGATAACGTTGTGGTCGCCGATGTCGGTGCGAACAAGGTCTATGCCGAGATTTTTGAGGTCTGCTTCGACGCCCATATTCGTGTGCAAAGTGCCGACGACGGTTGAAAAGGGCAGGGCGTCCGCGGTTTTAAGTGCGCGGGCGAGAATGAAAATAATCTGGTCGCCGTTTACGACGTTGCCTTTTTCGTCGCAGGCTATTACGCGGTCGGCGTCGCCGTCGAAACAAAGCCCCATATCGGCGTTGTTGCGCACGACTTCGCGGCACAGTTTTTCGGGGTGCAGAGCGCCGCAACCGTCGTTTATGAGGTTGCCGTCGCGGGAGTTGCCCGTCGTTACTACCTCCGCCCCCAACGACGAAAATACGGTAGGGGCAAAATCCGTTGCCGCGCCGTTTGCGCAGTCGAGAACGACTTTCAGCCCGTCAAGCCGTCCGACCGACCGCAGCATTTCGCTGTAACAGTCTATTGCGCCGGCAACGGGCAGAACGTTTCCGCGTGTGTGCGCATAACAGAGCTTTGCTTCCGAAATGTGCTTTTCGATTGTTATTTCCTGCTCGCGCCCGAGCTTTTTGCCGTCCGCACCGAAAATTTTGATTCCGTTGTAGCGTGCGGGATTGTGCGACGCGCTGAGCATAACTCCGAACGCCGCGCCCGTGTTTGCCGTAACGTACGCCACGCAAGGGGTGGGAACAATCCCGACGTCGAGGACGTTGCCCGACGCGGCAAGTACGCCTTCTCCGAGCGCGCGGGACAGATTTTCGCCGCTTGTGCGGTTGTCCCTACCGACAACAACAAGCCCGCCTTTTGCCGAATGACCGAGGCTGTTGCCCACAAGCATTGCAAGCCCGTCGGTGAGGTCTTCACCGTAAACTCCGCGTATGCCGTCCGTTCCGAAATACCTTTTTGCCGAATTCAGATTTTGCATAGTGCCAATATATTCCGCCCATGGGCAGAGCGTTAAAACTTTTGAAAATTTGCACGGTCTTGCGAAAAAAATAAAAATTTTTTGCAAAAACTATTGACACGGGGAAAGAATGTGCTACAATGTTAGCAATCAAAGGGCGAGAGTGCTAACAGTCAAACAGATAGACTGCCAGCGCAGAAAATACGCCCCGACAAAAAACTGAAAGGAGTGTGCAAATTATGAAGAATTATATTACCAGATACAACAACAATCATCCCCTCGACTTTTTCGGAGACGCGTTTGACGATTTCTTCCGTCCGCTGTTTTACGACGAGAAACTCGATTCGATGAAGACCGACATCAAGGAAACCGCGACCGCTTACGAACTCGACGTCGAAATGCCCGGTTTCGACAAAGAAGATATCAACATCGATGTCGAAAACGGTTATATGACTATTCGTGCCGAGAAGAAAGAAAAAGAAGAGAGCGGCAAAGAAGAACACCGTTACGTGAGAAAAGAGCGCAGTGTATCTTGCCAGAGAAGCTACTACATCGGCGACACCGAAGAGAGCGACATCAAGGCAAAATACGACAAAGGCGTGCTTACCGTTACCCTGCCCAAGAAAGAGGAAAAGAAACCCGAAGGCAAGAAGAACATTGCCATTGAATAACAGAAAACAGCGTTCAGCGTGCGATTTTGCCCGATGAACCGTCATATATGTCGATAATTCATCCTTCCCCCTGGAAAAAGACCCGCAAGCCGCGGGTCTTTTTTTGTGCTGTTTGTAGTTGCGAACGGTTTTATAGCCAACTGAAAAATCGGGAAAACACAATCGTCCCAAACAAAAATCGGGCAGTGTTTCGGGTTGCGGAATTAATGCGGACAAATCGAAAAACAGGGTGCAATGTATAGAGTGTACAAACTGCAGAGCAATATGCTCTTACGAAATTCAAATGACAAGTATTTCCGAAACCGCGATGTTCATTCCGTCGGTCATTGCCGCTACGGTGACACGTGCGCCAGCCGTAAATCTGTCGGAGTATTCGGATACGTCAACGCTTGTCAGGTCGGTTGTCGTTATCGTCACGCCTTCGACCATAATCGCGTATACGACTTCATCGGGCATATCCGCAACCGTCCAGCTGAGTTGACCGTTTTCGTAAACGGGCTTGTCTATGCGCGGGGGTATGTTGATAAACGTTGCTCTCGATACGGTTGTGACCGAGGACAGGAAATCTTCTGCGGAAGAAGAAACTTTGACGGAAAGGGTTATGTTTCTGCCTTCCGTAAGTGCGGTTACGTCTACGGAAACCGCTGTTTTTGCGGCGTTTTCGGACGGTGAAACGGTTACGGCAAAGGAATATTCGCCGACCGTCACCGTGTTTTCCGAAAGTGAAGATACGATTTCGGTTTTGAATGTTTTGGTTGCGAGTGTAAGAACAAACGTTTCCGAACGGGAGTCGACGGCAAAAGACAGAACGTTGCCCCTGCCGCTGTAAACGGGCACGCCTTTATCGGGCGCACTCAACTGTTCGGGCTCGGGCTCGGGTTCAGGATCAGGATCAGGATTGGGGTCTGGGTCTGGATCGGGGTCGGGGTCTGGATCTGGGTCAGGGTCAGGCGGATTGGGTTCTTCGGATTTCGTAGCGTAGACGTTCAGGTCGTACACTGACTTTTCGACGGTGTACTCCGCGGGTGAAAATTCGTATCCTTCCGCCGCAAATTCGATTTCGTCGCCGCGCGACAGTCCGCTCAATGAAAATACGCCGTTGGCGTCCGAAACGGTTTCTTTCTTGTCGTTGACAAATACGGTAACGCCCGCGAGAGGAGCGTTGTTTTCGGTTATTATTCCGGAAAGATAAAGACCTTTGCTTTCGGGGATATCCGTAATGTCTTGGGAACAGGCGCAAAGCGAAATCAGGCACAGCAAAAGAAGCGTCGCCGAAAGTGCGGATATAATGAGTTTCTTTTTCATATTGCGGTCACCATACCGTCGGTTATACGGAAAACGCGGGTGTAATAGCGGCTTGCAACGCCTTCTTTGACTGCCGCGACTGAAAATGCGTACGTCCCGTCGCCGTTAATCAGGTGGTTTACGGAAACACAGTTGGACTCGGTGTCCACGGGGTCTTGGGCAACTCCGTCGACGGTCACGTAATAGCGGTATGTCGCGTCTGCGTGTTCGGCGTATTTTGGCCAGCTGAGAAGATATTGAGTGCCGACTTTCGAAAGTTCGAGAGTGAAGAGAGGAATGGGCGGCATTACGTGGCGGAAAGTGAGTATTGCGGGCGCGGAGTCCTCGTAAAACTCGGAGTCGGATATGGCGATTATTCTCGCGGTGTAGTCGCCCGTCATTCCGATGTAGTTCGACAAAGTGATGAAAAGCGACTCCGTCGTGCACACGTCAATGCCGTTAAGGCTGACGGCGTAGCGGTCTGCGCCCGCAACGGCTTGCCATACGAGTTTTCCGTCTTCGACGGCAAGTCCGTCGGGAGATTGGAGTGTGACGAAATGGTCGTACGATACGCTTTCGCGGGCTGTTTCCACGCCTCCCGCGAGGGCTGCGACTTCTATAAGATAGTTCCCGCCGACAACGAAAACGGAGGTCAGGTCAAACGACGTAAGCACCGAAGGCAGGGAAACGACGGAATTACCGTTGACGTACACGGTGTAGGTTTCCGCGCCCGCTACGGGCGACCAGGAAAGAAGAATCGTGCCGTCATAAGAGTTTTCCGAAACGGACGGAGAGAGCAGCGCTTCCGCAAAAACGGAAGTTAAGGATGTGGCAAACGGCGTCGCCGTAACGCAGACGACCGAGATAATTGCGACGAGCAAAACCGCCGCGAAGACATTGAATTTTCCCGCAGTTTTCATAATCCGACTAAACAATACGCCTTTTGTCGAAAATTGTCAATGTAGTTGGCGCAATGCCCGAAATTCGCGCGGATTTTTAAGCAATCCGAAACATTAAAAAAGAAAAACGGCGAAAAAGTCTTCCGATACGGCTCAAAAGCCACTAAATCTTGTTTAAGCCGCCGCAAGGCAACGCCATATGTTGGGGCATTGGCGCGCCTTAAAGCTCATTACGGGGCGTCAGGCGCGCCCGTCGGCGAAAAAGTTTGCCGATTAAGTTGCTTTTGCGCGCGTGCAATGATATAATACTCTCAACTATTTATATTGATATATTATTTATTAATGTAAATTATATAGTTTTACTTAATTCAGGAGGAACTATGGAAGAAGTCAGACACAGCTATAACGAGACCGATATACAGGTTCTCGAAGGGCTCGACCCGGTAAGGAAACGCCCCGGAATGTACATCGGCTCCACCGACGCGAGAGGTCTTCATCATCTCGTGACGGAAGTAGTGGACAACTCTATCGACGAAGCTCTTGCAGGTTACTGCAACCATATCACGGTCGAAATTCTTCCCGACGGCGCCGTCCGAGTCACCGACAACGGCAGAGGTATTCCCGTCGGCATAATCGAAAAAGAAGGCAAATCGGCGGTCGAAGTCGTTCTTACCAAACTGCACGCAGGCGGTAAGTTCGGCAGCGGCGGCTACAAAATCTCGGGCGGTCTGCACGGCGTGGGCGTGTCCTGCGTCAACGCGCTTTCCGAATGGCTTGTTGCCGAAGTTCGTCAGGGCGGAAAACTTTACCGCATACGTTTCAACCGCGGCGTAGCCGAACGTCCCCTTGCCGTAATCGGCGACGCGGACACGACGGGCACGACAATTACGTTCTACCCCGACGGCGACATCTTCGAAACGCTGGATTTCAACTACGATACGATGAAAACCCGTTTGAGAGAACTCGCGTATCTCAACAAAGGTCTTACAATCGAAATCGCGGACCAGCGCGTCACCCCCGAGCGCAGAGAGGTTTTCTGTTACGAAGGCGGTATCGTTTCCTTTGTCGAAAGCCTGAACAAGAACAAGGAAACCATTTTCGAAAACGTCATTTATTTCGACGCGACTTATGTTGACAGCGAAATCGAAGTCGCGATGCAGTACAACGACAGCTACACCGACACAATCCTTGCGTTTGCCAACAACATCAACACCGAAGAAGGCGGCACACACCTCGAAGGGTTTAAGTCCGCGCTCAGCAAGGTTATCAACGACTACGGCAAGAAAGCGGGCATTCTGAAAGAGGCGGACAAACTCACGGGCGAAGACGTAAGAGAAGGTCTTACCGCCGTCATTTCCGTCAAACTTGCCGAACCGCAGTTCGAAGGACAGACCAAGACCAAACTCGGCAACAGCAGCATGCGTGCGGCGGTTGCGAAGAGCGTCGGCGAAGGACTGGGAACTTATCTCGAAGAACATCCCAGAGAAGCCAAGGAACTCATTTTGAAGACCATCACGGCTCAGAGGGCGAGAGAAGCCGCAAGAGCGGCCAGAGAGACCGCAAGACGCAAATCCGCGCTGGAATCCACAACTCTTCCCGGCAAACTTGCAGACTGCACGGACAAAGACCCCAAAGCATGCGAAATTTATCTCGTCGAGGGTGACTCCGCAGGCGGCAGCGCGAAGCAGGGCAGAGACCGCAGATTCCAGGCAATTCTTCCTCTTCGCGGCAAAATCCTGAACGTCGAAAAAGCAAGACTTCACAAAGTTCTCGAAAACGAAGAAATCAAAGCCATGATAACCGCGTTCGGTTGCGGAATCAACGCCGATTACGACGAGAGCAAGCTCCGTTACGACCGCATCATCTGCATGACGGATGCCGACGTCGACGGAAGCCATATCCGCATTCTGATGCTCACGTTCTTCTTCCGCTTTATGCGTCCGCTCATCGAAAACGGTCACGTTTACATCGCGCAACCGCCTCTTTACAAGGTTTCGCGCGGCAAACAGGAATGGTATTTCTACGACGACGAGGCACTCAATGCGTTCTACGAGGAGAACGGCAGAAAAGGTTTCGACCTGCAACGCTATAAAGGTCTCGGCGAAATGAACCCCGAACAACTTTGGGAAACGACAATGGACCCCAAGAGCCGCACGCTCCTGCGCGTGAGCATGGAAGACGCGATTTCCGCGGACGAAATGTTCACCGTTTTGATGGGCGAGCAACCCGAACTCCGCCGCGCGTTCATCGAAGAGAACGCCAAACTGGTCGAAGACCTTGACATTTAAGGGGGCGCGATATGAGCAATATGAACCAGAAAGACAAAGAGTATCTCGAACATCTTGCCGACAGCAAAATCGTCAACGTAGAAGTCGAGAACGAACTCAAAAAATCCTTTATATCCTACGCAATGGCGGTCAACGTGTCGCGTGCCATACCCGACGTGCGCGACGGTCTGAAACCCGTTCACCGCAGAATTCTGTACGCCATGAGCGAGCTCAACCTCACTCCCGACAAGCCTTACCGCAAGAGCGCAATGGTCGTCGGCGAAGTGCTGGGCAAATATCACCCTCACGGCGACAGCTCCGTCTACGACGCAATGGTGCGTCTTGCGCAGGATTTCTCGATAAGATGCCCGCTCGTCGACGGTCACGGTAACTTCGGTTCCGTTGACGGCGACCCTCCCGCAGCATACCGTTACACCGAAGCCAGACTGTCCAAAATCGCGCTCGAAATGATACGCGACATCGACAAAAAGACGGTTGACTTCTATCCCAACTTCGACGACACGCGCGAACAGCCCGTCGTATTGCCGTCCAGATTCCCGAACCTGCTCGTCAACGGCTCGGACGGTATAGCGGTCGGTATGGCGACGTCCATTCCTCCTCACAACCTCGGCGAAGTCATCGACGCCACAATCGCGCTTATCCACAACCCCGAACTCGAAGTCGACGACCTTATGGAATACATTCCCGCGCCCGACTATCCGACGGCGGGACTTGTGCTCGGCAGAGCGGCAATACGTCAGGCGTACCGCACGGGCAAGGGCGGAGCGGTTCTCCGTGCAAGAACGGAAATCGAAGAGCTCCCCAACGGCAAGAGCCGCATTATCGTCACCGAACTTCCTTATCAGGTCAACAAAGCGAAACTCATAGAGAACATCGCCGACCAGGTCAAGGACAAACGACTCGAAGGTATTTCGGACATCAGCGAAGAAACCGACCGTACGGGTATGCGCATAGTCATCGAAATCAAGAAGGACTACAACCCGCAGGTCGTACTCAATCAGCTCTTCAAACAAACCAACCTGCAAGTCGGCAATTCCATTATTCTGCTTGCGTTGGTTGACGGCGTTCCGAAAATCATCAACCTCAAACAGATACTCGAATATTATATCGCGCATCAGGAAGACGTCATCGTCCGCCGCACGAAGTTCGACCTCGAAAAAGCCGAAGAAAGAGAGCATATTCTCAACGGTCTGGCAATTGCGCTTGCAAACATCGACGAAGTCGTCGAACTGCTCAAAAAGAGCGCGGACAGACAGGACGCAATCGACAATTTGATGGAGCGTTTCCTGCTCAGCGAAAAGCAGTCGGTTGCAATCCTCGAAATGCGCCTGCAAAGACTGACCGGACTCGAAGTCGAGAAAATCAACGAAGAACTGCAACAGAAACAGGCGGAGATCAAGGAATACAAACGTATCCTCGGTTCCGAAGAAGCGGTCAAGGAAATCATCGTTACCGAACTTAGCGAAATCAAGGAGAAGTACGGTACGCCCAGACGTTCCGAACTCAGCTACGACTATTCCGAAATCAACATTGCCGACCTTATCGACAAGGAAGACATCGTCGTTTCGATGACTCACGGCGGCTACATCAAACGTCTGCCCGTTGCCGAATACCGTTCTCAAAGACGCGGCGGAATGGGCGTTACGGCGCATAAGGCGAAGGACGACGACTTTGTCGAACACATTTTCGTCAGCAACACGCATCAGGACCTTATGTTCTTCACCAACCTCGGCAAAGTGTTCACGATGAAAGGATACGAAATCCCCGAGGCAAGCAAGACGTCCCGCGGTCGCGCAATCATCAATCTGCTGCAACTCGTACCGGGCGAAAAGGTTCAGGCAATGCTTCCTCTGCCGGAGGAGAGAGAAGGTTACTTCCTCATGCTCGCAACCAAAGACGGACTCATCAAGAAGACCCCGCTCGAAGAGTTCGCGTCTATTAAACGTAACGGCAAAATCGCAATCAAGTTTGCGGAAGACGACGAACTCATCGAAGCCGTCCTCACCAACGGCAACAACCAGCTTATCATGGCGTCCAGCGAAGGCTATTGCATAAGATTCCACGAGAAAGACATTCGTCCGACGGGAAGAACGGCAATGGGCGTCAAGTCCATGAAACTGCCTGCAGGCGCACATATGGTTGACCTTGCGGTCGTTCAGGACGATTGCGAAATCCTCACCATCACGTCGCACGGTTACGGTAAACGCAGCAGCATATCCGATTATCCGTTGCAGGGAAGAGCGGGCAAAGGCGTCAAAGCGGGCGTGTTCAACGACAAGACTGGCGACCTCACGGGACTTAAAGTCATACCCGCCGATACCGACGTCATGATGATTACGGACAGCGGCATAATCATTCGCGTACAAGCCGAGGAAATCTCCAAGATAGGCAGAGCGACGCAAGGCGTGCGCATAATGAAACTGAAAGACGAGAAAGCCAAAGTCGTGTCCATCGCGCTCACGCCTCACGAGGAAGAGGACGAAACGGAATACGACGAAAACGGCAACCCCGTAGCAACGGAAAATGCAGAAGCCCCCGCGGCGGCGGAAACCGTAGAGACTGCGGCAACCGAAACCGAGGAAACTCCCGCGGAAGAATAAAGCGAAGTGCGGTTTCGAAACCGAAATTGCACCGCATATAACACCGCGACTCCGTCGCAAACGCAACAAATCGACGCGTCCCGATTGTCGGGGCGCGTTTTATTTGCCTGCGAATGCGAAAAACCTCAAAAATGATACGTTAATGGCAACAAACGAAACGTAAACCCCTTGAATATATCGTAAAAAGTTGTTATTATTAACTCGCATTAACACGGGGCGACTGTCCCTCACAGGAGAGAATTATGAAAAAAACGTGGTTCAAAGAATTGTCCGTTTATCAGATATGGCCGAGAAGTTTCTGCGACGGCAACGGCGACGGTATAGGCGACCTTAAAGGCGTACTGTCCAAGCTGGATTACATCAAGAGTCTGGGAGTTGACGCCATATGGTTTTCTCCTCTTTACGTCTCGCCGCAGAAAGACTACGGATACGACATCGCCGATTACAGAAACATCGCTCCCGAGTACGGCACGATGGAAGACTTCAAGGCCGTTCTCGACGGCGCGCACGAACGCGGACTCAAAGTCGTCATGGATTTGGTCGTCAACCATACGTCCGACCAACACGAATGGTTCAAGAAGAGCGCGGCGGGTGACCCCGAATACAAAGATTATTACATATGGCGTCCCGGCAAAGGCAAGGACGGCAAAAAGTTCCCCAACAACTGGATGGCGACCTTCCCCGGTGACGGCTGGGAGTGGAACGAACAGAGAGGGGAGTACTATCTCCATCTTTTCGCGGTCGAACAACCCGACCTCAACCACGACAACCCCGCAGTACGCGAAGAAGTCAAGAGCATAATGCGTTTCTGGCTCGATATGGGTGTGGACGGTTTCCGCGAGGACGTCATCACGTACATCAGCAAACGCGAAGGACTGCCCAACGGTTTCCCGCTGCCCGTTATGCGCGGCGTTGAACATTACAGCCCCGGTCCCAACATTCACAAATACCTTATGGAATACCGTCAGGTGCTCAAAGACTATGACGCGTTCCAGCTCGGCGAAGCGCCCGCAATGACCCCCAAAAACGCCCTGAAATACATCACGGAAGGCGACAATCAGCAGCTCGATATGATGTTCCAGTTCCAGAGCATGGAAGCGGACTGCTTTATGATAAGCTACGTGCGCACGCCTTTCAATCTGCGCAAACTCAAAAAAGTCTACAAGAACTGGCAGACCAAACTTTTCGGTAAGGCGTGGAACACCAACTATCTCGAAAACCACGACCAGCCCCGCGTCATATCCCGTTACGGCAACGACAAGCAGTACAGAGTGGAGAGCGGCAAAGCGCTTGCAACTATGTACACTTTCCTTTCGGGCACGCACTTTGTTTATCAGGGACAGGAAATCGGCATGACGGACTATCCGTTCAAGGATTGGAGCGACTTTACCGACGTTGCGACGTTCTGCGCAAAACGTCTTATGGAAAAAACGCACCTGTTCACCAAAAAAGGACTGTTCGAAAGATGCGCCTATGCGTCGCGCGACAACGCGAGAACGCCCGTACAATGGAGCGCGGAAGAGAACGCGGGATTTTCGACGGGTACGCCTTGGTTCCATGTCAACCCCAACTACAAGGAAATCAACGTTGCGGCGGCGGAAGCAGACCCCGACAGCATACTCAACTACTACCGCGCTATATTGAAACTCCGCAAGGAATACAAAGACACCGCAATCTACGGCGAGTATAAGGAACATCTCGGCTGCGACAAACGCGTTATGGTTTACGACAAAATCGCAGAGGACGGCAGCAAACTCACGGTCGTAATCAACCTTTCCGACAAGCCCGTGTCGGCACGCCGCGCGAAGAAGTTCGTCGACGCCGACGCCAAGCGTCTCATCGGCAACTACAAGGGTTCGATGGCGGATATGCTGAAACCCTACGAAGCGCACGTGTTCTACACCGCGAAGAAGTAAACCGAGAAAATTTTTGAAAAAGCGATAAGCAATAAAACAACCAAAACAGGGAGTTGAACTATGCAAAAACGCAACAAAACGTGTCCTTTCTGTCATATACGCAGAATGTTCGGCGCTCCGAAAGTCGACGCGCCGACGTTCGCGCCGTACGATAACGACGTGCGCAAAACCCCGCTTATGGGGTGGTCGAGCTGGAACACTTTCCGCAACAGAATAAGCCAGCAACTCATCTTGGAAACGGCAACCGCGATGAAGGAAAAAGGGTTGCTTGACGCAGGGTATTGCTATGTCAACCTCGACGACAACTGGCACTCCAACATGCGTGACGACAACGGCGAATGGCAGGGCGACCTCGTGCGGTTCTCCGAAGGCATTCCCGCGCTTGTGGACAAAGTGAATGCCCTCGGTTTCAAAGTCGGTCTTTATTCCTCCAACGGTACGCTCACCTGCGAGGACCTGCCCGCAAGTCTGGGCAGAGAACTTGCCGACGCGAGAACTCTTGCAAAATGGGGCGTCGAATATTTCAAGTACGATTTCTGCCACAACGAAAAAGTCAGCAAATACGCACCGCTTGTATATTCCATCGAAGTATCGCTCAAAGGTTCGGGCGTGGGCAAGGAAATAGAAGTGTCCAACGCCATTCTGAAAGGACTTGCGCGCAGAATGAAATGCAAAGCGTTGCCCGGCGGACAGTATGTTTCGGGACTGGACAGCGGCGAAGGCAGTATCATTTTCGACAACGTAGTGGTTGACAAGGACGGAGAATACGTGCTCACCGTCAACATCAAAAAGTACGGCAGATACGAAAAATATCTTGCGGTTGTTGTCAACGGCGTGCCTTCCGACGGAATCGAATTTCCTCCGCAGAAACATTTCAACGTCACCGCGCGTTTCCAGACAATCGTTACGCTCAAAGCGGGCAGAAACTGCATCGAACTCTACAACCCCGTGACGGGCAGAGAAGAGAGTGCGGCAATCCAGTACCGCAAAATGGCGTATTCGCTTAAAAAAGCAACGGCGGAAGTCGCCGCGGCAACGGGCAAACCCGAAAAACCCATACTGTTCTCGATATGCGAATGGGGCAACCGCCGTCCTTGGAGATGGGGTTACAGCGCAGGCAATATGTGGCGTACCACGCCCGACATTCGCCCGTGGTGGCCTTGGATAAAGACCATTTACGAACATAACGTAAAACTCTATAAATACGCGTCGGCGGGACACTTCAACGACCCCGATATGCTTGAAGTCGGCAACGGCAAACTCACTTATGAGCGCAACATGTCGCACTTTGCGTTGTGGTGCATGATGTCCGCGCCGCTTGTCCTCGGCAACGACATTCGCAAAATCTCCGAGCCCGTTCTCAAAATCGTCACCAACCGCAAACTCATTGCAATCGACCAGGACGCGCTTGCAAAACAGGCGAAGCGAATGAGAAAAGGAACGGTTGACGTTCTCGCCAAACCGCTTGCGGACGGAAGCACGGCAGTATGTTTCTTCAACAAGGGTTTAACCGCGCAAAAGAGCAGTTTTAACGTGTCGAAACTGCAAAAAGACGATTACGTCGCGGCGAAACTTTCGGAAAAGAAAATCGAGAACGTGGTCGGCGAAGCCACTCTCGAAGGCACGAAACTTACGGCAAAAATCCCGCGTGACGGAGTAGTGGTCGTAATACTCCGCTGACCGATAAACGGTCAGTCGAAAAAGATACGGAAACAAAATAATCAACGAAATAAATCAACGAAACAAAGCAACACAATAAAGCAATACAACGCCCGCCTTTTTCGGCGGGCGTATTTCTTTTGTTTGCGACTTTTTGTTCAATCGCAAGCAGGTCGGTTGTGCAGACGCGCATATGCAGACTATATTCACATATGCAGACAAATTGCAATATGCGCGTTCTCAAAGTATGTCGTCAGCCGAGGACGAAGAAAGAAACAATTGACATTCCCGCGGTGTACACGGCAAATGGCGTGAGAGATTTGTTCTGCATCATCTTCATAAAGAATTTGATTGCTATGCAACCCGAAACGAAAGCCGCGGCAACTCCGACAAGCAAAGCGGCAACGTTCACGTTTTGCAATGCGCCCGTAGTCGCGCATTCCACGCCTTCGAATAGTGCAGACCCCGCGATTATGGGGATTGCCAGCAGAAAACTGAATTCCGCGGCGGACGATTTGTTCATCCCGCACATTCTCATTGCGGCAATGGTCGAGCCGCTTCGCGATATGCCGGGAAGAACGGCAATTCCTTGAAATAACCCCGTTAGAATGCCGGTTTTTGCGCACATAGGCGCTCCTGTGTCCTTGACCATTTTCTCGCTCCAAATGAGCAGAAACGCCGTGATTTCGAAGCCGAGCGGCAGATATTCGCCCGCCAGCAGGTCGGGAGCGAAATATTTGAACAGAAGCGCGATTGCCACGGTAGGTATGCAGGCGAGCACGATGTACAGCGTTGTTTTGGAGAAGGGGTGGCGCACAAGTTCCCAAAGTTTTTTCCTAAGGCAGATAAGGACGGAAAAAAGCGTGCCGAGATGCAGGCATACGTTGAAGAAAAGGTCGGGTTCGCCTATGCCGATTTTTTCAAGCAGCAAAAGGTGTCCCGACGACGAAACGGGCAAAAATTCCGACGCTCCCTGCACAAGCCCCAGAAACAACGCTTCCAGAATTTCCATATTCACTCCCTCGGTTTTGCCCGCGATTGCTTTACTTGCGGGCGCAGTTGTTTTATAATCGTTTTAATATACTGTATATTTTCTGCGGATAGAACCCGACCCTTTCGGCAAGTATATCTGCGAGGAGGACTATGAAACTCGGTGTGGTAGGTCTGCCCAACGTCGGCAAAAGCACGCTGTTCAACGCCATTACCAAAGCGGGAGCGGCGGCGGCGAATTACGCATTCTGCACCATAGAACCCAACGTCGGCGTGGTTGCCGTGCCAGACGAAAGACTTGATAAACTTGCCGCGCTTTACGACAGCAAGAAAATCACGCCCACGACTTTGGAGTTCGTGGACATAGCGGGTCTTGTCAAGGGCGCAAGCAAGGGTGAGGGACTCGGCAACAAATTCCTTTCGCACATCAGGGAAGTGGACGCAATCGTTCACGTCGTGCGCTGTTTCGACGACGAAAACATAATTCACGTCGACGGTTCGGTGAACCCCGTCCGCGATATGGAAACAATCAACCTCGAACTGGTGTTTGCCGACCTCGAAACCATGGACAGACGCATAGGCAAAGCGCAGACTATGCTCAAAGCCGACAAGAAGTACGCCGAGGACGTCGAACGTCTGGAAAAGATGAAAGCATGGCTCGAAGAGGGAAAACCTTTGCGTTCTCTGCCCGTCGACGAAGAGTTCAAGGCGTTCATCGACGAACAGTTCCTCTTGACGAGCAAGCCCGTGATTTACGTTGCCAACACCGATGAGAGCGGCATAAACGGCAACGCATACACCGCCGAAGTTGAAAAGGAAGCGGCAAAGGAAGGTGCGGGTTGCGTGGTGCTTTGCGCAAAACTCGAAGAAGACCTTTCCGAACTTGACGACGAGGAACGCGCAATGTTCATGGAAGAGTACGGCTTGAAAGAAAGCGGACTTGACAAGCTCGTCAAGGCGTCTTACAAACTGCTCGGACTCATCAGCTATCTTACAGCGGGCGAAAAGGAAACCCGTGCGTGGACGATAACCAAAGGCACGAAAGCTCCGCAGGCGGCGGGCAAAATCCACAGCGATTTCGAAAAAGGATTTATCCGCGCCGAAATCGTGGACTATCGTACTTTGCTCGAATGCGGCAGTTTTGCGGCGGCAAAAGAAAAAGGAAAAGTACGCAGCGAGGGAAAGGACTACGTCATGCAGGAAGACGACGTTGTTCTGTTCCGTTTCAACGTATAAGCGCGAGACGCGGAAGGAGAGGGCGGAGAGCCCGTGACTATGTTTGAAAAAGAATTGGCAGCAGCAATAGCAAAGGCGAGCGCGGGTGTGCTCACCGCAGAAGAAGTGCAGAACGCGCTGGAAGTCCCCAAGGAAAGCAAAATGGGCGACCTGGCGTTGCCGTGCTTCAAGTTTGCGCGCACTTTGCGCAAGGCGCCGCCTGCGATAGCGCAGGAACTGGGCGCAAATCTTGAACTTCCCGACTTTGTGGAAAAAGCCGAAGTCGCGGGCGGATACCTCAACGTGTTTTTCGCAAGGGAAGCGGTTGCACGCAAGCTCCTCAACCTTGCCGACTGGACGGGCGAGGGCACGCGCGGAGAAAAAGAGGGTGAGGGCAAAACCGTCTGCATCGATTACAGTTCGGTCAACATTGCAAAACCTTTCCACATCGGACACCTTTCCACAACGGTCATCGGCGGTGCGCTTTACCGCATTTTCAAATATCTCGGTTACAACGCGGTCGGCATAAACCACCTCGGCGACTGGGGAACACAGTTCGGCAAACTCATCGTCGCGGTGCGCAACTGGTCGTCGCTTGACGAGATAAAGGACAAGGACGAATATTTCCTCAATTCGCTTTACGTCCGTTACCACAAAGAAGCAGAAAACAACCCCGCAATGGACGACGAGGCAAGAGCGTGGTTCAAGCGTATCGAGGACGGCGACAAGGAAGCGACGGCGTATTTCGACGTGTTCAAACAGATAACCATGCGCGCCGTCGAAAAGATATACAAGCGTCTCAAAATCAACTTCGACAGTTATGCGGGAGAGAGCTTCTACAACGACAAGATGCAACCCTGTCTGGACATTCTCCGCGAGAAAGGATTGCTCACCGAATCGGACGGAGCGGAAGTCGTCAGACTGGACGATTACGACATGCCGCCCTGCCTTCTCGTCAAGGCGGACGGAGCCACGTTGTATGCGACGCGCGACATCGCCGCGGCGTATTACCGCAAGAAAACCTACGATTTTTACAAGTGCCTGTACGTAGTGGCATATCAGCAGAATCTGCACTTTAAGCAGCTGTTTAAGGTGCTTGAACTCATGGATTTTGCAGGAGCGAAAGATATGGAGCATATCGCGTTCGGCATGGTTTCGCTCGAAGACGGCGCCATGTCCACGCGCGGCGGCAGAGTGGTCTGGCTTGCCGAAGTTCTCGACAAAGCCGTGGAAAAAGCCGCAAAAATCGTCGAGGAAAAGAACCCCGACCTCAAAGACAAAGACAAGATTGCGGAGAGCGTCGGCGTCGGTGCCGTGGTGTTCTCCGCGCTTTGGAACAACCGCATAAAAGACATCGTTTTCTCTTTCGACAAAGTGCTCAATTTCGACGGCGAAACCGCGCCTTACGTTCAGTACACTCACGCAAGATGCGCAAGCGCGCTCCGTAAAGGCGGCAAGTACGACGTCGCGGATGCCGACTGGTCGGCGGTTGCTTCCGAGGAAGCGTACGAAGTCGCAAAGTGCCTGTTGTCTTTCGAGGACGCGATACGCACGGCGGCAAGACTGCGCGAACCCTGTTACGTAACCCGTTACGCCGTGGACCTTGCGGAGAAGTTCAACCGTTTCTACATCGGACACCGTATCGTCGTCGAGGATAAGGGCGTATCCAGCGCGCGACTGTTCTTTACCGATTGCGTGGCAAAGACTTTGCGCACCGCGCTTTCCCTGCTCGGCATAGACGCTCCCGAAAGTATGTGACGCGCGGCAAATCCTTCAAAAGCCGCTATGTGCCCAAAACAGTTGACTAAAAAGAATTTATTAATTATAATAACCCAGCATATTTTCGTTTAACGCACGCCACACGCGAGCCGTGAACGATACCGAATACAAAGGGGCTCGTCCCCGGGAGGCAAATTTTATGAAGCAAACTTATCAACCCAAGAAAAGACAGAGAAGCAAAGTTCACGGTTTCCGCGAGAGAATGAAGTCCACCAGCGGCAGAAAGGTTCTCAAAAGACGTCGCGCCAGAGGCAGAAAACAACTCACCGCGTAAAATCGATGAAAAGAGAGTTCCGGCTTAAAAAGCGGGCGGCTTTCACTTACGTTTACAAACGCGGCGAAAAGTCGGCTTCCCGCCATTTGCTGTTGCTCTCCGCCAAATCGGGCGAAGGCTTGAAGATAGGTCTTTCCGTTTCCAAAAAAGTGGGCAACGCCGTTACCCGCAACAGGGTCAAACGGCTGTTGCGCGAGGCAATTCTGCCGTTGCAGAGCAGAATAAGCCCGTCGTTTATGTATATCATTGTTGCGCACCCTTCCGCCGCAGGACTTTCCTACGCGGAGATGTGCGCCGAAACGGAAAAGATTTTTTCGAGAGCGGGCAAACTGTCCGAGGTCTGATATGCGCAGGCTGGGTCTACTGTTGCTCCGCGTATACAAACGCACGCTTTCGCCTTATATCGGCAACAACTGCCGTTACACTCCAACCTGTTCAATGTACGCATACGACGCCATTTCGCGTTACGGGCTCATCGTCGGCAGTGCGATGGGACTTTGGCGGGTGTTGAGATGCAATCCCTTTTCCAAAGGCGGGTTCGACCCCGTGCCGGAGAATTATAGAGGTAAAATCAAATGGCTGGTCTAGATTACAGACGCAGGAGAATGTTCACGATATACGCAGTGGCGATTATGCTCATACTGTGTGCGCTCATTCTCACGGCTTGCAACGCCGACAGAGGCACTTTCGACGTGTCCGGCGAAACGGTCGGCGAGCCCACCCACTTCATCGCGAAACTCATGTACGGTCTCAACGAAAACATCAAAATTTTCGGTTGGACGGTTATTGTGTTCACGGTAATCCTTAAACTGGTTCTTTCCCCTCTCGACATCTGGCAGAGGGTCGTTTCCAGACGCAACGCCAAGGCTATGGAGCGTATGCGTCCCCAACTCGAAGCGCTTGCGGAAAAATACGGCGACGACAAACAGCGTTATCAGCAGGAGCAGATGGCTCTTTACAAGAAAGAGAAGTACTCCATGCTCGGCGCGTGTCTGCCTTCGCTTGTCACGATAATCGTATTCATAGTCATATTCGCAGGTTTCCGCGAAATGGTCGGCTATCAGTTCGCGCAGGACTACAAACAGTCCTACAACGTTTTCGAAACCGCAATGACCGAGCAGCTCGGCGAGGACTACGAGTCCATGGATATGACGCAGGAAAACGCGGAAAAATATGCCGCGGCAGTGGAAAACGCACAGCAGAAAGTTTACGACTTCTACTTCTCCGCAGAGCAGGTCGAAGCGCGTAAGTTCCTGTGGATT
Source organism: uncultured Eubacteriales bacterium (assembly GCA_900545885.1). Taxonomy (GTDB): domain Bacteria; phylum Bacillota; class Clostridia; order Christensenellales; family CAG-917; genus Limadaptatus. The sequence continues at coordinate 104,537 of URAF01000006.1, forward strand.
CACAACATTTTCGTTTCCGACAGCTGGAAAGAAGGCGTACCCAACTATCTCGTCGTTACGGGACAGGAAGGGTTCGCGATGTCCAAGATAACGGGCGTTATGAAAGACGAGTACGAACTCGTCATGGGCAAGGTTATAGGCGCCGACCTTGCGGGTTACGGCAGCGGCGCGAAATGGAACGGACTTCTTCTGTTGCCCGTATTCTCCATCGTGCTGAGCTTCCTTTCCCAGAAATTATTGACCAAGTCGCAGGGGACTCCTCCCCCTTCTCCCAACGGCAAATCGGGAGACAGCATGCAGGCCAATATGAAAATGATGCAATATTTTATGCCCATAATGATAGGCGTGTTCGCGCTGTTCTATTCTGCGGCATTCGCGCTTTATACGTTTACCAGTTCGCTCGTCGCAATCGTCTTCCAGCTCATATTCGCGCTGGTCGGCAAAATCCTCGACAAACGCGAGGAGCGCATGGCGGGCGGGTTTGCGCCGAGTAGAAGAAAATAGGAGTAAGAATGGAAAAATTTGCAGTCGCCAAGGCGAGCAGTATCGACCTTGCGGTCGAAAAAGCCTTGCAGGAGCTCGGAGTCAGCCGTGACAGAGTGGAAGTCGAAGTGCTGGCAAAGGGCGGTTTGTTTCAGAAAGCAGAAGTAAAAGTCACCGTAATCGAAACCGCGGCAACGCTTGCCGAAGATTTTGTCAACGGTATACTCGAAAAAATGGGTCTGGTTTCCCGCGCGACGGCGGTTGAAACGGACGGCACGGTCACCGTTACGGTGAGCGGAGAGGACAGCGGTACCGCGATAGGATACCGCGGCGAAGCGCTTGACGCAATCCAGTTCCTTGCCCGCACTTACCTCAATCAGGAAAAACAGTCGTCGGCAAAAGTCGTCATCGACTGCGAGAACTACCGCGAAAAGAGAAGAGAAACTCTCACCGCGCTTGCGCTCCGACTTGCCGAAAAGGCGCACCGCACCTGCCGCAAAGTCGTTCTCGAACCGATGAACCCCTTTGAACGTCGCATAATCCACAGCGCATTGCTGGACAGCGAAATAGCAGAAACTCATTCCGAAGGCGAAGACGCACAAAGACACGTCGTCATCGTTCCGAAGGGAGTGGAAATAAAAGAAGACAGACGCCCGAGAAACGGACGTCGCGAAGGCGGACGCCGCGACCGCAACGACAGACGCGGCGGCAAATTCGACGGCAAGAAAGATTTCCGCGCTTCCCGTGACGACGACCGCAGACGCGAAGACCGCAGAGAAAGACGTCCCCGCACGGAAGAGGAAGAAGTCCCCGACGGAAGAGAGTATCGCGGCTATTACACCGACTCTTTCACCAAACAGGAAGCGCCGAAGAGCGGACCTCCCAAATTCAAGAGTTTCGGGGGCACCAAGAAATTCTGATATGAGCACGATAGCAGCCATTTCAACGCCCGTAGGGGCAGGTGGTATCGGTATAATCCGTGTGTCCGGCGAGGACGCATTGAGGATAGCCGATGCCATTTTTGTTTGCAAGGGCAAAGGCGGGACAGCGGAAAAACTTTCCGCAAACCCGTTGAAACTCTGTTTCGGCGATTTTGTCGCCGAGGATTTCCGCGACCGTGGATATGCCGTGTATTTCCCCGCCGACAAAGCGTACACGGGCGAAACGACGGTTGAGTTCTATCTTCACGGGGGCGTGCGCGTAATGCGCGGCGCGCTCGACGAAATAATAAAACGCGGGGCGCAACCCGCAGGGAAAGGCGAGTTTACAAAACGCGCGTTCCTGTCGGGCAAGATGTCGCTTGCCGACGCGGAAGGCGTAGCCGATATGATAAACGCCGAAAGTGCGGCGGGACTGCGGGCGGCATACAGGCTTATGGACGGAAGCGTAAGCCGCAGAATAAACGCGATAGCCGACGCATTGCTCGACGTAATCACGGGACTTGAAGCCGTTCTGGATTATCCCGACGAAACGGAAGACGAAGTTCTTCCCCCGCTCGAAGCCGAACTCGAAGCCGTGCTTGCCGACATCAACGGACTGCTTGCAACGGCAAGGCAGGGCAGAATTGCAAAACACGGAATAACGGCTGTGCTGGTCGGAGCACCCAACGCGGGCAAATCTTCGCTTATGAACGCTTTGCTCGGCGAAGACCGCGCGATAGTGACGGATATAGCGGGCACGACGCGCGACACGCTGGAAGGCAGTTTCGAGTGCGACGGCGTGAGAGTCAACCTGATTGACACGGCGGGACTGCGCGAAAGCGACGACGTAGTTGAAAGCGAAGGTATAGAAAGAGCGGTCAAAGCCGCAAAAGGTGCGGACGTTGTTATGAGAGTTGTTGACACAACGGCACCCAACCCCGACTTTTCCGCGTACGATTTCGAGGGCGTCAGACAGTTTACGGTGCGCACGAAATGCGACCTAACAAGTTACGCCTGTCCCAGAATGTACGGGTGCTTTGCTGTCAGCGCAAAAGACAATGTCGGCATTGACGGACTGCGCCGCGCGCTTGCCGCGCTGTATGCGGAAGGCACCGTTGAAGGCGGAGAGATAATAACGTCGGAAAGACACGTTTCGGCACTTTACCGTGCAAAAAACGCAATTGAAAGCGCGATTGTGTCGGTTGGTGGTACGGTTGACTGTACGCTTATCGACCTCAGGGAAGCGTATGACGCGCTCAGTGAGATAACGGGCAGAACGGCAACCGAAGCCGTCGTCGACAACATTTTCAGCAAGTTCTGCGTGGGCAAATAAAGCAGAAATTCTGCGGCAAAGCAGCAGCCGAGCGGACAGTATAGAGCGTGCGGAAACCGCACGGGAAATAGGTTTTCGGTAAATTATGGAAAAATTCGATATCGTAGTCGTAGGCGGCGGACACGCAGGTGTCGAAGCCGCGCTTGCATCGGCAAGGACGGGACACAGCACTCTTATGCTGTGCCTCGATTTCGGCACGGTTTCGATGATGGCGTGCAACCCTGCGATAGGCGGCACGGCAAAAGGTCATCTTGTGCGCGAAATAGACGCGCTCGGCGGCGAAATGGGACTTGTCGCCGACAGGTCGCTCGTTCAAATCAAAATGCTGAATACGGCAAAAGGACCCGCGGTGTTTTCGCTGCGCGGACAGCAGGACAAGAAGCTTTATCAGGTCGAAATGATGAAAGTTTTACGTTCCACGCCCAATCTCACCGTGCGCGAAGGCGAAGGCGTAGCCGTGCTCACGAAAGACGGGACGGCTTGCGGGGTGCGGCTTGCGGACGGCGAAGAAATCGCCGCGCGTGCAGTTGTGCTGGCAACGGGCGTATATCTCAACGGCAAAGTCATAATCGGGGAGTACTCCAAAAGTTCGGGACCGTCGGGCTATGCTCCCGCAACGGGACTTACGCAAAGCCTGATTGACCTCGGTTTGCCCGTCAGACGTTTCAAGACGGGAACTCCTGCGCGAATTTACCGCGACTCTATCGATTTTGACGAAATGGAGATACAGCGCGGCGAAAACACGGACAGATTTTCCTTTATGTCGCCGCATTCGGTTTTTGAAGAAGAACCGTGTTATCTAACGTATACCAATTCCCGTACGCACCAAATCATACTCGACAACATTCACCGCAGTCCGCTTTACAACGGAAGCATTAGCGGTATAGGTCCCAGATACTGTCCTTCCATCGAGGACAAAATCATGCGTTTCTGCGACAAGGAAAGGCACCAGATTTTCGTCGAACCCGAAGGATTGCACAGCGACGAAATGTATATTCAGGGCATGAGCAGTTCGCTCCCGCACGACGTGCAGGAAAAAATGTACAGAACGCTCCCCGGACTTACGCATTGCAGATTTGCAAAGTACGCTTACGCCATAGAATACGACTGCATCGACCCGCTGTCGCTTTATCCCACGCTTGAAAGCAAGGTCGTGAAAAACCTGTATCTTGCAGGACAGCTCAACGGAAGCAGCGGCTATGAAGAAGCGGCGGCGCAGGGGCTTATGGCGGGATTGAACGCAAGCCTGCGTCTTGACGGCAGAGAACCTTTCGTTCTCGGCAGGGACGAGGCGTACATAGGCGTTTTGATTGACGACCTCGTGACCAAAGGTACCAACGAACCGTACAGAATGATGACGGCGAGAGCGGAGCACCGCATAAAACTCCGACAGGACAATGCGGATATGCGCCTTACGGCAAAAGGCTACGCGCTCGGGCTTGCCACGGAAGAGCGCATGCGTCGTACGGAAAAGAAAAAGGCGGAAATCGAGCGAGTGCTTGGTGCCGCCGATACTGTGCTGCCTCGTGACAAGGCTGCGGAACTGCTCGAAAGAATAGGCGAACCAATGCCGCAGAAACCGCCGACGTTCGGCGATATGGCACGTCGTCCCGCGGTAAGCGGCGAAGACCTCAAAGAATTCTTGCCTTTCGAGTGTTCGGACGAGGCGTTGTCCGCCGCGGTTGTGGAACTGAAATACGAGGGTTACCTCAAAAAACAGGAAAGCGCAATCAACGAACAAAAACGACTTGAATCCCGCGAACTTCCCGCGAATATAGACTATTTCTCGATAAAAGCCCTGCGCCTCGAAGCGCGGCAGAAACTCGACAAAGTGCGTCCCCTCAATCTGGGGCAGGCGTCGCGTATATCGGGTGTTTCGCCCGCCGACATTGCCGTGCTTATCGTCTGGCTCAACAAAAAATAATTTTAACGATTTTCGCCGAAAGCAAAGCTGTTAAATCACAATATAACCCGATTGAGAAAAATCGTATATGCAAAGAGCGCAGAGTCGAAACTCTGCGCTCCTTGCTATGATAAGGGGGAAAATTATGAGCTGGTTCAGAATCAAGTGTTGTTCTTGATTACGTTTGCATAATAGCACTTGTATTATATGCTGTCAAGCGGTTTTTGTAAAAAAATAAAAAATTTTTTCAAATGCCGCAAAAAAACGCCACAAAAGCGACAATCAAAACCAAAAATAAATTGCAGTTTTGTAAGTTTTGTTGCAAACGTTGCCTGTGGCTGACACGAAAAAGCTACTAAACAGTGGCTTTTTGCTCAACAGGTGTCAAAAAACCGTTGTTCGGATTTGTAAACAAATAATTTTCAAAAAATTTTTTCACCGCGGCAGAAACTTAAAAATCGCTTAAAATAACGGCAAAACGGAGTTTGCGAGGAAAAAGTCCGACAAATTTCGGGTAGTTGGCTGAAAAAAGCGGGTTCGGCAAGTGACGGAAACAGATAAACAGGGCAGATTATGCGAAAAGCGAGAACGGATTTTGCGGTTTGCAATAACGCGTGCCGTAAAATCCGTTCGGTTAGAATGCTGTTTTTGTCAAAAGTTATTGTTTGTCCGTGCGTTTCGGTTTGACAAGACGGAATGGCTTTTGTTTTTCAGGCAAGATAGGCGATTGCGCTTTCGGCGGCTATCGCTCCGTCCGCCGTTGCCGTCACAACCTGGCGCAAAGTTTTTTTGCGAATGTCGCCTGCTGCAAAAACGCCTTGCAGGTTGGTGCGCATTGCGTCGTCTGTGATTACGTATCCGTTTTGGTCGAGTTCGACGCCCGTAAGTCCTTCCGACGCGGGTTTTTGTCCGACCGCGACGAAAAGTCCGTTGCAGTCCACGCGTTCGGTTTCGCCTGTTTTTACGTTTTTGACGAGTACGGCTTGAAGTTTATTGTCGCCGACGAGTTCGGTGACCACGGTGTCCCAAAGAATTTTCACGTCCGACGACTTGATTTTGTCGGAGAGTACGGCGCTTGCGCGCAGAGCGTCGCGGCGGTGAATGAGATACACTTCCGACGCGAAATTTTTGAGATAAAGCGCGTCTTCGACCGCCGTGTTTCCGCCGCCCACAACGGCAACGGGTTTGCCTTTGAAAAACGCGCCGTCGCAGGTCGCGCAATAGGATACGCCGCCGCCGATAAACGCATTTTCGCGTTCGACTCCGAGAGTGCGGGGCAGTGCGCCCGTCGCGATTATTACCGTTTTGCCTTCCAGCGTTCCCGAATATGCGGTTTTCACCGTTTTGACGTCGCTTTGCAGGTCGAGTTCCGAGGGTATGTCGTAGACGAATTCCACGCCGAGGTTTTCGCATTGGGATTGCATAAGCGAAGTGAGTTCGAAACCGCTTATATTTTTGAAACCGGGATAGTTTTCTATTTCCGCGGTGAGCGCCGCTTGTCCGCCTACGGCTTTGCTTTCGACGATAACCGTTTTCAGCCCGCCGCGCGCCGCGTATATTCCCGCCGTAAGTCCCGCGGGACCCGCTCCCAGAATTATGACGTCGTACATAATTTACCTCGTTTCGGAATTTTTTTCAGTATATCCATATGCTGCGATTTCGTCAACTTTTTTATGCGTGGACAAAAAATCCTTTACAAACTGATAAAGTAAATTTATAATACTAATTCATAAAGGTTAATTATTTGGCGCGTACGGGCGCGCTAAAGCCCGTTTGTGCCGAGTACAGGAAGGATTGAATGCAATACACCGATATTTCCCAGATTTTGCAAAACGGTGAAAAATTCGTAAACACCGAAGTCAAGGTGGCGGGCTGGGTGCGCACTGCGCGCGACAGCAAAACCATGGCGTTTCTCGCTCTCAACGACGGCACTTCTCTCAAACATTTGCAGATTGTCGTGAACAAAGCCGAATTCGACGCGGCGGCTCTTTCTCCCTGCCTCAAAAACGGGGTTTCGGTCGAGGTTGAAGGCGTGGTCGTTCCCGCAGTCGTCAATCAGGGCGAATACGAAATCAACGCAACTTCGCTCGCGCTGCTCGGCGATTGCCCGCAGGATTATCCTCTCCAAAAGAAATATCACAGTCTGGAATTCCTGCGCACCGTTCCTCATCTGCGCGTCCGTACAAACACGTTCAACGCAATGCTGAGAGTAAGAAGCAAGATAAGTTTTGCTCTTCACCGTTATTTCCAGCAAAACGGATACGTGTACATTCACACTCCGATAATCACGGGCAGCGACTGCGAAGGCGCAGGCGAAATTTTCCGCGTGACGACCAACACTTACGCCGACGCGAAAACCGCGAAGGACGAAGCGGAGTACATCGCAAACGACTTTTTCAGACGCAAAGCGGGACTTACCGTTTCGGGACAGCTCGAAGGCGAAGTCGCGGCAATGGCAATGGGCAAGATTTACACGTTCGGTCCCACGTTCCGTGCGGAGAACAGCAACACGCCCCGTCACGCCGCGGAGTTCTGGCAGATTGAACCCGAAGTTGCGTTTGCAAAACTTCCCGACATCATCAAAATCGCGGAAGGCATGATAAAGTTCGTCATCAAAGCCGTGCTCGACGAGTGCCCGGACGAAATCGATTTCTTCGAAAAGGCGTTTGAAAAAGGTCTTCGCGAAAAGCTCGAAAAGGTTGTGTCCAGCGACTTTGCCGTGGTGGATTACACCGACGCAATCGAAATGCTGAAAAAAGCCGACGTACAGTTTGCGTATCCCGTTGAATGGGGGCTCGATTTGCAGACCGAACACGAACGTTACATCACCGAAAAGATTTTCAACAAACCCGTGTTCGTCATCAACTATCCCAAGAAAATCAAGAGTTTCTATATGAAACAGAACGACGACGGCAAGACCGTCGCGGCAACAGACCTGCTTGTGCCCGGTGTCGGCGAAATTATCGGTTGCAGCGAGAGAGAAGCCGATTACGACAAACTCAAATCCGCTATGGTCGAAAGAGGCATGAACCTCGACGATTACACGGGGTATATGGAACTCCGCAAGTACGGCACCGTGCCTCACAGCGGTTTCGGTCTCGGACTGGAAAGAATTATGATGTACGTGACGGGCATCGGCAACATTCGCGACGTACAGCTTTACAGCCGCACGACGGGCGACCTCATGGCTTAAAACTTACCGAAAAAGGAGAGAATATGTACAACCTTATCCTTCCCAAAAATTACAATCCCAGAATGAGCGTACGCGAAACCGAAAAGGCAATCAAGTTCGTCAAAGACGCTTTCCAGCGCAACTTTGTCAGGAACTTCGGTTTCGAACGCGTTTCCGCGCCTCTGTTCGTGGTGAGCAAATCGGGTGTTAACGACGACCTCAACGGAGTGGAAAGAGCGGTGCGTTTCGACATTCTGGAACAGGACGGCAGGGAGGCGGAAATCGTTCATTCGCTTGCCAAGTGGAAGAGAATGGCTCTCAAAAAATACGGCTTCCGCGAAGGCGAAGGACTGTATACGGATATGAACGCAATACGTCGCGACGACAAATGCGACAATACGCACTCCATATACGTCGACCAGTGGGACTGGGAAATGGTAATCGGAAAAGAACAGCGCACCCCCGAATTTCTGAAAATGGTGGTTTCGCGCATAGTCGGCGCAATCGTCGATACTCTCGAAGAAACGAAGAAAGCATTTCCCGTCATCGACCTTAAACTCAAACGCGAAGTCACTTTTATCACCACGCAGGAACTTCTCGACCGTTACCCCGACCTTGACGGACACGGCAGAGAAACGGCGGCGGCGAAAGAGTACGGCACGGTGTTCCTTATGAACATCGGCGGCGCACTTACCAACGGCAAACCCCACGACGGCAGAGCCCCCGACTACGACGACTGGACTTTGAACGGCGACATACTTTTCTACGACGAAATCTTGGGCGAAAGCCTCGAAATCTCGTCGATGGGTATTCGCGTCGACGCGGCAAGCCTTGTCCGTCAGCTGGAAATCGCGGGAGCAAACGAACGCTTGTCGCACGAATATCACAAACAGATTATGGCGGGCGAACTTCCGCTCACCATCGGCGGCGGCATAGGACAATCCAGACTTTGTATGCTGCTTCTGCAAAAGGCGCACGTCGGCGAAGTGCAGGTCAGCCTGTGGCCGGACGAAATGCGCGAACGCTGCGATGCGGCGCAAATAAGACTTCTTTAATACAAAACAGAACGATAAACCGCTTATTGCGGACAAAAGAGGTAATATGGAACTCAGAACTCACAATTGCGGAGAACTCAGAGAAAGCAACGTCGGACAGAAAGTCAAACTGTCGGGCTGGCTTGCAAGTACGCGCGACCTGGGCGCGGTAATCTTTTTCGTACTGCGCGACTTTTACGGATATACGCAGGCGGTGGCAAGCACGGAAGAACAGAAAGCGCTTGTCCGCTCCATTCCCAGAGAGTCCACCGTGTCCGTAGAAGGTACGGTCATTCTAAGAAGTTCACCCAATCCCGATATGCCTACGGGTATGATTGAAATTCAGCCCGAAAAAATCGAAGTTCTCGGCAGATGCTACGAGCAGCTTCCCTTTGAAATCGCAACGTCCACGCAGTCCAGAGAAGACACTCGTCTGCGTTACCGTTTCCTCGACCTGCGCAATCCCGACGTCAAGTCCAAAATCGTGTTCCGCGCAAAGGTCGTGAGCTGGCTCAGAAGAAAGATGACGGATATGGGCTTCCTCGAAATCACGACGCCCATACTTACAAGTTCTTCCCCCGAAGGCGCGCGCGACTTCATCGTGCCGTCCAGACTGCACCCCGGCAAATTCTATGCATTGCCGCAAGCTCCGCAACAGTACAAACAGTTGCTCATGGCTTCGGGTTTCGACAGATATTTCCAGATTGCACCCTGTTTCCGTGACGAAGACGCAAGAGCGGACAGAAGCCCCGGTGAATTCTATCAGCTTGACACCGAGATGTGTTTTGCGACGCAGGAAGACGTTTTCGCGGTTATGGAAGAAGTGCTCACGGGCGTGTTCTCGGAGTTCAGCGACTGGAAAGTCGACAAAGGACCTTACCGCAGAATCAAGTATTCGGACGCGATGCGCGATTACGGCACGGACAAACCCGACCTCCGCAACCCGCTCATAATAAAAGACGTAACCGACATTCTGACGGGCAAAGCGCCGTTCTTCGAAGAAGGCAAGAAAATCAAAGCGATTGCCGTTGACGGGTTTAATCAGACGCGCAAGTTCATCGACGCGCTTGCCGAGAAATGCAAACTCAACGGCGCAAGCAATATGTACTGGTTCAAACTCGACGAGAAAGGCGAACTCGCGGGCGGCATTTCTAAATTTGCCGCGGACTGCAAAGACGCACTCGTCGAAAGACTGTCCCTCAAAGCGGGTACGTTTGTCGGCATAATCGCCGAAAGCAAGGACGCCGAAAAACAGGCGGGCTATCTCCGCACGGAACTCGGCGTAGGGCTTGACCTGCTCGAAAAGAACGCGTACCGTTTCTGCTGGATAGTCGACTTCCCGATGTACGAATACGACGACGAAGGCAACCTCACTTTCTGCCACAATCCGTTCAGTATGCCGCAGGGCGGTCTTGACGCGCTCAACAACATGAACCCGCTCGACATTCTCGCGTATCAGTATGACAGCGTAGTCAACGGCGTCGAACTTAGCTCGGGCGCGGTCAGAAACCATGAACCCGCAATTATGGAACGCGCGTTCGAAATAGTGGGTTACGGCAAAGACGTCATCGAACAGAAGTTTTCCGCGCTGTACAACGCGTTCAAGTTCGGTGCGCCTCCTCACGCAGGCATTGCCCCCGGCGTGGACAGAATAGTTATGCTGCTTGCCCAAGAACCCAATATCCGCGAAGTCATCGTTTTCCCGATGGACAGAAACGCACGCGATATACTTATGGGCGCGCCTTCCGAAGTCACCGAAAAGCAGTTGCGTGACGTTCACATCAAACTCGACCTTCCCAAGGAAGAGGAAAAGAGCGAATAGGAACAGCACCCGACAATCCGTTTTGCTTTGACGCGCGGGGCGCGGAAAGGCGGACGGAAAAGAGCGGTTGCAAGGATTGACGGACAGCCGAAAGCTGCGGCAAAGTCGTTTGCCGATTGCAGATTAAGCGGCACGCAAAGACGCCACGCAACATTAACGTGTGCGCGTATGGGCGTGCGAGGTTGTCAAATCCGACAAAATGCATTATAATTGCGGTGCGCAAAGCGTCTTATAGGCGCGGAGCGTTCACCGAGCTATCAAGGTCCCGAAAGGACAGGAGAAATTTATGAACAAGAAAAGAGCAATTTCCGTTTTGGCGCTGATTGTTGTGCTGGCACTTGCAGTCGGCATTCTGGTTGCCTGCAACCATTACGAGTGGAATTCCGTCGGAATGGGCGAAAGCGGCGCGAACGTCGTATCCAACGGCGGTTACGTTGTCGAGCAGGGCAAATACGTTTATTTCATCAACGGATACGTCGGCGACAACGACAACAACGAGTGGGGCACTCCCTACAAGCAGAGCATTATGCGTGCAGAGAAGAACGCCGACGGTACAATCAACAACGATACCGCGGTGGTCGTCGTGCCCAAGAGCATATACAACAAGAGTGTGAACGGCGGTTTTGCCATTTACGGTGACTGGATTTATTATGCCACTCCCAACAACGAAAAGGACAAGAACGGCACCCCCAGCACCACGCACACCGACTTTATGCGCACTAGAACGGACGGCGCCATCACCCAGCGTATAGGCACCATCAACTCCCGTGAAAGCGAATATCTGTTCACCCCCACCCGCGTGCTTTATCGCACCAATACGTCCACCGTTTACTACTTCGATTTCTCCGGAATGCGTACGGACAAATCCCTTGACAACGGCAAAGGCGTGACAAGCGGCACTCTCATCGAAAACGCAAGCAGCATTATGTGGGGTTACGACGCAGACTGGGCAGTGAACGCCGGTACGGTCGTATCCGATTACGTCTTCTACACCGAAACGATAACGGGCGACGACAGCTACAAACACTACAACAACCTCTGCGCAATCAAGTATGACGGAAGCGACAAGAGAGTTCTTGCCACGATAGACTCCTATCTTGCGGAAGGCGAAGACGACGTCAACAACTATCAGAAAGTTTTCACGTTCGCGCTCGGCGACATATATTTCGAGAACGACGACACCGTGACGCTGTATTACAGCAAATCCATTTACGAAAACGCCGCGGCGTCCAATGTGGGACTTTACAGCAACACTTTCAGCGTTAAAGATGGTTTTTCCGTCGCAAACGAGAAGAAAGTGACGTCCAACAACCTGACTGCTTTCTACGCGCTCGGCGGAGATAAAGGCGTACTTGCCGCAAAGGACAGCAACCTCTATCTTCTCAACGGAACGGACAATTACAGTGACGCCAACCTCGTTGTCGGCGGCGAACGTTCCGCAACCGTGCAGGGCGTCGTAGGCGACTATGTCTACTACACTGTCAGCAATTCGACCGCACTCTACCGCATCAACCTCGTCAAAGGAACGGGCAGCAGCCCCAACGAAGACACGGTCATCAAAGAGGGCGTCAAGTCCGATTGGCTGAGCATCGAATTTATCGGCAACAGAGTTTACTTCTTCAACACCGAAGATTACAGCTATGTGAACTACGTCGACCTTGACAAATTCACGGGCGACGAACTTGCTCCCACGCTTGTCGGCAAGATGACGCAGGCTGACCTCGAAGCAAAAGAAAAAGAGGAAGAAGAAAACGAAGACAAGGAATAACACCGACGCAAACGAAAAGGCGGATTCGCTCCGCCTTTTTTGTTAATAATCGGAAAGCGGCAAAAGACGGAAAAGCGTATTTCGGCGTATTAGGTACGGCACGGCACGGCGGATTATATTCGTCGGAAACAATGCGGATAAATTAGGATACGCGCAGGTATACGTGTCGCACACGTGCGCATTATACGCGTGAAAGAGCAGTCGCACAGCCAAACAGTTTAACGGAAACAATCGCCGACACTTAACGGAGGGTATATGTCAACCGTACTCGTAACGGGAGGTAGCCGAGGAATAGGAGCCGCAACCGTAAGGGCTCTTGCTGATAGATACAACGTCGCATTCACCTACAATGCGTCGGAGTCCGCCGCGCTTGCGCTCGAACAGGAACTTGCGGGCAAAGGAGGCGTCAAGGCGTTCAGGTGCGACGTGTCCGACTCCGCGTCCGTCAAAAAAGCCGCGGACGAAATAAGAAAAAGGTTCGGTGCGGTGGATATGATTGTCAATTCGGCGGGCATAGCCGAAAAAGGACTGTTTCAGGATATAACGGACGAAGAGTGGCGAAAGATTTTCGCAGTCAACGTCGACGGAACGTTTTACGTCACGCGCGAGTTTCTGCCCGATATGATAAGCAGGCAGAGAGGCGCGATAGTCAACGTGTCGTCCGTGTGGGGTGTTGTCGGTGCAAGCGTGGAAACGGCATACTCCGCGACAAAAGCCGCGATTATCGGTCTTACGAAAGCGCTTTCGAAAGAAGTCGCGCCGTCGGGCATAACCGTCAACGCTGTGGCTCCCGGCGCCGTCGATACGGATATGATGAACTGCTATTCGGCGGAAGAAAAGGCGGAAATCTGCCGTGATATACCGCTGGGAAGAATGGCAACGGCAGACGAAATCGCAAAGGCGATAGTTTTTCTGCTCGAAAACGGATACGTCACGGGGCAGGTGCTCACGGTTGACGGCGGTTTTGCGGGATAACCTCGGGAGGGAATTATGTCAGACGACCGCATTTTCAAAAACGTCGAATTTCAGACGCAGACGTCGGGCGAAGCGGAATTCGAAGCTTCCGACGATTATGCCGAGTTCGGCGGCGAACCTCTGGTCGGCGAATCCGAAACGGCAAAACGTATAGCCGAAGCGGGTGAGTTCTGCGGAAAAATGGTAGGCGAACTTGCCGATTATGCCGACGCGCTCACTGCGACGGCAGAGGAAACGGCGTGCGCGCGTTTCATACGCGACGAACTTTCACCGCTTGCCGACACCAGAATGGAAGCCTTCAAAACTTCGCCGCATGCGGGCAGAATGTGCAGTGTTCTGCTTGCACTGGTGTATTTCATCGCGCTGTTTTGTTATCTCATTTCTTTTGCGGGGGGCGACGCATTCGGTATTGCAATGGTAGTCGTCGCGCTCATCGTTCTGGGCGGCGGCGGATTTGTAGCGGGCGCAATGTTCCTCGGCAACGGCAAATTCGTGAAAATTCTGCCCAAAAAAGTTTCATACAACGTATTCAGCGAGAGCAGACCTCAATCAGAACAACACGGCAACAAACTGCTTGTAATCGCATCCAACCACGATGCGGTAGCGGGTGCATACACTCCGAACTTCGACACCGTGCGCAAGGTCGTGTTCATAGTCGTGCCTGCGTCGGTTGTGCTGTTTTTGTTTTTCTGCGCAATCAAACTGGGCGTCGGTTCCAACGACGTAACCAAAGTAACGCTGCTTACCGTTTTCCCGCTTTTGACTTCGCTGACGGGCATAATCGCACTTGCGTTGCACTTTTCGCCTTTGCAGAAACACGCCCGCGAGAACAACAACGCAGGCACGGCGGTTGCAATGGCTTTGTACGAATATCTGCTCAAACACCCCGAAGTCCTGCCCGAAGACACGCGCGTTTGTTTTGTGTCGTTCGGCGGAGAAAACGCGGCGCACGGCGGGTCGCGCGCGTTTGCCGAGGCGCACCCCGAAGTAAACGGAGCCACCGCCATAGTAATCGGCGACGTGCTCAGCAGCGATTTCAGTCTTATACGGAAAGACGCGCTTCGCAACATAGTGCTTTCGCAGATTTCGCCGCCCGCAGCGCTTGCCGCGGCGGACAAGAACAACGTTGCGTGCGAACTTGCCGACAACGATATATTCAAGAGCAAACTCAATTCTCTGCACGGATTTTCCGCGTCTGCGCTTGCCGACGCAGGCTGTGACTGCGCGATGTTCGTGGCAAAGGATTATACGGAAAAGGGAAGGGAACTGAACAACGAAGATATGGGAAGGCTGTTTGTGCTGTCGCTCGGAACGGCTGTGACCATGACGGAGGAGAAATATGGCAAAAGGCAGTAAGGGCAAAAGAACCGCCGACGGGATTTCTGTCGGACAGCCCGATACGACCGCCCGCGAAAACGCGGCGGTTGAAAACGACAATATTACCGAAGACGCAATTGCCGACGCAACCGCAGTTGCGGAAAACGTAAACGCACAGGAAGAAAACGCCGAAAGCGAAACGGCAAGCGAAGCGGTAGCCGCGGGCGCAACGTGCGAAGCCGCGGAAAGTGCGGAGAATTGCGCGGAAGAGGTTGCGGAAAACGTGGCAGAAGAGGAAGAACAAACACAAACCGCGGGTTCTGATGCCGAAAACGACACGATGAAACCCGAGTTGTCGTGGAAATACGTTTTTTATCTTCTCAAAAAAGGCTTCAAAAGATATTTTATCGACGCGTTCACGGGAATGGCGCAGGGTTTGTTCTGCACGAGGTCGACACACTTTTTGACTTCGTCAACCACTTTGTCCATATCGCGGGAAAC
>URAF01000007.1 GCA_900545885.1 uncultured Eubacteriales bacterium
CCGTGAACGGCGACCTGTTTGCAGTACCACTTTTTGTAGCGGTGCTTTACGGCGACGGTTACCTTCACAAGCTCGCTTTTCCAAGTGGTCAGGTAGGCGTAGCAGCGCACATGACCATCAGGGCTTGGATAGTATTTGCCGTCAATTTTCCGTATCCTTTTCAGGATGTTTTTCGGGATAGGTCTGATGTCTTTTTCCGTCATAGCTTTCACCTCAAAGTAATTTTGTCGCCGAACATCTCGTCCAGCTTGCAAAGCGCGTCTTTATCGAAGGCGGAAGTGTCAATACCATCGTCAAGGTCTTTCGGCTCTTCTATATCCCCGTCAAACTCGCGCATCTCCTCTTCGGAAAGTATCTCGCCCGTTTCGACGTCAACGCCTTGCGCAGAAGGCAATTCGCGCACTTCATCGTTGTTTTCCATGACGACGAGCGTATGCCCGTTGCTCAAGATTTTGCCGAAGTACATCTCCGCAGTGTGATACGGAAAACCGACCATCGGCACGCGGCTTTCAAGTCCGCAATCTCTGCCCGTAAGAGTAAGGGGCAATTCATTTGCAAGCACTTCTGCATTCTTGCCGAACACTTCATAAAAGTCGCCCAAGCGCATGGCGATAATTGCTTGCGGATACCTGTTTTGCACCTCCAGATACTTCCGATAAACGGGAGAAGTGGAAGCCTGTTTCTTCTTATCTTCTTCCTCGGCGATCTCCGCCATGATCTCCTGTATCTCTTCATCGGACGGCATAGTATCTTCGTCGTCTTCGGGCTTTTCCTCATCGGGTTTGCCTTCGAGGTCTTCGCCCATAAGGTCGAACATGGACATCTGCGGCTTGGGCTGCGGTTTGGGTTGCGCTTTCACCGTAGGTGCCTTTGCTGCCGGTTTGGGCTGCGTCTTGTATTCGGAGCCGTCCTCGTTGTAGAGCGTGCCTTCGATGCTGTCCTCCTCAAAATAGTGGACAGCCCAGCCGAATACGACAGCGTCCTCGACCATAGCGTATCTCGCGCCCTTTTCGGCTTGCTTTCTTGCTTCTTCGGTCGCAAAGGACATAAAGCCGTCCATTGTTTTGCGGTTGAGCAGGATCTTGCCGTCTTTCTCTATCCGCACGCCATTGTTGATCTTTTCGGCAAGGATATTCGAGGCGTTTTCTTCGAGATAGGCTTTGATGCGCTGTTGTTCTTTGGTTTTCGCTTCCAAATTCAGTTGTTTCATAATTCATCTCCTTCGCAGAACGCTTCAACGGCGAGCAGCATTCCCGTCGCCATACCGCGCTTGTATGTCATCAGCATCGCCTCGTCTTGGCTTTCGGAAGCCTTTTCGAGGAACTCTTCGAAAAGAGCGTCGCTTTCCTCGGACAGCGTGGCTTTCAGCTTGTCATACAGCGCGAATTCTTCCTTGCGCGTTTTCTCCGGCAGTCTGATGTCTTTGCCGCAGATATTGCCGTGATAGAGTTCCCAAAACATGGATTTCATATCGCACCTCCTTAAAACGGCAGGTCGTCCAGCAGTTCGGCCGCCTTTCCCGTGAGATCTTCGAGCGTCGTATGGTGGTTGAAGTCGCCGCGGTAGTCCTGTTCGTCTTTCGCCGTTCGGATGAGGATATTGCTGTACCACTCGTTCGTGAAGTACCTGACATCCGAAATGGATATGTACACGCACTTGTTTTCCGCGCTCTTTATAAAGGCGGAAAAGCAGTAATGATTTCTTCCGACATTGACGAGCTGCCAATGATTTTCACGGCATACAGCTTTCAGATAGTTGATGTACTTTGTCTGAAAGGACTTGTAGTCCTCGCCGGTGTAACTTCCGGAAGAGAATTCATATCCGAGATATTT
This sequence comes from uncultured Eubacteriales bacterium, assembly GCA_900545885.1. Taxonomy (GTDB): domain Bacteria; phylum Bacillota; class Clostridia; order Christensenellales; family CAG-917; genus Limadaptatus. Next base: position 1,833 of record URAF01000007.1, read on the forward strand.
TTTAAGTTCTGCAATTTTAGCCATTGTTCGTTTCCTCCAAGTATGTTTTGTATTGTGTGCAGCTTTCGAGCAGCTGCATGACTTCGGGCATCATCTGTTCCTTTGTCTTTCCTATACAGGAGAGGATGAGCAGGTTTGTATTCGCGCCGAAAAGTCGCCTGAAAGCGTAATCGAGGACAAGTGTTATGTCCTTGTCCTCGTGTCCGCTCGTTCTGTTGATGGCGAATATCGCCGTCAGGATGGCTTGTACTTCGTTTGTGTGTTTCATGCTCACCTCACGCGATCCTTCTGATACCGCCGCCGAAACTCTGTACGGTAACGCTGCCGAACTCACTGCACCAGTCGTCGTCTTTGTTCCAGACATAGGCGAAAGCCGTATGACGGTTGCCTTCGGTGTACACGAGCGTATCCCATTCTTCGGGATAGTCGGTTACGATAAGGAAGTCGTAAAGCTCTCCGAATTCCGTATATTCGTGCGTAACGGCGTAAACTTTGCACTTGTGCTTTTCCTCGATTGCTTTCATCTTTTCATGAAGTTCAGGCTCTTGGTCGATCCAGAAACCGCCGAAGCCTTCAAAGAAGCAGACTTTGTCGCTTTCGCGGAAGCCTTTTATGTACGGTTTGTAGATGTCCATTTTCTTCATTATTTCGATTGCCTTTTCTTTCTTTGCGATGTTCTTGTCTGCCATTTTCGTATCCTCCTTAAATGCAATTTTGTAAAGTTTCAAAGTTGTAGCCGATGTTCCGGAGTGTCTCTTCGAAGCCGAACCACGCCAGCAGGTTCTGATTGAAGTCATCCTGTGCAAGCGGATCTTCCTTGTCCCACTTGTCGCCGAAGAGTTCCGAAGGAGCGTAAAGTCCCGTTTCGTTCATGATGTTGTAAAGCATCTCGTTGATCTCTTGGCGGTATTGCTTGTAAAATCGCACCGTGTCGTAGTAGTAAATGAGTTCGCTTACTACACCCGAACAACAACCGTTATGGAGCACATCCGTGAAGATGTACTTCTTGTCGTTGTAGTCGCTCCAGCGGCCTATGACATAGTTGCAGACGCGCTTTGTAAGAGGACTATCTGAATTGCGCTTGATTTCTTTGACATTGGAAAGAGTGAGTTTCATTATGCCGCCTCCTCGAAATCGTCCGGGTAGATGCGGGTGTACATTGCGCCGTACTCAAAGTAAAGCCTGCCGTTCTTGTCTGTCATGAGGTCGTAAGTGATAACGCTTATCTTGCCTCTGTCTGTCACGGCGACTTGGGCTTCGCTTTTTTCAAGGTCGATGCCTACGAGGTTGAAGGTGATGTATTCCTCACCGTCAAACCATTCAAATTCCGAGAGATAATACTTTCGGAATTCCGAGAACTTGGAAACATCTGTTTTCATAGAGTTACCTCCAAATTTTATTTTGCCTTTCGACGGAGGCGGAGTAGCACCGATTGAGTAGAGATCCGTTCATTGCGTTTTGACCTCACGGAAGTCAATGACAAACGAAAAAATATTGCGTTCCTGTCTGATTGTTTCAGGGCAAAAGAAAAAGCCGAGAAGGAAATCCTTCCCGGCTTCACCGTTATGAGTTATTCGATTTTTCAGCGATAATTTTTCGCATTGACTTCCGCGAAAGCTGTGCTACGCTGAGCCTCCCGAAACGGCAAAATTTGGGGTGTTATTTACGTTTTGCAACGATGCCGAAGTAATCCACGGCAAAAAATAATACGAACCCGTTTTCAGAGTTCGTATTATTCACTAATGGCGGAGAAGCAGGGATTTGAACCCTGGCTACGATTCTCTCGTACTACTCCCTTAGCAGGGGAGCCCCTTCGGCCTCTTGGGTACTTCTCCATGCCGAATATTTTTGCTTGAATATAATATCACAGCCGCGACACAGTGTCAATAATTTTGAACGTTACTGACAAAATGTCGCGGCGTGTTTTGTCGAATACGGGTACTTCTCCGACTTCTTCCCTGCTCTTACGCCGCAGGTTGCGTTGCGGTTTCGTCTTCTGCCGTGACTTCGACTGCGTGCAATCTGAGCTTTACGAAATCAACCATGCATGTGAGGTCATGCACTCCGTTCTCGTCTTTACCAAGCGTCATTACCAGATAAGGTTGCGTATCGGGGTCGGAAGGAGTGAGATATACCGCTTCGTAAGTCGTACCCGCCGCGTCCGTCACTTTTTTGATGACGTAAGAGCTGTTGACTTCCACACCGAACCCCGCGGGGAGTTTGAAATCTTCGGGAAGCGTTCCGCCCGTTTTAAGCGCTTCGAGCAACGCCGCCACGTTCGGGTCGTTGTAGTCCAGGTTGATAAAACTGACGCCGAGGCTTCTCTTGGCAAGTTCTAGCGAAGCGGGAATGTCGTTGACGTCAAACCCCGGAACAATGGGTTTGAGATATGTGTCGACAAACGAACCGAGATTGAGACTGCCGCCGCTGAGCATTCCGCCTATTACCGTATTTGCAAACGAAGTTATGACAAGTCGCAACGTCATCGTTCCGTCACTGCGAAGAACAATGTTGCTGTTTGTTTTGTCAATGGCAAGCGCAAGCAAACTGCCCGGTATGTCCCACACCGAAGAATTGGAAAGGTCAAGCGCAAACTCTGTTTCTATAACGGGCACGGGAGTTTCGTCACAGGCCGTGAGCACAACAAGCGAGGATGCAAGGATCAGAACCAACAATACCGAAATCAGAATTTTGGAAGTTTTTTTCATAATGCCGCCCTCCTCTCTCAATATTCGGGCAACTTGCCCGCCGTTGCGTCGAAGAACACTTCGGTCACGCCATCGTAGGTCGTCGCTTTGTCTATCTCCGCGCAAACGGTGTCTGCGTCAACAGACGACGAAAAGTAAGTAGTGATCACGTTTTTGCGCATCGTTTTATATTCCGCAAGCGCTTTGCCTGCATCCGCAAGCCCTTTGTCCTGCAAAAACTTCTGCGTAAGCCCAGCGAGCATTGCGTGTCCTTCGTTGGACGGATGAATGCCGTCGGGATAAATCAGTCTTTCCGCGCGTTCGGGGTCGAAATTGTAAATTGCGTTGAACGCTTCGCGCGCGTCAACCGTATAAAACGCGTTTTCGATGCCTTCCGCCTCATACTGCGCAAGCACGGTATCGAACGCACTGTTCAGTCTGCCTATCAGTTTGTCACCGAGTGCGTGCAGTTCTTCAAGCGTAACGTCGTGCCCGAGAATTTCTTTGAGCGCGGCTCGCGTATCCGCTTTTATGAGCGGAGTATCGACAGCCATTATCGGATTGTAAACCTTCTGGAAAACTATAACCGCGTCGGGATTGAGCTCTCTCAGTCTGTCCACAATGGCACGGATGTTGGAAATCGCGCCTTTGATGTTTCCTTCTCCGTTGAGCGCGCGGTCTATGCTCGTATAATTGTCGGACGCCGCTTCGACAACTATATTGTGCATGGTGATTGCAGGGTCGAAATCGTTTCTGTCCTGCAAAACGTCGTTGCCGATTATGGAAATGTGAATTACGTCCGCGGTCATGACGTGAGAAATGAGCATACGCGCTCCGTCATAGCCTATCTGGTTGTTCACAACGGACAGCAAATCTTTTGTGAGATGTCCCGATACGGAATGATTGTAGTAAAGACAGTCGTTGCTCCGCCCGATAAGATTGGGATATGCGTACTCGTGGCGCAATCCGAGAGGCGAAGCCCCCAAAATTCCTTCTGCTATGGAGTCGCCCAAAAATACAATCTGCGTTTTGTCGGTGGCTACCGACGAATTGTCGTACAAAAACTGCGACGGTGTAACGGGGTCGTCGTTGCAAGCCGCAAGCGCGACAACGCAACAAACCAACACCGCAACGCACACAGTCGCCGCAACAAGTTTTTTCTTCATTTTTCCTCCTTACCCCCTGCGAGGTCGGGCACTCGTCCCGACAAAATTATACCCCCGCAAAAAGCAAAACACAATACGGAAAATCCGAAGGCGCCCTCGTCCGTTCCGGATATACGCGCGAAATATGCTGAAAACAGCCATTTCCACAAAGCAAAATCCCCGCCGAAAATTTGTTATACCGGACAACACAACCTACTCTACCGTGCAAAAAATTAATAATAACGTGTCAGCGGGTCAAATGAAGAAAACAATCAAATTGCAAATCAGATTGAACTTAATGTTCCAAACCGAATTGAATGAAATAATCACAATGCAGAACGTACTATGCAGAACGCATAGTCAAAGACCTTTTGGTCGGTGCAGGAAGAAAACGCGGTGAGAATTGAAGTTGCGTGATAAAAACGCCGAGGAAGACGAGCAAGCAACCGCCGAGTTCGGTTGCGGAGTTTGCCTCATGGAGAATAATAGCACCGCCGAACAAAGCAATGACTGACTCCGTGCTGAGCAACATAGTAGCGGCGGCGGGGTTGACTTTCTGCTGTCCTACCACCTGCAAACCGTATCCGACCGCCGAAGCAACCACACCCATATAAAGCAACGACCACACAGCGTGTCTGAGTGCGGCAGGTGACGGCGCGCCGTTTGCCAGCATTACGGGCACGGCGATAATCGACGCCACGGCAAACTCGGTAAAAGTAAATTTGAACGGGTCTTCGCCTTCTGAAAATTCGTCTATAAGCAGAATCTGCAAGGCGTAGCAAAACGAACTTAGCAGAACGAACAGGTCGCCTTCGCCGACTGTCAGGTCGTCGCCCGTCACGCTCATCATCCAGAACCCCGCAATGGCTACGGGAACGGCAAACCAAACGTTGGCGCGAGTGCGTTTGCCCGCGAGCAGTCCCATGAGCGGAACAATCATTATGTACATCGCGGTTATAAATCCCGCTTTGCCCGCCGTGGTGCTTTCCAGTCCCGCCTGCTGTGCAACGCTTGCCACGTAAAGACATATCCCGCTGAGTGCTCCGCCCACAAGCACGTTTTTGTCAAAGCGGAAAACCACGTAGCCTTTTTTTCTGCGGAATGCGTCGTTCAGAACAATCATCAAGGCAAGTGCCGCCGCCCCTATACAGAAACGCAAAGCGACCACCGACGTCGCGTCGACCGTTTCCGCCGCCTGTTTCTGAAATACGAATGTCAGCCCGAACGCAAGCGCGGACAACAAAAGTATGACAACTCCCGCAGGACTGTTTTTGTCTTCCGAGCGAGTCAACACTGCACCGTAACCTCTCCCCAACCGACGGTATGTTCGCCGTCGTCGCAAAGAACGTGCAAAGCGCAATTACCGTCGATGTCGACGGCTTTGCCCGTCTTCTGTCTGCCGTCCTTATCGGTGAACGTCACTTGTTTGCCGATAGTGAACGATTTTGTTTTGTATCGCCTTACGACTTCTTCTCCGCGCACTTCGAAATCGCGGCACAACTCACCGCAAAGCACGGATAATCTTTCGCCTAGACGGTATATGCTGTGTTCCTTGTATTTTTCAAATTCGGCACATAAAATGCCGTTTTTGCACTGTAAAGCTACCGATGTTGCAATATCACGCAAATCTCCGAAGTCCTGCTCCGTGTAAAAAAGGTTGACGCCTATACCTAGCAAAACGTATTTGCCGCCGTCGGCGGAATATACGCATTCGGGCAGAATGCCGCAGATTTTTCTGCCGCCCGAAAGCACGTCGTTCGGCCATTTGATAAGGCTTTGTATCTCGAAAACCTCGTAGAGCAAATCCGTTACGCAAAGAGCGCAAAGGCCGCCGAGCGGCGATACGTCTACGTCGGAAGGAACGCGTGCCACGTATGTGACGTACATACCCTTTCCCGCAAGCGACAGGAACTTGCGGTCGTATCTTCCGCGCCCGCCAGTCTGTTCGCGGGATATGACGGCGAACTCGTACGCAACCTTTCCTGCTCGCAGCATTTCTTTTGCGGTAAGGTTTGTCGACGTCACCGATTTATAGCAAAAGCAAGGCAGTTGCCTGCCCTGCTTTGCGTATGTCGTATAATCGTACTCGTCCATTTTATCAGCCGCCGAAGACTGCCATCAGGAAGCCTGCCGCAACTGCGGAACCGATAACGCCCGCCACGTTGGGACCCATTGCATGCATGAGCAGATAGTTGCCCGGACGCGCTTTGAGACCTTCCACGTTGGAGACGCGAGCCGCCATGGGAACTGCCGAAACGCCTGCGGAACCGATGAGCGGGTTGATTTTGCCTTTGGTGAGCCAGCACAGCAGTTTGCCGATGAGCAGACCGCCGAGGGTTGCGAACACGAATGCCAGAAGACCGAGCGCCACGATTTTGAGGGTTTCGGTGGTGAGGAAGGTGCTGTAATGCGCCGTTGCACCGACGGAAACGCCGAGCAGAATGGTGACGATGTTCATAAGTGCGTTCTGTGCCGTGTCGGAAAGTCTTTCCGTTACGCCGCATTCCTTGAAGAGGTTACCGAGCATGAGGCAGCCGAGCAAGGGAGCAACCGAGGGCAGGAAGAGGCACGTTGCGATGGTAACGACAATCGGGAAGAGAATCTTTTCCGCTTTCTTGACTTTGCGGGTGGGTTTCATCACGATTGCGCGTTCCTTCTTGGTTGTGACAAGGCGCATGAGCGGAGGCTGAATGATAGGTATCAAAGCCATGTAGGAGTAAGCCGCAACAGCGATTGCCGCAAGCAGTTCGGGAGCAAGTCCTTTCGTAAGCCAGATAGCCGTAGGACCGTCCGCGCCGCCGATGATACCGATGGACGCCGCTTGTTCGCCCGTGAAACCGAACGCAACAGCGAGGAAGAACGCAACGTAAATACCGATCTGTGCCGCCGCGCCAAGAATGAGCGATTTGGGGTTGGAGAGCAAAGGCTCGAAGTCCGTCATCGCGCCGACGCCGAGGAAGATTAGGCAGGGATAAACGCCCGTTTTGACACCGATATACAGAATGTCGACAAGTCCGCCGTGGTTGAGCACTTCGGCGTAATTGACGCCGTTTGCGACCACTTCTTCACTCGTCCAGTAATCGGGGTGGAAGAGCCAGCCTGAAATCGGACCGGGAAGGTTGCTTATCAGCATACCGAACGCAATACCGACCAGAAGCAAAGGCTCGAACTTTTTTCTGATGCCAAGGTAGAGGAAAACACACGCAATGACAATCATTACGGCGTTTTGCCATTGGAAGTTAGCGAAACCGCTGGACTCCCACAAATTTTCCATTGTATCGCCGAAATTCATAATGCCCTCTTATCAGTCAATGTTGACAAGCGCATCGCCGGTCTGGACGACTGCACCTTTCTGAACGAAGATTTTGGAGATTTTGCCGTCTTTGTGAGCGACGACTTCGTTTTCCATCTTCATAGCTTCGAGAATGATAAGCACCGTACCCGCTTTGACGGTGTCGCCGACTGCGACTTTGACGGCGTTGATGTTGCCGGGCAGAGGCGCGGTAACGGTGTTGTCGCCTGCCGCAGCGGATGCCGCGGGTGCGGGTGCCGCAGGAGCCGCGGGAGCAGCAACGGGTGCGGGAGCAGCAGGTGCCGCAGGTGCGGGAGCGGTGGGAAGCGCGGCTTCGTATTCAGCCTGAATGACCGCTTCGCCTTTTTCAACTTCTACTTCGTAAATTTTGCCGTTCAACGTAACTTTGTATATCATTATTCCTTGTCTCCTTCATCAACTCTTTTAATGCTCTTGAAACGCAGCTGGTTCAAAGGCGTATCGAGGGTGTCCGCAACGATAGCCATAATCATAGCCGCGTCGCGCTCGTCGGTTTTGACCAGCACGAGTTCGCCGCAGGTGCCGACAGCCGCAGGGGCTTCGTGTTTGTCTTCGACGGTTTCAGCGGGCTGCGCTTTCTTTTTGCCGAACTTGATTTTGGGCATTTTTGCCGCAATAGCGGGGCTCTTGTCCGCGATAACGCCCATAAGCATGATGATGAGCATCAGAATTATGAGTACCGCAAACACGATTGCAATGCCGATTACGGAAATCAACAATGCGTCCAGAATACTGATTTGCATAAAAACGCCTCCTTATTCTATGGGAGCGATGGTATAGCGCACCACTTTTTCTTCCTGCGCCTTGCGGGCCGCGAAATACTTTTCGGTAACTTGCGGGAACATGATGTAAGACAACACGTCCTCATCGCTCTTGGCTATACCTTCGAGCTCTTTCTTGGTCTTTTCGAAGACGGGTTCGAGAGTGTCGGCATAACGACCCTGAATGGGTTTCTCGTCACCGAGCACGAGTTTGAGCACGTCGGGGTTGATTTTGCCGGGAGCCTTGCCGTATTCGCCTTTGCAATACGCCTTGACTTCCTTGGAGATGTTCTTGTATCTCTCCCCTGCCAGCACGTTGGAGGTCGCCTGAACGCCGACCATCTGGCTCATAGGGGTGACAAGCGGAGGATAACCGAGGTCTGCGCGAACCTTGGGGGTTTCTTCGAGAACCTGTTCGAACTTGTCCATCGCGTTCTGCGCTTTGAGCTGTGCGACGAGGTTGGACAGCATTCCGCCGGGAACCTTGTAGTTGAGCGCGTCGGTGTCGGTTGCGAGCATTTTGGGGTCAAGCTGACCGGATTTGAGAAACTCGTCACGGACAGGCTTGAAGAAGTCGTTGACCTTTTTGAGCACGTCGGCTTTCAGACCGGTTTCGTATCCCAGACCTTCGAGTGCGAAGTTGAGGGTTTCGGTTGCGGGCTGGGAGCTGCCGCCGCTGAAACAGGACGTTGCGGTGTCAATGACGTCGACGCCTGCTTCCGCCGCTTTGAGATAGGTCATGAACGCCATACCGGTCGTGCAGTGAGTGTGCAGAACGACGGGAAGTTTGACGCTCTTCTTGATTTCGGAAACGAGTTCGTACGCTTCCGCGGGGCTCATGACGCCTGCCATATCCTTGATGCAGATAGTGGCAACGCCCATGTTTTCCATATCTTTTGCGAGTTTTGCAAACGCTTTGATGGTGTGCACGGGAGACTGGGTGTAGCTGATGGTCCCCGAAACCTGCGCGCCGCGTTTGATTGCTTCGTCGGTTGCGACTTCGATGTTGCGAAGGTCGTTGAGCGCGTCGAAAATTCTGATGATATCGATACCGTTTTCAACGGATTTTGCGACGAACATTCTCACTATTTCGTCGGGATAGTGCTTGTAACCGAGCAGGTTCTGACCGCGCAGAAGCATCTGCAACTTGGTGTTGGGCATAGCCTTGCGGAGTTTGCGAAGTCTTTCCCAGGGGTCTTCGTTGAGGTATCTCAGGCAGCAATCGAACACCGCGCCGCCCCAGCACTCAACGCTGTAATAGCCCGCTTTATCCATTTCGGGCAAAATATCGGCAAATTTTTCAAACGGCAGACGCGTTGCAATCAAGGATTGGTTTGCGTCGCGCAAAACTGTTTCAGTAAAACCGATTTTCATGTTTTCCTCCACTGACAAATATTTACTTCCGCATAGCGGATTGTTTCCTTGTTTGGTTTTCGGGCAAGCCGTAGCCGACTTCCCTGCGTTCGGGCAACCGTTCGCACTCCTTACGCATAACCGCCGCCCTTTACTTTCTTGTTTCTTTTCGTTTATATTTTTTATTGTTGTTTATACTGTCTATTGCTTAGTTATTCTTCCCCGACTCTGCGGCTTCTATGTCCGTAAGCGGAAGCATGGACACTTCGAACGTTCCGTCGTCGTTGACGTCGATGAGCGTACCGCCGCGTTGCGTGCGGCATTTTGCGGTCGGAATGTTGCCGAGTGCCGCGACATATGCGAGATAGTCTATGCTCATGCCGTACGTCAGGCGAATGCCCTTGTAATCGATGCTGAGGGTGTTGAGGTGGTCGTGTCCCATGAACATACCCTTGCAACTGCCGAGTTCCACCATTCTGCGGAAGAAGTTTCCGTCCTTTGTTTTGGCATATCCGAAATAGTTGTCCTTTTCACCGACAAACCCGAGACGGTATGTGGCTTCGGGGTCGCCGCGGTAGCACTTTTCCCAACCTTCCTTGAACTCTTTGGGCGGAATATGGAAAAACGCCAGCGACGGCACTACCGTGCCTGCGGGCGAATTTTCTTTGATAATGTTTTCGTACCAGTCAATCTGGTCGTCGTGAATAACGTCGAAACCGCTGAAAAAGCTTTTGCCCAGATAGCTGTTGCTGTCAACCATCATAAGCATCGTGACGAGTTTGCCGTCACTAGTTTCCAAACGGAAATAATGGTTTCCGATACCCGTCAGATTTTTGTCGCCTTTTCGGAAGAAACAGTGTTTTAACGACTCATAATAGTCGCCTAATCTGTCTTTTTTGTAAAATGCGATGACTTCTTCGTCGTGATTTCCGAATACGCACGTCCAGGGCACGCCGAGGCTTTCCATGGCTTCGCCGAACTTGCGCGTGGCTTTCAGGTTGTTGCTCGTGCCCGAGAACATAAACAGCGGATACACCATATCTCCCGTGACAACCACGAAATCGGCGTTTGCCGCTTTTACGATTTTGCGGACGGCGTCGAGAGCCATTTTGTCTTTTTTACGGCTTAGAAAACCGCCGCCGATGTGAATGTCGGTGAGTTGCAGAATGCGGAAAGGTCTGGCTTCCGCTTTCTTAATCACAGTACATTGGTCTTGTCTTACAAATTCCGCTTTCGTCATTAATTTGCAAGCTCCTTGAGCAGATCTTCTCTTTCGACCTGTTCGGCTATGTTAAGACTGTCTATGCCGCCTTCCTTGACTTTGTCGTTAATATAACGGACTCTTTGCAATTTTTTGTCGGTTACACGATATTTGACCGATGCAATAAAGCCTATTGTAAGCAATACAGCAACGGAAACTGCGAGTAGAACTCTTATTGCAATCATAACACTCTCAGGCTGCACAGGATAAGGATTTACATCGGTTTGAGGAATATAACCCGCTCCTCCGAGAACCCAACCGACCATGCCAACGCCCAATGCCGTAGCAACCTTTCTGGCAAATGTCATAACACCCGACATATTTGCCGTAGGACGATATCCGAGTTTTAGTTCTGCTATATCAACCGTATCGGGGAAAACCAACCAAGGCATCGATTGTGCGCCGGCAAAGCCAAAGCCCATTACCGCCGCAAAAACAGGAACAAGCCAAGGCAATCCCCACGAGTCTTGATATGTGGCAAGAAGAATTGCTCCTATAATATAAACCGGCAATCCTGTTCTGAATGCAGCCTGTTTGGAGTACTTCGCCTTAATCACATAAGCTATAACAATACCTATTGCCGCACACACCATCATGGGTGCTATAACCATAATGGAACCCATGTCGAGTGTAATAAAACCGAAATCGACCTGTACGCCCCACGCACAACCGCCGATGTAGTCGGTATAATAAATGGCAAGCGCACTTACCATATCCATGGTAAGGAACGCCGAAACGTACATGACAATGTGCCAAATATAAGATTTTACAGTAAATGCTCTGAAATACTCTTTAAAACTGAGCGTTGCTTTGACGTTCATGTCATAAGGCGCTCTTTCTTTAATGGTAAGACCTGCCACGATAAGCGGTATAGCAAATACCAGACCGAAACCGAATACTATAAGATAGTAGAAAGACATATAGTCCATTTCGCCTTTTTTCACCAATCCCCAAATCAGACTGGGAACAAGATAAAAAACGCCCGCAGCAATGATGTCAAACAAAAGTTTCCATGTGTTCGCCTTGTTCCTTTCGCGATAATCCATGGAAATGTCGGAACTCATCGACATGTAAGGCACTTGAGAAATGGTGGAAATGGTGCAATAGACCAAATACGCAAAAATCATCCATACCACTTTGGATGTGGCACCGAAACCGAGATACTGAATAGGTGCAAACAAAAATGCAAGTCCGAAAGGAATCAGAATTCCGCCTATTATCATATAAGGTTTACGTCTGCCGAGTTTCGACCAGCGCGTATTTTCTGATATAAGTCCCATTGACGGGTCGGAAATTGCGTCCCAAAGTTTTGATACGGTAATAATTGTACCTGCGATACCTGCTTCTATTCCAACCATGTTGGTAAAAAACGCGAGCAGGATTACCGACAGAAATGCCGCTTGCCCTCCTCCGAACAAATCGGCGGAACCGTAAATAATCTGTTCTTTCAAAGAAATTTTATCTTCCGGTTTTACCGCAGGCTCTTCGATGCTTTTCAAAGCTTTGACCTTTGCCATATCTTTCTCCCTTGCGCGTAATCATATTGATAATAGCACACGCGCCCGCTCGCGTGCAAGGAAAAAAGGCTTGCACTACCCTTATTTTTAATTTATTTTTCATAAAAATTATTTCCGCTACGCGCCCGTCGCGCACACGTGAACCTCTAACCCGACGGGTGTCAAAAAGCGGTTGGCAGACCCAACGAAAAAGCAGGTTTGAAAATTGGGTCAAAATCCTTGCCAAATTGCGCGATTGTGGTATAATAGCAATGCTAATCACGCGTGGGGGCGTGGCTCAGTTGGTAGAGCGATGCGTTCGCAACGCATAGGTCAGGGGTTCGAATCCCCTCGTCTCCACCATCACAGCCGCAAGGCTGTATATGCAACACTCTGCATTTTCTGCAGAGTGTTTGCTTTTTTGCCTGCGTCTGTTCTTCGCGTCGCGAAAATCGTTCCGTTCACTTCGCGCCGCTTTTTGCAAGCAAAACTGTCGCTTGTTCTCTCATTTTCGCTCCGCGTGTTATTTTGCGTTCGTGCTCACGCGTTACATTCCTTTCAACACTCAAAATGTAACAGTGTTAGGTTTTTTGTTTGCCTTCGGGAATTTGCGGGCGACTGCCCGCCCGCGCTATGCGCGGCAAACCCCTTCCATGCCAGGGCTGACGCGGATTTGCGTCCTGCGTGAACTCTGCACGCAGAACAGATGCCACAAATGCCGCTATTCCGTCGCTTTGCTCACTGACTGCCGATTCTATCAACAAAATCAAAACAGACCGTTCGCGGTCTGTTTTAATTTGAATTTTCGGACAAATAACGCTCTGCACTTTTATTTCTCGAAATGTTCGGCGACTTTTTCCAGCAATTCGGTCACGGGAAGATGTTGCGGACACGCGCTTTCGCAACTTCTGCATTTTATGCAGTAACTTGCCGCGCCGTATTCCTTGGTGTATTTTGCGTACTGCTCTTTCAACGTCGCCTCGTCGGTTTCTCTGGCCACGTGCGAGTTGTAAAGCGCAAAATATTCGGGTATCGCGATGTTTTCGGGACAGCCTTCCGTGCAATATCTGCAAGCCGTGCAGCCTATCTTTTTCTGATTGTTGATTATCTCCGTGACCTTGCGAAGAAGTGCAAGTTCCTTTTCGTCAAGCGGCGCGCAGTCCGACATAAACGAAACGCTGTCTTCCATTTGCGCGACGTTGGACATTCCGCTGAGAACGGTCATTACGTTTTCCAGTCCGGCGACGAAACGCAGCGCCCAGCCCGCCTGCGTCCAGTCGGGGTGCGCCTCTTTGAGCAGCTTTGCCGCCTCTTCGGGAAGGTTTGCAAGCGTTCCGCCTTTGACGGGTTCCATAACAATAACTTTCTTGCCGTGTCTGACCGCCGTTTCGTAGCACTTGCGCGACTGAATTGTCGGGTCGTCCCAATCGAGATAGTTGATTTGCAGTTGTACGAACTCCGCTTCGGGGTGTTCGGTAAGTATTTTGTCGAGCACTTCCGCCGTGTCGTGGAAGGAAAATCCCATATGGCGGATTTTGCCCTCTTTTTTCAGTTTCGCAACGTATGCGAAACTTCCGAATTTTTCGGCAATGGCATAGTTTTCCACGTTCAGGTTGTGAAGAAGATAGTAATCGAAATAGTCCACGCCGCATTTTTCGAGCTGTTCGGCAAAAATGCGCTCATGGTCGCCTTCCTCTTTAAGGAACATCGTGGGCAGTTTCGTGGCGAGCAGAAAAGATTCGCGGGGGTATCTTGCGACGATGGCTTTCTTCACGGCTTTTTCGCTGATACCGTCGTGGTACATATAAGCGGTGTCGAAATAAGTAAATCCGTTTTCGACGAATACGTCCGCCATCTTTCCTAGTTGTTTCATGTCGATTTTGGTCGGGTCGTCCTTTTTCGTGACGGGCAACCTCATAAGTCCGAATCCGAGTTTTTTCATATTTCTCTCCGATGTTCCGCAAGTCCTGTCCGTGCGGTTTTCAAGCGGTTTTATGATATACTTTCCGCGCTTGCGATGTCAAGCCGAAAACAAGGAGCGCATCTCAAAGAGGTGCGCTCCGTAGCAATTTGAAGTCGGTTTATTTGAACAATATGTTTGTCCGCATTAATCCTCGCGCAAGCACTTGACGGGGTCTTTCTTCGCCGCTATTCGGGAAGGAATAAATCCCGCTATGATTGACAGCACCACGCTGATTGCAATCATCATGACCGCATGCCACCATTCGATATGCACGAGGTTTGCAACGGACAAATAGCTTTCGAGAATAATGTTCAGCGGCATGAACAGTATTAGCGCGATAACGACGCCGATTATACCCGCTATAAGCCCTATCATTCCCGACTCGGCAATAAACACGTTGCTGATGTCCGTTTTGCGTGCGCCCATGCTTCGCAGTACGCCGATCTCCTTGCGCCGTTCGAGAACGGACGTGTAGATGATTATCGCAATCATTATCGACGAAACGACAAGCGAAATCGCGGCAAATCCTATGAGTACGCCCGTGACCGTCCCCGTAAGGCTGTCGACGTAACCCATAATCATTTCGAGGTTGTCGGTGTACTTGATATCGTTGTATGTGGCGGAGTTGTAGTCTGCGATGAACTTCTCGATTTTCTCTTTGTCGTTGAACGAGTTTGCGTAAATTCGCACCGACATCGGGTTGGTCATATCGGCAATGCCGAATTCCAGCATTCTGGCGTCGTACTCGTCGTCGGTGAGTTCGTCGCCGTCGAGAATGTCCACGTTACCCGCCGCGCGTTGCGCTTTTGCCGCGGGGCTGTTGTATGCGCGGTCGGACAAATATTCGGTAAGCGCGTGCGTGTAAGCGATGTTGCCGTTTATGGAAGTCACCTGCGTGCCTTTCTTCGGACGTATAACGCCCACGACCTTGACGGTTACGCTGTTGGGTTCGCCTTCGGAGTTGGTTCCTTCCACAAAGGAAATCTCGCGTTGGTCGTTACGCTCGGTAATCTTATACCATTTTCCGTTTTCGTCCTGCTGGTAGTAGTCCGTGCCCGTGGTGATGCGATACTCCAATCCTATGAGTTCTTCGGGCTGATAGGTTTCGGAAGCGAACTCACCGCCGTTCATAATCGCGTCCATAAGTTCGTCGGGCGATTTGAGACCGAGCGCAAACAGTGTGAAGTCGTCAAGCGAGTTCTTTTCGTCAACGACAATCAGCACTTCGTCATAAGACGTCGGCCATTTGGAGTCGCCGAGCAACTCGTACTGCGACTTGACGAGGTCTTCGTTTTCAATCATCTCGTCCCACACGGACAACAGCGCGCCGAACTGTTCGATTTTGTCGAGGAAGCCGCTGAGTGAAGGGGGGATTGCGTCCGCTATGCCTTCGATGAACGGGTTGACTTTCATATACTTCTCATCGTCACCGACGTAGTTGCAGAACACGTCGAACGTGGTGCCGTAGTCGTATTTGACATACCCGATGTTTTCGTCGAAGTTCTCTTCGATGTAGGATTTGAATGCTTTGAGGTCGTTTGTGTCATTGAGTGCCGCCGACAGATTTGCGAGCAAGTGCCCTATGACTTCGTTGACGACGATTTCCTCGTTGTCGGGCCAATCCGGTCTTTCGGTATTCTGCTCCATAAGAATGTTGATTATGGACTGCAAATCCGTGTTGGTGCGTTCAATCTGAATGGGGTACTGCGACAAAGCGTCCTCTTCCATAGACTGTATATAAATTCCCGCACCGCTGGACAAGGCAAGAACAAGAACGATACCGATGATACCAATACTGCCCGCAAACGCCGTAAGCGCAGTTCTGCCTTTTTTGCTCAGAAGGTTTGTGAAACTGAGCGATATTGCGGTGCCGTACGACATCGCGCTTTTGCCGCGCGCCTTGCGGTCGGCACGTACGCGCTTTCTGATTTCGCGTCTTTTGCGTCCCTTTTCGTTCATATCTGCGAAAAACGCGGCGATTTTGTTTTTTGGTGCGGCTTTGACTTCCGACACGGCTTCGGTATCTTCCTCATAACCTGCGCCGTCAAAATCCGAAACGTCCTCGGCGTTTTCCGCCTGTCCGTCTGCAATTTCCTTTTCTTCTTTGTCGTAAAGCACGGCTTCGCCGTCGCCGTCCGCCGCACACTCTTCCCTGCTGTACGGTGCGCTGTCACTCGTAACGACGCCGTCTTTCAGGTTGATTATACGGGTGCTGTACTCGTTCGCCAGCGTTTCGTTGTGCGTGACCATTATGACGAGTTTCTCTTTGGAAATTTCTTTGAGCAACTCCATAACCTGCACGCCCGACTCGCTGTCAAGCGCGCCCGTCGGCTCGTCGGCTAGAATAATGTCGGGGTTGTTGACAATGGCTCGCGCAATGGCTACGCGCTGCATCTGTCCGCCCGACAACTGATTGGGTTTCTTTTTGGCTTCCGACGCAAGTCCCACTCTTTCGAGAGCGGCAATTGCTCTTGCCTTGCGTTCCGCGGACGGGACGCCCGCAAGCGTCATCGACATTTCGACGTTGCGCTGAACGCTGAGGTGCGGAATGAGATTGTAGGACTGGAAAACAAACCCTATGCGGTGGTTACGGTAAACGTCCCAGTCGCGGTCGCCGTAGTTTTCGGTGCTGATACCGTCGACCAGAATGTCGCCCGACGTGTATCTGTCCAGCCCGCCTATGATGTTGAGAAGCGTTGTTTTGCCGCAACCCGAAGGACCGAGCACCGCGACAAACTCGCATTTTCTGAAACAAACGTCAACGCCTTTCAGCACGTGAACGGTGTTTTCGTTCATAACGTAGTCTTTGACAATGTTGTGAAGAACTAGCATAAATACCTCTGACTCTACCCTTTTTACGGCAACCCGCCTTTTTACGATAACGTCGCAAAGTCTGCAAATCAAGCAAACGACGGTTGCCGCAAAGAACGCAACCTCCCGTTGCTGCATAACGGTTATCTATTATCAAATACAAAAAGTATTTTCGCACCCGAAAAATTAAATAAGTGTTAAAGTTATATAATTTTCGGGATTTTCGGGATTTTTTTTCAGATTACACCACGCGAAAACGTTTGGAGCGAACGCATACAAAAAAAGACGAATTACGTGCGGATTTTACAAGTTGCGCACGGTTTCGCATCGCGCGGGCGTACCGTAACTATTAAGATACGATTGTACCGTAGACGGGTTACACTTGACGCCAAAAAATCGCCGAAAACCAACACACGGACAACACAAATCCGGAACAAAGAAAAACGCACACGTCACGAAAACCCGTGTCGCGTGCGTTTCTCCTCTTCAATCCCCTTCCCCTTGTGCCTTTTCCTTTCAGTCTTGTTTCAGTCTTTAAGACATTTGACAAGCACAGCCTTCTGCGCGTGCAGACGGTTTTCGGCTTCGTCGAATATTTCCTTGGAATGGGCCTCGAACACTTTGGATGTGATTTCTTCTTCGCGGTGAGCGGGAAGACAATGCAACACCATTGCGTCGCTTTTCGCCACTTCCATAACTTTATCGTTGATTTGGTAGTTCTTAAACACCTTTTTGCGCATTTCGGCTTCCTGTTCCTGTCCCATAGACGCCCATACGTCGGTGTAAAGAACGTCGGCATCCGCCGCGCATTTCAGCACGTCTTCGTCACAGGTGAACACACCGTTTTCCGCCGCCCACTTCATTATTTCGGCGTCGGGTTCGTATCCTTTCGGGCAGGCCACCGCGACTTCCATACCGAGTTTGATGCCGCCTACGATAAGCGAATTCGTCATATTGTTGCCGTCGCCTACATAGCAGAGTTTTCTGCCTTTGAACGTGCCTTTGTATTCCCTTATCGTCATAAGGTCGGCAAGCACCTGACAGGGGTGGCAATAGTCCGTCAACCCGTTAATAATCGGAATAGTGCCGAACTTCGCAAGCGCTTCGACTTCCGCCTGGTCAAACGTGCGAATCATTATGCCGTCGAGATAACGCGACAGCACGCGGGCGGTGTCCTGCACGACTTCTCCCCTGCCGATCTGCAAATCGCGCGAACTCAGAAACAGCGAATTGCCGCCGAGGTCGTACATTGCGACTTCGAACGACACGCGCGTTCTGGTCGAGGATTTCGCGAATATCAGACCAAGGGATTTCCCTTCGAGAATTTTGTGAGGAATTCCGTTTTTCTTTTCGAATTTCAGCTGATCGGCGGTGTTGAGAATTTCGATTATCTCACGTTCCGACAAATCCATAAGTTTGAGCAGATTTTTCATTTTGCGCACACCTTCCCGATTATTTCTACCGCTTCGCCGAGTTCCGCTTCGCTTATGTTGAGCGGCGGCAAAAGCCTGACTTTGTTTTTGGCTTTGAGAGCGAGCACCCCTTCCGCGCGCAGGTCGGCGAGAACTTCGTCGACGGGACGCTCCGTGAGTATTCCGAGCATAAGCCCTGTACCCGTAATTTCCTTTATACCTTTTTTACCCGCAAGCGAATTTACGACATACGCGGACTTCTTCGCGACTTCCGCCATAAACGCGTCGGTCAGTCTGTCAACGATGCTGACTGCGCCCGCCGCGGCAACAGGGTTGCCGCCGAAAGTCGAACCGTGCGTGCCCGCCGTAAGTACGTTTGCCGTTTTCTTGCCGAACAGAGTTGCGCCGATAGGCAACCCGCCGCCCAGACCTTTCGCCGTTGTGACTATGTCGGGTTTGAGCCCGTAATGCATATATGCGAAATATTTGCCGCTTCTGCCGTTGCCCGTCTGAACTTCGTCGGCAATGAGCAGAACGTTGTATTTCTCCGCGATTTCTTGCAGTTTTGCAAGATACGCTCCGTCAAGCGCAACAACGCCGCCTTCGCCCTGCACGACTTCGAACATAACGGCTGCGCATTTGTTCTCCGCAACCGTCTTTTCGACTTCGTCGGCGTCCGTCGCCGAAGCATACAGAAATCCGGGCGTTACGGGGAGAAAATCCTTGTGATACGCGTCCTGTCCCGTCGCCGCAAGCGTGGCAAGCGTTCTGCCGTGAAAACTTCCTTTCAGCGTGACAATGTTGAAGTACTCCGCACCCTTGTTTTCCGCACCCCATTTGCGCGCGGTTTTGATTGCGCATTCGTTGGCTTCCGCGCCCGAGTTGGAAAAGAAAACCTTTTCCATACCCGTTTTCTTGCACAGCTTCTCGGCAAGTTCCACGCACGGGTCGGTGTAATAAAGGTTGGACGCGTGTTGAAGTTTGTCGAGCTGCGCTTTGACTGCGTACGTCCAAATTTTGTCGCCCACGCCGAACGCGGTCACGCCTATGCCGCTGCCCATATCGACGTACGCCTTGCCCTCGTCGTCATAAAGAGTGCTTCCCTCTCCCGCGACGATATGCACGGGGAAACGCGCATACGTGTTTGCAATATAAAGGGCGTCTTTTTCCTTTATGTTCATAGTTGTTCACCCGACACGAACATTGTGCCGATACCCTCGTCGGTGAGAGTTTCGATGAGAATGGAGTGAGGAATGCGTCCGTCGATTATGAACACTTTCTTCACTCCGCGGCGGATTGCCTCGATGCAGCAGTTCACCTTGGGTATCATTCCGCCCGACAGCTGTTTCTGATTGACAAGCCGTTGCGCTTCGCTTACGAAAATCTTGCTTATCAACGTGCTTTCGTCTTCGGGGTTTTCGAGCAGTCCCGCAGTGTCGGTCATATTGATGAGACTTTCGGCTTTGAGCATACCGGCAATACGCGCCGCCGCCGTATCCGCATTGATGTTGTACACGTTGCCGTCGCTATCGCAAGCAACCGTCGAAATGACGGGTATATACCCTTTTTCGAGCAGGTCGAGCACAGGCTGAACGTTGACGGACGTAATTTCTCCGACGTATCCGAGTTTTTCGTCAAGCTGTTTTGCGGAAATCAATCCGCCGTCCGCGCCGCTGAGTCCCATTGCCTTGCCGCCGAGCGACTGCAACAGGTTGACGAGACTCTTGTTGATTTTGCCCGCAAGCACCATTTGCACAACGTCCGCGGTTTCCTTGTCGGTCACGCGCAGTCCGCCGACAAACTCCGTTTTCTTGCCGATTTTGTTCAGCATTTCCGTAATCTCGGGTCCGCCGCCGTGCACAAGCACGACCTTGATACCGATTAGCGACAGAAGTACGAGGTCGCCCATGACCGCCTTTTTGAGTTCTTCGTCAATCATTGCGTTGCCGCCGTACTTGACGATGACGATTTTGTTGTAATATTTCTGAATGTAAGGCAAAGCCTCGATGAGAACTTTTGCGCGTTGGTTATTGCTTATCTCCATATTTCCTCCTCGGAACTCCGCCCGTCAGGTGCGGTAATCTCCGTTGATTTTCACATAGTCGTAAGTGAGGTCGCACCCCCACGCCGAAGCGCAGGCGTCGCCGTCGTTGAGCGCGACAAGCACGGTAATTTCCTTTTCGAGCAGAATTTTCTTTGCGACTTCTTCCGAAAACTCCACGCCCGCACCGTTTTTGCAAACTTCGATTTTGCCCGCGGGCGAAGAAAACGCCACGTCGATTTTAGTCACGTCGAGGTTTGCTCCGCTGTATCCGAGAGCGCAAAGCACGCGTCCCCAGTTTGCGTCCGCGCCGAACATTGCGGCTTTGAAAAGCGACGAACATATCACGGATTTTGCCGCAATTCTCGCGTCGGCAAGGGTCTTTGCGCCCGTAACTTCGCATTCCAGAAGTTTGGTCGCGCCTTCGCCGTCACCCGCTATCATTCTGCACAACGCGACGTTTACGGTGTTGAGTGCGCACATAAAAGTGTCGAATGCGTCGTTTTCTTCTTCTATTCTTGCGTTGCCAGCCATGCCGTTGGCAAGCAAAAGCACCATATCGTTGGTGGACATATCGCCGTCAACGGACAGCATATTGAATGTCTTGTCGACGTCGCCTTTCAACGCTTTGGACAGCATTTCTGCCGAGATGCTTACGTCGGTGGTAAGGAAAACAAGCATAGTCGCCATATCGGGGTGTATCATTCCCGAACCTTTCGCAATGCCGCCAAGCCTGCACGTTTTGCCGTCAACCGTGAACTCTACCGCAATCTCTTTGACTTCGGTATCCGTGGTCATTATGGCTTCCGCCGCCGCAAGTCCGTTCGCGCCCAGTCCCGCAACAAGCGCGGGAATGCCGTTTGCAATGGGCGTAACGTCGAGAGGCTGCCCGATAACGCCCGTGCTTGCAACTGCGATTTCACGTGCCGCGACGCCAAGTGCCTGCGCGGTGTATTCGCAGGTCTTTTCCGCCACTTCTTCACCGTCCGCGTTGCAGGTGTTTGCATTGCCGCTGTTGCAGATGACGGCTTTGATTTTGCCGCCGTCGACGTGCTTTTTGGTGACGACCAGCGGCGCTCCCTTCACAAGGTTGCGCGTGTACACCGCCGCCGCGTCCGCGGGGCATTCCGACACTATCAGCGCAAGGTCCTTTTTGGTCTTGTTTTTCCTGATGCTACACCAGATGCCGTTGGCGACAAATCCTTTTGCCGCGCACACGCCGCCCGCTACGGGTTTGATTTCAAATGTCATATCCTTTTCGGTCTTCATAATTTTCAGTCCGTACTCCGTTGATTTTCCGTCCCAATTCCCTTTTTCAATCCCAACCCTTTTCACAAGGTTTTCAAGTCGGATTGACTTTATCGCCGACCGCCGCTCAGTTGTTGCGGATTGTTTTTACGTCGCGGTTCGGTGACAGTTCCAGTCCGTACGACGCGGGTTTGCCGAGCACGATATTCATACACTCCACAGCCGCGCCCGACGCCCCCTTGCCGAGATTGTCGTACCGTGCCGCAAGCAGTATTCTGTCCGCCGAGCCGTGTACGGAAATCTCCATACAGTCATTACCCGAATATCTGCCCGCCGACAGAAATCCGTTTTCGTCGCAGTTCTCGCGATAGAAAACTATTTCGCCGTCGTACATATTCCGATAAAGGTCTTTGATGTCCCCTGCTTTCGCGCCTTTTTGCAAGTCGTCTGCAAACAACGCGACGCTCACTTCCATACCGCTGTAAAAGTCGCATACCACGGGACAGAACGCGGGCGGGGTATCCAGTCCGCATATCGCGGTCATTTCTTTCAGATGTTTGTGCGTCTGCGAAAGTCCGTATTGTCTGGGAGCGTGAAGGCTCTCCCCTTCCGCCTGATACTGCGCTATCATCTGTTTTCCGCCGCCGCTGTAACCCGTAAGCGAATGGCAAACGAGTTTTGCGGACGGAGCTATTACTCCCTGTTCGACAAGCGGTTGAACGAGGGCGATAAATCCCGACGCGTGGCACCCGGGAACGGCAATGCGTTTGCCTTTTGCCACTTTGTCCGCGAACTTTTCGCCGAGTTCGGGGAATCCGTACGCCCAGCCGTCAGCCGTACGGTGTGCGGTCGACGCGTCGATTACAACCGTATCGGGATTTTCCACAAGACTTACGGCTTCGATTGCCGCAGAGTCGGGCAGGCAGAGAAATGCGACGCCTGCACTGTTCAACGCCTCTTTTCTGCACGCCGTGTCTTTGCGAAGTTCATCGGACAGTTGCAGGATTTCCACGTCGTCGCGCACTGACAGTCTTTCGTATATACGAAGCCCCGTCGTTCCCGCTTTTCCGTCTATGAAAACTTTTGTCTTCATTTGATGAACTCCTCTACGAACTTAATCTGCTGTTCCACCGAACGCGCTCCCGTTCCGCCCGCCGAAGTCCTCTTCTGTACGCAAGCGGAAAGAGAAATTTCGCCGTAAAGGTCTTCTTCGAAAAGTTTGTCGAACTTCTTGTATTCGTCTATTGTGAGTTCGTCGAGCACTTTGTCCTGCGATATGCAGTACGCGACGATTTGTCCGACGGTTTTGTACGCGCTCCTGAATGGTACGCCTTTCTTTGCAAGATAATCGGCAAGGTCGGTTGCGTTGATGAAACCTTTCTGCGCCGCGCGGTACATATTGTCTTTTTTCGCCGTCATGGTTGCAACCATGGGCGCGAACACCGCAAGACAATTTTTGACGGTGCGCAGGCTGTCGAACATGCACTCTTTGTCTTCCTGCATATCCTTGTTGTAAGCAAGCGGCAGTCCTTTGAGCACCGTGAGCATTGCCATAAGGTCGCCGTAAACCCTGCCCGTCTTGCCGCGCACGAGTTCCGCCATATCCGAATTTTTTTTCTGCGGCATAATGCTCGAACCCGTTGTGTACGCGTCGTCGAGTTCGACAAAACCGAACTCCCACGACGACCAAAGAATTATTTCTTCGGCAAAACGCGAAAGGTGCGTCATGACGAGTGCGAACGCGCTCATGAGTTCAACGCAGAAATCGCGGTCGGAAACGCCGTCTATGCTGTTGAGGCAGTAGCTGTCGAAACCGAGCAGTTTCGCGGTGTACGTCCTGTCCGTATCGTACGACGTGCCCGCGAGCGCGCAGCTTCCGAGCGGGCTTACGTTCATACGCCTTACCGCGTCGGAAATCCTGCCAGCGTCACGCACAAACATCATGGCGTACGCAAGCAAATGATGTGCAAAGAGTATGGGTTGCGCCCTTTGAAGATGAGTGTAACCGGGAACGATGTACGTCTTGGTTTTCTTTGCCTGTTCGACAATTGCGCCAAGCAGCTGTTTGATGAGCGCAACGACTTCGCCGCTTTCGTCGCGCAGATACAATCTCATATCCGTTGCAATCTGGTCGTTGCGGCTGCGTGCCGTGTGCAACTTTTTGCCGACGTCGCCGACGCGGGCGGTGAGTTCCGCCTCAACGAACATATGAATGTCTTCCGCCGAAAAATCGAAAGCGAGCTTGCCGCTCTCCAAATCGGAAAGAATGCCTTTCAGTCCGTCGATGATGACCTTGCTCTCTTCTTTCGAAATAATGCCGCAACCCGCGAGCATCTTTGCGTGCGCAATCGAACCCTGTATGTCCTGTTTGTAAAGCGCGCAGTCGAAAGAGATGGAACTGTTGAAATCGTCCGCAAGTTTATCGAGCTGTTTGGAGAACCTTCCCGTCCACATCTTTTCCATAATAACTCCCAGCAAAA
The DNA here is from genome assembly GCA_900545885.1 of uncultured Eubacteriales bacterium. Classification (GTDB taxonomy): domain Bacteria; phylum Bacillota; class Clostridia; order Christensenellales; family CAG-917; genus Limadaptatus. The sequence continues at coordinate 25,822 of URAF01000007.1, forward strand.
CCGTCTTTATCAGGCGTTTTGCGCATTTCAAGTTCTTTTTCTGTCGGATTCAACCGTTTAGTTTGCAGTCCGACGAATTCGGTTTTTCGATTCCGTTTCCGTCCGACGCATTGAATCCGTCCCGTTCGTGGGTGTCGTTCGGGGTTTTGCCGCCAGGACTTTTACCGAAAACGTATTCCCTCTTTATGAAATTACGCCGAGCTTTCACTCGGCGCGCATTTTACTTCTTCGCGTTCTTGGCGTCGACCTGCGCCTGCACCTTTATGGGCAGTCCGAACAGGTTGATGAAGCCTGCGGAGTCCGCCTGATTGTACACGTTGTCTTCGCCGAAGGTGGCTATTTCTTCGCTATACAGCGAATAGTCGCTCCACGCGCCCGCCTTAATCATATTGCCTTTGTAAAGTTTGACTTTGACTTTGCCCGTGACTTTTTCCTGCGTCTTGTCGACGAATGCCGAAAGAGCTTCGCGCAGAGGCGTAAACCACTGTCCGTTGTAAACGAGGTCCGCAAACGTGATTGCGAGTTCCTGTTTCTTGTGCGCGGTGTATTTGTCAAGGCACAGCGTTTCGAGATACTGGTGAGCAAAGTAAAGAATTGCTCCGCCGGGGGTTTCGTACACGCCGCGGCACTTCATGCCGACAAGACGGTTTTCGACGATGTCAAGCAGTCCGATACCGTTTTCGCCACCGACTTTGTTGAGCGCGAGAATGATATCTTTGGCGGACATTTTCTTGCCGTCCAACGCAACGGGTACGCCCTTTTCGAAATCCAGCGTAACGTAGGTGGGTTTGTCGGGCGCCTGCATGGGAGACACGCCCATTTCGAGGAAACCGGGTTTGTCGTACATGGGTTCGTTGCCCGCGTCTTCGAGGTCGAGACCTTCGTGCGAAAGGTGCCAGAGGTTCTTGTCTTTGGAATAGTTGGTCTCGCGGTTGATTTTGAGCGGAACGTTGTGCGCTTCGGCATAATCGATTTCCTCTTCACGGGACTTGATGTTCCATTCCCTCCAAGGCGCGATGACGGGCATATCGGGCGCAAAGGCTTTGATTGTGAGTTCGAAACGCACCTGGTCGTTGCCCTTGCCCGTGCAACCGTGACAGATTGCGTCTGCGTTTTCTTTCTTTGCGATTTCGACAATTCTCTTCGCGATTATGGGACGCGCAAAAGACGTGCCGAGCATATAACCTTCATACAGCGCACCCGCCTTAACGGTGGGAATGATGTAGTCGTCCACGAATTCGTCGGTGAGGTCTTCGACATACAGTTTGGAAGCACCGGTTTTGAGTGCTTTTTCTTCGAGACCTTCGAGTTCGTCAGCCTGTCCGACGTTGCCGGAGACGGCGATGACTTCGCAGTTGTTGTAGTTTTCTTTGAGCCACGGAATAATGATTGAAGTGTCAAGTCCGCCGGAATAGGCGAGAACTACTTTTTTGATTTTGGATTTGTCCATAACGTACCTTCCGAGAAGTGTTTTTTATTATTGAAACCAATTATATGCACGCCGAGAATAAAAGTCAAATATTTTTGCATATTTTTGAAAAATATTGTATATTACGCCCGTTTTTGCTGTTTTTATGCGCATTTATGCAATTTTCTATGCATATTGACAAATTTTATGCAGCCGCACTCGATATTTCGGTCTTTTCTCGACGAAAAAGTCGTTGTATAATGATGACGGACGCCTTGCGTCCGAGGGGGGAAACATGAATATAAAAGACAAAATCTCTTCTGCCCTTGCGCTCAAAAACGGGTATCAGGTTCCCGTCGGCGAAAAGTTCGGATACTTTTTCTACTTTACGGGACAAAACGCCGTATACAACCTGATTGCCTCTTTCCTTACGGCTTTTCTGCTTTTTCAGGGTATCGACGCCGCCCTCTCCGCGACGGTTATGCTCGCCGTAAAAATCTGGGACGCCTGCAACGACGCCATTTTCGGGGCAATTTTCGATAAGGTCAAATTCAAAAGCGGCAACAAGTTCCTTCCCTGGCTCAGAGCGTCCGTCGTGCTCATTCCTCTTGCCACGGTACTTATGTTCGCAATCCCGCAAGGACTCGGCGCAAACGCAAAACTTGCGTGGTTTGCCGTTGCGTACGTTTTGTGGGATACCGTATACACGCTCTGCGACGCGCCGCTCTACGGCATTATAACCGTCATGACCGACAACGTGCGCGAACGCGAAACAATGCTTTCGATAAAAGGCATATTCGCAAATGCGGGCATGGGACTGACTTTTCTGATTGCCACCGTTCTCGTCAGCGAAACCGTCGGCTCCAACTATTTCGTGGTGTCAATAATCGTGGGCATAGTTGCGTTTGCGACTATGTTACCGCTCTGTCTGAAAGGTCACGAACGCGTGCTCGGCGTCCCCATGGAAGAACAGTTCACAATAAGAAGAATGTTGAAATATCTTTTCAAAAACAAATATCTTCTTATATATTACACGGCCTTCCTGTTCTCGTCGGGACTTAACGTTGCAAGTGCGCTCAATCTGTTCGTGTCCTTCTACGTGTTCAACAACTCGATGTTCGCTTTGATAGCAGGCGCGATTTCAATCGTACCTTACCTGATATTCGCTCTGCTCGTTCCGCTTTTCATCAAAAAGATGAACAAAATCACCCTTTACAAACTGTCGCTTATAATTTCCGTCGTCATCAACATACTCACCTTCTTTGCCGCCTACCGCAACTTTGCAGCTTACGTGGTGCTTGCGACTATGAACTCAATCCCTATGGCGATTGCGGGAATACTGCTCTTCATGTTCACTCCGGACTGTGCGGAATACGGAAGGTTCAAATCGGGCATAGAGGCAAAAGGCATAACGTTCTGCCTGCAAACGTTCATGGCAAAACTGACGGGCGCGGTTGCGGGGTCGCTGGGACTTTACATGCTTGCGGCTTTCAACTGGCAGGAAATTTCCGCCAGCAACTTTCAGGAACTCGCCGAACTTGCCGAGCAAGGCATAACTCAAACGGAAGGCGCGGTCCGCGGCCTTTGGTTTACGTTCATAGTTTTGCCGCTTATCGGCAATGCAATTGCATTTGTAATTCTGCAATTCTACAAACTCAAAGACCGTGACGTTCAGTTTATGGCAGACTGCAACAACGGCAAAATCAGCCGCGAAGAAGCCATGGAAAGCATATCCTGCAAACTGTAATCCCTGCGCGCGTAACAATACTTTTTGCGAAAACACACGTTTATATGCTATAATAATCTGTATAAAACTGTTGTTGTGCAAAAACGTTCGATTTTTGAACGAGTGAGAAAAAGCAAAATACAAACATCAAGCCAACTGCAATATCCACAATGAAAAGAAAACAATAAAAAGAAGACGCGCGGTGCGCGTCTTCTTTTTGTATTGCATTGGTGCAAACATTCGCAATGTTTCTTTTGGCACAACGTTTCTTTACGCCGTTGCGTTGTGCCTGTTGAGCTCGGCAAGGTTGAGGCAACCGCTTACACGGCGATTTTATTCGAGCTCGAACGCACCTGTGTAAAGCTGGTAGTACTGCCCTTTCTTTGCGATGAGTTCGTCGTGGCTTCCGCGTTCGATAATTCTGCCGTGGTCGAGAACCATAATCGCGTCGGAGTTCTGAATGGTGGACAGTCTGTGTGCAATGACGAATACCGTTCTGCCTTCCATAAGTCTGTCCATACCCTGCTGCACAAGATATTCCGTACGGGTGTCGATTGAGGACGTCGCTTCGTCGAGAATGAGCACGGGGGGATTTGCAACCGCCACACGCGCTATCGACAGCAACTGTTTCTGACCCTGCGAAAGGTTGGAACCGTCGCCCGTGAGCATTGTCGAATAACCTTCGGGAAGTCGGGTGATGAAATCGTGCGCGCCCGCAAGTTTAGCGGCTTCGATACACTCATCGTCCGTGGCGTCGAGTTTGCCGTAACGGATATTGTCCATTATCGTGCCCGTGAACAGGTTGGTATCCTGCAAAACGATACCGAGCGAACGACGCAGGTCGGCTTTCTTTATCTTGTTGATGTTGATACCGTCGTATCTGATTTTGCCGTCTTCGATGTCGTAGAAACGGTTTATAAGGTTGGTGATTGTGGTTTTGCCCGCGCCCGTCGCACCGACAAACGCTATCTTCTGACCGGGTTTGGCGTAGATGCTGACGTCGTGCAGAACGAGTTTTTCGGGAACGTAACCGAAGTCCACGTTGAAAAGTCTGATGTCGCCTTTGAGTTCGGTGTAGGTGACGGTGCCGTCCGCTTTGTGCGGGTGACGCCATGCCCATTTGCCCGTGCGCTCATTGCTTTCGGTGATGTTGCCGTCTTCGTCGATTTCGGCGTTTACGAGCTCGACGTATCCGTCGTCGGCTTCGGGTTCGTTGGCGAGGAATTCGAATATACGTCCAGCGCCTGCTATTGCCATGACAACGGAGTTAATCTGCATGGAAACCTGACCGATGTTGAGCGTGAACTGTCTGCTCATGTTGAGGAAGGAAACTATTGCACCCATTGTGATAACGCTTGCTTCCAGTCCCGTGATAGACAGGTTTCTGACGCCGCCGAGAACGAGCGCGCCGCCCACGATTGCAACCGCTACGAACACGACGTGTCCGATGTTGGAAATTGCGGGCATGAGCATATTGCCGTAACGGTTTGCCTTGTCGGCGTCACCGAAAAGTTGGTCGTTGACTTTCGCAAAATCGCGTTTTGCCGCCTCTTCGTGACAGAAAACTTTGATGACTTTCTGTCCGTGTATCATTTCCTCGGCAAAACCTTCCGTCTGACCTATAGAGTTCTGTTGACGCACGAAGAATTTTGCACTTCTGCCGCCTACCATTTTGGTTACCCACAGCATAAACGCAACGCCTACAAGTACAACCAATGTGAGGTATATGCTGGATATGAGCATGGTGACAAGCAAAGTTACTATTGACACCAACGAAAAGAAACTTTGCGGAATGCTCTGCGATATGAGCTGACGCAGAGCGTCGACGTCGTTGGTGTAGTAACTCATGATGTCGCCGTGAGTGTGCGTATCGAAGTATTTGACGGGCAATCTCTGCATTTTATTGAACATATCCTCGCGGACGTGTTTGAGGAAGCCCTGCGTTATGATTGCCATAAGTCTGGTGTAGACGAAAGAGCAAATCAGACCGAACACGTAAATTCCCGCCATAAGACATGCTATTTTTGTCAGCGTGCTTTTAATGGCGTCAAAGCCGTTTGCGATGCCGGGTTCTATGACGTCGTCAACCAGAATTTCGAGGAATATGGACGAACTGATACCCGCAACAGCCGTGACTGCTATACACACGAACACCAGAATGAGTTCCCATTTGTAGTAGTGTCCGAGATATTTGAACAGTTTACCGAGGATTTTCAACACGCTGCCTTTCTGAATTTCCATTCTGCGTTTCATTCGGCGTCACCTCCTTTCTGTTCACGGACTTTTTTGAGTTCTTCCGCACCCGCACCGATTTTGTTCTGCGAGTAGTAGACTTCCTGATAAATTTCGTTGGTTGCGAGCAGTTCTTCGTGAGTTCCCTGCGCCGCAACTTCGCCGTTGTTCATGATGATAATAAGGTCTGCGTCCTCGACCGACGACACACGCTGCGCGATGATGAACTTCGTGACATCGGGAAGTTCTTCGCGGAACGCCTGACGGATAAGCGCGTCCGTTTTGGTGTCGACTGCGGAAGTCGAGTCGTCGAGAATGAGGATTTTCGGCTTTTTGAGCAAAGCGCGCGCTATGCACAGTCTCTGTTTCTGTCCGCCCGATACGTTGGCGCCGCCCTGTTCGATGTACGTGTCGTAACCGTCGGGGAAAGACATTATGAAATCGTGCGCCTGCGCTCTGCGGCAAGCCTGTTCCATTTCTTCGTCGGTTGCGTCGGGATTGCCCCAGCGCAGGTTTTCTTTTATTGTGCCGGAGAAAAGAACGTTCTTCTGCAACACCACGGAAACCTGATTTCGCAGGCTTTCTATATCGTAGTCCCTGACGTCTTTGCCTCCGACCAGCAACTGCCCTTCCGTTGCGTCATAAAGACGGGGAATGAGGTTGACAAGCGAAGTCTTGGAACTGCCCGTTCCGCCGAGAATACCGACCGTCTGTCCCGATTTTATTTTAAGATTGACGTTGTGGAGTGCGTCTCTTTCGGCCTTTTCGGAATATTTGAAGCTGACGTTTCTGAACTCCACCGTTCCGTCTGCGACGTCGTATTCGGGATTTTCGGGGTTTTTGAGCGTGCTTTCTTCTTCGAGAACTTCCGCAACTCTTTCCGCCGAACTGGTCGCAATGGAAATCATAACCATGACCATGGACAACATCATGAGCGAAGAAAGTATCTGCGCCGCAAACGCTATAAGGCTGGAAAGTGCCGCCGAACTCAGTTCCGTTTCGCCCGAACGCACGATAATTGAAGACCCGAAAATGCAGATGAGCGTGATTGCCGTCCAGATGCTGAACTGCATGAGCGGGGTGTTGAGGGCGATGATTTTTTCACCGAGCGTGAAGTCCGCGCGGACGTCCTGCGCCGTTTTGTCGAACTTTTCGATTTCGTAGTCCTCTCTGACGTAGGACTTGACGACGCGCATACCCTTGACGTTTTCTTGAATGGAGTTGTTCATTGCGTCGTACTTGTTGAAAACGCGGTTGAATATCGGTTCAACCTTCTTGAAGATGATGAACAGTCCGACGCCGAGCACGGGAATGAGCGCCATAAAAATCGCGGAGATTTTGACGTTGATGGTAAACGCCATGATGAGCGAGATCACGAGCATGACAGGGCAACGCACCGCAACGCGGACAATCATCATGTACGCGTTCTGAATGTTGGTCACGTCGGTGGTCATACGCGTCACAAGGCTGGACGTGGAAAATTTGTCGATGTTGGCAAACGAAAAGCCCTGAATTCTGGAATAGATATCCGTACGGAGATTGCGCGCAAAACCCGCAGACGCGGTTGCGGCGTACTTGCCCGCGAGCATGCCGAAAACCAGAGAAAACGCCGCCATGACAAGGAGAATGCCTCCGTACATAAGGATATTCTCGAGGGAGTTGTCTTTCTGGATATTTTCGAGCATCGTAACCATATAAAGAGGTATCAGGCATTCGAGCGTGACCTCCAAGGATACGAGCACGGGGGAAAGTATGGATTCTTTTTTGAATTCCCTGAGGCTTTTAATCAAAGTCTTTGCTACTTTCATAATATATGCTCCGAAATCTACGTCGGCGTGCCGCGGTCGGAACCGACCGACTTGCACAATCCGACAACCTGTTGTATGATTATTATCGGTGTGACTATTTTATCCACTAAAAAATCGCAAAGTCAACACAATTAACGCCGACAATTTTTCACGATTTGTCGGATTTACGGAGTAAAATATGCCTGCAAAACCCTCTGTCGCAGCAAATACAAAACAAATTCTGACAGATGCTTTCTGGAAACTTTACCGTGAAAAAAGCATAGACAAAATCACCGTACGGGAAATAACGCAGCTTGCGGGATACAACAGAAGCACCTTTTACGAGTACTTCTGCGACGTGTACGATGTGCTCCAACAACTGGAAAATTCGCTCATGGAAAAGCTGCAGTTCGGAACGCCTGCGCTTGATATTATGTCCGTTGACGAACTTGCCGCCGTGTTCGAAGAAAACGCAGAATACCTTTCCGTTCTGTTCAGCGGCAAAGGCGACATCTCGTTCATGTTTGCGGCGCGCGAAAAATTGAAAAAGCCGTTTTTCGAAGCGGTTAAAAAACAAGGCAAAGAGATTGATTTCAAAACCGAACTTTCAATCGAATATCACGTGGCGGGCACAATATCGTCAATGATACACTGGCTGCACATGCCGAATCGCCCGTCTGCCGAAAACTATCTCGAAACGCTGCGCGAAATAAACTGCGAAGCGATGGAAAGGCTTGCCGCACAACTAGGCTTGCCCACAAAATAATTTCAAAGGACGATAGCGCCCCGAAGGCGGGAGATTACTCTCCGTACCCGTCGGGATTGTTCATTTGCCAGCGCCAGCTGTCCTCGCACATTTCTTTGAGTCCGTATTTGCACTCGAACCCCATTTCGGCTTTTGCAAGCGACGCGTCCGCGAAACACTCCGCAATGTCGCCGCTTCTGCGTGCGGTGATTTCGTAAGGCACTTTTCTTCCGCTCGCCGCTTCGAACGCGTGAACTATCTGAAGTACGCTGTACCCTGTTCCCGTACCGAGATTGTAGGTCACGAGTCCGGGAGCCGTTTCCAGCTTTTTGACCGCAAGCGAATGCGCATGAGCAAGGTCACAGACGTGAATATAATCTCTGACACCCGTACCGTCACAGGTGGGATAATCGTTGCCGAACACGTAAAGTTTCGGCAATTTTCCTATCGCAACCTGAGTGACGTAAGGCATGAGATTGTTGGGAATACCGTTCGGGTCCTCGCCTATTCTGCCGCTCTTGTGCGCGCCTATCGGGTTGAAATAGCGAAGCAATGCGATGTTCATACTCTTGTCGGCGGCGTAAACGTCGCGGAGTATGTCCTCAATCATAAGTTTTGTTCTGCCGTAAGGATTTGTTACGGAAAGGGGGAAATCCTCTTTTATCGGAACGGTTTTCGGCTGTCCGTAAACGGTAGCCGAAGAAGAAAACACAAAGTTTTTCACACCGAATTCTCTCATAACCTGCAAAATGTTGAGAGTATTCGTGATGTTGTTCCTGAAATATTCAAGAGGTTTCGAACAGGATTCGCCTACCGCTTTCAATCCCGCAAAATGTATGACGGCGTCGATTTTTTCCTTGGCGAAAACGTCGCGCACCTTGTCTATGTCGCAAAGGTCGTATTCATAAAACGGCACGTCTTTTCCGCAGAGTTCGCGAACGCGTTTCACCGCTTCGAATTTGCTGTTACAAAGATTGTCTGCGATTACGGGGTCGTATCCGTTTTCGACAAGGTCGATTACGGTATGCGAACCTATGTAACCTGCTCCGCCTGTAACCAGAATGCTCATATATTCTCCTTTTCCGCGTTGCGGAAACAATAATCGGATTTTTCAAGTTCGTGAAACGCCTTTTCCATTTCCTCTACCAACTTAAACTGCGTTCTCGCACGCACGAGGTTGTGCTCCGCGTATTTTGTTTTGAAATAGACGTCGCCCGCAAGATAATCGGTGAGAAAACGCATACCGCACTCGAACGTCATAAGGCGCGCCGCAGCGGACATAAGCGATTTCTCTTTCGGCGTCACGGTGTTTCCCATACCTTTCAGAAAACCGCGTTCGAACGCCCTGTACATATTGATGTCGAAATGCACTTTGCCGAGGTCTTTTTCGTCTTCGGCGGCAGTCGAACAACCCACGCGCACACCGTCGCCGAAGTCGTAAAGCATACTTCCCGCCATAACGGTGTCCAGGTCTATGACGCACACGGATTTTTTGGTGTCGACGTCAATCAGAACGTTGTTGAGTTTGGTGTCGTTGTGCGTGACTCGAACGGGCAAAGAACCGTCGCGGAGTGCTCCGACAACCGTTCCGCAAATACCGCATCTGCGTTCGACGAACTCAACTTCGTCGCGCACGGACGACAGTCTGCCGCATTTGTCCTCTTTGACCGCCAGTCTGAAATTTTCCAGTCTTTTTTCCGTGTTGTGAAAATTCGGTATGACTTCGAAAAGCGACGACGCGTCGAAATCTCCGAGCCTTGCGACGAACTGTCCGAAAGCACGTCCCGCGTCGGCGTACATCTCCTCGTCGTCCGCAACCAGATATGCGTCGGTATGCTCAATAAACTGCGTGGCGCGCCACACGTCGCCGTCCTCGGACGTGAAATATCTTTTGCCGTCGATTGTGGGAATGAGATACAAACATTCGCGGTCGGGGTCACCGCCGTCTTCGACGACTTTTTCTCTCAAAAAGTCGGTGACCGCAATCATATTGCGCATAAGCCCTTCGCGGTCGGGAAACACGTACGGATTGAGCCTTTGGAGAATATACCGTCTGTTTTCGCCCGCAACGTCGCACGTAACGGCATAGGTATCGTTGATATGTCCGTTACCGTACGGCGAAACGTCTTTGCACTCGCCTTCAAAAGCAAATTTACCGGCTATTTCGAAAAGTTCCATAATCCGCCCGCTTATATTTTTCTGATATTATTCTACCGCGACGCAGGCACATTGTAAAGCGACTGTAATGATTTGAATATTCAAGTAATTTACAATAAATAAAAGAACATATCGCGTTTTGTTGACTTAAATATTGCCCGTTGCTATGATGTATCGCGAATTCAACGGAAAATAAAAAGAAAAGGCAAAAAAAAGACCATGAAAGCCCTCGACCTCGGCAAAGAGAAAGTATTCGGAACGGTAATCAGACTTGCCGTACCCGCCATGATAGCACAGTTCATCAACGTGCTTTATTCTATCGTTGACCGAATTTTCGTAGGCAACATAGAAGGCGTCGGTGACCTTGCTCTTGCAGGCGTCGGAGTTTGCGCACCCGTCACCACGCTTATTTCCTCTTTTGCCTTTCTCGTAGGCCTCGGAGGCGGTCCCATTTTCGCAATCAGTCTGGGCGAAGGCAGACCCGACAACGCAAAAAAAATCCTCGCCAACGCGTTTTTGATGCTTGCGATACTTTCCGTCATAATCACGGGCGTTATTCTCGCCTCTCTCAAACCGCTCCTCATGACCTTCGGCGCAAGCGAAGCCACTTACCCGTTTGCACGGGAATATATGTTCGTGTACGCGTGCGGCGCGGTGTTCTCGATAGTATCGCTGGGGCTCAACCAGTTCGTAATCGCGCAAGGCTATTCGGGGCTAGGAATGCTAACAACCTCAATCGGTGCTGTGGCAAACGTAATTCTCGACCCGATATTCATATTCACCTGCGGAATGGGCATAAAAGGCGCGGCGCTCGCAACCATACTTTCGCAGGCGATGTCAATGATATTCGTGCTCTGCGTCCTGCTCTCCAAGCGCACAAAAGTTCGGCTTTCTCTCGGCGGATACAAAGCGAAAATCATGCTGAAAACGCTGTTGCTCGGCGTATCCCCTTTCCTCATCATGGCAACGGACAGCGTGATAATCATAGTCCTGAACGCAGTCCTGCAAAAAACGGGCGGAGCCGCGGGCGACTTCTGGATAACCGTGGCAACGGTAGTGCAGGCTTTCCTTTCCTTGATAACAATGCCTATGCTCGGAATAAGCACAGGCACCCAACCCGTACTCAGTTTCAACTACGGAGCAAGAAACATCACGCTCATACGCAAAGCCGAAAAAATCATCGTTTCGCTGTGCCTTGCCTATACTACCCTGATGTTTGCCTTGTCGTGGGGAATTGCCGAGCCCTTCGTCAAGATGTTCACAAGCGACCCCGAAACAATAGAAAAGGCATTGTGGGGTATCAGAATTTATATGATAGGCATAATTCCGCTCTCTTTGCAGTACGCATTCGTAGACGGGCTTACGGCACTCGAACAACCTCAATTCGCAATCACGCTTTCCATGACGCGCAAACTGGTGTTCATGTTGGGCGCAACGATTCTTTTGCCTATATTCTTCGGAGTGCAAACGGCATTTTATGCCGAACCGATTGCCGACATTGCGTCGGCTGTGCTCAGCACCTGCGTATTTCTCGCGGTATTTCCGCGTCTGCTCAAAAAACGCGCGCAGATGTTGCCGCAACATGACGAACTCTCACAACAGCCGCAACAACAGTAAAAACGACGCCGACGTTCGGATGTCGATACAATCCCCCTGTGTCCTACAATAATCGGGATTGTCTTTTCGCGAACGTCAAAGCGCAACCCTCGAATATCGGTTCAACGAAACGTCGCTTTGAAGACAACAAAAAAACCGCATTGCTGCGGTAGCACAAACGGCGTTTTCGCCGTAGGATTGAATTCTGCTTTAAACTCGGCGTTATGCGGCTATTGTGCGCACAACCCTTTGTGTTGAGACTTCTTCCCCGCCTTTTACCATATAAACGCAAAGCAAACTGCCTTCTATATAAATTGCAATGTAATCTTTTGATCCATCAATAGTAAAATCGCTAAAGTCAGGAGACTCGGGAGAAAGAATCTGCTCCTTGCTGACATGCCCTATCGGATAAGGGAACTCGTTGCCGTAACGCGCTTTGACTTCTTCCGCTATGTTCTGAGAAGTTACGGGACGCGTGGGGTCCTGTCTTTGCATAAGGTCGTTTACGCAGTCGACAGCCCATTTTGCCACGTCTTGTGTATAAACGGTGTCGACGGACTTCTGCGCGTCGTCGATATAATGAAGAGTCACGGGCACGACAATAGACGCCAGTATACCCATAATGGCAATGACGACTATGAGTTCGACAAGGGTAAACCCTTTTTTCGACGTGCGCTTTGACCTTGTTTGTTTCATCTGATATTGTCCGACGGAAACGTAACGCCTATACAACATTATGCGGATTGCATACTTTCATATGTTGGCATAATGACGGAAAGAAACGACTATCAAATCCAACCCGAATCCGTAGCCCGCAACTGGAACGGAGAATAAGCCACCCCGGGATTGAGCAAATAATCTCTCGAATAACTTATCTGTCCGTTATCGTCGGACAGCGGAGAAATCGCCGTGATTCGCAACACCTGCTCGGAATATCCGTTGATTTCGGTTTCTACGACTTCACCTTTAACCACGGTTCCGTCTTCAGCTTTACCAATATAATTTTCCAGCACTTGTTTGACGGTATCGCGACCTACAATACTATCGTTCTGTCCTGGAACACTCCCCGATTCGATATTGGGAAGATTGACATAAATATTGTCAACAATGGTGTGAACTTCCGCGACTGCTTTTTCCGCTTTGGCTTCGCCCACAAAATGCATTGTAGTTGGAATTATGATAGCGGCAAGAACCCCCATAATCGCAATCACGACTATGAGTTCGACAAGGGTAAAACCTTTCTTGTGTCCGCTTGTCTTCATATTTTCCACCCTGCGCATTTTATGCCCAAGCACAACCCGCGTGTGCGGGTTGCGCCTAGAACAATAAATTAGGTTGTTATTCTGATTAAGTTTGATAAACCAGCCGACAATCAGCCTTGTGCAACAACTTGTGCCCAAGCTTTATCGGTACCGTTATTCTTCAAAGTAATATCAATGTCTGCACCGCCAGCAAGAGTGATGTTTGTGTAGCTCTTGCTTTGCTCCATGTTATCGCTATAGTTCGTCGAAACAGTAAAGGAAGCAGCTTTTGTATCACTGTCGTAAGCAAAAACAACGGTTATTTCATTATTGAGGGAAGAACCTGCTATTCCTGCTGCATCCAAAATAGCGATAAGTGCCGCAGCATCGATTGTCTTGCCGCCTGCGACTGCAGTTGTAAAGCCTGCGTCCAGTGCATTGAGTACCGTTGAAACTTCATCAGATGCCGCTTGGTCATTTGCCTGTCCGACGAAGTGCAAGGTCGTAGGAACGATGATTGCTGCGAGGACGCCGATGATTGCGATAACGACGATGAGTTCCACCAGTGTGAAACCTTTCTTGTGTTTTCTTGCTGTGATGTTCATAATGTCCCTCCACATAGGTGTGTTTTTTATTATAAAAGCTTGCGCCGTTATAACCTGATTAGCTTACCGTGTAGATGATACGGTTGTATTCGTCCATACTCGTGACGCCTTTTGCGACCAGTTGCCGCAGGTTGTCTGCGAGAAATTCCGCGCCGTTTGCCGCCGCGACTTTGCGGATTTCGTCGACGGGTGCTCCTGACGAAATCATCTTGCGGATTGTATGGTCGAGTTCCACTATCTCGTAGATTGCGATACGTCCGCTGTAACCCATATGGTTGCATTCGGGGCAACCGACGGGTTCGAAAACGTCGTTGATGCTGTCGTCTTCGAGCATAACTTTCTCGGCGTCGGTGAGCGCTCGTTTCTGTTTGCAGTACGGGCACAGTCTCTTGACCAGTCGCTGGGCGATGATTGCGTTGACCGATGCCGACACGAGATAAGGCGGAACGCCCATATCGATGAGTCGGACGATGGTCGCAACCGAGTCGTTGGTGTGCAGAGTCGAAAGCACGAGGTGACCCGTAATCGACGCGCGGACGGCGATTTCCGCCGTTTCGTAGTCACGGATTTCACCTATCATTATGACGTCGGGGTCCTGACGTAGAAGTGCGCGCAGACCGTTTGCAAACGTCATGCCCGCTTTGGTGTTTACCTGCACCTGATTGACGCCGAACATCTGTTTTTCGACAGGGTCTTCAATCGTGGTTATGTTGATTGTAGGCTTGCGCAGTCTGTTGAGCACGGCGTACAACGTCGTCGATTTACCCGAACCCGTAGGTCCCGTGACGAGGATTATGCCGTTGGGTGCGCTCAGCATGTGTTCGAAACGCGCTATGTTTTCTTTGGTCATGCCGAGCTGTTCGAAAGAAAGCAGGTTCTCTCCGCCCGTGTTCAGAAGACGCATAACGCATTTCTCACCGTATATGGTGGGAATCGTCGACACACGAAGGTCGACTTTGAATTCGTCGTTGCTGAACGCAAATCTGCCGTCCTGCGGCACGCGTTTTTCCGCAATGTTCATTCCCGACAGAATTTTGATACGGGATATGACGCTGTTCAGCGCGCTGGGCGCAAGTCGCATGACTTCGACAAGGTCGCCGTCTATACGCATACGCACGAGAACGTCGTTTTCGAAAGGCTCGATGTGAATGTCGGACACCTGCCTTACGTACGCCTGCTGAACGAGGTTGTTGACGAGTTTGACAACGGGCGTATTGTTGACGTTGGACTCGATTTCGTCCATTTTCTTCGCGGTGTCGGTGGAAACGATGTTGATTGTCTGCACTTCCGCCTGTTCTTCGCGATAGAAAAGTTCGACGTTTTTGTAGTATCTTTCGATTGCGCCATTGACGTTTTCACGGGGCGACAGCAGGAAAGATACGTCCATTCGCGAGCTCATCTTGACGTCTTCGATGACGCTCATGTCTTCGGGGTTGGAGACCGCGATGAGGATTTTGTTGTTGTTGATGTCGAGAGGCATAATGCCGTAACGACGTGCCAAACTTTCGGGGACGAGTTTCAAAACTTCGGGACGCTTGACGACAAGGTCCTTTTCAACAAGGGGAACGTCCAGACGCTGTGCATAAGCCGCCAGCAACTGTGACTCGTTGACGATGCCGCGTGACAAAAGAATGTTGCCGACGTCTTCGTCGGGGTGACTGCGTTGCCACCTTAGCGCATCGCTTAACTGCTCGTGGGTTATTACCTCGTTTGCGAGCAGTATTTCCCATATCATATGATTGTCCAAAAAAGGTTTGCCCTCCCCTTTACATCAATCATATATTAACTTGATTTAGTTGTCAATATTAACCTTTGGTGCACGCGTCCGCATGCCTGCTTAAAACACGTTTTCCGTTGACAATCAACAAATCAAATCACACAAAACAATGTTTATATGCCCAAAATGTTGGAATAAAACGCGATTATTGCGTCGCCGCAATATATCGTTACAGCTGTAGCAATAGCAATAAACGGCCCGAAAGGTATCATATGTCCGCGGGTTTCTTCCTCTTTTTCCGAGCTCTCCGCACCGCAGCCGGAAGACGTGTCGCCGCAGTCTTCGGAAGTCTGTTCCGCCACAACGGATAAATCGGCACTTACGCTCTCCTCTGCCGCCGTTTCCACAGTGCAAACTTCTTTGTCCGCCATTGCGTTTTCGGCATTTTCGTTTTCCGAAGTTGCATGTTCGGTTGCAGAATTTTCTGTTGTCGGATTTTCCTCGTTTTCGTCCGTACTGTCTCCCGCTCTGCTTTCACGTCTGCGGCATACAATCAGATAACTGACCGATACGACGGCTCCGAGCACCACCGACAAAAGAAATACTATCAATATCTTTTTCCAGCCGAGCAACAGTCCCAGAACAAAATAAAGTTTTACGTCGCCGAAACCCATTCCGCCGAACAAACAGACTATGAGCATAGGAACACTAACGCAAACGCAACCTATCAGTTTGTCCTGCCAGCTCACTCCGCCGAAGGGCGCAAACGTGATTAGTCCGAGCACAAGCAAGGTTATTATTCCGCTGTCGGGGATTTCGAATGTGTCGAGGTCGACAAAAGCTGCAACAATAAGCACCGCGACCGCAATGTCCCATACAATGGTCATGCCGTCAAGCCCGAATGTCGCATAGTTGCCCACCCACAAAGCGCAGGTCAGGGCTTCGACAAAAGGATAACGCGGGGAAATGCGTTCCTTGCAGTTGCGGCATTTGCCGCGGAGAATTATGTAACTGAAAAGAGGAATATTGTCGTACGCTTTAATCTGCGCGCCGCATTTCGGGCAATAGGAGCGCGACTTGGAAAAGAATTTGCCGCGCGGCAGGCGGTAAATGCATACGTTGAGAAAACTGCCTACGGCAAGCCCCGCAAGCGCACTCAGAATGTACAAAGTCACATCAAGCGCCACGTTCATAATCTTCTTCTAAGCGTAAAAACAGTAGTTGTATCCCGTACCCGTGCCGTCTGTCTGCACTTTGCCGTTTTTGTTTTCCATATTGTAGAAATGGATGACTTCTTCGCCTATCGCCGAAACTTCGTACGAACCGTCGCTGAATTTGGTGCTGTCCCACACCACCAGCCTTATTTTTACGGACAAGGCTTTGCCTTCAACGTTTATTAGCGGCTCGAAGCTGAGATTTATGCGATAGTTTCCGTAAACCGTAAGATTGGGTGCGCCGCTTTCCGTCACGCCGAGCAAAGGCCGCGCGTTGAGTGGCAAACCGGCGTTTTCTCCGTCCGTTATCAGCGGAAATTCACCGTCGATGTTGCTGTCCATTATGTAGATTATCCCGTTGAACGAAAAGAGCAAATTGCCTTCCGCTATGTACTTCTCGCCTTTCGTCCTGCCGTCCGCCGTCAGGGGGTAAATGTCGTCGACAAGTCGGATTTTTTCTTTGTCTTTCACTATCTGACGGACGTACTCAATCATCAAATCCTTGACGTCGTCCGCGGCTATCGTGGTCTGTCCGTGCTGAAACGTCTGCGACGCCGAAGAGGTGATGAGATATACGCATATGCTCAAAATGCTCATCACGACAATCGCGACAAGCAGTTCTGCAAGCGTAAATCCTTTTTTGGAGTTGCACCCCTTTTGGGCGTTTTTCAGTTTCCTTATAAGCACGGTTCCCTCTTACTTGGTCTGCAACAATCACTTCTCACGCAGAAATTCGCTTGGCTACACTTCTTGCGGTCCGTCCGTCGAACCCATGAAAATGCAATATTTTCTGCCCGACGGCGCCTTGTATATGTAGTAAACTCCGTTCTGGTCGGAATATTTCTTTTCGATTTTCGACAAATTGATTGTCAATTGTTCGTACTCTCCGCTCTCGTTGTTGACGGTTTCGACGGTGATACTTCCGCCGCTGCCCGTTTCGATTGCCTGCGTGAGTGCGATTCTGTCGCGGTCGTATACAAGCGACAAGTTGACCATATGCGTTGCGTTGAAAAGTATCATGGCAAAAAGCACCGCAGCGATGGCGAACACCGCCACGCTTACCACGGCTTCAATCAAAGTAAATCCCTTTTTGCCTTTTTTCAACTTCGCTTTCATTCTGTCTCCGCACTTGCGATATATCTGCATTTGAACCGACTCCGCGTTTTGCGGGTCGACATTAAGCCTCTAAGCACTTGTTTTTAATAGAATCCCATGAACTCCCAGACGACCTGTCCGAAGTCGACTACTTCGTCGTCTGTTCCGCCGTATGACATTCCCGCATCGACTATAAGCGGCGGCATGACATAGTTATACACGCATTTTGAATATTGCTTGACAACTTCTGCCGTAACTTCTGAGTTGGTCCATGTAAGATTACCCCACCAACTCTGTATTTGTCCCCACAGACTGTTATCCTGTTTATCGGCATCGTTGATTATGACGAAGCTTTCGATTGCCATACAGCCGTTGAAAGTATTTTTATTATCTTTCGTACCAGGCGCAACAAAAACCTGACTCCGCGGAGCATAGACAAATCCGTTGAACTCCGTTGTTGCGCCGAGCCATATGAGACTGTCGTTGTTGGATATCACGTAAAGTCCGTCATTCCCGTAATTGCTCCCCTGCGACGCTTCTACAACTCCGAAACTGCAATTTTCTTTTATCGTTAATGCGGGGAACATGCTACCGTCATTGAAACTTTTTTCGTTTTCGAGATACAGGAAGACCATGTTGCCGCCTTTGAGTACAACTTTCGACGCCTGATTGGCATTGCCGAACATAATACTTTGCCCCACGCGAACATGGATATTTCCATTGGCCGTATCGAAAACGACCGTTGAATATTGTTCGAAATCTATTTCCCCACCGAAGATTACACTCTCTTTTATAACGAGTTTACCGTTTGAAACCTCACCGGCTTCGGGGTGCGGAACAGTAAAATCATTTCTGCCCAGAATATAATCCACAAAATTTTCGACAGATGAAAAGCCTTTTCCTCCGTTGACGTCAAAACCGTTGTAATAAGTGCCGGGTTCGCCGTTCTGTATTTCCGTTTCTGTTTTATGTTCAGGCGCGCTCCACTTGCGCAGCTTTATCACTTTGTCCTTCCAGATTTCGTCCGCCTGCACGCCATTAAAATATCGCGTTACGATTTCGGAAACACCTATGCCCTGTTGTTGGTCCAAACCGAACTGACTTTTCAGTTCTATCAGACGACGATTAAGCGCATCATCAATCGAACTTGCACCGGCGTTGATACGATTGACCATATCTGTTTCGCTCGAATTCGCCGCGTACTCTCCGCTCGGGAAAACACTGGACTTATAGTTGTTGACATTATCCTTTCCTATTCTTGTATCCCAACAATAACCGTTTGACAAACTATAGAAATTGTTGATAACAATGCTTTTTTCAAAGAATTCTTTATACAACCAGCCATCCCAATCCCAATAGCTCTCGTCAGTATTGGCATGTTCATTGCCGTCGATATGAAAACCGCCTGTACCTACACATATTGTGTCAAATTTGTTCACATCGGCATGTTGCCCCAAATCCAGACCGTTTTGCGTAGTTTTTATTTGTAATTTATCCGCATAAATAAGATTGCTGTCACCGTTTTGGTCCTGTTCGAAACAGTTCCAACGCGTCGCGGTTTTGTCTTCTTGCGGTGTGCCCGACCAGTTCGGCAGATAACCTCGGTCATAACACCGTGTCGCATCGATAAACAGATATGCTTTTACATATATGTTTCCATAATGATCGACCAAGCTTTCGTTGCCTTTTGACCATTTTGCCATTACAATTTGAGTGTTCACTGCCGACCAAAGATTGCCCGAAACGCTGGTATTGGTAAGCACTGCACCCCACTTGTATATTGAACCGACGTTTCCAACATCCGCGTGTCCGAAGACGTTTCCGTCGTATTTTTTATAATTGACCGACGTGCCTTGCCCTTCGATTATCAAATTGCCGCTGATCAAAATGTTGTCCGAAGAAAACTTTTCGCCTGCGAAATATACGTTGCCGTTGACATTCGTGTTTACCATTGTGAGCTCGTTGCCGAAACAGTAAACGTCTCCCGTTATATTCGCGCCTATTATCTGAGCGTTACCCTGAACGATAACGTCACCGTAAATAGTCACGTAATACTTATTAGACGACTTGTTTGCGGGATAATCTATATTTTTGGTAGGATATTGTTTGCCGATTCCAGCCCAGTTTTCAATGTATGTGCCGTCTATGACCAGATTTTTGTATGCGTACACATTGTTCTTAATGCCGTTTTGTGCATTTTTGGTGTTCGTGCTGTCGAAATTCTCGATGCGAGCGTCTTCCCACAAATACAGATGGCCGTTGACACGAAGCTGCGATGCCGCTCTGGTCAGCGATTTCATGTCGCGATTGTCGAAAAATACTTCTTGCGAAAAGCCGTGTTCATAATGCGAATTTTTGAATTTATCGTCATAATCGCTCTTGCCTGTGGAAACATAATCGTCTTTGTCGATTAATTGCCACATTTCTATGCCTTCGGATTTGGGCGCGGTTGCATTGCTGTCCTTCGGAAATACCTGCCTTTTTTGGGTATCGTCCCACATATACGGATACAACTCGTTACTCTTATCTTTATCGAGCAATCCGATCAAAATGCGCGAATGCGCATAAACATTTCCTTCTATTGCCGTTGTCGCGCTTGTCCCGTCAGATGAAGGAGCAAACATATAAAGTTCTACCCAGTCGTTGAAATATTTATCACCGAAAGTCATTCCATTCTCAACTTTGGCATTGGTAAAATCGGTAGGCATCGGGTAGTTGTAAATGTCCATAGGACGAGTGTGTCCCACAAGGTTACTATCAAGCGTGTTTGCCTGAACTTTGCCGTACAGTTCTTCACGCAAAATATTGTTGTATGCGAGTATCGTGCTGTCACCAGTAACTATCTGTCCGCTCTCATCACGAATGTACTGACCGGGCAACGCGGAATAACCTTTGTATGTGCCGCCTTCTTTGAGTGCGCCGAGAACTGCGTTGTATGCTTTTTGTTCATCGGTCAAACTGTCACCAGTAAATTCCGTCAAAGCGGGCTGAGAAATATATACGTCTCCTTCGGTTACTCCCACAATTGTGCTTATCGGGGATTGCAGGCAGAACGTGTTGTCGAATATCTTTTTGAGTTCGCTTGCCGCGGCGTTTGTACGCGCTATTTTTGCGCGCGCGAAGTCGCTGTATCCCTTGTAATTCGCGTTGGCTTCTATGCTGATTTCGTTGCGGTCGGCACTGGCGTACCTTGCTTTCAGCGTACACCTGCCCATATAAGAGTCGAAAAATCCGTTGGGAACATACTCCGCCCCGCCGCCGCCGTATGTAGAACCGATTTCTATCGTTACGTCGGTGATTTCGAGACCTGCATTGATTTCGTCGTCGAGAGCTTCGTTCAGGCTGTTTGTCAACGTCCCTATAAGGCTCGGATTGCCTTTCAACAGACTGTGGAAACTCTGCACGCTGGACATCGCCGTGTAATACGCCTGCTGTTTGCAGAGCTTTGCGTAAGAGTAAAGATAAGAACGCATCGAAATAGTCGTGAAAAGAGTCCCCATGATGATGAGTATCGTCATAGACACAAGCACCATGGCGAGCGAAGCTCCCCTTTTGGAACTCTTTCGTATAAATCGTCTTTCTGCGTTCAGTCTGCCTTTCAACGTCTTTCCTCTGATATGATTTGACTTCCCGTTTCGACGGGCTTTTGCGTCATAAATCGCATAACGCGGTTTTTATGATTTACTTTTTATAACTTAAACGTTCGTTTTGCGCAAAATCACGCAAGCGTTATTTCCGTGGTCTGCATCGTGTCGCCGAGCGGGGATTTGAAAAGTCCCTGCATTTTGTCGCCGACCGCGCGTACGGCTATGGTGTAAGTGCCGAGCTCCAACGCCGAAGTTCTGAAAGTGTAAGTCTGTCTTCCGTCTCCCGAAGCGTTGAGCGACGCTTTGTCGATGAGCGTATAGTTCTTGCCGTCCACGCCGTCGGTTACTATATAGAATTCGTATTTGACCGCACCTTCAACCGCATCGAAAGACACCGTCGCGCCTTCCGACGAAACGTTCTGTACGTCCGCCATAAGCGCGGGTACTTCAGCAACGCCCGTGTTGGCTCTCATATAGTACATTAGAACGAGGTTTCCTTCCGCAACGGTTGTGCCTGCGGTTTCGTCCTCAGTATAGGACACGCTGAGCGAAGTCATGCGGAAGAACGGATTTGTGCGTACCGTTTCTATAAATGCATAAAGGTCGTCCGCTTCTGCTTCGAAAGGCGTGGGACACGTTGCGCTCGCCACAAAGTAGTTGGCTTTGTAGTCCCCGAAAGAGGCGGTGTAAGATTCTTCGTTTATCTTCCAACCTATCGTGCTGTAAGCCTTGATGTTGTGCTCGTCGAGCATTTTGATAATCATACGGTTTATGGCGATTATGCCCACCTTGTCGGCAAGTTCACCTTTGTCCGCGGCATAGTAGTAGTCGAGAAGTTTGTCGTACTCTTTTTCAAGAGCGGAAATATTGATTGACGCCACCTGCAACTGCAAATCCCTGAGTTCCTGCTGTTTCTCGGTGATTTGTTTTTCGAGCGTTTCAATCTCGGAGTTCGTCGGCATTATTCCGTAAACGTACATCATTCCCGCAAACAGGATTACGGCAAGCAATACAAGCAATATTTTGTCTCTGTTGGTGATTTTGAGGCTCATATTCATACGTTCATTGCCTCCCAGTTCACGTTGAATTTGAGTGTAAACGTCATCTTTTCGGGTTCGGTGGGTTCAACCGTTCCTTCGCCGCCCTCGTCGGGAGGAGTTGTAGGTTCGGTCGCGGGCTTCTGCGGAAGACCGGGATAATTCTTTTCGACGTCCGTGAAGTAGACGGCGTTTTGCGCGATGAGAGCGTCAAGTGCGGGATAATCGGCAAGTTTGTTGCCCGCAAGATAGTCCGCAAAATCCCACGCCGCGAGATAATCGGACACCGCGCATTCCACGGTAACCTGCTCCCCGCTGATTGCTATGCTTCTTATGTCGACGTCGAACACTCTGTCGGGGACGTCGTCGGCGTCGAACCCCGCGTCCGTTTCGTCCTCTTTGTCCGTCAGCATAAGTATGTCGATGAACGTTTTGCTTATTTTATCCGCCTTTGCCGTAAACTGCCCGGGCATTATTTCCGCAATGACTTCGGCGATATCGCTTTCGTAGGCGGCTTTCATTTCGTTGTATTTTTTCTGCAACGAGCTCAACTGGTCGGTCTGGTCGATTTTGTTTTGCAAATCGCCGAGCAAATCCTGATTGTTCGCGAGGTTGATTTTGGCGTTGACAAAAAGGAAGGTCATAAGTCCGACGATTATAACCACGCCCGCAATCATCGCAATCATCATGTTGGACGAACTTTTTTTCTTGGTCTCCTGTGTGAGACTGTAAAGAAGGTTTATGTCTTTTCTACGCATGTCAGTCCTCCCTGATAAGTCCGCCGATTGTGCAGAAGAACTCGTTGTAATCTTCGTCGGCAATGCTGTCGATGTTCTCGGGTACGGTCACGAGCTGCACCGAAACCCCGAGTCTGTCGGAAACGGGTTTCTTCATAAGCTCGAACTTTTCCGCGGTGCCCGCCACAACCACGTTGTTGCATTCGAGGTCGGGATAGAGCTTTTTGAACAAATCCATTGCGCTGCGGAGTGTGTTGCTGATGTCGTTTGCGAAATACGTTCTTTCGCTCTTGAACCGCATGGACTCCATGGAAATTATGCTCTTCGTCATGCTGTACTTGAACACGCCGCCCACGACAAGGCTTATCATCACCATACTGTCGCGCAGTTCCGTGAATATGTAAGTATCGGGCAGCGAGTCCGCGGTATAACGCAGAAGTTTCGCCGTACAGTTCTGTCCGACGTCGATGGAAACCAGCCTGAACATAAGGTTCTTGCACAGCTTCTGAATGTCGGAAAGGATTATGTTGTCGACGTAGGTCACCATAATTCTCGTCTGCTTCTGCCCGTCGACTTTCTTTTCGAGTTCGATATAGTCGACCGTATTGCCGCTTGCGAGCTTTTCGTCGCTGAAAATCTCGTTTTTGATGAGCATTATGGTTTTCTTTTTGTTGAGCGTCGGAACCGTCATTTCCCTGAACGGAATGTTGATGTTGTCGAGAACGACGCGGATTTTCTTGTTTTTGAAATCCTCGTCAAGCTCACGCAGACCGTTGGTTACTACGGCTTCGAGTTTCTCGTAACCCTTCTCGTCGGGCGTGTCCAGATAGTCGCTGGGCATGGCGACGGAATAAAAACTGTTGATGACGATTTTCCGACGCGTGAACGACCCTTCGAGAATTTTGATTGTGTCCCCGCTGATGTGCAGTACGTACATAACCTCTCCTTTATCCTATCGACTGGTAAAGCGTAAGCATTGGCATCATGATTGCAATCAGCACGAAACCTACGACAACCGCCATAACCATAAGCATTATCGGCGAAATCATACCGATAAGTCTCTTGAGTGCGCCTTGCGCCTCTTCTTCGAAATATTTTGCCGTCTGAATGAGAATATCGTCGAGAGTGCCCGACTGCTCGCCTACGAAAATCATTGTCATGAGCATGGGGTCGAAAGAGTCGACGATGGAAAACGCTTCCGCGATGGAACTGCCCTTCCTTATTGCCACGACGGACTCTCTTATCTGCATTTCGATGAACCTGTTGTCCAGAATTTCTGCGCCCATGGAAATGGCTTCGAGAAGAGGTATGCCCGTCGCGTAAAGCGTGGAGAGCGACCTCGCGAAAGTCGCGGTGTAAAGCATTTTGCGGAGTTTGCCGATTACGGGTATCCGCGTTTTGAGCCTGCCGAGGAAAGTCGCAACGGCGGGTATTCTGAATATTATGGGGAGAACTACGATTAAAATCGCGATAACGATGAGCAGAATAAACCAGTTGTTTACGACGAAATCCTTGAGTCCCATCAGGATTGCCGTAGGCAGCGGCATTTCCGTGCCCTCGGGCAACATTCCGACCATTCGCGGCAGAACGACGACGGACATAAGCACGACGACAAGGAAACATATCACCAACAGAATGATGGGATAGCTCATCGCGCTCTTGATCTGGTTGCGCTGTTTGTGTTCCTTTTCGAAATAATCGGCAAGAGTCACAAGCGACTCGTCCATTTTGCCGTTCATTTCGCCGGACTTGATCATGCTCACGTACAGCGACGGGAACGTGTTGTCCATCGCCGCCATGGCAGTTGCAAGCGATTCGCCCTTCTGAATGCCCTCGTAAAGCGCGGCAAGAACGACTTTCAGGTGCTTTTTGTTCTTTTCCGTCCTCTCGTAGAGCATTTTCAGACTCATGCTCAAATCGAGACCCGAGGACAACATGGACGACAACTGCCTGCTGAAGGCAATTAAATCGCCGATTTTCAGCGGTTTGTATTTTACTTGTTTGGCCCTGTTGACAATTCGGTAGTCGTAGCATTTGAGACTCTGCTCGTGCAGCAAGTCCCTGAACGATTTGTCGTCGGCTACAACTACAGTCCCTTTGACGAACTTCCCCGATGCGTCAACGGCTTTGTAACTGTACTTTTGCAAATTCCGGCTCCCCTTAAATAGTAAATTCATTGTATCATACGCCCGCCGACAATGCAATACGCCACTTTTCACAACCGCCGCCGTCGGCGACTGTTTTTTAACAAAACCCGTCTGTTGCCGACACCTGATTTGTTATAAAAATACAAGCGTGCGGTTATTTCTCCCGCCGTTTTAATATTTGACGGCAATCATTGACAAAAGATGTTTTTTCATATATCGTTGAAGTAACATATTTTATATGTTTTATTTCGGTATTCCGACAGGGTGAGGCATATGGGAGAGAGCAAAAATAAATCCGACAAGAAAAATTCCAAAAATATGGCCGTGACTTACGGCATCAAAGACCCGACGTTGGCAAAAATAATTCTCATTGCCTTTGTGATATGCATAATTCTGGCTTTCGCAATGTGCATCGTATCCGCCGTTTTCCTCTCCAATGCAGCTGAAAACAACGGAATAATCTGCGTGGGCGGCAAGTACAGCACCGTGCTTACCAACCACGTCAGCGGGCTGAAACTCGACAAAGGCGCCGTAATCAAGCAAACGTCTTACGTCTTTGCGGGCAACCGCGTCGGCGTAATGAGTTTCGATAAAGACGGTTCCGTCGCCGTGTCGCTGCGCACCGTGGAATACATCGACTCCGAATGGGTGTCCTTCGTCGACAACCCCGGCGTCAGAACGCTGAGAGCCGATACGCCCATTCTCGGCGTTTACGAAAAAGACATAACTTCCGCATTCGTGCTTTCCGTGATAGACGACCCGATGATGTTCCTGCTCTTCGACATGATTTTCATCGTGCTCGCAATCGTGCTCGGACTGGTCTATTTCCTCGTTTCGCCCAAGGGCGCCAAGAAATACGAAAAGAAAAAGGAAGAAAGCGGTGAAACCGCTCCCGTCGTCGCCGTTTCCAACGACAACGCATCTCTTCTTATGACCTACCTCTCCACCGACGACAACATCAAACCCGTCGAAGAAGAGGACGCAGTCGCCGCAATCACCAACACCAACTACTACAATTCCGTAAGACTCCACGACGGCGAAGTTTACACCGTAGTGAAGAAATACCCTGCCGCCGCCCGCGCAATGGAAGAGTACGGCGCGTCCGATATGGACATCATCAAGATGAACATGATAGGCAACGCCGACTTCGACAACCTCATTCTCATGCCCCACAAAGAAAAAACCATGACCATGCAGGAAGTCATCGACTACGTCGCGTCGCTTGAAGGCGTGTACTGCATCAAAAAACGCGGTACGCTCAACTGGGTTTACAAATACAAATCCAAAACCATCCTCATCGTCAAGGAAAACGACGACCACAGCGGATACAAGGTCGCAGTCAAGGTCTACCCCGACGCCGCGGAGAAAATCAACATCATCTACAAAGCGCTCGAAGACTCCACCTTCCCCATCGGTCCGTTCTGGTATATGTTCAACAACCTGCGCAACCTGCCCGGTAACGTCATCAAATGGCTCATTTCCGAGTCCTACAAAATCTCCCAGTGGCAGCAGATACGCGCAGACATTCTCCGCGATACTCCCTCTATGGAAAGTCTGGGTTACGACGTGCTCGCAATGCGCACCGCTATACTTTCGGGCACTCCCGTCACGCCTTACGACAAATTCACGATAATCACGCAAACGGCAAACGCGGACAACAAATACGCAACCGTGCTCGAAACAGGCTTCAACGGGCTTGAAGTCGACGAATTCACCAAAGAATTCACAATGCTTGTGCCCCACACCGAAAACCTGTCTTTCAGCATTCTCACCAAGAAGAACGCAAGCGAATCGCTCACCAACTCCTTCTGCAACGAAATGCTGTCGCTCTGCACACAGAACGCCGCACCCGCGGCGCAGGAAGAAGGCGCAGGCACCGCAAACCGCGTCGTCCGCCGCTCCTCCACCGTCAAAAAGAAACGCAAATAACAATACCCTGCAACAAACAAAAAGCACCGTTTCCACGGTGCTTTTTTTATATACGTTCAACCGATTGCGTTCAGTACCCTTTTGCGTCGGCGCCTTTTTGCGCCTGCCATTTTCACACCTGCACTTTTTACAACCGTGTTTCCTTATTATATATAAATAGAATAAAACAAAATCCTTAAATGATTTCCTGTTTTGTTATCGCTTTTCTGTTGCCTCTGAAATGCCTTTATTTGCAAAATTTCAGCCGTCGAAATTGTTTTATGTAGCGGGACGGCTTTGCCGCACCACGAAGCCGCTAAACGCAAACTTCGCCCGTATAACTGCCCTGCGACTCTTCCGCTGTTACGTCCGCGCCGTACTCCACGGCTATGGTCACCGTAAGCCGTTGACTGACAATCAGTTTGCAGCCGCCACAACGGTGAACTATCTGTATTTCTGGTTCTCCGCAACACTGCGTGCGGACTTCGCCCAGTTCCGCATAGGCGTTGATGTCCAGAGGCAACTGAACTTCCGCATTCTGGGTTATCAGTTTGCTGCACCCGTTTTTACCGTTGCACCCGTGACGACTCATTCACAACCTCCTCAACCCTGCACGTCGGGCAGAGGTTCGGTTGCCGCAGCATTTGGTTTTACGTCACGCGAATATTCTGTTCAATATGCTGTCGTTGTCCGCAATAAATCCGTATCCGAAAAACACGTCATTGTGCCTGCAATTTGTACCGCTTAGTTCATAATAAGCATCTTTTGCGTTTTCCACCGTCGTATAATAAATCTTATAGCTTTCGTACGTGCTTTCTTTTACGGCTTCGAATCCTTGTATCGCTCCGACAACAATGAACGCGCTCTCGCTGTTCGGGTCGGGAAAACTCACAAGTTCCGCTCCGTTCAGTTCTCGCAAGGTAAATCCTTCGGAGATAAACTGCGATTTTATCGCGTCGTATTTGCTTTGACGTTCGCCGTTCACGATTGCGTCGAGTCTTTCGCGAATTGCCGCCGCCCTATCGTCCGTGGTGTTTGCAATTCTTCTGGAATTTGCCACCGTATAATACGTCCATTCGTTTTCATATCGGGTTTTGCTCTCTTTTCCGCTACCGTCCGTGTATATGCCCGTTGTCCCGAATCGGTATACAAACTCCGTTTTCACTTTTTTGAAAAACTGCTTGCGCATTGTCGTTATGCGGAATGTGTAGTCAAACTCGAATTCCCACCTGCTCTGAACGAGAATTTTGCTGTCCGCTTGAAAATCGGGCACACTCAAAATCTGTTCTTTAATGAAAGAGATGTCGCTTTCGGAAAGGTCGACGGCATAGCCGTCATTGTAAATGAGTTTTATCGCCGTAATCTGCGAATCGTCTTCAAGTGAAGTCAGACTGTCAAATCCGCACGCAGACAAAGTCATCGCGCCGGCAAGCATACAAATCAAACAAACAACCGTAAAAAATTTTTTCATATTTCCTCACCCGCTGCCTCCGACGAAAACCGCCGTGCCCTTTGTTGTTTTATTTTAACATAAATTCACCGCCTTGTAAATTTCCGCGTCCGCAAATGATGAGAATACCTTATCGACAAAACAAAAGACACTGCATTCCACAGCAGAGCCCCAGCAAAGTACCGCAACATACAAGTGTTATTCTATTGCTTCTAATGGCTTATTTGATTAAAGCACTTTTCTCTTACTATTTCTGATCGTTTTTATTTTCTTTATAAATGTGTTTTTTGTTTATAATCTGTATAATTCTAAATGTAAATGCAACAATGAAAAACCACACCCATCCAACGACTATCATTATCCATAGATAGTTGTAATTTTCGTTTGGCACTGCCGATGCTATTCCGATATAAATCGGTTCATCCAATAGCATTGACAAAAACCATATCAAATAACATTTTTGAGGTTTTTTCGTGCCTTCCCAATTCGGAAACAGTTTAATAAGCCCTTTGTTGTATATCCACATCATCCATACGCCGTATGAAATAACTATTTCGAATAAACATAAACACCCCGCATAAATCAGTATGATTTCTATATCGTTCATTTTACTCAACATATTTACCTGTATTTTTCTCCTTATCCGTTGTTTGTGACGTATCTACCTGATCGTCAAAATTCACATCTTTCATTTGTTTCCTTTTTCGTCTATCCAACAACCACAGCACAAACGCAATAATCAAATATACCGATAATTCTACTAAAATCATAAGTTCCAATAATCGGAAAAGCATGATTATTTCCTCAACGCTTGTACAATACTGCGCCAATACAACATAAGCAGGTATATGCCAAAGCCAAAAAATGCTGCAACATACAAACCAGACAATAGGTTTTTTGGTGCCCTTCCAAGTTTGATATCTCCTATACAAGGCTCCTTTTTTTATTGCAACTATATATAATTCTATTACTGCACCCAACGAAAGCAATATTACTACTACTAAGAATGCAATAAATGCGGACTTAGTATCTGCGTCCATCGTGTTATTCCATTAATTAATAGTGAATTTAAATTTCAAAACCGATTTTTCCTTGCTTTGCAACCAACTCCTCTGCCGACGGCAAAACGACATCGTTTCCCACGCTCGCCATGCGCTTCTTGAATTCATTGATAATCTTGATTTTTTGTCGTTTTGAAAAGTACATTGCAAATATCCTTTTGCGTGAGCCGTCTTTGCAAGTTATTTCGAAATACGGTTTAAGCACCGAAGTAGACGGCATAATAGAATCAATGCGGTGATCTAAAGAATTGTTTTTGCTTAAAATCAGCTTTATATCTGCTATTTCCTCATAAAAAATAACCGTTTTAAACTGTATTCTTTCATTCTTTCTCTGCCAATCAGACGGAGAAAAACATTTTGTATCATCAAATGTAATATGATGCTTGTCTAATAATGCTATGAAAATTATCGCTGCTAACAAAAACAAACACCCTCCTATAATTTCCATGACCTTGATTTCGCCCGCTTGCACCATTTCCACAATCATTACAATAAAAAGAGCAATAGGCATACTCAATAATGCAATCAGCAACAAATTCCACCAGATATTTAACTGAATAAAAACTTTCTTTTTCATTTTCTACTTATTTTGTTCTCAAACAACTTTTCAAAATCTTGAAGTGATCCTTCTATAATTAAATTTTTTTGGCAAATAATACAATTGTTTATGTCGGAATAAATTATGTAATAACAATCCCCCTCATCTAACACTTTCTTTATTTTATTAAGTGGCTTATAGAAAGGTTTAGACCACAATGGAGACATGACTTTAATTGCTGTCTCATCTATTATTATATGGTACTCCCAATGAAAACTAACCTTTTGTCTGCAACTTAATTTCAGCAGTAATATCACCACGATAAGCAATCCCGATAACACTATCCACTCTGTTATATCCCAATTTAATAAAAACCACAATATACCAGATATGATAATTAAAATTATAGAGCATACAGCAAAAAGTTGAAAAGAATGTCGTTCTCGCCTTTTCAATGTTTTAGCCTGTATTTCATCGGAAACTACTCCTGAAAAAACTATCAATTTTATCTCCTTCTTTAAATATTTAGTATTTTATCAATTAACCAACGCGAAGTCGCTGCAAAAGTGCTAACAAATAAATCGATAAGCTCCACGCAACTATACGTTAATTCTATGTCACCCCCCATCTTCTAAAATCCAAATTCATGAATAATACTAGAATAAATATTATATCTTGTCAATGGATTAATAGAATTAAATTTATAATCACTAAATCACGTAAAAACTTCACGGCACTATATTAAAAAACAAAAGACACTGCTGATTGCAGTGTCTTCGTGGCGTAGCATGAGGGATTCGAACCCCCGACCTTCTGGTCCGTAGCCAGACGCTCTATCCAGCTGGGCTAATGCTACTTGTAAAAGCATTGTCAATTATATTGCCGTGTATCGGTTTTGTCAACTGGTTTTGCGGTTTTGAAGAAATTGTCCGCCTCCTATTTTCCGCAAAACCGCTCTGCCCCTGCCTTTTTTTCTGCACTTTTATGCCCTTCCTTCCAATTGCTTTTGCACGAAATTTCCGCCGCCGATTATATCGGGAAAAATTTTCTTTATTTCTTGCCTCATTTCGGTTGACTTTGTTTCGGCGTGAGCATATAATCCATATCGACACCGAAAGTATCGATATATTTTGTAACGATTTCGGCGTCGGGAGGTTTTATGGCAGACAACGACAAATCAATATCGCTCGCCACGTTGCAGCGCATGCCGGGGTATCTGCGTTATCTCAAACAACTCAATTCCGAGGGTACGGAGTACATCTCTTCCGTAGGGCTTGCGGACGCGATGCAGGAAAACCCCGCCGTTGTCAAAAAAGATTTGTCCATGGCGGTCGTTTCGGAAGGCAAACCGAAAATCGGCTACTACATTCCCGACCTTATCCGCGACATCGAGAGTTTTATGGGATACGACCACGAAAAAGAGGCAATCCTCGTCGGTGTGGGCAAACTCGGACAGGCGCTTATGGGTTACAGCGGATTTGAAAAGTACGGGCTCAACATAATCGCGGGATTCGACACGGACAACGCGCTCATCGGCAAAGAAGTACACGGCAAAAAGATACTTCACGTAGCCAAGATGGCAAGCACGGTAAGAAAACTCGGAATCAAAATCGCGATACTTACTCTGCCCGCGGCACACGCGCAGGTTATGGCGGACATACTTGTCGAAGCGGGAATCCGCGCGATATGGAACTTCTCCCCCGTAAGCCTCAACCTTCCCGACAATGTGGCAGTAAAAAACGAAAATATGGCGGCGTCGCTTGCAGTGCTCTCCGCCAGATTGAAAGAAATATTAAGCAAAGAAGACAAATAAACAGGAGACCGATATGGAAGAAACCAAAAAATATCAAGTCGTAGACAGCGTAGAAAAACTGGAAGACACCATTGCCAGAGTGCGCGCGGCACAGAAAAAGTTTGCCGAATACACTCAGGAACAAGTGGACGAGATTTTCTTTGCCGCGGCAACCGCAGCCAACCAGCAGCGTATTCCGCTTGCAAAAATGGCAGTTGCAGAAACGGGAATGGGCGTGGTTGAAGACAAGGTCATCAAAAACCATTATGCCGCCGAGTACATCTACAACGCGTACCGCCACACCAAGACCTGCGGAGTCATCGAAGAGGACAAGTCCTTCGGTATCAAAAAAATCGCAGAGCCTATCGGCGTAATCGGCGCGGTTATTCCTACCACCAACCCGACTTCCACCGCGATTTTCAAGACGCTCATCGCCCTGAAAACCAGAAACGGTATCATCATCAGTCCTCACCCCAGAGCCAAGAACTGCACCATCGCCGCCGCCAAAATCGTTCTCGAAGCGGCAGTCAAAGCGGGTGCTCCCGAAGGCATTATCGACTGGATTGACATTCCTTCTCTCGAAATGACCAACCTCCTCATGAAGGAGTCCGACATCATTCTCGCGACGGGCGGTCCCGGAATGGTCAAAGCGGCATACAGCAGCGGCAAACCCGCACTCGGCGTCGGCGCAGGCAACACCCCCGCAATCATCGACGACACCGCGGACATTCTGCTCGCCGTCAACAGCATCATTCACAGCAAGACGTTCGACAACGGCATGATTTGCGCGTCCGAACAGTCCGTCATCGTACTTGACAAGGTCTATGCGAAAGTCAAGAAAGAGTTCGCCGCAAGAGGTTGCTACTTCCTCAAAGAAGACGAAATCGAAAAAGTCCGCAAGACCATACTCATCAACGGCGCACTCAACGCCAAAATCGTCGGACAGCGTGCCGCTAAAATCGCGGAGTTCGCAGGCGTAACCGTTCCCGCCGAAACCAAAATCCTCATCGGCGAAGTTACCAGCGTCGACCTGTCCGAAGAATTCGCACACGAGAAACTCTCCCCCGTTCTCGCAATGTACAAAGCCAAGAACTTCGAAGACGCTCTCGACAAAGCCGAACACCTCATCGCAGACGGCGGTTACGGTCACACGGCGTCCGTCTATCTCGACGCAGTCACCGAAAGAGCCAAAATCGAGGAATACTCTCACCGCATGAAGACCTGCCGTATACTGGTCAACACTCCCTCTTCTCAGGGCGGTATCGGCGACCTTTACAACTTCAAACTTGCGCCTTCCCTTACTCTGGGTTGCGGCAGCTGGGGCGGAAACAGCGTCAGCGAAAACGTGGGTGTCAAACACCTCATCAACATCAAAACGGTTGCGGAAAGGAGAGAAAACATGCTTTGGTTCAGAGCACCTCAGAAAGTATATATAAAGAAGGGTTGCTTGCCCGTTGCCCTCGACGAATTGAAAAACGTTATGGGAAAAAAGAAAGCTTTTATTGTCACGGACAGTTTTTTGTATCATAATGGATATACGAAGACCATCACCGACAAACTCGACGAAATGGGAATCGCGCATACGACGTTCTTCGACGTTGCCCCCGACCCCACTCTCGCATGTGCGAAAGAAGGCACCGCGGCAATGCGCGCATTCGAACCCGACTGCATCATCGCGGTAGGCGGCGGCTCCGCAATGGACGCAGGTAAAATCATGTGGGTTATGTACGAACACCCCGAAGTCGACTTCATGGACCTCGCAATGCGCTTCATGGACATCAGAAAGCGTGTTTACACCTTCCCCAAGATGGGCGAAAAGGCATTCTTCATTGCGGTTCCTACCTCCGCAGGTACGGGTAGCGAAGTGACTCCGTTCGCGGTTATTACTGACGAGAAGTCCGGCGTCAAATATCCTCTCGCCGACTACGAACTCATGCCCAACATGGCAATCGTCGACGCCGACATGATGATGAACGCACCTAAGGGTCTGACCTCCGCAAGCGGTATCGACGCCGTAACTCACGACCTCGAAGCCTACGCGTCCATGATGGCAACCGACTACACCGACGGACTTGCTCTGCGCAGTCTGCAAATGATATTCAAGTATCTGCCCCGCGCATACGACAACGGTCCCAACGACCCCGAAGCGCGCGAAAAGATGGCAAACGCCGCAACCATGGCAGGTATGGCGTTCGCAAACGCGTTCCTCGGCGTCTGCCACTCCATGGCTCACAAACTCGGCGCATTCCATCATCTGCCCCACGGCGTGGCGAACGCGCTCATGATTGACGAAGTCCTGCGTTTCAACGCCGCGGAAGTTCCCACCAAGATGGGTACCTTCCCGCAGTACGACCATCCGCACACTCTGGCAAGATACGCAGAAGTCGCGGACGCACTCGGCATCAAAGGCAAGAACGATGCCGAAAAACTCGAAAATCTCATTGCCGCAATCGACGAACTCAAAGCCAAAGTCGGCATCAAGAAGACCATCAAGGATTACGGCATCGACGAAAAAGATTTCCTCGACAGACTGGACGAAATGGTTGAACAGGCGTTCGACGACCAGTGCACGGGCGCAAACCCCCGTTATCCGCTGATGAGCGAAATCAAACAAATGTATCTCAACGCCTATTACGGTAAATAAGGAGGAAGCCATGAATACCGACAAAGTTATTGCCGTACGCAACACGAAGACCGTCTACCGCGACGGCGACAAAGTTATCAAAGTATTTGACGAGCACTACTCCAAAGCCGACATCCTCAACGAAGCTCTCAATCAGGCGCGCGTAGAGGAAACCGGTCTCAATATCCCCAAGCTCGAAGAAGTCACGAAGGTCAACGGCAGATGGGCTATCGTCATGGACTACATCAAGGGCAAAACCCTTGCGCAGCTCATGGCCGAAAACCCCGACAAAATCGACGAATACCTCAACCTGTTTGTCGACTTGCAAATGGAAGTTCATTCCAAGAAAGCTCCTCTGCTCAACAAACTGAAAGACAAAATGAACCGCAAGATTTCGCAGGCGGACCTCACTGCGACAATCCGTTACGACCTGCACACCAGACTGGAATCCATGCCCAAACACAACAAGGTCTGTCACGGCGACTTCAACCCCAGCAACATCATCATCTCCGACGAGGACGGCACGCCCTACATCATCGACTGGTCGCACGCGACGCAGGGTAACGCGTCCGCCGACGTCGCCCGCACTTACCTGCTCTTCTGGCTTGCGGGAGACATCAACCTCGCCGAAAAATACCTCAACCTCTTCTGCCTGAAAAGCGACACCGCAAAACAGTACGTCCAGAAATGGATACCTATCGTTGCGGCAAGCCAGCTCGTCAAAGGCAAGAAGGAAGAAAGGGAATTCCTGCTGCATTGGGTAGATGTGGTAGATTACGAATAAAGGGAGAAAAACAATGGTAAAAGTCACGGTCTGTATCGGCAGCTCCTGCCACCTGAAAGGTTCGAGACAAGTAGTCGAAGAACTGCAATATCTCATCAACAAGAACAATCTGGGCGACAGCGTCGACCTCGGCGGCACTTTCTGTATGGGTAAATGCGGCGCGGACGGCGTGAGCGTCACGGTCGACGACGAGTATTTCGCCGTCAAACCCGAAAACGTGATGGACTTCTTTACCGACGTCATCGTCAAAAAAATTCAGTAACATTCGTCGCCGCCGCGGAATAATCCGCGGCGGTAACGGCGTTTTAAGATAACGGAGAGAATTATGTCTGGTAACACGCCATATCTGGATTTCAAGAACGCAAAGTGCAAGGACTGTTTCAAGTGCCTGCGCGAGTGTCCCGTCAAAGCCATACGCTACGAAAACCATCAGGCGAAAATCATCGAACAGAAATGCATACTCTGCGGACACTGCACTCTCGTCTGCCCGCAGAACGCCAAACAGGTTCACAGCGAAGCCGACGACGTTCTCGCACTGCTCGCGGGCAATGACAAAGTCGTTGCGAGCGTTGCGCCGTCCTTCGTGTCGAGTTTCGGCTTGCAGGATTTCGGCGTGATGCAGATTGCGCTCGGCAAACTCGGTTTCGACCTTGCCGAGGAAACGGCTGTCGGCGCGAAAGCGGTCACGGAAGAATACGCCGCCCTGCTCAAAACGGGCGAGTACCGCAATTTCATAACTTCCGCCTGCCCCGCAGTCAACCGCATGATTCAGCTCTACTATCCGAAAGCGCTCAAATACCTTGCGCCCGTACCGTCGCCCATGGTGGCGCACGCGCGCATTCTGAAACAGAAATACCCCGATTACAAAATCGTTTTCATAGGACCCTGCATCGCAAAAAAACGCGAAGGCAAGGAAAGCGGCATTATCGACGCAGTTCTCACATTCGACGAGTT
The DNA here is from genome assembly GCA_900545885.1 of uncultured Eubacteriales bacterium. Taxonomy (GTDB): domain Bacteria; phylum Bacillota; class Clostridia; order Christensenellales; family CAG-917; genus Limadaptatus. The sequence goes on from URAF01000007.1 coordinate 61,963, forward strand.
AAAGCACCTTTTCGAACAGAAAAACATCGATTTGGAGCAAATCAACGCTTTCAGGTCGGCAAAACGCGAAGGCAACCGCGCGAAATTCTATCCCATAAGCCGCGGCATAATCAAGTCTTTCGAAACCCTGCCCGCCGGTTACGAATACGTTGCGGTCGACGGTGTGAACCGCTGTTTCGAAGTGCTTGAAGACATCGACGAATTCGACGGACTTTTCCTCGAACTCAACTGCTGCGAACACGCGTGCGTGGGCGGTCCCTGCCGCATAGACAACAAAGGCGGCTCGCTCAAAGCCAACGAGGACGTCCGCAAATACGCGTCCCTCGACAACGAAGCGATAAGCGCGGGCAACGTCGTCGAAACGCCCGAAATCAATATGGTCGAAGCGCACCCGCGCATAAGGCTGGAAGACAGAATTCCGAGCGAACGCGATATACGCGCCATTCTTGCCAAGACGGGCAAGAATACCCCCGAGGACGAACTCAACTGCGGAGCCTGCGGCTACTCCACCTGCCGCGAAAAGGCAATCGCCGTCATCAACGGGTACGCCGACATCGAAATGTGTCTGCCATATATGAGAAGCCGCGCCGAGTCGATGAGTTACGAAATCATACAGAATACGCCCAACGGCATAGTTCTGCTCGACAACGATTTCCGCATTCTCGACATCAACGCAAAGGCTATGCGTATTCTCGGCATAACCGAGCACGACGTCAAAGGTATGGTTGCTTTCGACCTCTTCGACTGCGACCCGTTCATCAACGCTCTGAGTAAAGGCAGAAACGTCAGCAAAAAGAAAATTTTCGTCAACCGCACCAAAAAGTACGTGGAACTTTCCATCGTTTTGTTGCAGGACCACAACGTTATGTTCGGCGTTATGAAAGACATCACCGACAACGTTGAGTACGACGAAAAGCTCAACTCAATCAAACTCGAAACCCTCGCCACCACAGACGAGGTCATAAAGAAGCAGATGCGCGTTGCGCAGGAAATCGCGTCCCTGCTCGGCGAAACCACCGCCGAAACCAAGGTCGCGCTGCTCAAACTCAAAGAAACTCTTCAACCCCGTTCGGAGGGCGACGACGACTGATGGCACTTTTTCTGGAAAGCGGCTACACTTCCCTGAATAAAAAGGGCGAGGAACTCTGCGGCGACAAAGTCGAACAGATTATCGACGGCGATTACACTACTCTCGTGCTCGCCGACGGGCTGGGAAGCGGCGTCAAAGCTAATATCCTTTCCACCCTTACGTCCAAGATTCTGTGCACTATGGTGTCCAACAACATCGGCATCGAAGAGTGCATAGAAACGGTCGTTCAGACGCTGCCCGTCTGCAAGGTCAGACAGGTGGCGTATTCCACTTTCTCCGTAGTCCACGTCAACAAGGAAGGCAAGGGGTATCTGTTCGAGTTCGACAACCCCGAAGCCATTTTCGTGCGCGACGGCAAATGCGGAGATTTCGACCGCAAGGAATACAATATTCTCGGCAAAAAGGTTTACGGCACAAGGCTCAACCTCAGACCCGACGACTACATCGTACTTATGAGCGACGGTGTTATCCACGCGGGTATAGGAATGCTGCTCAATTTCGGTTGGTTGCGCAAAGACGTCATGGAGCACATCGACCGCAACATTCAGAAAGGAATGAGCGCGCGCGGGCTCGCATGTATGGTCGCGGGCGCGTGCAACGACCTCTATCTCGGAAAACCCGGCGACGATACGACGGTTGCCGTCGTCAGAGCGCGCGAAGAGTGCCCCGTCCGCATTATGGTCGGACCTCCCGTCGAAAAGGAACAGGACGACTTCTACATTTCGCGTTTTCTCAGCGGCGAAGGCAAAAAAATCGTGTGCGGCGGTACCAGTTCGCAGATTGTCGCACGCTATCTCGGAGAAAAAGTCGCGGCGTCTTTCGACTTCCCCGACAAAGACGTTCCGCCAATCGGTTACATCAAAGGCATCGACCTGACGACCGAAGGCGTGCTCACATTGCGCAAGTTGCTGGAACTCAGCGAAAAATATCTCTCGACGTCCGACCTCACCCCCAAACGCTCCAACAAAAAGGACGGCGCGTCGCTGCTTGCAAATATGCTCTTCGAAGACGCGACAAGCGTTACGTTCTTCGTCGGACAAAGTATCAACGTTGCCCATCAGGGACTGCCCATCGACACCACAATGAAACTCAAACTCGTCGAAAGCATTTCCAACAACCTGAAAGCAATGGGCAAAAAAGTGGAACTCAACTACGACTAAAAAGCCGCAAGGTTCCCATAACTATATCAATCATTACGGTACTGCGCTATGAACGACAAAAAAACATTACGTAAATTCGACACCAAAGTACAATACCTTCAATATAAGGTTCTGAGAGAAGTTGCCCGCAACGCGTTCAACGACACTTTGCTCGAAAAAGTGACCGACATTCCCAAAGTCATCATTCCGGGCAACGTACCCACCATGCGTTGCTGCGTTTACAAGGAACGCGCAATCATCGCCGAACGCGTCAAGCTCGCCATAGGCGGCAACCGCTCCAATCCCAACGTCATAGAAGTCATCGAAATCGCCTGCGACGACTGTCCCGCGGGCGGTTACGAAGTCACCAACGCCTGCCGCGGCTGTCTTGCGCACCGTTGCGAAGACGTCTGCCGCAGAAACGCCATAACTTTCGACCACCAGCAGAAAGCGCACATCGACAAAAACCTGTGCGTCGAATGCGGACAATGCGCAAAGGTCTGCCCTTACAGCGCAATCGTGTCCCGTCGCCGTCCCTGCGAAAACTCCTGCAAGGTCAAAGCCATATCCATGAACGAAAACAAGGCGGCAAGCATCAGCAACGAAAAATGCATATCCTGCGGCGCGTGCGTGTACCAGTGCCCGTTCGGAGCTATCATCGACAAGTCATTTATCCTTGACGTCATCGATATGCTCAAACGTAGCAAGAACAACACCGAATACAAAATGTACGCCGTCGTCGCTCCGTCCATATCCAGTCAGTTCACTTACGCAAAACTCGGACAGGTCGTCACGGGCATCAAGGAACTCGGATTTTTCAACGTCGTCGAAGCCGCTCTCGGCGCGGATATGGTTGCGTACAAGGAAGCCGAAGAACTCAAAAAGAAAGGGTTCCTCACAAGCTCCTGCTGCCCCGCTTTCGTCGATTACATCAAAAAGCAGTTTCCAGACCTTGCCGAACACATTTCGGAAAACCTGTCGCCTGCCGCGACAATCGCAAAGTACATCAAAACCACTTCGTCGCCCTGCAAGGTTGTTTTCATAGGACCCTGCACCGCAAAGAAAATGGAGTTCCAGAAACCCGAAGTCCGCCCGTATATCGACTCCGTCATAACGTTCGAAGAACTGCAAGCACTTTTCGACGCCAAGAAAGTGGACATCGAAAACCTCAAAGAAAGCGTGCTTGACAACGCGTCTTACTTCGGCAGAATATTCGCAAGAAGCGGCGGACTTACCGACGCAGTCAGCGAAGCCATCAAGGAACAGGGCGAAACGGACTTCGTGTTCAATCCAATCGCTTGCGACGGCATCGAGGCTTGCCGTGCCGCACTGCTCAAAGCCGCGCGCGGCGCACTTCCCAACAACTTCATCGAAGGCATGGCGTGCGTCGACGGTTGTATCGGCGGAGCGGGTTGTCTGACCCACGGCGAAAAGAACAAACGCGAAGTCGACGCATACGGCAAAGAAGCAATGGAAAAGAACATAACCGACGCGATAAGCGTCCTCAACCTCTCCCCCGAGGAGTAAAAAATGGACGCGGTCACAAAAAAACCGTTGACATTTTGCGGATGCGGTTTTATATTGTTGACAAGAGGCATATATGAAAAACTTCGCTATATCTTACGCATACTTCTACTTTAAGGGCTTTTACTTTAAGAGCCCTGATTTCGGTATGCGCGGATAAACGGATATTTCGGATATTGTGAAGACCGCCATACCGATGGCGGTCTTTTTTATATCCTGCCGCAACGCACTCTGCAACCTGACCCGGCGCTCCCGCCGACAAAACGGAGGAAACAATGATTATCGTCGTAAAGAACAACCCCGACAAAAAACAGATGGACAACCTTGTCAAATGGATTAAGGGACTCGGTCTCGATATCCATATGAGCAAGGGCGACAATACAACCATTATGGGACTTATCGGCGACACTTCCGTCGTCGACGAAGACCTCATCCGCTCTCTCGACATCGTCGAGTCCGTCAAACGCATTCAGGAACCCTACAAAAACGCCAACCGCAAATTCCACCCCGAAGACACCATTATCGACGTTGACGGGCACCTTTTCGGCGGCAAACACTTCCAGCTGATTGCGGGTCCCTGTTCCGTCGAAAGCGAAGAACAGGTCATCGCCGTCGCAAAAGCCGTAAAAGCTGCAGGCGCAACGGTGCTGCGCGGCGGAGCGTTCAAACCCCGTACTTCGCCTTATGCGTTTCAGGGTCTGCGCGAAAAAGGAATGGAAATCCTGCTCACCGCAAAACGCGAAGTCGGCATGCCGATAATCACGGAAATCATGGATATACGCTATCTGCCGCTGTTCGAAGACGTCGACATAATTCAGGTCGGTGCGCGCAACATGCAGAACTTCGAACTTCTCAAAGAACTCGGAAAAACCCGCAAACCTATTTTACTTAAACGCGGTATGGCGGCAACGATAGAAGAATGGCTCATGAGTGCGGAATACATCATGTCCGAAGGCAACATGAACGTCATTCTCTGCGAACGCGGAATACGCACGTTCGAACCTTACACCAGAAACACTCTCGACCTCTCGGCAATTCCCGTGCTCAAAGAGTTGACGCACCTTCCCATAATCGTCGACCCCAGCCACGCTTCGGGACTTGCGCGACTGGTTCTGCCCCTCTCGCTGGCTTCCGTAGGCGCGGGTGCGGACGGACTGGAAATCGAAGTTCACAACGACCCCGTTCACGCGCTATGCGACGGCGCGCAATCACTCCGTCCCGAACAGTTCGACGACCTCGTCAAGCGTATAGACGTCATGCTTCCCGTCGTCGGAAAGGAGCGCGACCTATGAACGTCGGTATAATCGGACTCGGGCTTATGGGCGGTTCGATAGGCAGAGCCGCGGTACGAACGGAAAAACACAAAGTGTTTGCCTTCGACATAGACGAAGAAAGCATGGTCAAAGGCAGTCTGCTCAAAGCCTACCACGAAAGGCTAACCCACGATAACGCGCACGAACTCGACTTGCTGATACTTGCCGTACTTCCGTCCGCAGTGCCAGCTTTGCTCGACGAATACCTGCCTCTGCTGAAAAGCGGCGCAACCGTCACGGACATCGCAGGCGTCAAACGTCACGTCGTCGAAACAATGACGGAATACTCCGCAAAATACCCCGACATCTCTTTTGTCGGCGGGCACCCCATGGCGGGCAGAGAGTTCAGCGGCGTTGCACACTCCACCGCGGGACTGCTCGAAAACTCCACCGTCCTGCTCGTCAGCGTCAAAACTCCGCTCGACGCACTTGCAAGGCTCAAAGAGTTTTACAAGGAACTCGGCGCGGAAGGCGTTGTCATCACAACGGCGGACGACCACGACAAAATGATTGCCTACACATCGCAGCTTGCACACGTCGTTTCTTCTGCCTACGTCAAATCGGAAGCCGCAAGCAGGCATTACGGCTACTCGGCGGGAAGTTTCCGCGATATGACCCGCGTTGCCAGAATGAACCCCGCCATGTGGACGGAACTCATGTCGGACAACGCCGACAACCTCATACCCGAAATCCGCGGTATCGCGGCACGGCTCAACGAATACGCCGACAGTCTGGAAAACGCAGACAAGGAGTGTCTTTACCGACTGCTCGACGAAGGCAACCGCATGAAACTGTCCGTCGAAAAAGACCGTCAGAAGAAACTTAACGACGCACTCGACGACTGAGCAACCGAAACCGAAACCGAAACTCATAAACCGCGAAAACGACAACGCATAAATCACCACAAAGCAATGTTTATCGTGCGTTTAGCAACAATAAAATGCGCGTTTTGAAATTTAGACGCGCAAAAGGACGAAGAATGAAAACCGTAGTCAGAACTTCCACGACAGATTATCCCGTAATAACGGGCAAAGGATTGCTCGGCAGTTTTGCCGAAGTTGCGGGCGAATACGTCACAAGCAAGAAAATCGCCGTCGTCACCGACGACAACGTTTCCGCCCTTTGGCTCGACAAACTGAAATCCACGTTGCCCGACAACACGGAAACGTACACCGTTCCTCACGGCGAAACCAGCAAAAACTGGGAAACGGCGGGCAAAATTCTGGAATGGCTGGCGAAAAAAGGGTTTACCCGCACCGACGTAATTCTGGCTCTCGGCGGCGGCGTAGTCGGCGACATTGCGGGATTTGTCGCAAGCGTGTATATGCGCGGAATAGATTACGTTCAGATACCCACCACTCTGCTTGCCGCGATAGACTCGTCCGTCGGCGGCAAAACCGCCGTCGATTTGCAGGCAGGCAAAAATCTCGCGGGCAGGATTTATCCCCCGCGCGCCGTGGTCTTCGACTCCGAAGTGCTGTCCACTCTCCCGAAATCGGAATGGAAATGCGGATTGGGCGAAGCCGTGAAATACGCAGTGCTCGAAGGCGGAAGAATTTTCGAAATAATGGAAAGCGGCGTGAACGACGACAACATCGGCGAGCTCATCGACCTTTGCATTCTCAGCAAAAAAGCAATAGTCGAAGCGGACGAAAACGAAAGCGGCAAACGCCGTCTGCTCAATCTGGGTCACACCGTAGGTCACGCAATAGAAACGGAAAGCGCGCTCGGTTTTCCGCACGGCGTCTGCGTCGCAATGGGCATTTACGTTATAGCGCGCGCCTGCGTACGAAACGGATTTCTTCCCATGCAGGATTACAAGCGTATAACCTCTCTGTTGCAGAAATACGGCTTCCCCGAATGCCCTTATTCGGTACGTTCCGTTCTGCCTCACGTGGTTCACGACAAGAAAATCGCAAACGGCAAAGTCAACGCCGTTGTAATTTACGGCATCGGCGACTGTCGCACGGTTCCGTTCACTGCGGAAGAATTGGAGAAGTTCGTAATATGAAAGTTACGATTACACCCTCGCGTCTGTCGGGCACGGTGGACGCCATACCCTCGAAATCGCACGTTCATCGACTGCTGATTGCAGCGGCGATTGCCGATGCGCCCTGCACCGTCGAATGTCCGTATCTCTCCGAAGATACCGAGGCGACTGCGCGGTGTCTGAACGCTCTCGGCGCCAAAGTGAATTTCAACGGCAACGGCTTTGACGTCACACCTGTTCCGCGCGACGGAAAAGCATTTTCAAAACCCGATGACACGGTTGTGCTCGACTGCGGCGAAAGCGGTTCGACTTTGCGGTTTCTGTTGCCGGTCGCATGTGCTCTCGGCATAAACGCGCGGTTCACGGGCAAAGGCAGACTGCCCGAACGTCCTCTCGGCGGACTTCAAGAAACTCTGCAATCGGCGGGCATAAAGTTCTCTTCCGACAGGCTTCCGTTCACAGTATCTGGCAAACTTTCGGGCGACACGTTCAAAATTCCCGCAGACGTCAGTTCGCAGTACGTCAGCGGAATGCTGTTTGCACTGGCCGCACTCGGCAGTCCTTGTACCCTCGTCACTTCGGGCAAAGCCGTATCGAGCGGCTACACCGAAATGACCGTCGATACGCTCCGCACGTTCGGTGCCGACATTAAGGAAGAAAACGGAGTTTACCGTTTTGGCGGGGGAAGGCTTCACTCCCCGCAAACCGTATGCGTAGAAGGTGACTGGTCGAATGCCGCGTTTATGATTGCGGCGGGCGTTCTCGGCGGAGACGTAAGCGTGCGCGGACTGAACCGCGACAGCAAACAAAAGGACAAAGCCGTTTTCGACCTGCTTGCGGATTGCGGCGCAGACGTAACTTTCCAAGACGGAGTTTGCCGTGCCCGCAAAAGTGCCTTTTCCGCAATAAAAGCCGACCTCACCGATATTCCCGACCTCGCACCCGTGCTTTCCGTGCTTGCCGCAGTCGCGGACGGAGAAAGCGTGTTCACGGGAGTGTCCCGTCTTCGCGCAAAAGAAAGCGACCGATTGGCAGCAATAATCGAAAACCTCTCTTCGATGGGAATTCGCACCGAACTGCGCTCAGACGACGAACTTGCGATATTCGGCGGCAACTTCAAACCTTTCCGCGCCCGTTCGTTCGGCGACCACAGAATGGTTATGTCCGCGGCGGTTGCCGCACTCGTATGCGGCGGTGAAATCGACGACGGCGCACCCATATCAAAATCCTACCCCGACTTTTTCAAGGAGTTGGAGTCGCTCGGAGGAAAGATAAATGAAACTGTATGACGTCATTTCCGTAAACATCGAAGGAGAGTCGCACTCCCCGTCGATTTCGCTCGCGCTCGGCGGACTGCCCATAGGAGAAACTATAAATCTCGCCGAAGTTCAGAATTTTGCCGACAGACGCAAAAGCGGAAAATATCTGTTTTCCACTCCCCGCCGCGAAGAAGACAAAATCGTATGGGACGAAGGCGTTTGCGAAAAAGGCGAAGGCAACGCGGAGATTTCGGGAACGGTTCGCGCACATATCGACAACACGAACGTTCGCCCCGCAGATTACAGATACGTTTACACTCCGCGTCCTTCTCACGCCGACTTCGTCTCCGCAGTCAAAGACGGTGCCGACGCCGCGGCGTCGGGCGGCGGCAGATTTTCGGGCAGAATGACCGCTCCGCTTGTCATCGCGGGCGGCATAGCAAAACAACTGCTCGCCGAAAAAGGAATAAAAGTGCTTGCGTATATATCCGACATCTGCGGAGTGCACGCCGCAAGTTACAAAAAGCAAATTCCAACGGCGGAAGAAATCGAAGCCTGTCACGACAAGGCGTTGCCTATGCTCTCCGACATCGAAAACGCGAAAACCGCGCTTGCCGAAGTTGCGGCAAAAGGCGACAGCGCGGGCGGAACGGTGGAATGCGTTGTGTACGGACTGCCCATCGGTCTCGGCGACAGCGGCACGGACGGACTTGAAAGCAAGATATCCGCGGCGGTGTTCGGCATTCCCGCGGTAAAAGGCGTGGAATTCGGCGCAGGCTTCGACCTTGCCGAAATGACGGGAAGTCGGGCAAACGACCCGTTTGCTTTCCGCGACGGCAAAGTGGTTACGCTGACCAACAACGCGGGCGGCATAAACGGCGGCATATCAAACGGTATGCCCGTAACGCTGCGTGCGGTGTTCCGCCCCACGCCCTCGATATCTCTTCCGCAACGAACCGTCGACTTGCAAACGGGCAAGGAAACGGAAATAGAAATCAAAGGCAGACACGACGTCACGGTCGTACCGCGCGCGGTTGCCGTGGTGGAAAGCGCCGTCGCGCTTGCCGTACTCGACGAAACGTTGAAGTGCGGAACGTTCAATTCGGAAAAACAAAAACAGGAATATTAAGGAGCAAGTTATGTTGGAGGAACTGAGAAAAAAAATCGACACGCTTGACGACGAAATCGCAAAACTGTATCTTGAAAGACAGTCCGTCGTAAAGAAAATCGGCGAAGAGAAAGCGCGCAACAGAACTGCGGTTGCCGACCCGTCCCGAGAAAAGCAAATCATTGCCCGCGTGACAAAATCGGCAGATGACGAGCAGAAAATATACCTTAAACGCGTGTTTGAGACAATTATGGAAACGTCGCGCGCGTATCAGCGCAGGTTGGTCGCGCCCGTATCGCCGCTTGCCGACGAACTTCGCCGCGTGCTTATGGAAGGCAAAAAGTACTTCCCCGTGAGCAGTACCGTTGCCTGTCAGGGAGTGGAAGGCAGCTACTCGTCAATCGCCGCCGACAAACTGTTCGAGATTGCCGACATAACGTATTTCCGAAACTTCGAAGGAGTGTTCCAAGCCGTGGAAAAGGGGTTGTGCGACTACGGCGTTCTGCCCATCGAAAACAGTGCGGTAGGGAGCGTCAACGCCGTTTACGACCTTATGAAGAAACACCGTTTTTATATCGTTCGAAGCATAAAATTGAAAGTCTGTCATCATCTGCTTGCCAAAAAAGGCGTGAAGATTTCGGACATCAAAGAGATTTTTTCGCACGAACAGGCAATCGGTCAGTGTGCAGAATATTTGCAGAAGTTCGCGAAAGACGTAAAGATAACGGCGTGTCCCAACACCGCCGTTGCCGCCGAAAAAGTCGCGGCAAGCGACAGAACGGACGTTGCCTGCATTTCTTCCCGCAACTGCGCCGACCTTTACGACCTCGGCATACTGGACGGCAACATTCAGGACAACGACTCCAACTACACAAGGTTTATCTGCATAAGCAAAAATCTGCAAGTCTTTGCGCCCGCAGGCAAAATCAGCATAATGATGACTTTGCCTCACGAGTCGGGTTCTTTGAACCGTGTACTCAACAAGTTCTCCACACTCGGACTCAACCTCACCAAACTGGAGTCCAGACCTCTGCCCGGTACGGATTTCGAATTTATGTTCTACTTCGATTTCGAAGGACAAATCGAAAACTCCGATACCCTAGCGCTCATTGCAGAACTCGACCGCGGCAGCGAACAGTTCTTCTTCCTCGGAAGTTACTACGAGGTTTCTCAATGAAATACGGACTGATAGGAAATCCGCTCGGGCACAGCCACTCCCCGTATCTGCACGGCAAATTCGGGATTGACGGCTACGAACTGCACCCGCTCGGAAAAGACGAACTCGAAGAGTTTTTCAAACGCCGCGAATTTTCGGGCATAAACGTAACCATACCCTACAAACGCGACGTAATGGCTTTGCTTGACGACATCGACCCGACCGCCGCCGAATGCGGCGCGGTAAACACCGTTGTCAACAATGGCGGAAAACTCACAGGCTACAACACCGACGTATTCGGAATGGACTTTGCCCTGAAAGCGGCCGGCATAACCCTGAACGGCAAAAAAGTAGTGGTGCTGGGAAGCGGCGGTACGTCGCACACCGCCTGTACTCTCGCCCGCAAATCGGGAGCGGAACGCGTAACCGTAGTGAGCCGCACAGGCGAATTCAACTACGACAATCTGCACTTGCTGTCCGACGCACAGGTAATCGTGAACGCAACTCCCGTCGGAATGTACCCTGCAATCGACGCCCGTCCCGTCGACCTTGACAAATTTCCCGCAGTCGAAGGCGTTTTCGACGCGGTGTACAATCCGTTGCGTACGGAGTTTGTGCTGCAAGCCCAAAGAAAAGGAACAAAACACGCAAGCGGATTGCTTATGCTGTCGGCGCAAGCCGCAGCTGCGGCAAAGATTTTCAAAGAAGGAAAATACGTGCCGTTCACGCCCGATACGGAAGACGGCAAAGCCGCAATATGCGCCTGCCGTGACCTCGAAGAAAAACTCACCAACGTCGTTTTGTGCGGAATGCCGTCGTCGGGCAAAACCACCGTCGGCAAACTGCTTGCGGGTATGCTGGGTAAAACCTTCATCGACACCGACGAAGAAATCTGCAAAGCGACGGGCAAAACAATACCCGAAATTTTCGCGGAAGGCGGCGAACCCGTTTTTCGCAAAGCAGAAAGCGACGTCGTGCGCGAAGTTGCGGCGCGGCAAGGGCTTGTAATCGCAACCGGCGGGGGTGCCCTGCTCAATCCCAAAAACGCCGAACTGCTCAAAGCCAACGGGTACGGCGTGTTCCTCGAACGCGACATCGAACTTTTGAGCACGGAAGGCAGACCACTTTCCAAAAACGCGGAAACACTACGTAAAATGTACCGCGAACGTCTGCCGATATACAAAAATTTCGCCGACTGCGAAGCCGACAACAACGGCTGCGCGGAAATCACCGCCGCAACCGTCAAGGAGAAGTACTATGAAAGTTTTGGTTATTAACGGACCCAATCTCAATATGCTGGGAGTTCGCGAACCCGAGCTGTACGGCAAGCGCGACTATGCCGCACTCGTAAAGTTCGTAAAAGACGAAGCCGCAAAACGCGGAATGAAAGCCGTTTGCAAACAATCCAACCACGAGGGCGACATTGTTACGTTCATTCAGAAAGCCCTTGGCAAGTTCGACGGAATAATCATAAACGCGGGCGCATACACGCATACGTCCGTCGCAATTCTCGACGCGCTGAAAGCCGTCGGACTGCCCGCTGTCGAAGTGCACCTCACCGACATCAACGCAAGGGAAGAGTTCCGCAAAGTCAGTTACGTTTCGCTTTATGCGAAGAAAACGATATGCGGAATGGGGTTTGCGGGATATGCCGCGGCACTCGACAAACTCAAAAACGGGTGAATAATTGTGCCGTATCCGCAGATACTGAAAGCGGAGGTGGCAAATGAAAAAGAAAAAGAAAAAGAAAGTCAAACGCCCGACACTCGTCGAAGGCAATCAGACAAAAGAACAAATCAATGCGTCGCATTACGACCCCAACGGTTGCTGGACGGGAGTGCCCGACAACCCGCTGAAAACTCCCGAACAGGACGCCGACGACCTGTAAACGGAAGCAGAAAATCTCATAATGACGACTTTATCAACAGAAAAAGCACCGATAATCGGTGCTTTTTGCATTTTAGGTTTTGTTTACATAGGCTTTGACTTGCATAGCGTTAAGCCTTATGCGTATATGACACGAATAACGATTTGAAAAGTTCGGCGATTGAGCAAGTCGACGGCGCGTATCGTGCGCGGATTTCTTACGCACGACGGTGAAGACGCGTTCCGTTGCCGCACGTACAGTGAAGACACATAACGCGTTCTGTGAGGCGCACACCTTTGCCGCGAGTTTCGTTGCTGTTGCCCGTGCACATTTACACGCGCGTTGTTATTTCCGCGGGACGCGTTTTCAGGCGCAGTATTCGCTCAAAGTCGTTTCGGCAAGCACGCTGAGTTGTTTGCGAATGTCGTCAAGCGTATAGTGCGGTTCTTCGAGCAGCCACCATTTGATGAGAGAGATTATGCCGCCCGCGAAAAATTCCGCAAGTATGTCCGCGGGCAGTTTGCCTTTGCCCTCTTTGGGTTTTGCCTTGCTCAGTCTGTTTACGATGTTGTGCGTGAGAATTTCGTGCACTTTGTCGAAAACGAGCGCGCTGTCCGCTTTCACGATTATGGTGCGGATACGGCGACGGTGTCCCGCAAGGAAGTTTATGCCGAGGTCCATAACCTCGTTGTAGTACGTGATAAGGTCGGTGTCGCCGTGCGCTTTTTTGACCTGTTCGTGCAGACCGTACATAATGTCGCTTATGCACTTGTCGAGCAGTTGGTACTTGTCTTCGAAATGGGTGTAGAAAGTGCCTCTGTTGATAAGTGCGCGGTCGCAGATGTCGATGACGGTTATCGACCCGAAGGACTTTTCGTCAAGCAGTTCGTAGAACGCGTCGACGATTGCTTTCTGAGTTCGCTGAATTCTCAAATCGGTTTTGTTGGTGTTTTTGGTCATAGGTTTCCCCTTTTGTATTTATTCGGTATCCGACAGATACCCCACTCTTTTTCTGACGTTTACGGACACCCAGTATGCCGCAAGCACGGATACGACGTCCTTTGCGATATAAGGCACGGAAACGGCTATCGCCGAAGCACCCCACTCTGTACCAGAAACAAGGCTGAACTGCGTAATACCGAGCAGATGGCATACGGCAAGTCCCGCAATCGACGACGCAACGGAACATACTACGGAGTTCTTTTTGCCGTTGAACGCTACGCCCGAGAACACGGCAAGCACTACAAATCCCCATATAAATCCGCCCGTAAGTCCCACGAGTTTCTGAATTCCGCCCGTGAAATTGGCAAACACGGGCACGCCCATCGCGCCGAGAGCTATATATATGAGCATTGACGCAAGCGCGCTTTTCCAACCCAGGAAAAATCCCGCGAATGCGATTGCAAAAGTCTGTAACGTAAGCGGAACTCCCGACGGGAGCGGAATTGCTATCTGCGACATGGCCGCAATCAACGCGGAAAACAAAGCCGTATAAACGATTTTGCGCGTTCTTTCGCCGTAGTTCGTTCCGTGAAAATTCCTCATTTCGTCAATGCCCTCACTACCAGATTTATTGCTTCGTCGAGTTCCTCGTCGGAGATGTTGACGGGAGGAGCAAAACGGATTGTGCGCTCGTGAGTTTCTTTTGCAAGCACGCCGCATTCTATGAGTTTTGCAACATAAGGTGCCGCGGGTACGGAAAACTCAACGCCGATGAGCAGTCCCCTGCCGCGTACGTCGATTATTTCGTCGTTGTCGACCGCTCTCAATGCCGCCATGAATTTTTCACCTTTGGCGCGCGCCATTGCGCAGTAGTCGTCGCGCACGACGATTTCCATTGCTTTGAGGGCGACCGCGCAGGCAAGCGGGTTGCCGCCGAACGTCGAACCGTGCGAACCGGGTTCGTAAACCCCGAGTATGTCGCGGTTTGCCGCAACTGCGCTGACGGGCATAATGCCGCCGCCGAGCGCCTTACCGAGCACATAGATATCGGGTACGACGTTTTCGTGGTTGCAGGCAAACAGGTCGCCCGTACGCGCAAATCCCGTCTGTACTTCGTCGGCTATCATTAGTATGTTGTGGCGCGTGCATATTTCCCTGACTTTGGCAAGGTATCCTTCGGGCGGAACGATTATGCCCGCTTCACCCTGTATGGGTTCGGCAATGAATGCAACCGTGTTGTCGGTTATCGCGGCTTCGAGCGCTTCCGCGTCGCCGTATTCGACTTTGACAAATCCGTCCGTAAACGGCGCAAAACCTTTTCTTGCCGTTTCGTCCGTGCTCATCGTGATTATGGTTATCGTTCTGCCGTGGAAATTGTTGCGGCAGCATATGATTTCCTGTTTTCCGTCTTCGACGCCTTTTACGAAATTGCCCCAGCGGCGGGCGGTTTTAAGCGCGGTTTCGACGGCTTCCGCTCCCGTGTTCATGGGAAGCACCATTTCTTTGCCCGTAAGACAGCAAAGTTTTTCGCAGAATTCGCCGAGAAGTTCGTTGTGGAAAGCGCGTGACGTCAGAGTTACTTTGTCGAGTTGCTCTTTTGCCGCCGCCACGATTTCGGGGTGACGGTGACCGAAGTTGAGCGCGCTGTAAGCCGACAGCATATCGAAATAACGTTTACCTTCGGGGTCGGTGACGACTGCGCCCTGCGCATAGGAAATGACAACGTCTTTGGGGTGATAGTTGTGTGCCCCGAAAGTTTCCGTCTGTGCGATAATGTTTCTCGAAGATTTAACGCTCATTATCTCTCCTGTCCGTATTCGTGTTCTCCGACCCACCGAACGCAGACTGTCCGATGTTTTCGGCGAGCATTATTTCTCTTGCGTAATCCAACGCTATGTATTTTTTGTTCTTTTTCTTTTTTTCGCGTCCCATCATATCGGCAATCAGCTTGGACGCTCTGTACACGCCGACGCGCGACCTTATCTTGACGAACATGGGCGTATCGGCATACTTTTTCATTCCGCCGCGGTTGCGCTGGTGGTATATGTTGTAATCGTAATCGGCAGGGTCAAGCGCAAGCGCAAGCCGCAATGTTCTGCCTATCAACACGATTTTTGCAAGCTGTTTGCCGCGTTTTCTGAAATAATCTCCACCCGCCACAACGCGCGAATGTATTCCGCGATACGACAAAAGCTCGTTTTTCACCGCATTGTATATCGCGTGATTTTCCACCGACGTAGCTTTCATTTTGGACACGAACGTGATTTTTCTGCGCGCGTCTTTACGTTCTTCCGCACGGTCAGCCTTTTCCTGCGCGTCGTCGTACTCCTCTTCCAAAGCGTCGGGCTCTTCGTCGGGGAACAGACTTTCGATCGAAGGAGTGAACGGATAATCGCCTGTTCCGTAATCCACGATTACGTCGTCGTCGAACTCCGCGTCTTCCGATACGCCTTTGTCGAACGAGTTTTCGGCATTGCCTTTTACGTCATTTACGGTTGCGTCGTTTACGCTTGCAACATTTCCGTTTGCGCCGCTTTCGTTTTCGACAGTTTGTTCGTATTCGTCCTGTTGCCGGAAAGTTTCGGATTTTGCCTCTTCCTCGGCATTCGGCGGATTGAGTTCCGCCACGGAAGTTTCCGTCTTGTCGAAGGTTTGCCCTTCCTTGCAACGAGTGTCGACAACCGACTCCGTTTGGGCTTCCGTATTTTCCTCGGTTTCGACCTTTGCGGAAAGGTCTGTCGCACCTAATGCGTTTTCGGTTTCGTTCGGTAGATTATGCCGCTTGTCCCTGCGTTTTTTCGCCGCCGTTATCCACAGCAAAACCGCGATTATCAGCACGACCACCGCGGCGCACGCGCCTATCAGTCCCGCCTGTACTGCCGTGAGTGCGTGGGCGACAAAGTCAAACATATCAGCCTCTCGAAAACCTTAACCTTGTTTGTGTCAACAAATTTATACAAATGTCCGTATATATTGTATATTAAAAGCCGAATATCGTCAATCTTTGTCGGCAGGATTTTGATTTCTTATTGCAGTTAAAAGGCTTTTTTGCCGTCGCTCGGAAAAAGTTTGCCAAATTTCATATGGGACTTAACTTTTGTTGCATTGGCATATCAAAAGATGTATAATCGTAGAAAAGGAAGGGAGAATGAAAAGCGTAAAAGACAAAGTAGTTGTAATCACGGGAGCGACTGCCGGCATCGGCAAAGCCACCGCACTGTATTTTGCCGAACGCGGAGCAAAAGTCGTGTGCCTTGCCCGCAGAACTGTCGAAGGTATGGACTGCATATCCACGGACGTTACCGACCAGGACGCGGTCAACCGCGCAATCGGTCAGATTGCGGAAAAATACGGCAAAATCGACGTTTTGGTGAACAACGCAGGTATGGGCATATCGGGTTCAATCGAAGACACCGACTCTGCCGCCGCGCACAAGATTTTCGAACTTAACTTTTTCGGAGCTCTCAACGTAATTCAGGCTGTTCTGCCCGTTATGCGCGCAGGAGGCGGCGGCGTAATCGTCAACGTGAGTTCGGTTGCCGCAAAACTTTCCATTCCTTTTCAAGCTTTCTACTCCGCAACAAAAGCCGCTGTGTCTTCGCTCGGCGCGGCACTCCGCGCCGAAGTCGCGCCTTTCAACATCAAAGTTACGTCCGTTCTTCCCGGCGACGTCAAAACGGATTTCACCGCGTCCCGCGAAAAGAACGTATCCGACAACCCCGTTTACGGTGACAGAATACGCCGTTCGGTCGCGACTATGGAACGCGACGAAAAGAACGGTATGCCGCCCGTCGTCATTGCAAAGGACATCTACCGACTTGCCACGATGAAAAATCCGCCCGTAACAAAGACGGGAGGCAAAAAGTACGCCCTGTTCGTCGCATTGGCGAAATTCCTGCCCGAACGCGCGGTCAACAAACTTCTTGCGGCACTGTACGCCTGACATTCGGCACAGGCTTTCGGTTTAATGCTCGTTTAATCTAATAAGAACACAATTTAGTGACAAACTAAAATCAGGAGAGACAGAAATGAGAATTTTGCTCGTCGAGGACGAAAAAGAACTTTCGCGCGCACTCGCGAAAATGCTCACAAAAGACGGTTATGACGTCGATTGCGTATACGACGGATTGGACGGACTGAGTTTTTCTCTGTCGGGACTTTACGACCTTATTATACTCGACGTCATTATGCCCAAAATGAACGGTTTCGAGGTGCTTGCCGAACTTCGCCGCAAAAAGGTGGAAACGCCCATACTTATGCTTACGGCACTGAGCGACGAACACGACAAAATCGCAGGACTTGACCGCGGCGCCGACGACTACGTTTCCAAACCCTTCTCCTTTGACGAACTTTCGGCGAGAATACGCGCCCTGCTCCGCAGAAGAGGCAAACTCGTCACCAACAACAAACTGGAATACGCGGAAACCACTCTCGACCTTACCACTTTCACGCTTGCCACGCCCAAAGGCGAAATCGGACTCACCGCCAAAGAATTCGAACTGCTGCGTTATATGTTCGAATACCCCAATTTCGTGGCTGCGAAAGAAGACCTCATTCTGAAAGCGTGGGGACTGGACAGCGATTTCGAGTCCAACAACCTCGAAGTTTACATCTCGTTCATACGCAAAAAACTGCACCACCTCGAAGCCTCGTTCACTATCGAAGCGGTGCGCGGCGTGGGATACAGATTTGTTCCCAACAACAAAAACTGACATCGTTTCGGGCGCACGACGCGCCCGATTTTATTTGTCTGCCTGATTTGTTTCTGAATGCGTTCCATGCGCTCTACCATTCGTTCGAAAATACGCAAAGAATAAACGGCAATCGGCATAATCAGACGTTTAACACACAAAAACGCAAAATAAAAGTTCGATAACGGCAAAACGACAATGAACTCCATTCTCAAAAAACTGCGTCTTAAATTCACTCTGTCCACCGCGTTGCTTGCGGGGATTATACTTTTTGTGCTGTCGGTAGGTTTCTGCGCGACGCTTTACGCGACCACGGAAATAACAGCAAGCCGCACACTCGAAGCAATCCTCGAACACCCCGAAACGGGTGCCGACGACGATATGGGCAGAAGATGTATCGCGTTCTACTACACCGAAGGCGACCCGACTGCACACACATTCAAATCCTATGAGGACGAGCTCAACGCATACGGGCAGGACGCGCTCGTCATTGTGAACAAGGCGTACAGCGTCGGCAACGGAAAGTTTCAGGTGGGCAACCTTTATTTCAGGGTTATGTCTTCCCGCATAAACGATACTACCACTCTCTATGCCGTAATCGACCGCACGTCCGACCGCGGCAGCGTTGTGTCTGCAAGCATGCTCATGGCGTTGATTTACATCGCGGCCATGATTGTCGTCGTGCTCTTCTTCTATCTTTTCTCGTCGCGCGCGCTTGCTCCCGTCGCCGACTCGTTCAAGAAACAGCGCGACCTCGTTGCCAACGCGTCGCACGAACTGAAAACACCGCTTACCGTCATATCCACCAACCTTTCGGTCATGAAATCCGAGCCGCAGTCCACAATCGAGGACAACGCAAAATGGGTGGACGCAATCGACGCACAGATACAGCGCATGAACGGACTTATCGTAAACATGCTGCAACTGTCCAAAATGGAAAACGTGTCACTTCCCAAAACCGACCTGAATTTCAGCGAAATCGTGGAAGGCGCGTGCTTGTGTTTTGACGCGGTGTGCTTTGAAAAAGGCATTACGCTCATGACTGACATTACGCCCGACATTCACGTCGCAGGCGACAAAGACTCCCTCGAACGGTTGGTCACCTGCTTGCTCGACAATGCGACCAAATATTGCGGCGACAAAGGCAAAATCGGACTTAAACTCGTTGCGGACAAGAAAGTGCGCATGTACGTGATGAACACGGGCAACGCAATATCCGACGACGACGCAAAACACGTATTCGACCGTTTTTACCGCACGGACGGAGCGCGCCAGAACACGGACGGAAACAGCTTCGGACTGGGACTTGCAATCGCACAGGCAACGGCGTTTGCTCACGGCGGCGAAATCCTGTGCAAAGGCATAAAGGACAAAGGCACGGTGTTCGAAGTCGTACTCCCCGTACTCAAACCCGCCCGCAAAGAAAAAACGTCCGCGCACCACGACAACGCGCAACAATCCGCCCCCGACACGTCTTTCGACAATCTTCCCGCCGAAAGGTCGGAAGATGACGCCGACCGACAATAATCCGCAACTCAATCGACGCCCGAAACCGCGCCCTAAACCGCGCGTTGGAAGACAGCCTGTCCTTGCGAAAAACATCCAAAAATATTTTTGACAAAAATTCTGACAAAAATTTTATTTTAATGTTTCTGTAAGAATAGGCTTGTACACTGTGATCAAGAGCTGAGGCTCTCCCTCCCCAAAACGCTTGCATTCCTCCGTCAGGCAAGCGCACCAAACTTCCCCATTTATGCTGATTTACAAGCCCTAACCCTTTTCGCGGAGGAAAACAAACTCTCGGTTGCCGAGAGTTTTTGTTTTTCGTCGGAATTTTTACCCCTTCATTTGTTTGACTGTGAGGTTTGATTGATATATTATTATATAAATCCGAGCGGATAGATTATCGGAAATTCTAAATTGTGGGTAAATGTTATGTCAAATCAGGAACTCCAACATAAGATAGACGTCGAAAAGTGGCTGGAATCCGAAACCAATCATTTCGATATGTGCGGCAGTTACGATTACTGCGTCTGGTGCAACAAAGACGAAGCAACCCCCTGCGCAAATGCTTTCGAAAGAATGAACCAAAAGCGTGAAGAAGAAAAAGCCGAACTCGAAAGACTTGCCGCCGAAGCAATCGAAGAAGAAGACGACGGACTTTCTCTCGGCAAAGCCTTCGACCTCGAAAAGGTAATGCAGAAAAAGGCCGCGCGCAAAAGTCTGAGTTTTGCGGAAAAATACGCGCTTGCCGACGACATCGTAAAAAGCCGTTACGCCGCACTCAAAGAAGCGTTGACAACCACGCCCAAGGGAACGCCCAAAATCAAAAGCCGTATCAGCAAGCAGTGCGACACCTACCGTCGCGGCGGCGACATCGTTGCAAAAGTCACCATAATCGGCACTTCCCTGCGTATCAACCTGCCTCTCGACCCCGACGCGCCCGAATTCAACGACGGCAAAATGCCTCACACCAACACGGGACACAAAAAGGTTTACGCCGAAGTCCCCTTCCAGTTCAAAGTCAACAGCAAACTTGCGCTGAAACGTGCACTGCACCTCATCGAACTCGTAAAATGAGGTTCCGCCTGACGGATACATAAATCAACAACATAAAAACGCCGCAATCTGCGGCGTTTTTTGTTGCATTGTGCAAATTTGCATTTGTGAGTTGTGCACTTTTATACGCTTTGTATGCGTGCGTTATATGTGTGCGTTGTGTGCTTTGTATGCGTGCATTGTGCGTGTCCTGTGTGTTTTTGCCTTGCGCGTTGTTTTATATCTTTATTGCGCGTCGCGACGCATACTGTAAGCCAGCGTCAGCCGATTGGCACGAGTTCTTCCTTGTGCGCGGTGAACACGGAAAAATGCGTAAACCCGATTTCTTTCAGAAGTTTGCAGGTATTCTCGTAGTCCTTGCAAAGTTCCGCGTGGTGCGAGTCGGAACCGAACGACACTTTTCTTCCGCCGAACTCGTAGTATTTGCGCAGTATTTCTTCGGTCGGGAACAGCGTTGTGTGCGTATTGACTTCGAGCGCCTTGCCGCGGTCGATTATGCCTTTCAGTATTCTTTCGAACTTGTCGGGATAATCGGCGTATTCGAGTTTTTTGTTTATGTAAGGCGCATTGCGCGTCACGTATCCGATATGCGCGATTATGTCGTACTCGTAAGGCGCGTCCAGACTTGCGATGATGTTGTCGAGATACTGCCCGTACATTCTGCGTTTGGACTTGAAGAAAAACGCGTTGGGGAAATAGACGTCCCACCCGTCGACGAAGTGCACCGAGTTGATGACGACGTCAAAAGGATATTTCGCCAGAGTTTCGACGTACTTGTCGCAGACGTTTGCACCGAAACCCGCTTCTATTCCGAGTCTGAACTTCAAAGGCGAATTTTCCGCCGCCAGTTTGTCGGCTTCCGCGCGCCATTCCGCATAGTAAGCGTCGAGGTCGATGTGTTTCCACGGAATGGGGGTTTTGTTGCCGCCGAATTTAAGTTCGAGGTCGAGGTGGTCTGTCGTCGCGAGGTAATACAACCCTTTTTCGCGGGCTTCCGCAACTATATCCGCTATCGGGTCGTGCCCGTCCGACGAGTGTCGGGTGTGCACGTGCGAATCGACTTTAATCATTCGAGCACCGCCTTTATTCTTCTTACGCCTGCGGACGAACTCTGTTCTTTCACTATACGGAATTTGCCGAGGTCGCCCGTATTGGCGGCGTGAGGTCCGCCGCAAATCTCTTTGGAACTGCCTATCGTGTAAACTTTGACAACTTCGCCGTAACGGTCGCCGAATACGCCTACTGCGCCCTGTTTGCGCGCTTCTTCAACGCTCATTTCCTCGCATACGACGGGTTGCGCCTTTGCGATTTCGGCGTTGACGACTTCTTCGACGGCTTTGATTTCATCTTCGGTCATAGGTCTTCCGAAACTGAAATCGAAACGCAGTCTTTCGGGCGTTATGTTGCTGCCCCTCTGCATTATGTTTTCGTCGTTCAACACCTTTTTGAGCGCATAGTTGAGAAGGTGCGTCGCGCTGTGCAGTTTTGCGGTGGCTTCGCCGCCGTCCGCAAGTCCGCCTTTGAACTTCTGTTCCGCGCCTGCTTTGGACTTCTCCTGATGTTCGGCAAACGCCTTGTCGTAACCTGCGCGGTCAACGGTGTACCCCTTTTCACGGGCAAGTTCTTCCGTCATTTCGATGGGGAAGCCGAACGTATCGTAAAGTCGGAAAGCCGTTTTGCCGGGGAAAGTTCCAACGGGAATGTGCGTCAGAATTTTGTCAAACTCTTTGAGCCCCTGCTCTATGGTTTTGGCAAACTTGCCTCTTTCGGTTTCCAGTTCGGAAATTATGCGTTCGCTGTTGTCGGCTATGTTCTTGTAAACGTCGGCGTATTTTGCGATGTAAAGTTTTGCAAGTTCGGTGAGCGCGTCGAACTCCACGCCCAGCGTTCTGCAATAACGCATAGCGCGGCGGATAAGT
Source organism: uncultured Eubacteriales bacterium (assembly GCA_900545885.1). Taxonomy (GTDB): domain Bacteria; phylum Bacillota; class Clostridia; order Christensenellales; family CAG-917; genus Limadaptatus. The sequence goes on from URAF01000007.1 coordinate 84,520, forward strand.
CTGCGGAGCACGTAACCCTGGTCTACGTTGGACGGAGAAATGGGTTTGACGTCGCCGAGCATAAACGTTGCCGTGCGCGTATGGTCCGCGATTATTCTCATCGCGACGGTGTCGGCTTCGTTCTCGCCGTACTTCTTGCCCGACATCTTTTCAAGCGCGGCTATCGCATAGTCGAACAAATCGGTTTCGTAAACGGACTGATAACCGTTGAGCGTGACAAGCGTACGTTCGAGTCCCATTCCCGTGTCGACGTTCTTGCGTTCCATGGGATTGAGTTTTCCTTCCGCATCCTTGAAGAACTGCATGAAAACGTTGTTCCAGATTTCGAGGTATTTGCCGCAGTCGCAGGCGGGAGAACACTCGTCGGAGCAAGCGGGTTTGCCCGTGTCAAGGAAAATTTCCGTATCGGGACCGCAGGGACCCGTAACGCCCGCGGGACCCCACCAGTTGTTTTTCTTGGGCAGGAAGAAAATGTTTTTCTCGGGCAGACCGAGGCTCTTCCATATATTCGCGCTTTCGTCGTCGCGGGGACAATCCTCGTCGCCGCCGAATACGCTGACGGCTATGCGTTCGACGGGAATGCCTAGCACTTCGGTCAGGAACTGAAAGCTCCACGTGATTGATTCTTTCTTGAAATAGTCGCCGAGCGACCAGTTGCCGAGCATTTCGAAAAACGTGCAGTGCGACGCGTCGCCAACTTCGTCGATGTCACCCGTACGCACGCAGATTTGAACGTCCGTAAGGCGGTTGCCCGCGGGGTGTTTTTCACCGAGAAGATAAGGAACGAGGGGGTGCATTCCCGCCGTCGTGAACAGTACGGTGGGGTCGTTTTCGGGAATGAGCGACGCCGTGGGAATTACAACGTGTCCTCTTTCCTTGAAGAAATCGAGATATGCTTTTCGCAGTTCGGTAGAGTTGAGTTTTTTCATAAGTCCTCTTTTATATAGCGATTTTCGCAGTTAAAGTCTTGTTTGTTGCAATATGGTTCAGCAGCCGCTTTTTGCCGTCGGGACAAGTCCCGCCGCCGCAAGTATGGCGAAAAACTCTTTTTCGATGGTGCGTTCCTTTATCGAACGGGTAAACGTTATCGTCGTTTCGTCGCCTACGGTTACTGCGCCCACGTTTACTTTTGCGCGTTTTGATACGTTGACGTTGAACACCATTCTTTTCAGTCCGCATTCTTCGGGAATGTTTACTTTGCCCATGTTGCTGAAAATCATTGTCTGACGCGATTTCAGGAAAAAGCGGAATATCCTCGCCATGAATATTTTGAACCAAAGCGGAGCCGCGTTAAGAACGAGCGACTTTTCCGTTCGTACGGTCGTGGCGAAAAACTTTTCCATTTCTTCCTTGGTGGCTTTTTCTTTGAGCTGTGCCGCCGCTTCCGCAACGTAGTCGCCGAGCGTGGTGCATTTCTTCGGCTCGAAAACGATTCTCACGAAGTTCACGAAATTGCGGAGCGTCCGCGACGGGAACATTTTGCGGAGATTTACGGGCACCATCATTACTATCGGCTTTTTGCCGCACGTCGCCTTCTCTACCGCAAACGCCATTGCACCGCACAAAAACGCAGTCACAGTTGTACCCATTTTTTTCGCGAAGGACAACAATTGCGATGTGGACAGCGACTCGTAATCAGATTTGTATCCGTCGTCGGTGGGGGTGCCGTCAAGCAACAACGGCATTTCGCCCATGAGTCCTTTCAGGTTGACGTCGCCGAATTTTATCGGGCGGTAATAGCGGTAAAAGCTGTCTTCGAGTTCCTCGTCGTCGGGCAAAGCGTTGATGTCTATGACGTCCGCCGCTCCTTCCGCCGCGTCGCCTTTGAGAACGGCGTAACGATAAATCACGGCTTTCAGAAATTCAAGCGCGGCAAGTCCGTCGCACACCGCGTGGAAAACTTCGAATATTATGTTGCAGTCCTTGTGGGTAATTCTGAAAAGATATCCCGCCGTTTCTTTGGGGTTTATGGGCGTGAGCAACTTGTCGTCCGCCTCGCCTACTCTGAACGGGTTTGTGTTTTCCTCGAAGTAGTACCAGGAATACCCTTTGCGCAATCTGACTTTGAATGTCGGAAAACGGTTGAGCACGATTTCCGCCGCCCGTTGCAGCAAATCGCCGTCGACCTTGTCTTTCATAACGGCGGTTACGCGGAAAAGACTCTGCGCTCTCGGTGTGGAAATTATGGGATAGAACTGCGACGAAACGTCGAGCTTGTATCTCTTGGGTTTTTGTTTTTTTTCAGCCTCAGACCGCATAGCCAGACCCTCCGTTGATTGCGCGCGCGACGCGCGACTTGAATGCTTTAACCATTCTATTATTTTTTACAACAGTTGTCAATGAAATGCACGTCCGTGCGGTTTCTTGCGGATTCGTGTTGAAACGCCCTCCTGCCGCATATAATGATGTGCGTGAAGTCCGCAGTGCGGATTCGGGGAGACAAACAATGAGCGATTCCAACCAGAAAGAAACAAAAAAGCCCGTACGCCCGCATTCTTTGCAGCTTGCCGAACACAGACTGCTGTCGGTGTCGGGAGTTAAAGCGGTGCCGACGTTTACGGACAAACTCATCGAAATCGAACTCGAAGGCGAATCCCTCGTGGTCACGGGGCACGACCTTACGGTCAAAGGTCTCGACCTCGAAACGGGACAGTTCAACGCGTCGGGTTACGTAACCTCGATGAAGTATTCCTCGGCTGTCGCGCCGTCGTCGATTATACGTAAAATCTTCAAGTAGCCGAATATGGTCGGGGCATCGTGGTCTTTGCAATTCGTCGCGGCGACGGCATCGTTCGGGTTCGGTGCGGTTGCCGCTTTCGCGACCCTGCTTTTCGGGCTGAAACTGCGCGGTGCGGAAAAATTCCTTGCCGATTTTCTTGCCGTTGTCGCACTTACGGGCATATTCATCGCGTCCGTTCATTTCGGTGCGCAGGGACAACCCACTTTTTACGGCGCGGCGTGTTACGTGCTGGGAATATTTGCGGGAAGAAAACTGATTGTCCTTTTCAAACGAATTTTGCCCGAGAGAAGAAAGAAAGGTTCCCCGCAGGATACGGAGAACCGAAAACAATAATATTCTTGTTACGCCGCGTCAACCCGCACGGAACGACGGTCTGCGCTCCGCCGCACTTCTGTCGTCCAGCTCTTTCTTTACCGCCAGATAATCTGCGGCAAGCTGAATGATGTAACGCTGTCTTTCTTCGTGGGACAATCCTTTCATGAACTCTTTGTCCGCAAGTTGCTGAATGGGATTGACGACTTCCTCGCCCGATTCGCGGAGTTCTCTGAGTCTTATGTAGATTCTTCTCTGCGCGGGACTTATTCCTGCGGGCGCGGGAATTTCTCCCGTTCCGTACGCTTTGCTCTGCAACCTCTTTTTGGCTTCGACCGCCATACTGCGTATGGCGCATTTAGGGTGTCTGGTGTTTGCCATATTTCCGCCTCCGACTGCATATTAACATAAAATGAGCGGGGACGGACGATAGCGACAAAAGTTGCCCTATTGTTGCTTTTTCCTTCCGAATGCGACAAAAACCGCAAACGTCGATATCTCAATCCTTTTCATCGGCGTCAGTTTCTTCGTCGATATCTTCGTCGATTTCTTTGTTTTCGCGCGGCACTCTGACGTAATAGGTTTCTTTCGCGGTAGCGGGCGCAGTTGCGTTTTTTATACGTTCCGCCGCCGCGCAAAGCGGCACGAACAACAGCCCTACCACGCAGAAATTTGACGCGGTGTGTATGAGGTCGAAATACAATCCTCTCGCGTAGTAAGCAACCCAGTATTTAGCAAGGTCGACTTCGGATATGCCGAGAGCAACCACCATTGTGTCGGCGCAGGCGGAAAGAACTCCGAACAACACCGACCCCACAGTCGCGATTATCACCGCCACAAAAACGTTGCGCCTGCGCAAAAGCAATGATGCGACAAGAGCGAGCGTCGGCCAGTAGACGAAGTACAGCACAACCCAGCTTGCAACGCCGTAAAGCGCAATTTCTATCCCGCAGAAAACAAGCGCCGCAGGCACGGCGTACGCCGCGCCGAAAACCGCGGCGTATACCAGTATCAGAAGCGTAACGACTTCGACATTTGGCACAAAAGACAACGCGAATTTAAGCGCGGTGAGCATAGCCGTCATAACCGCCACTTTCACCACGTACCGCGCCGTGAGTCTGACACCTCTACCGACGTTTTTTTCGCTTTGAACCGTTCTTGTGCCCGTGCCGATATTTTTCATTGTTTTGTCAGAACCAAACTTTATATGCGAATTTCGTCGGATAAAGTTACATTTTTTCGACAAAGAAGTGGTAGGACGCGCCGTCGCGCAGAGGGAACGACGATACGCCGAGATTTGCGTAATAGTAGGTTTTGCCGTTGTATTCAACCGTTATTATTTCACCCGTTTCCCAGTCCGCGCCTTTCAATCCTTCTTCGTTGACGGTATGATAAAAAGTAATGTAACTGTTCGCGTCGGGAACAAGATTTCCCAGTTTCTGTATCATTGCACCGTACTGGCCGGTCGTGTATTCGAGAACGGAAATTTTGCCCGTTTCTTTGAGTTCTATAAGCGCGTCCATTACGTATTCGGCTTCCGTCTGCAAGGAGAAAACTTCGTCGCCTATTATGATTTCGACGGTCTTTTTGCCTTCTTCGGGGGAGCTGCCCGACGTGTCCTGCTGCCACTGGTCGAGTTTGTTTTTCAGTCCGTCGTTGCACGCCACGAGCGCAAAAGAAAGCACGCACACGAGGAGCACGGCACAGACGGCGAGAATGAATGTTCTTTTGGTTTGCTGCTTCATAAAAAAACCTCCCGTTCTTTCATGGGAGGTACGACGAAAAACGCCGTCGTCTCCCACCGAAACAACTGCTTTTGTTATTATCGGGCCGGTCTCCTGACTTCGGTCGGCTTTCGCCGCGGCGCCTTCCCCTTTCGAGTGGCGTTTTCCGTTTCACCTTACAGTAGCGGGGGCTGTGCGGGACTTTCACCCGTCTTCCCGATTCTCGACTTGCGTCGCACCCGACTGCATAATCATATCACGCCATACCTGTTTTGACAACCGCACGACGCCAATCGCCGAAATTCGCCGTTTTCCGATATCCAGCTGCTCCGATTTTCAGTAGAGTTTGCACCCATTCGACCTTTTCGGACAACCGACGACGTACTTTGCACAGTTGACAAAGGCAAAAAAAACGCTTTATGATTGACTTTGCAATCATATCAATCTATAATAATGGTGTATAATATCAAAAAGGAGAAAACTATGTATACCAGATGCCCTAGTTGCAGAGCCGAAATTTGTTTCGAACCGCCTGCCAACGCAGCGAATCTTCCCGACGGCTATAAGCACAGAATCAAATGCCCCAGCTGCGGCGTCACAATCGGCGTAAAGTTGCCCAACCGCGACGCCATCGCCTCCGTGCAACCTACTTTCACGCCCGCAAACCCCAACGCTTTCCCTTCCGAAACCATATACAACGCACCCAACTACGAGCCTTCCGCAGAGGAAACGAAAGCTGCAAAGAAAGAAGCGCGCAAAGCGGCTGCCGGCAACAAAAAGACAGGCCGCAGCAGAAATGCAGTAGTGTTTGTCTTCGCCGCTCTGTTCATCGTGATTTCTCTTCTCGGATTTTTCTTCGTGCAGGGTGACATTGCGGTGAACGAACTCGGAGGATTCGGTTTCTTCGACGGTGTCGGCAACCTCAAAGATATTGCCGCAAATCCCGAAGTATACGGCGAAATGCTCAAAGCAGACCCCGCGCAAGGTATCTCTTTCATTCTGCCCTCGATATTCTTCCTGCTTGCAATACTGATTGCTTTCGTCGCACTCGTGGCGTTCATAGGCAAAAAGTATTCGAGGTTCTTCAACTTCCTCTTCGCGGCGGCAATGCTCGCGGTGTCCGTGTGCATTATCTTCTTCAACCCCATGGCGGTTATTGTAAATGAAGCAGGCGGAACGATTGCGGATTACTTCGCGGGAATAATCGACGGCGGACTTTATCTCATCGTAGTGCCCGCGGCACTCTCCGCGATTTACTTTATCTGCTCTCTCGTTTTCCTGAAGAGCATGAAAAAGAAAGTCGCGTAACTTAATCGCAACATTACACAAAACGCCGCAATCTGCGGCGTTTTGTTTTATCCCCCTTTCCGCGCACGGTTTTAGCCGTGCGTTTTTCGTTTTGGTGTCGACAGTCTTTCAGAAAACCGTCGAACAACGACAAAGCAATTTACATCAGAACGGTGCCCTGCTCGCTGTCTATGACGTAAAGAATGTTGCTTTCCTCTCCCGTCATTGCGTCTATATAGACAAAGTACGTTCCGCCCGATTCGCATTCGAATTCGTAGGTCAGCACTTCTCTGGTTTCGTCAAGCGGAATAAGCGCAAGCATAGGCGAAGACACAACTGGCAACACGACTTTTTCCGCCGCCTGCGACTGGGTGAGCGCGGGGGACGGCAAACTTCTTTCGGTGTGGTTGAACGCGTAGTGCATTGCGTCGAGTCCTATGACTTTGCCGCTTGCTTCGTCGACCTTGACCTTGATAAGGTCGGGATAAAGCACCACCCCGTTCTGAACGGGCGCAAGGTTGACAAAAACTATTCCGTTTGCCTGCGAACACCATACCGAAGTGAGGTTTTCGAAACCTGCGTTTTCGGCAAATCTGATTGCCGCCGCGCAATGTTCGGGATAGCCTGCGTCAACCGATGCGCGCTCGTAGTTCACGTTGTAGGAAACAAGCAGTCCGCCTTTTTCCGTAAGCTGTACGAAACCTTCTCCGCCCTCGGACGAAACGGAATAGTTGAGCGTCACTATGTCGCCTTCGGTTTTGTCGTAATACTTGACGTCGGTGGCGTCTGGAATGTATTTGCCGATGAGTTCGACGCCTTCTTCGGGCGTTATTTCCGCAAGACCTTTGAGCGCTTTGCATTCACGGTGCTCCAAAGAATCCGAAAAAGGTCCGTCGTATATCATCTGAGGATAATCGAGATTGGGTTCCGCAAAAGCGTCGAAAGAGGACGTAAAACTTTCCAGAATTCCGCCGTCACCCAAAAACAGTTCGCCGCGATTTATGCTTTCACCCGTGCTTTGGAGGGCGTCTTTGAGTACGCCCGCCATTTCACGGAGTTTGCCGAGGGTCTGGCGTTCCTCTGCCGAAAGAGGTTCGCCGTCTTCCATACGCTTGGCAAGATAGTGCGCATAGTCGCCGAGCTGTCCCACGAATTTGGTGGCTTTCATAACCCCGTCTTCGCCGCCCTGAAACGCGGACAATCCTGTGCTCGCGGCGGTCGCCGCGCTCCATACGTCGTAGAGTATTTCGCGCTGGGCTTCCACCGTGCTTGCCGCGTTGAGTTTGCTGAGTTCCGTGTCGAGATTGTTGGCACTGTCAAGCAGGTCGTAATAGTTGCGCGAATACACGGCTTCCATTTCGCGCATATAGTTCGCCTGCATTCTGTTGATGTCCTGACTGAAATACAGCGCAACGGACAGTCCCGCAATCGCCGACGCCGCAAGCGATACAACCGTAATCGCCACTACCGTGCGTACTTTGTTCTTTTTCTTGCCGCGTTTAGCGGTTTTGTTTTCGCCTTCGACGGAAGGTTGTTCCTGCGCCGCGTTAGCGGCGGTTTTGCATTCTTTCTCTTTTGACATATCCGTCATCCTCCTAACAGAAATTGTGGTCTCCGATTACAAGTTTCACGGGACGGGAAAGCATCCACGCGGAAGTCGCCGTCTTCGGGTTATAGTAGAACAGACAACCGTACGTGGGGTCCCAGCCGTTCATTGCGTCCTGTGCGGCCTTAATTGCCGTATCGTTGGGCGTGAGATTTATCTGTCCGTCGGCAACGCAGTCAAACGCGCCCGACTGATACACAACACCCGCTATCGTGTTGGGGAAACTCGAACTTTTTACGCGGTTGAGCACCACTGCCGCAACGGCAACCTGTCCCGTGTACGGCTCGCCGCGCGCTTCGCCGTAGACTACGCGTGCAAGCAAAGTAAGGTCGGACGAAGTCGAAGTTCCGTTCGAGGACGTGGACGACCCTCCGAGAGTTATTCCGAGAGCGGCTGCGGTACGGCTGCCCACTACGCCGTCGGCGGTAAGTCCGTTGTTACGCTGAAAATACATAACAGCGCTCTTCGTACCCGAACCGAAAACTCCGTCCACACTGCCCGAATAGTAACCCCAATTTTTGAGTTTCTGTTGCAAGGTTTTGACGGCTTCGCCGGAACTGCCCTGTTTGAGCACGCCCGACGACGAAGAAGTCGTCGAAGAGGAACTGCCGATGTTCATACCGAGTGCCGCGGCCGTGGCGGAACCGACTATTCCGTCGGCGGTAAGCCCGTTGGTGCGCTGGAAATACTGAACCGCACTTTTAGTGCCCGAACCGAATATTCCGTCCACACTGCCCGAATAGTAACCCCAGCTTTTGAGTTTCTGTTGCAGAGTGCGCACGTCGCTTCCCGTACTTCCCTGTTTCAGGGTTGCGGCAAACGCAATGTCGTCACCTGCAAGCGAAGACTGCGTAGCGGCAATGCAGGCGGCGACCAGCGCAACCGTCAGCAAAATTATGGCGAGTATCGCCGTTGACTTTTTGAAAAAGGACGTTTTCATATTCACCTCACGCCTAGTGTGCAACCGCAGAAAACTTTTATACGCCGAGGTTCAACGGGTATAATCAGCGCCCTTTCGGGCAACAATCTTTGCGAGGTCGATATGACAAAAAAAAGAATTTCCTTAATCATTGTTTCATTGTTTCTTCTGGTAACGGCGGTGGTACTCTGTGCTTGCGACAACCTGGGCGGCGCAATTCTCCCCAAGTCCCCCGACATCGGCGACAGCGTGGTCAGAATACATATACGCGCAAACAGCAACAGCGAAGAAGACCAGTCCGTAAAACTCAAAGTCCGCGACGCCGTCACTGCATATCTCACGGACAAACTCGACGTGTGCTCGGACAAATCGGACGCGCTCGCCGCCCTCTCACGCGAAAAAGACAATTTGCAGAATATTGCGCAAAACGTACTTTATGATAACGGATATGACTATAAAGCCCGCGTTGTGCTCTCGCGCGAACATTTTCCCGAAAGAACGTACGACGGTTACGTTTTCCCCGAAGGCGATTACGACGCCCTTCTCGTACTGCTGGGCGAAGGCGTAGGCGACAACTGGTGGTGCGTTGCGTTTCCCCCGTTGTGTTTCGTTCCGTCGAACGGGTCGGAACAGATACAGTACAAATCCTGGGTCAAGGAACTGCTCGACAAAATCTTCGGTTGACCCTACCCCACACGGAAAACAACCCCTCTTTTCCTGTATGGCAACTTGGTAAAATTCTTTCGCCCAAAGTCCACATTTCGGGTTCTTCGGGAACAACGTATAATCGGCGGAAAAACGCACACCATAACCGCGGAGGAAAAATTATGAAAGACATTCTCAAAGAAACCATACGTAACGCATCGACGGGTATGCAGGCAATCGACAACGTCCTGCCCTACGTCTCGGACGAATCCCTGCGACAGGTAATGCAGGAACAGAGAGACCTCATGAAAACATACTACGACAAAGCCCGCGAGGGACTGTCGGAAGAAGAAATCGAAGAAGCCGAAGGCAACAAGTTTTCCAAAACCATGATGAAAGCGGGAGCGTCCCTTTCGGCAATGATGAACAGAGATTCTTCCCACATCGCGGAAATGCTCATCGAAGGCTATCAGATGGGGGTTACTTCCATGCAGAAATGCCTTAACGAATGTCAGGCACACAAAGGCGACATTCCCGAATTTGCCCGCGAACTCATCAAATCTTACGACAAGTGCATCAAATCGTTGAGAAAATTCCTGTGACACGTTTCCGCACATTGTGCGGATAACGAAAACGGCGGTTGAATCCGCCGTTTTTTTATGTTTCGAATTTATCTCTTGTTTTGTTTGTCGCAGAATATCCGCTACATTCTTCTGAACCAGTAAACGTTTCTTATCCCGCCGGACAGCAGGTCGTAAGGTTTCAATGCCATAACGGACGCGAGTTTCAGCCTCAGTCCGCTTTCCGTTGCCGCAAAGGACGGGTCAACTTCTATGTTTACCCATTCGTACTTGCGGCTGTCCAGATACTCGACCAACCGCACAAGGTCGTTTGTTTCGTCAACGTACAGCGTGACTCCGCCGCTATCGGGAAGTTCGGTTGCCGCAAACACGTCGAACTCCGTTGTTGCGGACGGGTTGAACTCCGAGCGCGCCTTGTGCGTGGACGAAATGTCTTCGTCGCTTATAAGGAGATATGCGTACGTGAAAAGTTCTTCGATAACGTAAGGATTGTCCGTAGTACGCGCACCGTCCCCCCACGTCGTATCCACAACGTACCACTCCTTGTCGAGGTCGCCGTCCGCGTCAACGAGAACTTTGTTCCATGCGTGTCCCGCGGTCTGACCTCCCGACGTGGCTTCGCCCGTTATTCTGACAGCCTTTATTCCTTCCATTCCGCAAAGCAAAGAGAACGCCTTTGATTTGCCGTCGCACACCGCTCTGCCGTCGTTGAACACGCCTTCGAGATAAAACGCGTTGTATTTCAGCGTTTCCACCGCGTCAAGCGGTTGCTCCGCCGCGCCGTAATCGTAATCGACGTTTGTCACAATCCACTCGTAAATTGCGCGGACTTTGTCGAGTTCCGACATAGAATAATCGATAATTTCAAGCAATACCGCTCTTGCCTTTTTGTAAATGGAAAGCGCCGCCTGCGACTGTGCCGAATAATCGAAAACGGGCTTGTATCCCCACTCCACGACGCGGAAAAGCATATTGCTGTCCGTGACCGGCGCGGTGCGTGTGACACCGTCGATGTAAAGTTCGGTGCGCTTTGCGCCTTCCGTTTCGTTGTAGGTTACTACGCCGTCCAACTGGTTTACCGTATATTCAAGCGTGCAAGGCTCGGTGGGAACGCCGAAATACGTTCCGTCCTCAAGCATTTTTACGCCCTGCGTGGAATAGCTGAAATAGAACGAACCCGACTCGTCGCTGTAATTTATCGCCTGTTGCATAATGTCGCCGAACGTTTCGGAAGTTTGTTCGACAATCCCGCCCGTCTTCCACGACGACGGCGCAAGATACCAGTCCTTGTAGCTTGCGTCGCCCGTCTGATGTTGCGAGATGATGTAATTGACCACTGCGTTCAAATCCGTCGCGTCGGAAATGTAATAGTTGTGCACGCCGACGCGCCATATGAAGGTTTCGTCAAGTTGTTCGGCTCGTCTTTCGCGTTCGGAAGAGGACAGACAGATAATAGCCGCGTGCAGACTTGTCACTCCGTCGACGGTTGCCGTCACGAAGTTTTCGCCCGCCACGGGCGTAAACTCGATTTCGCGTTCGGGCGTATTCAAAGTCCGCGTTCCGCTTTGCGTGCGCACCTGCCAGACTACGGGAGACGTAAGGTCGGTGCCGTCGGGATATGTGCTTGCGATAAGCGTAACTGATTTTGCGACAGACCCGTCATTGATGAGGAAATACTGCCCGTTTTCTTCCGTAGCGGGCGCTCCCGTTTCTATTTCAACGGACGTCACGGCAAGGAATGCGTCAACGTACGACAAAGTTACGGTTGCGCTTATACTTGTTTCGCCGCAGATTGCAACCGCTTTGATTTCTATCTCGGCGACCGCTCCGTCGTGAGTGTAAACCACGCTGCCGTCGGTTGCGAAAAGTTCCGTCCATTCCGCAGAGCCTTTTTCCCTGCAAAACCATTGCAATGTTACCACGCTGTCGGGCGAAAGATTGTCGTTGTAAACTGCGTGAAGTTCCACGGATTGGGTAGACGCGGCGTTCTGGCGAATAACTCCGCTCACAATTTTGTGCGTGTCGCTTTCTATATTCAGACGGTCGAGTTCGCCGTATCGCACGGTGACCGTCACCGCTCCGCTTTTAACTCCGTCCGCCACTGCATAGAAAGAAACCGTCCCCGCGGATATGTCGTCTATCGTATAAACAAGTTCTTTTACGCCCGCGCCGCCGCCAACTTTTACTTCGTTGCCGTCCGCATCCGTCTTATACCATTCGATAACGGTTCTTGCAGGCGCCGAAGCGTTGAGCGTGGCTTTCAGGGTGAATTGCTCGGAAAGAGTTGCAAAATAGGTGGCGGGCGTGCCCGCATAGTCAAGTCCGTCGCCCGCGGTAACGGTTACGGAAGTAACTTTGTTGCCGAGTCCGAAAAACGAACACGCGGTGAGCGCGCAGAGAAGCACCGCCATCAGCGATACAAGCAAGACGGTTTTCAGACAACCGATTGAAAAAGTGTGTTTTCTTTTTTGCATAAGGCTCCCTTGCTCTCCGATTAAATATAATACGGCGTGCGGAATGTTGTCAATATCGGTAAACTATGGTATGATTTAAGTATGTATTACACACGCGCGGAATTTTCTTTGTTGCAACCGTTATCGGACAAAGAGGCACTTGCCCTGCCCCCTATGTCGTTGGCGTTCGTCGGCGACGCCGTACAGTCGTTGTACGTACGCACGGCGGTGACCGTCGGCAGTTCGGGAAAAACGGGAGTACTGCACAAGGAAGTGACCAAACACGTATCGGCAGTCGCGCAAGCGGCGTCCAGCAACGCGATTACTCCGCTTTTCGACGAAACGGAAGCCGACATTTTCAGGCGTGCGCGCAACTGTCATATCCAGACCTCGGCAAAACACGCCGAACGCGGCGAATACCGCAAAGCCAGCGGGCTGGAAGCCGTCCTGGGATACCTGTATCTTACGGGACGCACGGAAAGACTGAAAAAGTTTCTTGACCTTACGTTAGGGAGTGAAGAATGATAATTTACGGACGAAACCCCGTGCGCGAAGCATTCCGCTCGGGCAAAACTGTTGAAAAACTCTACCTTGTCAAAGGCGAACCCGATATGCAGCTCAGCCAGATCTTCGGTCTTGCGAAAGACAGAAAAATCCCCGTGAGCTACATCGACCACCGCGCAATGGAACAGCTTGCGGGCGGCGGCAACCATCAGGGCGTTGCGGCGCAGATAACCGACTTTGAGTACTGCTCTGTCGACGACATAATCGCCCTTGCCGAAGAACGCGGAGAAAAACTTCTGATTGTTCTTCTCGACGGCATAACCGACCCTCACAACCTCGGCGCGATTATCCGCAGTGCGGAGTGTTTCGGCGCACACGGAATTGTCATTCCCAAACACAGAAGCGTAAGCGTGAACGACACCGTAGTCAAGGTCGCAAGCGGTGCAACCGAACATATGCTCGTTGCGAAAGTGACCAACATAAACGATACGATAAGAGAACTGAAAGAACGCAATGTATGGGTTTATGCGTGCGCTTTTGACGGTAAACCCCCGAAATGTGCAGATTTCAAGGACAACACGGCAATCGTCGTAGGAAGCGAAGGCGACGGAATAAAACGCCTGACCAAGGAACTTTGCGACGACACGGTAACCATTCCCGAATTCGGAAAAATCAACAGTCTGAACGCCTCCGTGGCGGCAGGCGTGGTGCTTTACGAGGCGGCAAGACAAAGACATTGATGAGTGACGGCAAAGACGAAAAACACGTCGCGGACAATTTCGACGACGTCACGGCGGAAGGCGGTTTTGCAGCCGCGAATTCCTCTCCCACGGACGAGGAACTGGCTTTTGCCGCGGCTGACGGCGACCGCTCTGCCGAAACCGAACTTATCCGCAGATACTGGTCGTTCGCCGAAAAGTTTTCGCGTTCCTACTATCTGGCGGGAGCGGAAAGAGACGACCTGTTCCAGATTGCCGTTATCGGACTTTTCGAAGCCGTTCATTCCTACAACTCTGAAAAAGGCGCGTCCTTCAAAACGTACGCGTCCGTGTGTATGCGCAACAGCATTTTCGACGCCGTCCGTTCTTCCCGCTCGGCGAAAAATTCCGCCGACCTCAATGCCGTGAGCATAGACGACGCGGCGGCGAAAGACCGCGACACGCTCATTTCCGACATTCCCTCCCCTCTGCCTTCACCCGAAACGCTTTTCATTGAAAAGGAGTCCGAAGCGGGGCTGTATTCCGCACTCGAAAACCTGCTCGGCGAACCCGATTTCAGCATTTTCCGTCTGTATCTCGCGGGACTTCCCTACAAAGACATCTCCGCAAAAATCGGCGTTTCTTCAAAAAAAGTCGACAACGTAATTTACCTTGCCAAAAAGAAAATCGAAAAAGTCATAGGCGAAATCAAAGACTCTCTTTGATTACTCGTCCTCATTTCCTTTCCCGAAACTACCCGCCAATTCACTGCCTATTAACCGCATTTCTTAACACGCTTGTTCCGATTGCTCGCACTGCTTTTCCTAAAATTCCCCGCCTATCGCAAACTGTTGCAACGCAACCTCAAATCAAACCGTCAAATCAATTCGATGCGCCTGCGCGCGTTACGCGTGCGCACGTTGATAATTTTTTCTCATTTTTCAGATTAAAAATACTTTACTTTAACCTTTTTATATATTATCATAATCAAGCGAAATTTCCATCGGGAATTTCTATCCTTCCCCGCAAGGGGCAAATTGTCCAAAAGGAGGTAGCTATGAATAAGTACGAGATTCTCTACATTATTCGTTGCGACATCGACGATGACCAGAAACAAAAGGTCGTCGAAAAGTACGAGGCGCTCGCTCAGAGTCTCGGCACGCTCGAAACCCTCGATAAATGGGGTATGAGAAAGTTTGCCTATGAGATCAACAAGCAAAGCGAAGGCTACTACGTTCTTATGAACGTCGTGTGCGACGCGGCAGCGCAGGCGGAAATCGACAGACAAATGGGCATCGACGACAACGTCGTAAGAAGAATGATTATCAAAAAGTGATAAGTCGAGGAGTGTATTATGAATAAAGTTTTTTTGATCGGTAACCTGACCCGTGACCCCGAACTCTCCACCACCGGCAGCGGCGTGAAGTTTTGCAGATTCACCCTTGCGGTGTCCCGCTCCTACTCCAAGGACGGCAAACGCGAAACCGACTTCCTTCCCGTGGTAGTCTGGAGAGCACAGGCGGACAACTGCGCCCGTTATCTCAAAAAAGGCAGCAAAGCTGCTATCAGCGGTACAATCCAGACCAGAAGCTACGATACGCAGGACGGCAGCCGTCGTTATGTGACGGAAATCGCCGCCGACGAGGTGCAATTCCTCTCCACCAAGAACGATGACGGCAAGGACGACGGCGTGGATTTCGACGACCTCACTCCCATCGACGAGGACTTGCCTTTCTAATTAAGGAGTATTGAAATGAACGAAGAAGTAAAAGCCACGCGTCCTCCCAAGAGAGCGCCTAAAAAGAAAGTTTGCATCTTCTGTGTCGACCATATCGAAGACATAGACTACAAGGATACGGCGAAACTCCGCCGCTTCATCACCGAAAAAGGCAAGATTCTGCCCCGCAGAATGAGCGGTGTGTGCTCCAAGCACCAGCGTCCCCTTGCAACGGCAATCAAGCGCGCAAGAGTTATGGCTCTTCTGCCCTACAAAGCCGACTAATAACCAAAACATTTGATTAATGAAAAAAGCCTCATTTGTAAATGAGGCTTTTTTCATACATTCCCTGCTAACATAGCTATAATAAAAATAACCCCTAATATCACTATTGCCCATATCAAGCAATTTGCACCTTTCTTTTTTTCTTTTTCTTTATTGTGATTAAACGCAGCTTCGCCTGGTGTTGCCTGCATTAAACGATTTAGTTCATCAGGTGATGAACCCATACGTCTTAATGCTTCAATTGCAGATGCACGCCTTTGCTTTAATGCATTTGCTGTTAGAACCCTTTGACTCTCTTCTTCCCTTATTTCTTTTGCTTTTTCAGTTCGAGCGTTTTTGTCTGCAAAATCAGTTAAGCCCATTTTAACTTGTGTAGGATGTGAATATGCCTTATCTATTAAATAATTGCAAATCTCCACCACTTTATACGCGTAAGTTTTATTGTCAGGAGATAAATTCAAAAGCGATTCAAAACAACACAACGCTTGATCATATTGTGCCGCATTTAAATAATCATTTGCTCTTTTTACTTTGTCCGCAATAGAAGCTAAACCATCGACCTTTATTTTCCCCTTAACATCCAATTCTATTTTTTTTATTTCATCTTTTACTATAATTTTTGTCCCACAGTAAGAACAATATAAAACGTCTCTATTTTTGTCTAATTCTATATTTGCTCCACAATTTGGACATTTTGCAGCCAACAATTCCATTCATAACCACCAAGATTAATTTATATGTATCATTGTAAATTGCGTTTCATTTCTCGTCAACTTCGATTTATAATTTTGCAAAAAATTTTTTTGTGGCGTTTCGGAGCGCGCTCCCCTACCAATCAGTGGAATATTTCAGTCCGACATGTCGGGATATCCGACTTTTGCGCCTGCCGTGTCGGGTTGCAATGACGACGCAGGCGATATATAATGCTCGTATGGCTACGAAACGACACTCACAAAAACTTTCAAGAAACATCATCATAGCCATCGTTGCGATAGTTCTCATCATTGCAATCACGATGGTCATTCTCTACTTTGCCGCACCCGAAACCTTCGACGCAATCGCGGCGTTCTTCAAGCCCGAAGGCTCGTCTTCGACAGGTGGTGGCGGCAACACCGAAACTCCCCCGCTCGAACGCGGAGAAGGCGACTTGCAAGTGCATTTCATCGACGTAGGTCAAGGCGACTGCATTCTCATTCTCTTCCCCGACGGCAAAAACATGATTATCGATGGAGGCGACAAAGGATATGCCGACGAAGTTACACAAGCAATGGACAGGCTCAACGTACACACGCTCGATTATGTATTGCTCACTCATACCGACGCAGACCATTGCGGCTCCCTGGACAACGCAATAACCCATGCCGAATCCGTAAAAACCGTATATCTTCCCAAAATCAAATCAAAAGATTACTCTTTGGGATTAAGCGGTGACTACGGCACAAAAGGCACTATTGTCTACAATGACTTTGTAACCGCGGCAAACAATGCGACTTTCACGGACGAAAACGGCGAAACACAACAAACACAGCTTATATTTACGGAAAATATAATCACCATTCAAGACGCTGACAACACTTACAAAATGACAATGTTTTGTCAAGACGATGCCTTTTACAGAATAAAGAAAACTGAAGATGCGCATTGGATAAATGACGCATCACCTATTTGTGTGCTTGAATACAATGGAACAAAAACCATTCTTACAGGTGACGCAAACAACAGCAATGCAAGCACAAGCTCTGAGAAAAACTTCCTTGAAAATGTAGGAAAAGTTTTCGATACAACCTCTTTCGACGCAGACATTCTCAAAGTACCGCATCACGGATCGCAAGGCAGCAGCGGTGCCGATTTTCTCGGATTTATAAAGTGCGAATACGCTGTTGTATCAGTCGGCGATGACGGCGGTAAAAACAGCAGTGGCGAATATGACCTTTTCATATCTTCAGCAATAGACGATCAAGGCGCAGATTTGCCGGATTTTGCCGGAAACGGCAAATATGATCACCCGCACCGCGACGTTGCAGGAGACGGTGCGCGACTTGAAACTTCAGGTGTAGATCAGGTCTTTTACACTTTGTTGAACGGAGATATCGCCTGCAATATAGACTCGGACGGAAACATTATGTTTGTTTGTGAAAATATTGCCAAAGTGGAGGGAGAAAACGTAGTTTTCGTAAAGTACGAACAACCCTCTACGCCAAACACTGAAGTAACATGCATTACATTTTTTGCAGAAACGCAAGAAAAAATGCCGCTTGATAAATAACTGCCAAAAAAAAAGACCGCCGTTTGGCGGTCTTTTTTATGCTTGTAATATCAATAGCTCTTTGCGAAGTAGATGACCTTTGTTGCGGGTTTGCCGCAGTAGACACATTTGTCGCCGACGGGCGTCTGGTCAAACGGCATAACGCGCGCGCTAGCCGCGGTTTCGGCTTTGATTGCGTCTTCGCATTCTCTGCAACCGCACCACATGGTCTTGACAAAGTGCTGATTGTCAATTGCCGCTCTGAATTCGTCCATGTTCGAGCAGATTTCCACGTTGCCGTGCAAGAACTTCTTGGACTGTTCGTACATATTCTCGTGGATTTCGTCAAGCAGTGCGGGAATTGCCGTTACAAGATCGCCGAGTGCTATGCTGCCCTTTTCGTGGGTGTCGCGGCGGGAGTACATCGCAACTCCGTTTTCGATGTCGCGGGGTCCGATTTCAAGACGCAAAGGCGCGCCTTTCATTTCCCATTCGTTGAACTTCCAGCCTGCGGACTGGTCACGGTTGTCGACTTCTACGCGCAGACCCGCCTTTTTGAGCATATCCGCAACTTCGTACGCTTTGTCGACGACGCCTTCCTTGTATGCCGCAATAGGTATGATGACAACCTGAACGGGAGCGACTCTCGGGGGAAGTTTGAGACCGCGCTGGTCGCCGTGCGCCATAATGAGCGCACCGATAAGACGTGTGGACACGCCCCAGCTGGTCTGATAAGGATTTTTGAGTTGACCGTCACGGTCGAGATATTTGATTTCGAATGCGGACGCAAAGTTTTTGCCGAGATAGTGCGTCGTGCCGGACTGCAAGGATTTGCCGTCGAGCATCATGGCTTCCATGGAATAGGTTTCAACCGCTCCCGCGAACTTCTCTTTTTCCGTCTTTATGCCCGTAAGGACGTCCATTGCAAGTACGTTCTGCATGAACTCGCGGTAGACTTCCAGCATTTTGAGCGCTTCGCCGCGCGCTTCTTCTTCCGTGGTGTGGAGAGTGTGCCCTTCCTGCCAGAGGAATTCGCTAGTACGAAGGAAGGGACGGGTCGTCTTTTCCCATCTCACGACGTTTGCCCACTGGTTGATGAGCAACGGCAGGTCGCGGTAGCTCTGAACCCATTTCGCGTACATATCGCAGATGATGGTTTCGGACGTGGGACGGACAACGAGTTTTTCTTCGAGTTCGGTGTTGCCGACGTGCGTTACAAGCGCGACTTCGGGCGCGAAACCTTCGACGTGTTCGGCTTCTTTCATGAGATAGCTCAAAGGTATGAACATCGGGAAGTACGCGTTCTTATGACCCGTTTCCTTGAAACGGCGGTTGAGCTCTTCCTGAATGTGTTCCCAGATTTCGTATCCGTAAGGTCTGATGACCATCGTTCCTTTGACGGGGCCGTAGTCCACGAGTTCCGTTTTCAGAATGACGTCGGTGTACCACTGCGGGAAATCTTTGGTCATATCGGCGATTTCTTTAACAAACTGATTGTCCTTTTGCATTGTTCTTCTCCAAACAATAATCTTGTCTTATCATACTAACACCAAAACAAAAAAAAAGCAACGGACAAGCCGTTGCTCGGGTTGTTTCGGAATCAAAGGTCTTCTTCGTCTTCTTCTTCCTCTTCGTCCTCGTCGAAGTCGGCGTCGTCGAAATCCGTCATCGATTCGTCGAAGTCGTCGGGCTCGTCGTCCGCGGACTCCTCTTCGTCGTCATCGTCTTCCTCTTCTTCCTGCAACATGGACAGGGAGATTTCGTCGTCCTCTTCGAGCACCGCATCGTCGGCGTCGTCCTCGACAAACTCTTTCCAGCCTTCGTCTTCGTCGTCGGACTTGTCGGCTTTCTTGTCGAGTTGATCGAGCTTGCACGCGGGGCAGATATCTTCGTCGTCGGCAAGGTAGTTCACTTTGCAGACGGGGCAGATTCTTTCCTCTTCGTAGATAATTTCGTCGTCGTCTTCGATAAGGCTTATGGAGCTTGCTTTGCCAAGTTCTGCTTTGCACACCTCGCAGAGTTCTTCCTCTACGGGAATCCAGTTCAGTTCACAGCGCGGGCACTTCTTGTATTTTCCCATTGCTTCCTCGCTAATTGAATTTTTCATATATTATATTTATAAGACGCAGATATGTAAACTGTTTTACGCTACATTTTGAAAAGAAAAAATTTTTCGATTTTCGACGAACGGGACGGACGGACAACGGCATTTGTATGTGCAAAAGAACGGGAACTATTCGCGGATTACATTTGGTGGAGTTTCCCGCCCTCGTCAACTAAATGTACCGACCTTAAAAATTGGTGAAAATAATTGTTGAAAAATATTCGTGAAATGTGATATATTCTGCCTTGCCACAGGGGGAAAAGTTTTTACCGACACCCGAAACAGTAAGACAGCATCATCGAAAACTCGACAAAAATCTTGTGAAAACGAGCATTTATGCTTTTTAGTACGAATTTTGACTATGCTACAATAAAATTACCACATTTTGGAGGAAAAAATGAAAAAATCCATCATTATCGCCGACGACAACGCGGGACTGGTGCTCAGCCTGAAAGAGTTTTTCGAAAACAAAGGCCATTACGAAGTCGCAGGCACGGCGGAAAACGGCGTGCAGGCACTCGCACTCGTGGAAAGATACAACCCCGACTTCCTTCTTCTCGACATAGTCATGCCAGAACTCGACGGTTTCGGCGTACTTTCCGCAATCAAATCCCGCAAGCCCACGGTCATAATGATGTCGCAGCTCAACACGGACGGATTCGTACAGAAAGCCCTGCGTTACGGTGCGAAATATTTTCTCGCAAAACCGTTCAATTTCGACGTTCTGCTCAAAACGCTGGACGAATTTTCGGGAGAAGAAAACTATCCTGCGGTCACGCGTCAGCCCCAACCCGCAAAACGCAACCGCTCTCTCGACGAGAAAATCGCAAACCTCTTTATCTCGGTCGGCATACCCGCGCACATAAAAGGCTATCAGTTCCTGCGCGAGGCAATCAAAATCACGGTCGACGACCCCGAAATCATAAACAGCATAACAAAGAAACTTTACCCTTCCATTGCGGCGACTTTCAACACCACCGCGTCCAAGGTCGAACGCGCAATTCGCCACGCCATCGAAGTCGCATGGAACAGAGGAAAGATAGAAAACATCAACCAGATTTTCGGCATGAAAATATATTCCGCAAATGAAAAGCCCACCAACGGGGAGTTTATCGCGCTTGTCGCGGACAAAATGTTGCTCGAAGGAGCATAAGTCCGAAGCGCAAAAGTCCTGACGCTTGCAACCCTCCCCCTCAATCCCGATGCGCATAGAAGCAAATCGGACAAAACCCGCGTTTATTCGCGGGTTTTGTTGATTGAACGTCGTTTTCGTGCACAAATCTTCCGCCCGTAAACTTTGTTGTCAAAGACGGATAATTGTTTGAGTTCCGCGCAAAGTACGGGTATGAAAACGAAAAATATCTCCCTTTTCATCAAACCCCTGCTCTTTATACTGCTTGCCGCGTGCATAGCGACGGCGGTATACGCCACGGCGTCCTGCAACATTTCCGTTGCAAGCGCCGAAGTCATAGACCCCGAGTTCGGAGTTCCCCCGCAAGGCATTCGCCCCGTCACGGAAACTGTTTTGCAGACTGAATTCAGGCGCGTTCTCAACCCCGAAGAAGTGAGCCGTGTGGAGCTTGTGGCTTTCTATACGGACAAAAGCCTTTTCGCACGCGGTTCGGAAATAAGGATTTATTCCCCGAACGCCAAAGACCCCGTTCTCACGATAGTTCCCCCGCAGAATGCGGGCTATGAACCCAACCTCTTCTTTGCCGATTTCACGGGCGGAGGTTACGAACAGATTTTCTACTCCGTGCAAAGCGGCGGAAGCGGCGGCTATGCCTTCCAATACCTTTTTGACGTGTCCAACGCCGAAATCAAAACCCTGTACGACGGCAACGGTCTTGACGGGTTCAAGGCGGAATATGCCGACTGCTACAAAGTGAAAGTGTACAACGAATATGCGCAGTACGTTATCGACATTTCCTCCCGCCCCGCGGAGTATCTCGACGAACTGTACAACGCCGACGGTACTCTCAAAGCCCCCCGTGCCGCGGATGTGTGGGGTGTGTCCTACGCCTTCCCGACCTTCAATCCCGCACAGGAAAAATATATCCTTACGGTATTCAGAAGAATTACGGGACTTTATAACGCCGACTCTTTCGGATACGTAGTCGATTTCCTCGAATACGACGACGGAGCTTTCCGCTCATACTATCAGGGCGTGCTCATCAACTGACCGCCCCGCCCGAAAAGCGGTCGGACGCGGACCTCAACTGCATTCACCTGCTCTACGCACACCGATTTTCCGAAACACAAAACTATTAACCTACTACCGCACGCCGCAAGCGTGCGGTTTTCTTTTTGCAGAATTGCTCCCGAATTTTCCGACGTCCGCACCTTTCGTAACGGCTTTTGCATAGACTGTAATGGACTTCTCCGACATATCGAGCATACGTACATAACAGATTTACATAAAAGGAGAAGTTATGGCTGTTATAAAAAGATTTTCTACCGTAAGACAAGGCGGAATCGTTTTCACGGGTAACACGCTGGGGCTTGCGCCCGCCGTATCGAGCAGCGGCGGTTTCGCGGGGTCGATTGCCGTGTTTACTTCCCTCGATACATCTTTGCAGGTTTCGGGATTTCCAGCGGGAACTACCCTCGACTACACCAAAAACGGCTCCGCCGCCGTTCTCAATCTCCCCGCCGACGCAACGGTTATTTACGCCGAACTTGTCTGGGGCGGTCTTTACCGCTACGGAAATACGGATATCACCGCGCTAACCGACAATGCGGTGTCGTTCACCACGCCCTCCCAAACGTTGAGCATAACGGGCGACCCCGTCACACGCGCAAATCTTTTGCTGTCGACAGGAAGCGGAAACGTCGGTTTTTACGTAAGGTCGGCGGTCGTCACGCAAGCCGTCAAAACCGCAATGTCGGGCACGTATTCCGTGCAACAGGTTCCCGCGCTGATTGCAAACCCGTCGGCACAGTCCTCGGACACCAACCACGTAGGCTGGACTCTTGCCGTCGTGTACGAAAGCCCGTCTGCACCCCTCCGCAGTCTGACTTTCTGGGGAGGTGCTACTCCCGTTTCGCTCGCACAGGGAAGCACCGACATCACCGTATCTGGTTTTCTCACCCCCGAAACTCCGCCTATCAGCGCAAAACTTTTCGTGTCGGCGCAGGAAGGCGACGCGGTTATCAGCGGAGACAGAATGCTGTTCGGCGGGTCGGTTGCCACCTTGCAACCGCTTTCGGGTCCCAACAACCCCGAAACCAACTTCTTTGCGTCGCAAATCAACAACTCCACAGGGATTGTCGATACAAGCGGAACATTCGGCACGCGTAACGCTTCGGCGCAAACGGGTCTTAACACCACGGCATGCAGGCAAGGCTGGGACATTACCGCCGTCGACCTTTCCTCTCTCATACAGACTTCGCAGACTTCCGCCGCAATCAGAATGACGACGTCGGGCGACCTCTATCTCGTCAACGGTCTTGCCGTTCAAATCGACAGCAAAGGCGCAAACGTTAACGTCGTAAAATCCGCAGACCGTACTTTCGTTTCGCTTGGCGGAGAGGTGGAATATACGCTTACCGTTTCCAATTCGGGGAGCGCGGACGCGACAAACGTCATTGTTTCCGACCCTTTGCCCGCGGGGCTCACTCTCGTTGCGGGAAGCGTTACACTCGACGGCGCGCCTTATGCGGGAGGATTGCCCGTAAGCATACCCACGATTGCCGCAGGTGCGACCGCGACCGTAACTTTCCGTGCGAAATCGTCGTCGTTGCCCGCTGTCAATCCGACCGTCAACCGTGCGACCGCGGACTACTCGTTCTCTCCGTTCACGGGTATAACCGTTTCGGCGTCCACAGAGTCAAATCCCGTAAACGTACAGATAATTTACAACAACCTTATTGTGACAAAAGACGTCGACAAAACCTATGCCGTAAAAGGTGACGAACTGACATATTTCTCCGTTGTGACCAACGGCGGCAACGTCGACGTTCAGAATGCGGTATTCAACGACAGCGCCCCTGCGGGCACTACGTTCGTGCCCGACAGCGTGATACTGAACGGAGTTCCGCTCGCGGGTGCAGACCCCGCGGCCGGAATACCCCTCGGCGATATACCCGTCGGCGGTACGGAAACCGTGTCTTTCCGCGTGACTATAAACTGAAAAGGAGAATGACTATGATAATAACCAACACGTCCAACGTAAATTACCAATACACCCTTCCCGACCAGAGCACCGTACCCGCTCAAAGCGTCAGCAACGAGGTGCAGACCGAAAACCTCACCGACGCGGTGGTCAAACTCAAATCCACGGCGTCGGCGTTTTTGCAGGAAGGACAGCAAGCGCTACAGACCATCACGCTGACCAACAACTCCGCCGTCAAACTCACCAATATGACGCTTGCGGACTTTATGTCGGCGGACGCGACGCACGTTGCGGGAAGCGTAACCGTAAACGGCGTATCGCAACCTTCTTACGACGTCAAGGCGGGCATATCTCTTCCCGACCTCAACCCCACGGAAAGCACGGTTATAACCTATCTTATTCTCGCGGGTGCGATAACCGCCGCCGCCAAGATAACCAACGACGCGGCAGTGAACTACTCCGTCATTGACCCCGTACGCGGAAACGTGGACTTTGCGGAACGCACCAACCTTGTCACCATTCCCGTGGTACAGAACGCAATGACGGTGCAAAAAGAGGTCGACAAAACTTACGCCGTAAAAGGCGACGAACTGAACTACACTTCCGTCATCACCAACACGGGAACTCTTGCGCAAACAAACCTTGTTTTCAAGGACGCAATACCCGCGGGAACCACCTTCGTACCCGACAGCGTAAAGCTCGACTATATCGCGCAACCCGGACTCAACCCCGAAACGGGTTTTGCGGTCAAGAACCTCAATCCCGGCGAAAGCACCGTTGTCGAGTTCACCGTAAAGGTCAACTGAAAGGAGGCATTATGAAAACCATAACCAACGTTTCGGAAGTATATCTGTCGTCGGGCGGCGACCCTATCGCAAGAAGCAATCCCGTTGTTACGTCGGTATCCGCGCCCGTCATAACGCCTTACGTACGTCCCGACAACTGCGTGTCTGCCTGCTGTTGCGGCGACGGTTGCGGTCCCGCCTGCGCCTGTGCTCTGCTTGCCTGTCTTTGCGCAGGGTTGTGCGGCAGAAACTCCTGCAACCGCAACTGCTGTAACGGTCGGTGCTTTCCTTGTCACGGGTGCAACACCTGTCCCGTGGTCACGGCGTTCTACGGAAGAGGCTGCGGCTGTCGCGGCTATTCCTGCTACTATCCGTACTACTGCTGAACCCGCCGCCGCAAATTCTCTCCGTCGCCTTTCTCATGTTATGTACAGCGGATTTTCCTTTTCCGAAACAAAGCAAGTGCCGCGTCTGCGGCACTTGCACATTAATTAGTTTTATCACTGTGTCCACCCTGTACCCGATTATTTACCGCAAGGCGGATGTCCCGAACCGCGCCGATTGTCATTGTCGCAATCAAAGTCCGAGTGTGACTTTCACCGCGGCGTCAATTCCTATAAGTTGAGTGTCCGAATGATTGGCACCTTCGGGAATGTCGAATACGCTGTTCAATCCTTCTATGCCGAGCGACAGCAGGTGTTCGTGTTGTTCGAGTTGTTCGTCGTTAGCGGGCGGATTGACTTCTCCGCCCCAGATTCTTACAACGTTAACGGGTGAATACGTTTTGCCTCCGAAGTCGGCGACTGCTTGTTCAAACTCGGGCAACCTGCGATTGTAGTATTGCAGATATCCGTTGTCGACAATTACAAAGTTCGTAAACGCGTTATTCTCACCTTTCGCAGGGTCGTATTGCGTGAGAAAATAAGCCGCAAGGCCGCCGCCCAGCGAATGCCCGAGAATCGTGCTGTCGAGAGGGTCTGTCGAATACGCCGCCCTGATGTCGGGCACGAGTCTGTCCGAAATGAACGACGTGTACTCCGCACCGCGTTTGGTATCTCCGCCGAAAACCGTACCCGGCATATACCCGGGTTCCGTGTCATCGGCAAAACAGAAATCACGCCACCTGCCGCGCAGATGTTCTGTATCCTGCCAAACAATACCGCCGCGCGCAAACGACGGATTGAGATAGCCGTACCCGATACCCACCACAATACAATCACCGTCGCCCCGTGCGCAAGCCTGCGAAGCCGCACCCGCCGTAGCCTCGAACAAATTATCGCCGTCGAGAACGTAAATGACGGGATATTTACCGTTTTCGTCGTAACCTTCGGGCAACCAGATGTCAACCACGATTTTTTGGTCAATGTCGTAGTTGTCACGCATAAACGACCGCGAATAAACTTTTCTCGTCACCTCTCCGCAACATATTTCTTCTCCTTTGAGAGGCGCTGCAAGCGCACCGACCGCGCCGAAAACCGCAGCGGAAAGCACAACGAAAATCACACACCCCGCAATCGCGCCTTTTGCGGCAAGCCGCGCTTTTCTGCTTGCCACAAGGGGAATTATCACTATCGGAATGAGAAGAAGCGGAACGCATTCCGCAAACACATCAAAGAAAAACCCGAACGCGAGATACATCGCCACCGTAAAAATCACGACGCATACACTGAACACAATTTTCAACGTTTTTTGCTTTTTGCTCTCCTGTTCGGTGCACTTTTGCTCTTTTGGTTTTCTTGCGCCTTTTTCGTACTTTTCGAAACCAGCCATATCTGCCTCCTGCCGAAATCATACCGCCGGCACATGGAAAAATACAGAAATAGGCGGTTGCAACACGCCTCGCAACCGACGGTTGCGCGGGAAATAACGGCGGACTGCTGTCCGCCGTTGAATTCGATGACGTTTTGATTTATAATAATTGCGCACGGAGGTATTATGTCGGTTTCCATTTCCGAAAGCTTAACCCGCTTCCGCAAAGCTGCGGGACTGACGCAGGAACAACTTGCCGAAAAACTTTTCGTCACACGGCAAGCCGTTTCCAAATGGGAACGCGGAGAAAGTCAACCCGACCTCGACACCGTTGCGGCACTTGCGGAACTGTACGGCGTAACCGTCGACGAACTTCTGACGTCCAAAACCGACGTCCCCGAAAAAGTCGCCGTATCGGACCTGCCCGACACGAACGAACTCAAACGCGTTCAAAGAAAAAAACTTGCCCGCTCAATGATAGTCTTCGGACTGTTTGAAGCCGCGGTTGTTTGTCTTGCGACAGGCGTCATTTTCACGTCGCTTGTTCAGTATTCGCCCGACGTATGGATAATCTGGCTTGCCCTGCCCGTCCTCGTGCCGCTTGTATTCGGAATTAGATTTTACGGCGTTTTCGGCAAAAAATGGTTTTTATACTTCGTAAACGTACCGATAATATGCCTGATTGTGTTTGAAGTGTGTATAACACTCGACCAGAACAACCACGGCGCGTGGCTGTGTTTCCTGTTCATTCCGCTCTACTACGCCGCCGCCGTTGTCGTCACACTGACCTCGGGAAAGAACAAAACCAAAGACTGACTTCCTTTCACTTTGCGGAAAACAGGCGACGGTTTCCCCGCATTTTCGCATAGATTTAATTGACTTTTTTGCTCCCATTTTACGCCCACAATACCCCATCGAAATCATCCGCTCTTGAAATTTCCGCAGGTTGTGATAATATTTATATATACGGCTGTGTCGCGGGCGGCTTTGCGCCTGCACATGTCAACGGGGGAAATATGGCATATATCATCGACAAGGAAAAGTGCGTAGGTTGCGGCTACTGCAAATTTTTGTGTTTGCTAGGAGCCGTTGAAGAACGACGGGAAAACGACCGCGATTATTACGAAATAGCCGCGGACAAGTGCGCGGGTTGCGGACAGTGCGCGGATGGCTGTCTGGTCGGCTGTATCTATCCCGCGGAAGGACAACGCAAAATCAAACGCGTTTACATCGACAAGGAAAAGTGCATCGGTTGCACTCTCTGCAAACGCGGCTGCCCTGCCGACGCTATTGACGGAGTAGTCAAACAACCTTTCGAAATCCGCGAAAACTTGTGCATAAAATGCGGCGTTTGCGCGGAAAAATGCAAGAAGGGCGCCGTTGTCGTGGAATACTGACAGCATGCGTTAACTCTTTATTATCCGACGTATGACAACGCTATCAGAATAAACGATAACCATCGTCGATAAATTCCTTATCGTCCAAAGTTGGTTATTGTAGATTTCAGAACAAAAAAACCGCGACATTTGTCGCGGTTTTTATCGTTTTGACAATTCAACTTTCCCTTATTTTCTGTTTTGTCTTTTGGATTGTTGCGGTTTCAACATTTGTACTGCCGCAATCAAACACCATTGCCGTGCAGGTATATTTATTGTTGGTGCGCCTTGTTTGATTTGTAAGTGTCGGCTTTTCGTTATGCCTGCGGCAGATTGAGCACCGCAAACATCAATGCGTCGTTGTAGTTGACTTTGCCGACTTCGGCAAGCACGTACAGGTTGCCGTTTGAGTCCGAAGTCAGGCAGGAATATCCCGACGCTCCGTTGTAGAGTCCGTATGTCTGCCAGCTTTCGCCGCGGTCGGTGCTCACTCCGACGGTGAGATTTACGCGGGTGTCGAAAGAGTCGGGGTAACTCATTACGAGCGCGCCCGATTGAGTGACCGTCAAAGAACTCATACAAATCGGGCTTCTGAGTGTGGTATCTTCGGTTTTGCGGTACCACGTCTGCCCGCCGTCGCACGAATACGAAAGACGCTGATACTGTTCAGGGTGAATGGCACTGCAACCCGTCATATCCCTGACAACCATAACCAGTTCTCCGTCGGGAAGTTCCGCGGCTTCGCACTCGTTGCCCGTACCCGCGCTTTCGCCTACGTTCCAGTTTGCGCCGTGGTCGTCACTGTACAGCACAAAGGACTCCCCGCCGCTGGACGCAGGTATAATCAATCTGCCTTTATGTTCGCCGTTTTCGAGCTGTATGCTCTTGCCCGGGCCTATCATAAGCGTATGTTGTCTGACACCGTCCGCACCACCCGAACCGCCGTCGGTTTTCTCAAAACTGATGTTTATCGGCTCTTCGTTGAGAGTTAAAACCGCGTTTTGGTCGACTGTGTACCTTGCAACAAACGTCTGGTAGTCGTATTTGTCTGCTTTTGTCGCCGACATATAAGGGAACACAACCAGTCCCGTTTCACGGTCGAGAACGGGAGTCGGGTTGCCGTATTTGCCGACTTCGTCGTCATAGGACAACAACACGCGGAGTTCGCTCCACGTCTTGCCGCCGTCTGCGGAGGTTTTGTAAACCAGGTCTATACTGCCCGTATCGTGGGCGGAGTTCACTCTGCCTTCCGCGGAAGCAAGAAGAACGTCGCGCTCGAATTCCGTTCCGTATTTCTCGTTGAGAACGTCTTTGTCAAGGGTGACGAGCGACGGAATTCTGAACGTCGCATATCCGTCTTCTCCGTTTGCGAAAAGGAACGTCCTGTCGGTCATTACTTCGTCGTTGAAATCGCGGAAACCCTGCGCGTTGAACCAGATTACTCCGACCAGCATTGCCACAATCAGCAACACGCAGACTACGAGCGTCATTACGTGTCTTTTGCCGAATATTTGCATTGCCGCGCCCGCCAGCATAATCACGCTTGCCGCGATAAGTATTATGCAGGTTGCCGTGTTGAGCATAAGCGGTTGCACAAAGTCGACGACGAGCGAAAACAGTATCAATATTACGAGCATTAAGACCGCCGCCGCAACCGCACCT
>URAF01000008.1 GCA_900545885.1 uncultured Eubacteriales bacterium
CCCGCCGACGCCGCGGCAATGGCGGCGGGCAAAGACGTCGATTTCAGGGAAGGTTTGGGCGCCGTCGCGACGAGGTTTGCTTTTTCGGTGGAACGCAGGGGTATCGCGCTCATCGGTAAAGGGTTCCGCGTCGACAAAAGCAAGTGCATCAACTGCGGCAAGTGCGTCAAGGCTTGCCCCGTTCAGAACATAACGCTCAAAGACGGCAAGTTCCGTTTCGCCGGGCATTGTCTCGGGTGCACGGCTTGTTCTTTCAACTGTCCGACCAATGCGATAAACATCGGAATGCTCAACGGCTGGAAAGTCAACGGAGCTTACAACTTCGGTGCGTCTACCGATGGGCTCACGGAAAAGGACGTTTGCAGATATTGCCATAAGTCGTATATCAGATACTTCGAAAGACACGGAATAATTCTGGGGAAAGATAAAAAATAATTCGAGGGTAGTATGAGAAAAATACTTATTGCCGAGGATAATACCGAGCTCAGCGACATGATGAGAAACTACCTCATCAAAGCGGGTCACACCGTTTATCAGGCGTTCAACGGGGCGCAGGCTCTGGAATATGCCAAGAGCATGCAGCCCGACCTCGTGCTGCTGGACATAATGATGCCCGTCATCGACGGGTACGAAGTTTGTCGTTCGCTCCGCCGCGAGATGAGCATACCTGTCATAGTGGTGTCGGCAATCGTCGGTGAAGACGAAAAACTCAAAATGTTCGAACTCGGCGCCGACGACTATATGACCAAACCTTTTTCGTTCAAGGAAATGGTCGGCAGAGTCAACGCGCAGTTGCGCAGATATTACGAATTCAACACGCAGGAGAAATCCGAGCGCGTATACGGCAAAATGAAGATTTCTTCCACTCGCCACGAAGTGAAAGTGGACGGAGAAACCGTCAACCTCACGCTCAAAGAGTTCAATTTGCTTGACTATCTCACCAAAAACGCGAACCAGATTTTCAGCAAACAGAAACTTATCGACGTTGTGTGGGGGTATGACGAATACATCGACGAGAACACGGTTGCCGTGACCGTCGCAAGACTGAGAGAAAAACTCGCAAAGTACGGCATTGAAAACGTCGTCACCGTGTGGGGTTTCGGTTATAAATGGCAGGACTGAGAAGAAAACGCAATTATGTTCAGGAAGCACTCACCGCGCTCAATGCGGGTGACGTTGCCACGCCCATTCAGATACGCGGCAGTGTCGCCGAGAAGCGTCTTTTGAGGCAACTTGAAAAACTGCGTTCTTCCGTGCTCGAAAGAGAGTTTACCGAAGCGAGGATTGTTGAACAGAATAAACTTGCAATCGCAAGCGTGGCGCATGATATCAAAACGCCGCTTGCGCTCATATCGGGATATGCCGAGTGTTTGCAGGACGGAATGGACGACAAAGATTATTTGTCGCTCATATCCGAAAAGACGGAACAACTGAACGGACTTGTTCTGAAACTCGTCGAAACGTCCCAGCACGAAATCAGCGAAATTCCGAAACTCCGCGACCTTGTCGACACAAAAATGTTTTTCGGCAGTCTGCTTGAAAAATTCGAGCCGGTTGCAAAACAGAAAAACATAAAATTCAAGGTGCGCAAAATTCCTTCCGCGCACATCTACGTCGACAAACAGGAAATGGAAAGAGTGGTGCAAAACCTCATTTCCAACGCCGTCAAGTACACCGACGAAGGCGGCAGTATCGAAGTGTTCTGCAAACGCGAAGGCGAGTCGTTTGTACTCAACGTGCAGGACACGGGCAGAGGAATCGACAGAAAAAGCATACCTTTCGTTTTCGACAAATTTTACATGGAAGAGTCGTCGCGTACGGACTCGAAAAGTTCGGGGCTCGGACTTTACGTCACAAAATACATCGTCGAAAAACACGGCGGCACGATTAAGGTAAAAAGCAAGAAGGGCAAAGGGTCGAGGTTTATCGTAAGCCTGCCGGAAGTTGCCGACACGCAGACTCCCACGCAACGTTTCGAAAGAATGCCGAAGTTCGCAAAACTGCTTTTATTTGCCTTTTTTGGGTGGATAATGCCCGGTGTTCTGCGCGTTATGCGTTATTTCGAGTCAAAACGGCTCAGCACATTCGTAATCGGAATTCTGGCTTTGCCGATGTTTATGTTCATATTCCCCGTCGACTTTATTTCTGAAATTCTCTACAACCGAATGGTCTTCGCTATGGACTGACACTCCGTCCGAACCGCCTTGCTTGGCGGTTTTGTTTTTGAAATCAGGATTGTTTGCAGGGTAATAAACGTATTCGGAGAAGTTTGAGTTTTGGATTGTGCGTAGAATGTGCAAGAGACGACCTGCAAAAGGTGTTTGCGCGCTGTTTTGTTATGCTTGAAATATATCGTAGTTTTGTTTATAATAAATATATCGGTATTCCGATCAAGGAGTGATTATGAAAAAATACGACGCAGTAGTTATCGGTGCGGGTAACGGCGGTCTTGTAGCCGCCATACGTATTTTGCAGAAAGGCAAAAGCGTGCTCGTGCTGGAAAGATGGAATACGCCCGGCGGATTTGCCACAAGTTTCAAGCGCGGCAGGTTCGAGTTCGAGGCGTCTTTGCACGAACTCAACGACTACGGCCCCGCCGACAATCCCGGCGACGTCCGCAAGCTCTTCGAAGAGCTCGGCGTGCATGATAAAATCGATTGGATAGAGAGCCGCGAAGCCTATCGCGTTATTACTCTCGACGGCAAATACGACGCCCGCATAAAGCTCGGCAAGGAAGGGTACAAACAGTCCCTTGAAAAGTATTGCCCGGGTTGCGGCAAATACATCGACGATTTCTTTGCGATTGCCGAAGAAATCAGACTTGCGCAGGCGTATACCGCAAGCGTCAACGGCGTCACGGATAAAGAGTATATGAAAAAGCATTTTCCCAACTTTATCCGCGTCGGTTCTTACAGCGTGAACGAAGCGTTCCGCGCTATGGGCTTCCCGCAGAAACTCATTGATATCATGAACGCGTATTGGTGCTATCTCGGCGCGCATTGCGACGACCTGAGCTTTATTCACTATTGCTCGATGGTGTATCGTTACGTTATCCGTTACGCGTACATGCCGAAAGCCCGTTCGCACGAACTGTCGCTTGCTTTCGACCAAAGAATAAGAGAACTCGGCGGCGACATCTGGTACAACAGCTGCGTAACGCGCATTCTCACCGACAAGGACAAAAACATCTGCGGCGTCGAACTCGCAGACGGCACTCGTGTCGAAACACGTTATATCGTCGCAAACTGTTCGCCTCACGTTGTGTACGGTCAGCTTATGGACCCCGCGGCGGTTCCCGAAGAGGCAATCAAGAACTGCAACACGCGTAAATTCGCGGGCAGAGGGTTCTGCATGTTCCTCGGACTCAACAAGTCTCCGCAGGAACTCGGCATAACCGACCACAGTTACTTCATCTACAACTCCATGGACACCGCAAAAGAGTACGAGACCATGAAGAAGATAAGCACAAACAACTGTCAGGCGACGTGCTGCCTCAACCTTGCAAACCCCGAATGTTCACCCGAGGGCACGACGATGATGTATTTCACCACGCTGTTCACGAGCGACGATTGGGCAAACGTCAGCGAGAAAGATTATACTCGCGTCAAGAACGAAGTCGGCAGCAGAATGATTGACGTCTTTGAAAAAGCGACGGGCATAAAAATCCGCGACAGCATCGAAGAAGTCGCAATAGCAACGCCCATGACGTATGCCAGATACTGCGGACACCCCGAAGGCACGATTTACGGCTATGAGTCCCAGTACTGGGACGGACTTATGCCCAGATTGCAGATGATGCGCGAAGAAGTGTACGTCAAAGGTCTGCGTTTTGCGGGCGGTTGGTCCATGCGTCTTTCGGGCTATTCCAGTGCATACAACTCCGGCGACATCGTCGGACGCCAGACTGCGGGCGACCTTGTAAGGGAGGACAAATAATATGGCTTACAAATTCAAGAAACAGATTTTCGGATTTATGGATATGTTGCGTTTTGCGGGAATGGTGCCGCGCCGTCGTGAAATATTCGCGAACGCGCCCGCAACTCCCTTGCCTACGACTTACAAGGTCAACATCACCGCAAAAGCGTTGCACCCCGGCAAACAGTTTGTCAAAATCGCGGCAATCGACGCTCACGCTGACGATCTCAAAACTTTCAAATTCGTTGCGGACGGCGTGAAGACGAAGAAACTCGCGACGTTCAGGTCGGGGCAGTATATCACGATAACCGCAAACGTCGGCGACAGCAGGGTAACGAGAGCGTACACGCTTGCGTCTTCTCCTCTCGACGCGCTCGAAAAAGGGTTTTATACAGTCACAATCAAAGGTGTAGGTATCCTTTCGGATTATATGTGCGCGCAGGCAAAGGTCGGCGACGTGCTGGAAATCAGCGAACCGTCGGGCGATTTCTGCTATGAACCTCTCCGCGACAGAAAGCATATCGTTGCCGTTGCGGGCGGCGTTGGAATTACGTCTTTGCTTTCCATGGCGAAATCCGTCTACGAAGGCACGGAAGACTGCACGATGACTTTCTTCTACTGTGTCGCAAGCAAACACGAACTTCTGTTCACGGACGAACTCGACGCAATGAACGGCGACAAAATCAAGGTCGTTTACGTTGTCGAAAAAGGCGACGCGGAAGGTTGCGAAAAAGGACTTATGTCTGCCGACCTCGTGAAAAAGTATGTCGACAAACCGTTCACTCTCTTTATGTGCGGCTCGGACGGCATGTACGAATTCGTCAAAAAAGAACTTGCACCCTTCAATCTCCGTATCAAAGACGTTCACACTTCTCCCAACGGCATCCAGGACAGAAAGGTCGAAAAGAAAGCGACGTACAACCTCACGGTGGTTATGCGCGAAAACAAGTACACCGTTCCTTGCCGCAACGACGAAACCTTGCTTGTGGCAATGGAAAGAGCGGGAATACACGCTCCGTCCAAATGCCGCGCGGGCGGTTGCGGTTTCTGCCGCAGTAAGCTGGTGAGCGGTGAATACACCGCCGCGCCCAACCGCGACAAACGCAGGATTGCCGATTTCAAGTTCGGTTGGGTTCATCCTTGCTGCATCTATCCCGACAGCGACATAACCATCGAAGTGCCGCAGGGCTGATATTATGAAGATTTTGTTTGTGTGTTCGAGCAACGTTTGCAGAAGTCCGTACGCGGAATACGTGTTCCGTCGTATGGTCGAGCAAAGTCCCGTGTTGTCCGCGGCGGGGATTGAGGTTTCCTCGTCTGCCGTGTTCAACAAAAGCAAAGAGATTTTCCCGAAAGCCGTCGTGAGCTTGCAAAGAGAAGGATTTGACAAGGATTATATCCTGTCGCACAAACCCTCTTTCAAGTGGTGCGATATGAAGCGGTTTAAGGACGCCGACGTCATCATCGGAATGTCAAAAATGCACAAATGGCTGACACCTCTTGCTTACAGGAAAAAATTTCTCACGCTTTCGGAAGCGGCGGAAGGAGAGTACAAGCCTTTGCCTGACCCTTTCCTTTACAAGTCGCAGGAAGAGTACGACAAGGTTATGAGCCTGATAAAAGCCTATCTTGCCGAGTATGCCGCAAAGCTCGAAAAACAGTTTGCCGAGAAGGCAAAAAGCTGACTTTTGCAGTGCGACTGCCGCAAACAAAAATCGCGGGTTGTTTGACTTACAAATAAAACCCACCGAAAAGTGTCCGCGGTAGCAAAACGCAGTCCTAACAGCAAATAAACGTAATTTACCCGAACTTAAACGCAGAAATGCAAACGAAAAGCCGCGTGTTTACGCGGCTTTTGATTTCGGTTGTGTGCCTTTACGGCACTTGTGTCGCAAGGTTGCGACTGCAAGTCACTTGCGCATAGCCCAGAAGAGGGCTTGGCTTATGCGACTTGCCGCTTTATCCGTTTTGTTTGCTTTTCTTACGGATTTGTTGTTGTTCATAAAGCACCTCCTGAAAAAATACTGTTGATTTATTTTCGCCCATATTGTATTATCAATACATAAAGAATGCATTAAATTTTTGGCTTTCGGTTTCTCAATTATTGCCATAATAAATCAAAATATGCATTTTTCAGGGAGGCAATTATGCTTGCGGAATACGAACTCAACCGTGAACGCGACGAAAATATTTTCGTGATGTGCGAGGACGACGGCGTCTGTCCGGTGCACTTTCACCGCAAAATAGAGGTTATGTACGTTCTCGAAGGTGAAAAGAAAATCGTTGCCGCAGGCAAGGACGTCGTTCTCAAGAAGGACAATATCTTTTTTGCCAACAGCTACGAAATGCACGGTTACGAAGCGTGCCCCGACAGTAAACAGATTGTCATCGTGTTCCCCAACAGAATGTTGCGCGATTATTATGCGGAGTTTGGAGACAAACTGCCGCTCGGCAACGTAATAGAGGACGAAGAATTCTGCCGCAGTCTGTTGCCGCACTTCCGCGCTTTTGCCGAAAGCGGCGAAAACGCGCTCGTTATGCAGGCGCATTGCGATATGCTGCTCGGCAAAATCATAGGAAAGTTGGGCGTCAGAGAGGGGACAAAGGACAGGCAGTCGTTTGTAGACTCATTGCTTGCGTACATAAACGAAAATTATGCCGAGGAAATCGACCTCGAAACCATGGCGGAGCATTTCGGGTATAGTAAGTACTATTTCTCGCGCATGTTCAACGGTGCGCTGGGCACGTCGATTACCGATTACGTGTCCGCAGTCAGACTCATACACGCGCTCGATATGTTGCGTCGAACGGGGTGCACGGTGTCGCAAGCCGCGCTGGAATGCGGGTTTTCAAGCCTGCCGACTTTCTACCGCGTGCTCAAAAAGAACTACAACTACAAGTCCGTAAAGGAACTGCTTTGACTTTGCGGCGTATGCGCCGCCGTCAGTCGCACCCGACGCGCCGCGGAAATGGCGCGTTTTTCTTTTGCGGAGTGCCTGCGGGCAGGTGCGGCGTTAAGTTATTTCTCATTACTTGACAAAAAGGATTGTTTTGCTGTACAACTTTTCTGAACATAAGAGGTAAATATGATTATAGATTTTCACGCTCACATTTTTACGGACGCCCTTGCGCCGAAAGCGCGCGAAGTGCTCATCAAAAACGCAGGCGATGCTTACACGCATTGCACGGATATGACAAAGTCGGGGTTGGTTGCGTACATGGACGCGCACGGCATCGACAAATCCGTCGTGTTGCCTATCGTCACAAAACAGCACCAGACGGTTACCATAAACGAATGGGCGAAATCCATTTGTGATGACAGAATAATTTCTTTCGGAAGTATTTTTCCCCACACGGACGATTACAAGCGCGACATCGACCTTGTGTGTTCGCTGGGACTCAAAGGCATCAAACTTCACCCCGAATATCAGGGATTTGACGTTGACGACAAAAAGATGTTGCCGATTTACGAGTACGCATTGAACAAAGGTCTGATTGTCGTATGGCACGCGGGGTACGACCCCATAGGCACGCCGCCTTACAGAAGCAATCCCAAAATGTTCGCGTACGTTGCGGACAGAATGCAGGGCGGAGTGCTGGTTGCGGCGCACCTCGGAGGTCAGGAACAATGGGAGGACGTCGAAAAGTATCTTGCGGGCAAAAAGAACGTTTGGCTCGACACCTCGATGGCGTCCAAATTCTGCCCGAAGGATTTGTTTGTCGACATAGTTCGCAAACACGGTGCCGACAGAGTTTTGTTTGCTTCCGACTCTCCGTGGAGCGAAGCGGGAGTCGAAGTCGAAAGACTGCGCACTTACGGGTTTACGCAGGAAGAACAGGAACTCATTTTCCACCGCAACGCGGAAAAACTGTTGGGACTTTGAACAAATTGCACCGAAATAATTGTACCGAAATGTATTCGGACAGGGCAAAAAGGGAATAAATCCGATATGAGTTTTTACGATAAAGTTTACGAACAAGTTGTCAAAATCCCCGCGGGTAAGGTTGCGACGTACGGACAGATTGCGGTTATGTGCGGTTCGCCCAAAGCGTCGAGAGCAGTGGGTTATGCTTTGCATTTCAACCCGAAACCCGGAATTATTCCCTGTCACCGCATCGTCAACCGTTTCGGCGGGCTTGCTCCCGCGTTTGCGTTCGGCGGAATTGACGTGCAGGCAAACCTTCTTCGCAAAGAGGGCGTCGAAGTGGACGAAAACTTCACCGTTGACCTCGAAAAATACCGTTACAGAGGCGAATAACCGACAAATTGCGATACTTTTGCACGCTGTTGTGTCATATTTTACAAAGATATCATTTTGTCGTTGATTTTCTGTTGTATATTTCGAAATATGGGTGTATAGTATAAGCGTTATCCGTAGGAACGAGTTGCAATGAGAGCAA
Organism: uncultured Eubacteriales bacterium; assembly: GCA_900545885.1. Classification (GTDB taxonomy): domain Bacteria; phylum Bacillota; class Clostridia; order Christensenellales; family CAG-917; genus Limadaptatus. The sequence continues at coordinate 8,317 of URAF01000008.1, forward strand.
CACAACGTTCCGTAGGTGCGTCATTTGCGCGTGGTCGAGTACATTCCACGCGAGGGAACAATAACCGACAGACGCAAATGACAATTCGAATTCATCGCGTAAGCGCGCAAATAAAAAAGCACCGCAAATGCGGTGCTTTTTCGTTTTTCGTTAAATAGTTGTTATTGATTAACGTTTGTACGTAAGATCTGATTATGCCATAGGGTAGCGATCGAACCATTCCATTACATCATTGGGGAAGTCGGGGTTTTCAAATTCGTAGACGTATTTCGTGGTGTTTTCGTAGTTTGCCGTTTTGTAGTAAATTTCCGTGATTTTGTTGTTTTCAACGGTCACGCTCAAGGTTCCGTTGTCGGAGGAAGACAGGCTTTCGAGGTCGCCGTCGTTATAAGAGCAGGAGTACACGGTTTTGACGATGTTGCCTTCGTGTTTGTAGTTGGTTCCTTTGATGTCCTTTAAAGAATAGTTGGAAATGTTGCTCAAAAATTCCACTGCTTCAAGACAGCCGCTTTCTTTTCTCAGCGCGGAAATGCTTTTATATTTCTCATTGGAAGAATTATAATATACGGTATTGGAAGAAGTTTCGCTGCCGTTGAGAAATTCTGCGTAATAGTGTTCGCTGCCGGTATTGACGTTCAGGGTGCGTTTGGAACTTCCGTCGGGATTGGTCGCGGTGTTGTCCCACCAGATGCCAGTATCTTTGACGGAGTAAACGTCCTTGTTTTGGGTGGCGGTTCCTTCGTCGGTCGTGGATTTGGTGGTGATGACCGTGCGGAAAGTCGAGACGTTGGAGCTCAAATCATTCTGCAACGTGCTCAGCGTTGTTTTGAGTTCGTCTTCGGTGAGAGTAAAACTTTCGGTGGTATCTTTGTTTTTGTTGCAGGCGACAAGCGTGAATGCAAAACATACGACGAGTGCCGCTACCAGCAGTATTGACAATATCTTTTTCATGGTTCTCCTTCGGAATGCGCTTTATTGGGGCGCGCCTTCCTTGTCGAATATTTCCGCCGCTTCGATTGCGATGTCCAGTCCGAGAGCATAGGTCTTTCTGTCCATGTTGTCCGCGGTGTCTTTTACGTTGTGATAATAGTCTGCGGGAGTGGGGTCCATACCCGCAAGGCAGGTTGCGCGAAGCCCGCTCTTGGTGATTGCGGCGGCGTCGGACGCTCCGAAGAACACGGAGAAGTGTTTGAGCGGTCTGCCGCAAGCAGCCGAGGCTTTGTCGAGCAATTTAACCGCGCCTGCGTCGTGGGCGATTGTGCCCGTGAGGTCGCGGTTGTAGATGTTGAGATAATCCCAGTCGCGGAGCGTTTCAAGCCCGATAAACACGGTTTCGACGTCGCTTGAAAGGATTTCGTCACGGTGTTTTTTCGCCCATGCGAACGCGCCTCTGAGTCCCGCTTCTTCCGACCCGGTGAGAACTACGTCGACTTCGGTGTTTTCAAAGCGTATTCCGCTTTCTTTCAGACATTTGAGCACGCCGACGGAAGCGAGAACGCCCGTCAGGTTGTCGTTTGCGCCCGGAACCACGACTTTGAACGTGCAGAAGAAGTAGAGCAGGACGTAGAACGGAACGAAAACCGTTGTTACGACAAGGCTCCATACGGGGGTTGCGCCTTTTACCGCACCGTATATGCACAGCGCGACGGAAGCAAGCACACCTACCACGCACATTACGATAACGGTTATCATAAAGGCGGGCTTAATCTTCATGAGCGTCCATTCGTAAGCCGAATCGCAGTGACCAGAGAATATTATTCTGCGTTTGGTTTCGCCTGCGCTTTTGTATCTCGCGTACACGTTGCCCGAAGTTGTTTTGGGCAGGAACGGGTCGATGAACGGCTTGTACATCAGAAATTCCAGCACCGTGATTGTGAACGAGAGAGCGGCGAGAACTATCGTGACGATGTGGCACCACATTGCCGCTGCGGTTACGAAGTATCCGACGAACTGAATTGCAGCCGCAAGCACGAGCAGAACGGATACGATTTTGGTGAATCCGACAAGTCCGTGTCTCGAAACCGTGAAGTCTTCGATGACCGCTTCGTCAGCCCAACCGTTTGTGAGCAGTTGGTCTTTCAGCCACTCCTGCGCTTTGCGCTCGTTAGGCATTCCCGATTCGCGGGGACCTATCTCCTCGCAGATATACTTGATTGACTCAAAGCCGTAGTCCACGGCTTTTTCGCGAATTTCTTTCGATACGCGCATCTGCACCTCATCCCTATCGCACTAATGCGACCCGTTTTGAAATATAATATAATATAATATATCACAATAACCCTTTTTTTTCAACAATATATTTCTCCGCAAATCCCTTGGCTCTTCCAACTTCTGCATTATCGGTGTTTTAGTGAGTGTACCAATCGTTACGCCAGTCGTTTTTGGCGACAATAACTGTATTTAAATATGCGGAATAGTTAAATTATTAATTAAATGCACTTGTGTATAGTTTATTGACAAAAGCGCGGTTTTGTGTTTTAATAATAATGCTGACACAACCAAGGAGACTTTTATGGAATACAAGGAAGATTTGCGAATCGTCCGCACCAGAAAACTGCTCAGCAGTACGTTGCTCGAGATGATGGAGGAGTGTTCGATTGAGAAGATAAGCGTTATCGACCTTTGCAACAGAGCAATGGTAAACCGCGCGACATTTTACGCTCATTTCGAGGACAAATATCATCTGCTTTCTTTTGCGCTCGAAGAACTCAAAGATACGATATACGCGAGCTTTACCCGCGAAGTCGTCGCGACTTCTCCCAAGGAAATGGTAAGACAACTTGTCATTATGGCGGCGGATTTCGTGTCGGACAAGCATAATCACATCGCGAAAGTCGTCAAATACAACCGCAACGAAAAGGTTGTGCAGACGCTTACCGACTCGCTTGCGCAGTCTTTGAAATACCAGTTCGGCAAATTCAGGAATACGCACCCGACTTCCGTTCCCACGCAAATGACGGCAATTAGTTACGCGGGCGCAATGGTGTCGTTGCTTTTGTGGCTTATCGACAATCCCGCACAGCTTGCGGACCCGCAACTTGTCGACCATCTCAACGCGCTTGTCGACGAAAACCTCAAATAATCAGGCAACAACTTCAAACCGAAAACAAGGCTTCGGCTTAAAGGGGAAAAGAAAAACGGCGTTATCGCCGTTTTTCTTTTTATCTGATTTGAATGGTATTGTTATTTTTTTCGACGTGTGCTGTAATGGCAACACTAATATGCGATAAAGAACAAGTGCAGACCGAACGAAAGCGGTTCTGCGGGTGAAAGTTACATTCTCACCACAAGCAAGGCTATGTAGACGGCGTAGCCCGCAAGCATAAGAATGCCTTGCAGACGATGGAATTTCCCCGTTATCAGCGACGGTATCAGCGCGAACGCCGCAACTGCGAAACAGAAAGGCATATCGAGGGTGAGCGTTTGTGCGGATACGGGAAGAGAACCGCCCGAAATCATCGAGCACAGCGGCAGAATGAGCGCGATGTCTATGATGTTTGCGCCGATTATGTTGCCGACGGAAAGTTCGGATTTCTTTTTCGTGATTGCCGTGATTGTCGTGACGAGTTCGGGAAGGGAAGTGCCGACAGCGATAATTGTTACGCCGATAATTCCGTCGGGTACTCCGAGCATGGACGCGAGTTTCTGCCCGTACGTGACGAGCAGTTGCGCGCCTCCGACAATACCTGCCGTTCCGATTGCAAACAGGATTATGTACTTTGCTATTTCTTTGCCCGCGGGTTTTACTCTGACTTTTTTGCCCGTAATCGAGCCGTCGGGGTTGACTGTGTAAGCGGGGTTGTCGTGCACCTGATGGTATTCGTCGACGATAATCGTGTCTGCAAGCGTGGGCTTGACGTCGTTGTGCTTTTTGGCGCTTATTACGTTTTCGATGATGAACACAACACACACAGCAAGAACTATGAAAGACAGTCCGACGTCAAGTTGTCCGCCCGACGAAAGTCCCCAAAGAAGTGCGATTGCGAGAAGCAACAGAGAGGCTTTTGCGATGTAGTCCTTGCGCTTGAAGCGGACGGGCATAAATATAATGGAAATTGCCATTATGAGTCCGATGTTTGCATTGACAGAACCTATGGCGTTGCCGATTGCCATGTCGACGGAGCCTTCGCCTGCCGCCATCGTGGAGACCAGAACTTCGGGAAGCGTCGTTGCAAGCGAAACAATCGTTGCGCCGATGATGAATGCGGGAATGCCCGATACTTTGGCAATCCAGCTTGCGGCGTCGACGAACCAGTCGCCGCCTTTGATTATGAGCACCAGACCAATGCCCAGCAACAGTATTGTGACGAACCATTCCATACGCACAACGCTATCACACATGCGCGTGCGATGTCAATGCAAATGGGCAAATTGCGTGCCTGAAAATTTGCCGAGGCTAACGCGCCGCACGAAAACGCGGTACAGGCTTGCTGTCCTTGACTTGCAGGCGGGCAGAATGTATAATTTCAGTTGAAAGAAACCCGAGAGGTGACTATGAAAAAGTATTTGTTGAAAGGCGGTTTTGTCGTTGACGGCGAAACCCGCGAAGTAAAAATCGCAGACGTGCTGGTCGCGGACGGAATTGTCGCGGAAATCGGCGAAAATCTCAATGCGGACGGAGCGGAAACCGTGGATTGCACGGGGCTTTACGTGACGGCGGGTTTTGTGGACGCTCACGTGCACACCGAGTCGTCGATGGTACTTCCCGAGGAGTTCGGACGCGCCGTGCTTCCTCACGGAACGACGGCAATGATAACCGACCCTCACGAGATAGTCAACGTAGCTGGTGCAAAAGGAATTCGCGAATATCTCGACCGCATTCATATGTCGCCTGCGGACCTTTTCGTGGTTGTGCCTTCGTGCGTGCCTGCAACGCCGCTTGACACCAACGGCGCGGGTAAATTCCTCGCCGAAGATATGAAAGAGTTTGTCGACAGAAAAGAAGTTGTGGGACTCGGCGAAGTCATGAGTTATTACGACGTCGTGGACGGCAGCCCCGAAATTCTGGACAAAATTGCGCTGTTCAAAGGCAAGACAATCGACGGTCATACGGCGGGAATGCCCGAGGAACTGCTTGACAAATACGTGGCGGCGGGAATATCCGACGACCACGAATGTTCGGACAAAGCGGCTATGCTTGCCCGTTACGAAAAGGGTATGAACATTTATGTGCGAGAGGGGAGCGCGGCGCACAACGCAGACGAACTGCTGTCCGCCGTTAAAGAGTTCAACCTTGATGTTGCGAAGTTCGCGTTCTGCACGGACGACATACACCTCACTACCATAGAAAAAGAAGGGCACATCTCCAAAATCGTAAATATGGCACTTCGCAAGGGCTTTGGCTGGGGCGAAGTCGCGGCTATGGCGTCATACAACGCCTGCCGCTATTACGGACTGGAAAAACGCGGCAACGTCAGAAAAGGATACATCGCCGATATAGCCGTCGTAAATCCCGATTGTACGAAAGTCGTGTGCGTGTTCAAGAACGGCGAAAAGGTCGCGGAAAACGCAAAATCCTTGCTTGAATACAACAAAAAAGCGGTTTTAAGTTCCGATTTTGAAAATACGGTCAAGTTCCGTGAGCTTACCGAAAAGGATTTTGTCATTCCCGAAAGACTGCGCGGAGTGGCTCTCGAACTCGTTGACAAACAGTTGCTTACCTTGAAATCCGAACTTGCGGACGGAGAGTGGAAAAACTGTAATATTCTTGCGACAATCGAACGTCACGGCAAGAACGGCAACCTTTCCGTTTGCGCGCTTAAAAATTACGGCATTAAGGACGGAGCGGTTGCGACGAGCATTTCGCACGACTCGCACAACGCAGTATGCGCAGGCGACAATGCGGCGGATATGGCTGCGGCGTGCAACAGACTGAAAGAAATAGGCGGCGGATACGTTATCGCTTCTGGCGGCAAAATCGTGGACGAACTTCCGTTCCCCGCATACGGACTTACAAGCATTCTGAGCGCGGAAGATACGGAAAAAATCATTGACAGAATGGAAACGCGCGCGCACGAAATGGGCGTCAATCCGAATGTCGACGCGTTCACCACGCTGTCCTTTGTGGCATTGCCCGTTATTCCTTTCGTCAGATTGCTCGACACGGGACTTTACGACACGCAGGAGAGAAGATTTCTGTAATCGGTGACCGCAAGGTGACCGCAAATTGTTTTGAACTTTCATAACTTGATATATATTAGGGCTGTTTCGTTTGTGTTGCTTGCATTGCTGTGGCTAAGCCCGGAAAAGCAAACAAGGAGACAAACTATGAATTATAAAGGTTTTGACAGTGCAGCTTGGCTGAGAAGCGGTATATTGGCTATCGGCCTTGGATTTGTAACGTCAGCTATCTCATTGTATGGTATGCTTCGCGCCAGTTTCATCGGAAGACCGACTGTCAAAAATCAGCTTGTTATAATGTCGATAGGACTGATTATTTTTATTCCAGAAGTCATTGTACAAGTAAAAGGATGTCGTCAACTACTTTATTCTGTTGTAGCGAATAATGTCGGCAACGTTGCTACGCCTTGCGAAAAGGTGTACAACAAACAGATATTGTTGTGGATAGTATTTACCGATTTGTGTATATTTGCGATTTCTTACGGCGTGTCGTTGGGATTCGGGAACAAACTGTTTTTGGCTATCGGAATGCCTATTATCGGTGTCGCGCTTTTCACTGTTATGGGTTTTGCAATAAAAAAAACAGTACCATACAAACGAATGAAACGGAACAATCAAAAAGAGTCGGAAGGCCAAAATCCTGAAAAGACGTGACGTGAACAAAGTAATTGCGTTGTATTGAAATTTGAAAAGCGATTGCATTAAATCGTCAGCGGGTAAAATCGGGTGAAAGAAACGGTTGACACCGAAACAAGGTAAAAAAGGTTAAGAAAAACGACGGCACAATGTTTGCCGTCGTTTTGTTTTGCAAGTTGTTGATTGTTTATTGATAGGCTTGTACTTTATCGGTCTTTCAGCCTGTCGACGGATTTGAACGCGCCAGCGACGATGACGTGGTCGTCTTCCTGGAATACGTAGTCGGCGGCGGCGTAGACTGCGTCGGCGTTGCCTTTTTTCACGGCAAGCACGTTGAGGGCGTACTCTTTGCGTATGTTCGCTCTGACAACGTCTTTGCCTACCCATTCGCGTGGTACTTTGATTTCGAATATGCCGTAGTCGTTGCCGAGTTTGATGAAGTCGAAAATGTTGTTGGCGTTGTATTTGATTGCCGCTTTATACGCCATATCCATTTGCGGATAGATGACTTCGTCCGCGCCGTTGCGGAGCAGGAATTTGCTCTGGATTTCGCTTGCCGACATGGACACGACGTGTTTTGCGCCCATATCTTTCAAAAGGGCGGTGACTTCGAGCGAGGGCTGGAAACTGTCGCCCATCGTAACAAAGCAGATGTCGAAGTTGTTGACGCCGATTTCGGACAACACTTCTTCGCAGCTGCAATCGCCGATTATGGCGTCCACGAAATAGTGCGAAAGTCTGTTGATGGTTTCTTCGTCCTTGTCGGCTATCATAACCTGATTGCCCAGTTCTGCAAGTCGTTTTGCAAGGTAGGTGCCGAATCTACCCATTCCTATGACGAGTACGGATTTCATATTGTCTCCTTTATCCTATAAGGATTTTCTCGGCAGGACGTTTGGTGAGCTGTTTGACTTTGGTTTCCATCATTGCGGACGCCAGAGTCAGAACTCCCAGTCTGCCTGCAAACATCAAGAAAGTTATTATGAATTTCGACCCCGCGTTGAGTACGGGGGTTATGCCTGTGGTGAGTCCTACCGTGCCTATTGCCGATATGCATTCGAAGGCTATCGAAGTCAGCGAGAAAGGTTCGATTGCGCAGATTATGAGCGTTGCAATCAGAATGTGCATCAGGTAGATTGTGAAAAGCGACAACGCTTGTTTTGCAAGCGAAAGGTCGAGAGAGCGTTTTCCGATGACGATGTTGCGCTGGTTGCGCATAGACGAGTACAGTCCGAACAGAATGACCACCATGGTGGTGACTTTGATACCGCCGGCGGTCGAGCCGCTGTTGCCGCCTATGAACATAAGCATTTGCGTAAGCAAAAGACTGCTGTCGCTGAGCGCTGCTATGTCTACGGTGTTGTAGCCCGCGGTTCTTGGAGTTACCGCCTGGAACAGGCAAATAAGGAACTGTTCGCCGGGGTTTCTGCCCGCGAGCACGCCGTTATGTTCAAATGCGAAGAAGAGAAGGGCGGGAACAAACACAAGCAACAATGTTGCCCAAAGCACTATGCGGGTGTGAAGTCGGAAGTTTTTGTAACGGAACTTTTTGTCCCAGATGTCCCCCCATACGACGTAACCCGTACCGCCCATAATAATGAGCGCGCATATGGTGAGGTTGACGATTGCGTCGCCGCTGTACGCCGTGAGCGAGGAGAAGGTATTGCCGCTTATGCCCATAAGGTCAAAGCCCGCGTTGCAGAACGCCGAAATGCTGTGGAAGAAGGCAAACCATATTCCCATGCCTGCACCGAAGTCCTGACAGAACCTTGTCGCAAGCAACATCGCGCCCGCAAGTTCGACGGAGAACGTGAAAATCAGAATGCGTTTTATGAGCACCACAATTCCCGCTTTGGTGAACGAACCTGCCGACTGCGCCATTATTGTGCGTTCGAAAAGTCCTATTCTTCTGCCCAATGCAAACGAAAACAGCGTGATGAACGTCATAAATCCTATGCCGCCGACCTGTATGAGCAACAGTATGAAAATCTGTCCGAACCAGTTCCAGTACGTGAAAGTGTCGTAGACAACGAGTCCCGTCACGCAGGTAGCGGACGTTGATGTGAGCAGAGCGTCGATATAGGGCGTCCATACGCCTTGTTTGTTGGATATGGGTAAACTCAAAACAAAACTGCCCAGCAATATAATGCCGAGGTAGCCGAGAACGAGAACCTGAATGGCGGACAGCTTGCGCTGGAACTTACGTTTGCGTTTTACGGTGTCCGTTTGTTGGTGAATTTGTGCTTCTGTTTCTGTCATAACACTTATGCGGAAGACTTGCGCGCATACCCGTGCGCATTCCGTTGAAATATATTATATCATATTCCGCCACAAACAACAACTAAATTTGCGTTCATGCGGTTTATGCGAGCAAGAGGCGACATCCGATGCGGAAAAGCAATCGCCTGTAAGCGGCTCTCGTCAAGCGTATCCGTCACCTGTTTACGAAAACGAGAACGGCGCCTTTTACGACGCGTATTGAAAATTCGTCGTCGGAAGTCACATTGGATACCCCGCGCGAGTCGTGAGAGGTGAGAGTAAGATTTTGCAGAGGGTATTCCAGCCCGCGGGAGTCGGTGACGAGCGCGTCGCCGCCATGCGGAATTATGGATACCGTTCTTCCTTTGCCGACGGCCAGGGTAAAGGGCGTACCCTCGTCAGCGTGAACGAAGTGTATGTCACAGTCGTTTTCTTCGGCGCGGGCGACCATACCGAGATAATCGGCAAGTGCCATTATGTCGATGTTACCGAGGACGTGGTCGCACCTTCCGCCAGTTACGCCGTAAAAGATTGCTTCGTTGCTGCCGATTTCCTTTGCGAGGTACACCGCGGCTTCGCCGTCCGTAAAGTTCTTTCGCGGGTCGTGACGGTAAACTTTGACTTCTTCGGGGATATTGTGCACGGAGTCGCAGTCGCCGACGATGTAGTCGGGCTTTGCGGGGCATATGTCAAAACCGCCGTCTGCGCATATGATTTTGTCCGCGCTTACCGTTCTTTCCGTTTTTCTTCCCGAGTTGAGAAAAATTGCCGTTTTCATAGGTTGCCTTTTCAGTCGCACTGCCAAGTGTCCGTTTTTTCGTACGTGTCGTCGTAGAGCACCGTATAGCGCACTCCGTCGTTTACGGCGTTGAGGATTGCTTTTTCCGTCGCTTCAACCGCGGCGGTCTGCAAAAGCACCGTGTTGAGGACGGGGCGGTGTCCGCTAGCCAGACAGAACATCGTGTCGCCGTCGTAGTCGGTGTGCACGGGTCGTATTGTGCGCGCAAGCCCGTTGTGCGCAGCGGCGGCTATCTTGTTTGCCGTGACTTTGTCGATTTTCGCGTCGGTGACGATACAGCCGATTGTCGTGTTTGTGCCCATCATCATTTTGAGCACTTCGCCCGACACTATGCGTTTCTCAACGTCGATGAACGAACCGTCGTTGGCTTTTGTTCCTGCGACAATTATGCCCGTCGACGGGTCGACAACGTCACCAAGCGCGTTGACCGCGACTATTGCGGTTACGTTGACGCCCGCAACCTTTACGGTGTATGCGCCGACGCCCGATTTGCAGGCGTATTTCATGCCGCGCATCTTGCCCACGGTTGCGCCTTTTCCAACGCCGTTTTGACCGAAAGTGGGGGTTCTGTCTGCGTTTTCGCACGCTTTATATCCCGTTTCTGCTGTCGGATAGTGATATTCCTTTTGGTTGAGGTCGAATATTACCGCACCCGAAACAATGGGTACGACTTTGCCTGCGGTGTGGTAGCCGATGCCTTTTTCGCGCAGGTATTCCATAACGCCCGTACAGGAAGCAAGCCCGTATGCCGAGCCGCCAGTAAGCACTACGGCGTTGACCTTGTCCATCATTTTTTCGGGGTGCAGAAGGTCGGTTTCGCGGGTGCCCGGTGCGCCGCCGCGGCAGTCAACGCCGCCGACCGCGCCTTTTTCGGAAAGTATGACGGTCACGCCCGTGTAGTCGTCCTGCGCTTGTCCGATTTTGAAACCTTTTGGTATTGTCACGTTCATATTTTTTCTCCGTTTCGGGATTTGCTTTTCGTTTGAGCAGTGCTAGCTCAGCCGTTTGAGGTGCGGCAGAGCATAAGCAAAGAAACTCTTGTACGCCGCGCATTTGTCCACGTCCGTGCGTTCGCGTTTGCAACCGTTCTTGCACAGTCGGTAGTATGCGCATTCCTTGCATTTGTCTTCGGGAACAAGGCTTTCTTCGATGAACCGCTTTACCTTGTCGCTTTTTTCCATCTCCGAAAAAGTGTCGGTGTGCACGTTGCCCAGTCTGTATTCGTCCAGACAATAGAAGTCGCAAGGATAAACCGACCCGTCGCTTTCTATTACGTACTGGTGCGTGCAATGCCCGTTCATTCCGCACTGTTCCGCGCGGCCGCCTTTCGCGAGAATGACGAAGTTGTCGAACTGTCTTATCGACGTGTATCTTCCGTCAAGTATGTCTTTGAGATACAGCGAAAAGGCTTTTTTGAGGAAAGAAGCATAACTTTCCGCATCGAGGCAAAAGTCCTTTTCGGGCGTTTGGTCGGAAGCCGACGCAACGCCGTTCGCGGGGACTTCTTTTCCGTCTGCCGTCCATGTGTTCACGCCGTATCTGAGTGGTTTGAGGACCGGTATGAATTGCAGATGTCCGAATTTGTTGCGACGGTAAAACGCGTACACGCGTTCTATGTTTCCGGCAACGGGTTTTGTCAGCACGCAGAGAACGTTGAAATCCACACGGTATTTCTGCAACAGTTTGGCAGCGGCGTAAACGGTGTCGAAAGTGGGTTCGCCGTCCGCGGTCACGCGCAGGGCGTTTGCCGTGCGGTCGCCGTCCAACGACAACCCGACAAGCCATTTGTTGCGGGCGAAGAATTTGCACCATTCTTCGTCGATAAGAGTTCCGTTTGTCTGCACGCACACCGTGACCTTGCTGCCTTTCGAGTTGAGTTCGCGTATAAGCCGCTCGGCGGTGGCAAAGAACTCTTTGCCCGAGAGCAGAGGTTCGCCGCCCTGAAAGGATATCGATACGGGCGCGCCGTCCGCATGAGCAAATACGCCCGAGAGCGTTGCCGCAAGCGTATCTTCGCTCATAAATCCGTAAGAGGGCATTGCCCTGTGCTCAGACAGAGAGTGATAGAAACAGTATTCGCACCGCATATTGCAAAGCGATGACGAGGGTTTGAGCATTACGGATACGGGAGGCATCAGCTTACAATTCCTCTGCGGTTGGTTTTCATTTCTCGACGGAATGCGTTGAGCGCGGCGTCGAGTTTTTCGGCTATCTGCGGATATCTCGGCTGAACGTTGTATCCTTCTATCGGGTCGAGGTCGAGATTGAAAAGATAGTTGACGTAAAACTGGTCTATGAACGCCGAGTTCTCGGAATGCACACGGTCGAAGAACTTGAAGTCGTACACTTTGCCGTCAAGTTCGACGGGCATCTGAACGGCTTGCGTTTTGCCTTTCTTCTGGTAGTAAAGCACGTCGTGAACGCGTGTATCCGCGGGGACTTCCGCTTGCCACAGTTGGCTCAGATCCTTGCCGTCGATTATTCTGTCGGAAGGCAGGGAAGAAACTCCGCACATTGAAAGTATGGTGGTATAGAGGTCGAAGTTCATCGACGAAGTTTCTATGCGTTTGGTGGTGGCGGCAACGGGTGCGGAGTCCGTGCCGTCGGGATAGTAAAGGAATTCGGAGTCTGCGATTCGGTCGCCGCTGCCCACGCCGCCGTTGGGGTATGACGCAATGAGCGGTACTTTCATTCCGCCTTCGAAAGTGGTGTTTTTTCTGCCGCGCAGTGCTCCCGTCGCGCCTTCGCGCCCCGGTCCGTTGTCGGATGTGAAGATTATCAGCGTGTCGTCGTAAACGCCCGCCGATTTGAGATAGTCGAGGATTTCGCCCACGCCTTTGTCGAACTCTTCGATGCAGTCCACGTACGTGTCGTCGCTCGTATCGCCTTTTCCGTTGCCGTTGTTGTCCGAGAAAATCGGGTAGTGCGGCCACGGGGTTGTGTAGTATGCGAGGAATTTGCTGTCGTTTTCGACCGAAGACGATATGAAATTCAGCATTTCGGCGGTGAGCAGTTTCGTGCTTTCGGACTGGTCGAGGTTTTCTTTGTGAGTGCGCACTTCGCGGTGCGTTTCGCCTTCGGGGTGTCCCGCGCCCGTGTCGCGCACCCAGTTGTATGGCGTCATATCGTTGACGTAATAACTTCCGTAAAAATAGTCGAAACCCTGGTTTGTAGGCAGGTATTCGCCGTAGTCGCCGAGGTTCCATTTGCCTATGCACGCCGTGTCGTAGCCGATTTGTTGCAGTACTTCCGCAAACGTGATTTCGTCGCCGAGTATTCCGTCCACGTTGCCGAGGAACTGGTAGGGATTGTAGAAGTGTGTGGGCGACCACGGAGTGCTTTCGACGGTGGAAGGGAAAACCACGTTGTCGAGGTATCCTCTCGACGAATATCTGCCCGTGAGAATGCTGAAACGAGAAGGAGAGCATACGGGCGACGACGAATAAAAGTTGTCCATCATAATCCCGTCCGCGGCGATGGAGTCGATGTTCGGGGTGTTGATTGTCGGCGTTTTGCCGTTCAAATAACTGTAAGAGGATATGTCCGCATAGCCCATGTCGTCCATAAGTATGACGAGAACGTTAGGGGAGTCTGTTTTGTCGGATTTGACGGAACCGAGGTATGCGTCGTGTCCTTCCTGCAGGCTTTCGACGACGGGACGGACGCGCAGGTTCATGAAGAGTATGTATATTACGGACGTCCCTATCATCAGAAGAACGGTGACGAGGGTCATGAGTTTGAGGGTTTTGCCCGAGAAGGCTTTTTTCAGGAAAAGAAGCGCAACGGAAAGCGCCATGGGAGCCATGACGAGAACGAGGTTCCACCAAAGGCGTTTCCCGAAAGGTTCGGCGCTCCATATAAGGAAATAAAGGAAAGTCGAACAGAAAAGAACGCCGAACGCCGCCCAATAGAAAGTTCGCACGGGACGGTTTCGCAGGGTGTCGACGAATACGAACAACGCGGACGCCGCGGCAAGCGCAATTGCAACCAGCGGGAAAAAGTTAAATCCCGTCGAGAGCATGACGAGTGCATAGAACACGCAGAGCAAAACCCAGAACATACCGAACCCGTTTCTTGCGGGGGACAGTTTTCCGACTTCGGAATAAGTTTCGGTTTTGACGGTTTCGCGGGCGGATTTCTCCGTTTCGGCGGGACTAAATCCGCCTGTTTCGGCATTGTTGATTTTAACGTTGTTTGTATCTTCGCTCATAAAAAAAAGTATACCACCGAAAAGGCGTTTTAGCAAGAATTAGTCGCGCGTAACCCGTGCACAAGTGCGACGCGCCGCAGAGCGTAGCTTGTAAATGTTGATTTTCCGTCCTTTCGTGATATAATAACTGTAAACCTAACGACAAGAGAGGAATTATGGAACAATTCTGGAACGATTTCGTCAATTTTTTTAAAAATGCGGGGCTCAATATCCTGTTCGGCATAATCATTTTGGTTGTAGGACTTGTCCTTTGCAAACTCATAAAGGTTATTCTCCGTAAGATTTTGCGCAGAAGCAAACGCGACGAGGCTATGTCGAGTTTCGTGGTGTCGCTTGTCGACATCATTCTGAAAATAATCGTCCTCATCACCGCGCTTGCGACAATGGGTATCAATACCGCGTCGATTATCGCAGTTGTCGGTACCTGCGGCGTGGCAATCGGCCTTGCCCTGAAAGACAGCCTCGGCAACCTTGCAAGCGGAATTATGATTATTTTCAACAAGCCGTTCAAGAAAGACGACTATGTGGAAATCGCAGGACAGGAAGGGCAGATTACGCAGATAAACCTGTTCAATACCACGCTGGTGACCTACGACAATACAGTCATAGTCGTGCCCAATTCGCAAGCGGTCAACAACCCGATAGTCAACTACGAAGGTTGCAAGTATCGTCGTATAGTCGTCGACGTCGACCTTGCCAAAGGAACGGACATCGAAGGCGTGAAAACCATACTCGCGAACATTGCGGAAAACGAGCCTTTGTTGACAAAAGCGGTGGATTATTCCGTCAGAATGGAAGAACAAACCTTGAATTCTGTCAAAATCAAGTTGAAGGCATATGCGGAAACCGCCAATTACTGGGACGCAAAATACAACCTTGTCGAAAAGACTTACGAAGCGTTGAAGGCAGAAGGATTGCTGTCGCCGAACGCGCAGATTGACGTTCACATCAGCGGCAAACCCGCCGAAGAAAAACCCGTCGTGCGCAAGGAAAAAGGCAAAGGAAAACCCGTTGCTTTGACAAAGGAATTCCCCGTCGACAAAATTGACGCAATGCCCGACACCGACGAACCCGCGACGATTTCCGATGTTGCAACGGACGACGGTGCGCCGTCCGATCCCAAAAGACGTCATACATGGGAGACCGTGGCAGGCAAGGGCGACGCCGACGATTGATTGCGCGGTTGACTTGTAGCATTTTTTCAGCAAAACACGAGCAATACACGCCAAAACCAAAAATGCACAATAAACGAAAAAACCGTCCGTTGGGCGGTTTTTACGTTCCGAGAGGTCAAGTGCGTGAGAATTTTAATAATCAGCCGAATGACATCGGATAATCCTTTGCGCTTCCTTGATTACGCTTCCGTGAATTCGTTGTTGGAGCAGGAAGGGCAGGGAGGAAGTTTGTCGTATTCGCCGACGCTCACCTGAGTGTGGCATCTGGTGCAACTGTAAGTGCCTCTGCCGGGCTTTTCACCGGTTTTGCAAACGTGTTTCATAATTTTACCTCCTTGTGGATTTGTCAGTAGTATGAGCACCTTGCGGCGCGATATGTGCAACGCGGCGTGTAAATTTTTGGAAAGGGCGGCAAGTCGATGCCGACTGCAAGCTGTCGAACGGATTGAGGAACCGTGCGGACTGTGCGGGATATTCTGTGATAACGTTGCCGCGCGGTACGCGCGCGCCGACTGTTCGACGGCGAAAAACGGCTTTGCGGTGCGTTTGTTTTTAGGGTTCATTAAGTTGCAATTTCAATGGGTATGTGATATTATTGTTAAAGTTTTTTAACGGGCGCGCGTGTTACGTATGTGCGTCGCGGCGTGTGAGGTGTGATATGACACGTTCAGAATTGGCAAAACAGTATTTCACGGAAGGCTATAACTGCGCGCAGTCTGTTGTGCTTGCTTTTGCCGACAAAGTCAATGTCGACACCGAAACAATCAAAGCCTTTTCCGCTCCTTTCGGCGGCGGAATGGGACGTCTGCGCGAAGTGTGCGGCGCGGTCAGCGGTATGGTTATGGTTGCGGGACTTTCCCGCAAGTGGGACACTCTCGACCGAACCAGCAAAAACGACCTTTACGCACTTGAACGCAAACTCGCCGAAGAGTTCCGTGCAAGGGTGGGCGACATCGTGTGTCGAGAACTTATCAAAAGCCGTCCTCACGGCGACGTACACAATTCCCTCAAACCCGGTTGCAAAGAGCTGGTCGGGATTGCGGCGGAGATAGTAGAACAAAACGTGGATTTCGAATAATCGGAGAGATATATGCTTACGGGAAAACAGAGAGCAACGCTCAGAGCAAAGGCTAACGGGCTCAATCCTTATTTTCAGATCGGCAAGGGCGGTATAGGCGACAATATGGTTGCCGACATAGCCGCCGCGCTCGAAGCGCACGAACTTGTCAAAATAACCGTTCTCAAAACCGCGGAAGGTACGCCCAAAGAGTTGCTCGGGCGTATCGCCGAAGCGACGGGAGCGGAAGAGATTTCCGCAGTCGGCAACAAAATCGTGATTTACAAAAGAAGTTCCCGCGACGACGTCGCGCATATCGAACTGAACTGAACTCCGAACCGTTTATCGGACAGCATCGGAGAAATTTGTAAGACGAACGAAATGAGGGACGACAAGACAAAACTCACACCCGAAAACGAGCCGAAGGAAGAACCGTCGACCGAAGCTAAAAAAGCCGCGCGAGAGGAACTCAAACGCAGACGGCAGGAAACCGCGCGCTTCAAAAAGCAGTACTTCGATTATTACGACGATGTGAAAATCTCACACCGTGAGGACTGGTGAGTAGTATGGGTTGGTTCAAAAAGCTGTTTATCAAAGATTACCGCAGCACCGAAAAACCCGAAGTCAGGTTCCGTTACGGAGCGGCAGCGGGCATATTCGGTATTATCACCAACGCCGTTCTGTTCGGACTTAAACTCGCGGTCGGACTTATCGGTGGCAGTATTACCATTGTTGCCGACGCAGTCAATAACCTGTCCGACGCGGGCAGCAGCGTGGTTACGCTCGCGGGGTTCAAACTCGCGTCCCGTCCCGCCGACAAGGAACACCCCTACGGTCACGCGCGCTACGAATACATAACCGCGCTTGTCGTCGCCGTGCTCATTCTGATAATCGGCGTTCTGCTTGCAAAGTCGTCCGTCGAAAAAATCATCACTCCCGACGAAGTCAGCGTAAATGTTTATACGTACATAGTTCTCGGCGTTGCAATCGCGCTCAAAATAGTGCAGATGCTTGTGTACCTCGACTTTGCAAAAAGCATTTCGTCCGGCGCGCTCAAAGCCTCGGCTATGGACAGCCGTAACGACGTAATCGCAACCTGTGCCGTTTTGGTCGCAACGATTATCATGCACGCGGCCAACGTAAACATCGACGGTTATATGGGCGTTGCCGTGTCGGCGTTCATCATCATTTCAAGCGTCAAGTTCATTGCCGAAGCCGCAAATCCGCTCATCGGTACCGCGCCTCCCAAAGAACTTGTCGAGAGCATACGTACAAAGATACTGTCCTACGAAGGCGTTATCGGTATGCACGACCTTATGGTGCACAGCTACGGCGAAAGCAAATATTTTGCCGTCGTACACGTTGAAGTTCCCGCGTCTGCGGACATAATGATTACGCACGACTTAATCGACAACATCGAACACGACGTCTACCGCGAAACGGGTGTCAATATCACCATTCATATGGACCCCATCGACACCGAGGACGAGGAACTCGAAAGTCTGAAACAACGCGCGGAAAAAGTGCTTGCCGAAATGGGGCAGGGACTTTCGCTCCACGATTTCCGTATCGTACGCGGCAAAACGCACACCAACATTCTGTTCGACGTTACGATACCTTTTGACAGCAAATATACGCTTGCGGACGTCACTGCCGCGATGCAGAACCAGTTTGACGGCGACGACACGGTTTACTATTTCGTCATCGACGTCGACCGTGACAGAGTCTGACCCGTAGTTTACGGCGTCGGCGCGGGCGTTTACATATTTTATCGGGCACGCGGGATACCGCAGATGCAAAAGAGGATTTTATGATTCGTGAAGATTTGAGAAACGTTGCAATCATCGCACACGTTGACCACGGCAAGACCACACTCGTGGACGGTATGCTCCGTCAGGCGGGAACTTTCCGCGACAATCAGCAAGTGCAGACCTGCGTTATGGACTCGGGCGACCTCGAACGTGAACGCGGTATCACCATTCTTGCAAAAAACACGTCCATTCATTGGAAAGGCACCAAAATAAACATCATAGACACTCCCGGACACGCCGATTTCTCGGGCGAAGTCGAACGCGTACTCAAAATGGTGAGCGGCGTTCTGTTGCTTGTCGACGCCGCGGAAGGTCCTATGCCGCAGACGCGTTTCGTCGTCGAAAAAGCGTTGGAACTCGGACTGAAAATCATAATCGTCGTCAACAAAATCGACCGTCCCGACGCGCGCACTTCCGAAGTCGGTGACGAAGTGCTCGAACTTTTGCTTGACCTCAACGCAACCGACGAACAGCTTATGAGCCCGATAATTTACTGCTCGGGCAAAAACGCGACGGCAACTCTCGACTACAACGTTCCCGGCAAAGACCTGCAACCTTTGTTCGAAACAATACTGAGTTATATCGAACCGCCCGAAGGTGACCCCGACGGCGAGCTGCAACTTCTCGTGTCCGCAATAGACTACAACGAGTACGTCGGTCGTATCGGCATCGGCAAAATCGAACGCGGTTGCGTGAATGTGGGACAGGAAGTCATGGTATGCGACTACGAAGGTCTGTCCCCCTACAAGAGCAAGGTAGTCACGCTGTTCCAGATTGAAGGACTGAAACGCGTTCCCGTCGAAAAAGCAATGGTCGGCGACATAGTGTGTTTCAGCGGCATAGAGAACATAACGATAGGCAACACGCTTTGCGCCACGACCAAAATCGAGCCCGTGCCTTTCGTAAAAATCGGCGAACCCACAATCGAAATGAACTTCTCCGTCAACGACAGTCCGTTTGCGGGCAAAGAAGGCAAATTCGTCACATCACGCCAACTGCGTGACAGACTTTTCCGCGAATTGCTGAAAGACGTTTCTTTGAGAGTGTACCAGACCGAAAGCCCCGACACGTTCAAGGTTTGCGGCAGAGGCGAAATGCACCTGAGTATTCTCATCGAAACCATGCGCCGCGAGGGATACGAATTCGGCGTCGGCACTCCGCAGGTCATTTTCAAGACGATAGACGGCGTAAAATGCGAGCCTATGGAAAGACTGTTTATCGACGTTCCCTCCGAATGTGTCGGTTCCGTTATGGAAAGAATGGGCGTGCGTAAAGGCGAGCTCGTCACAATGAACCCCCACGGCAGCAGAATAAGAATGGAGTTCACTATTCCCGCGCGCGGATTGTTCGGGTTCAAGAACGAGTTTTTGACGGATACGAAAGGCGAAGGCGTAATGAACCAGCTGTTTGACGGATATGCGCCCTACAAAGGACCCATAACCCGCAGATTTACGGGGTCGCTTGTCGCGTTCGAAACCGGCGAAGCCGCAACGTACGGACTTTACAACGCGCAGGAAAGAGGAATTCTTTTCATCGACCCGCAAACGCCCGTTTACGAAGGAATGGTCGTCGGTATGTCCCCGAAAGCCGAAGATATCCGCGTCAACGTCTGCAAGCGCAAACACGTCACCAATATGCGCGCGGCGGGTTCGGACGAAGCGTTGCGCCTTGTGACGCCACGCAAGTTCAGTCTTGAAGAAAGCCTCGAATTCCTTAACGACGACGAAATGCTGGAAGTCACGCCCAAAAACATTCGTATCCGCAAAGTGGTGCTGTCGGGCAGCATGCGAATGAAAATGTTGTCCAAGGAAAAGGAAGAAAGAGGCGACAAATAACCGCTCTGTTCGGTGTGCTTAACCGACCAACCGCACGAGCGCATGAAATAAACAGCGAATAATATGTAAAGACATATCGAATATGCAAAGACATAAAAACGCCGCGATTTGCGGCGTTTTCGTTTTTATCATCAGGAAAATTAATGCAAAATGATTGACCTTATTTCTCTGCGTCGGATTTGGCGGGAGCGGGGAGAGCGGAACCGCAGTACGGACACTTTGCGCCTGTTCCCGTGTAGGTGACGTAAGCCCCGCAACGGGTACATTCCACGGAGTATTCCGTGGGTTTGAGTTCCGTATTTTCGTTGAGGTACAGCCTGTCGCCTTTGCGGAGATAACCCGTGAGGTAGCCTTTTCTTATGCAGTTGTCGAGATTTGCGGAAGTCTGTTTTTCGTTGCTTGCAAGACGCGCGGACAGTTCCTGCACTGTGTAGAGGTGTTCGTTTCTGACCGCGGAAACAAGAGCAAGTTCCGTGCGCGCGTTGCCGTACATAACCCACGCTACGGGCATTCCGTAAAAGCCCACGACGGCACCTATTATGCCGAGCACCAGCATAAAGACGTAACCGCCGCCTTGGGACAGTCGCGTTGCGCCTACGACCAGCAGGGGTATTCCGACGATGAAATATATCGTGAGGAAGAGAGCGAGATAAAATCTTTTCTTGACACTTTTTTCAGCTTTTTCCATAATGTTCCGTTAATTTCCGATTTATTCCGTTTGCGGAGTTTTCCGTTACGGCATGAGGCGTTGTGTTGCGCCTTACAAATAGTATATCTTCGCACCGCAGTTCGACGCGGGTGTGGTATTTTAATGCGCTGTCGTTATGCGTAAATCACGTATTGCGCAAGCATGAGTATTCCGATTGTCGCCGCAAGCAGGGTAAGCTGGATTTTGCCGCTCCAACGGAACCATTTGGGATAGTTTACGGTCGTCATTCCGAGGATGAGCAACAGTCCCGCGTTGGTGGGCAAAAGTACGTTTGCAAATCCGTCGCCGAAGGAGAACGCGAGAACCGCGACTTGTCCGTCGACGCCGAGTTGCGAGCACATCGCGCCTATCATCGGCATGAGCAGGAAAGCTTTTGCCGAACCCGAGGGAATGAACATCTCGAATATGAATATGACAAGATAAATGAGCAGGATAATTACGGCGGGGGACTGACCTTTGCAGGCTTCGATTACGTTGTAGAGGATTGTGTCCATAACGTTGCCCGCTTCCATAATGTAACGCACGCCGCTTGCAATCAGTATCATTGCGACGGCGGGGAGCAGGGTGAGCAGACCTTTGCCGAGTTGTTTGAAAAGGTTTTTGCCTTTCAGTCCGCACATAAGGCAGGCGCCTATGCCCGCGACTACGTAAATTGCGACGGTTATGTAGAGCACGTAGTCGGCAAGAGAGAAATCGCCGAGCGCGGGAATGTAGTGCGGCTGAATGAATATTGAAAGCACGGCGAAGAACACGACGACGAGCATCCAGCAGGCGAACCATTTGAGCGCCTTGGATTTGCCCGCGTCATATACGAAAGTCGTGTTTGCAAAATCGAAGCCGTGTTTTTTGTGGGTGTCTTCAAGGTATACGAGGGATTTTTGCGGGCGTTTTTCGATTTTTCTGGCATATGGGAAAATGAACGCCATCAGGATTATGTACGCCACGGCAAACGTGAGCAGTCGCATCGATATGCCCGAAAACATCGGTATGCCCATTAGGTTCTGCGAAATGCCCACCGTAAAGGGGTTGACGACGCCTGCGGCAAAACCGAAACACGCGGCAAGCACGGATATTCCGAGACCGACGAGCGCGTCCCAGCCGAAGGCGTAACAAAGCAGAACGACGACGGGAACGAGAGGAATGAGTTCCTCGAACATGCCTGCCGACGAGCCGAGGAACATAAACGCAAGCGGAAGTATGAACAGCAGTATGTATTTGCGCGAAGAGAACTTGTTGCGGAGCGACTCGACCATGTAGATGAGCACGCCCGTATTGTCGAGAGCCGTGAATACCGCGCCGATAACCAACAAAAGCGCGATGAGCGCCCACACCATGAGCGAGCCGTCCATATTGGGGTCAAGCACGAGGAAGGGCGCGAAAATCGCCTGCCACCATTTGAGGGAAGGCAGGGAGTCGTCTTCGCGATAGGAATTGTCGACGATGTAGGTGTTACCGTCGGCGTCAACGGCTCTTTCGTATGCGCCGCGCGGAAGAACTTGCGTGAGCGTGATTGCAGCAAGTACGAGAACAAGCACTATCACTATTGAAATGAAAAGCGCTTTTTTGGAAATTTCGATTGTCTTGGGGGGTGCTTTTGCGGCGTCCTTATCTGAAAAAGGAGCGGCGTTTTTGCGGACGTAACCCTCATTTTGCCCGTATACGTAATCCAACATATTCTTATATTAAAATAAGAACAGTTCAAAATCAATATTATCGGGCGGATTTTTAATATTTTTTTAAGTAAATTCGAAGGTCAGACCGCGGCTTTCTTTTTGAGTCGCAGGTTGAGCGACGCGTCGATTTTTCGGTGGACGTTGCGTGTCGTAAGACTGAGAACGCCGTATATAAAAAGCAATACGGACGCCATAGCCGCCATAGCCTTTGCCATTTCCGGGGTTACGTTGTGCTCAATGCCGAAGAATTCGAGAATTATCGGGGCTTTGACAAGATAGCACGCGACGAATATGCCGACCATTACGACAAATGTCACAAGATGCAGCCAGTTGAAAGGAATGCACACGCGGAAGAGGTACATAAGCCCGACGAAAGTCGTGATTATGACGTACATCGTTCGCACCTGTTCGACCGTTATGTCAAGGAAATATTTTTGTCCGATAAGCACGGAACACGCGCCGAGAAGAACCACAAGTCCGCCTGGTACCGCCATGCACAGAACCTTTGTCAGGAACCTGCCCGTCACGAGTTCGTCGTTGGGTTCGAGAGCAATGACTATCGAGGGAAGTCCGATTGTTATGCCGCCGATAAAGGTCAGGTTCTTCGGTTCGAAGGGCAGGGGTTGATTGACAATCATAAACAGAATTGCAAGCAACACGTTGTAGACCGTTTTCATGAGATACAGCGACGCGCTGCGTTCGAGGTTGTTTATGCTTCTGCGGCCTTCCGCCACGATTTTGGGCATGGAAGCGAAGTTGGAGTCCATAAGGACGAGCGAACTCACGTTCTTTGCAGCGTCCGAACCTGACGCCATTGCGACGGAGCAGTCGGACTCTTTGAGGGCGAGCACGTCGTTTACGCCGTCGCCCGTCATGGCTACGGTGTGTCCCGCGGCTTTGAGCGCTTTGACAAGCAGAAGTTTTTGGTCGGGGAGAACGCGTCCGAATATGGTGTATTTGGTTGCGGCTTCAATGACTTCTTCGTCCGTCGAAAGCGTAGACATGTCTATTACGTTGTCGCAGTTTTCAAGTCCCGCACGGAGTGCGACCGCACGTACGGTTGCAGGGTTGTCGCCCGAAATGATTTTGACGTCGACACCTTGTTCGCGGAAGAAGCGCAAAGTGTCGGGAGCTTCTGCGCGGATTTTGTCCGTTATAAAGATAAATCCCTCAAAACGAACTTTATCGGGCAGTTTCGAGTCATTGAAGTTGCCTTCTGAAGAAACGAGCGCAAGAACGCGGAAACCTTTTTCTGCCATTTCGGACGCTTCCGCCATAATGTCTTCGGCGTCGTGACCGAGGGTGAATTCGACCGCGCCGACAGCGTAACTTACGCCGTTTATGCGTGCGCCGCTCCATTTGCGTGCGGACGAGAAGGGGATTGTGAGGTCAGCTTCCGCAGTCTGTTCCGTTTCCGCAAGATAAGCGGTCAGCGCCTGTGCCGTTGCGTTTTCGTCGCCTATCGAGCACACCACGTTTTTGAGTATTCCGCGGAACTCGTCTTCCGTCATTCCGTCACGGGGACGTATTCCGTTGACTTCCATGGAGCCTTCCGTGATGGTTCCCGTTTTGTCAAGGCAGAGTACGTCCACGCGCGCCAGCGTTTCCACGCAATACAAATCCTGCGCCACGGTTTTGTGTTTGGAAAGCCTGATTATGCTAACGCAGAATACCGTCGACGCAAGCGCGACAAGCCCCGAAGGTATCATGCCGATTACGGAGCCTATCGTTGTTATTACGGTGTCGTTGGTGTCGTGGTTGCCGCCGAAATAGCGTATGCAGAACAGAGCAATGCCCACGGGTACTATCACTATGGACATTATTTTGACAATCAGCATGAGCGAACGCCAGATTTCCGACGTCGGCTTTTTGAAATATTTTGCGCCCGCCGATATCTTCATGACGAAGTTTTCGGCGCCGATGTGTTCCACCTGACAGCGGGCTTTGCCCGAAACGACGAAACTTCCCGACATAACGCGGTCGCCCTGCGTTTTGAGTATGGCGTCGGGTTCGCCCGTGATGAGGGACTCGTTGACTTCGCAACTGCCGTCGACTATAACGCCGTCGGCGCAAACCTGATTGCCCGCCGAAAGTTCGGTGATGTCGTCGAGGACAATTTGTTCGATTGCGATTTCTTCTTCTTTGCCGTCGCGAATTACATGCGCTTTGGGTGCGGAAAGCAACGCGAGTTTGTCCATGGTGCGTTTTGCGCGCAGTTCCTGGAAAATGCCGACGGCAGTGTTGAAAACGATGAGTATCAGAAATCCGAAATTCCCGAGTCCGCCTATGCCATCGGGAACGAAAAAGGCAAGGATTATCGCAAGCGCGACAAATACGAAGTTGAAAAATGTGAGAATGTTGGAACGGAGTATCTCCGCAACGCTCTTTGTTCTTACGGTTTGTTCACCGTTTACTTTGCCGTCTTTAATTCGTTCGGCGACTTCTTCTGCGGTTAGGCCTGTATCGGGAGGCGTTATGTGTTCTGACATTTTTCACCACTATTTCTTAATGAATTCAATATACCATAAACAGACTGTCGGCGCAAGGGTAAATAAGTTATCTTCCCAAGATATCCGACGTTTACGGAACGTGTTCGCGTACGTTCGCTGATTGCGTGTGCGTCGGCGGGTGCGTACGCGTGTCGGCGGGGCATTTTTTACGTCCGTGCGTTTGGCGCATTTGGGCGAGGGCTGTATCGGCGTGCGTGTGTTGCCAGGCGCGTGTGCATTGACGGGCGCATTATATTTATGAACGCGCAGTGCGCGTATACGCATACGCGTGCGCGTAATGCAACTTTTCGTCACATAAATATGCGAAAGTATGCTTGGTTGTGAATTAAAATTGTGAGTTTTAGGGGATTTCAGGGTGGGTAAAGACGCGGTTTTTCAGCGCAAAATATGCCGTAATTTTATAAATTGATAGTTTAAGGTGCGGAAACGTCGGGATAAAAGCCTTTTTTCAGCCGAAAACGTCCCGTTTCAGGTATCTGTGCGGCTGAAACGGGACGTCAAAGGAGATATTCTTTCCTGTCGTAATGCTGTTTGTCCGGCAGGTTGCGGAAAGTGTTTTACTTTTTGGATACGACGTTGCCTGTTGCGGGATCGAGAAGCAGTGCCCAGTAGTCTATGCCTTCGCCGATGAACGAAACGTAATAGTAGTAGGTTGCGCGGTCGCCGCTTATCAGCTTGACGTAGATTTCGCGGGAGGGTTTTCCGTCCGCGCTTTCAGCGGCTATTCGGTCGGCAAATTCCTTGCGCGCTATGTTATTATGTCGGCGGAGGTCATCTTGCCTTCGAGTACGTCGGCAAGTTCGATTTCAACCGAGGTTTCGCCCGTCGTCACCGTGATTGCCGCGGGGCAGAATTCGAGAGGAATTTCCTGACGGAATTCTCCGAAGTTGTTGCCCGTAAGCGTTCCCGCAAGGTTTGCGCCGTCCGCGGTGAGCGTGTAAGATATTTCCGTATAATCGTTGCTCGAAAGAGGTACGACGGTTATTTCCGCGAAGTCTTTTACGTCGGTTGCTTTGCCGTCGGCGATAAAGGGATTTTCGCGTCGTCCCACCTCCACGGTTACGGCGAAGTTTTCGTTTTCACCCGTATAGAGCGCGGTTACGGAACGGGATACGTCGTCGGGAAGGGTGTCGTCGCCTTTCTTGTTGCAGGCGGCGAGTGCGGTTACCGCGAGTACCAGAATCAATATTGCCGACAAAATCAGAACGGTTTTCTTTTTCATACCACAATGCTATGCCGCGTCCGTCGGGTTTATGACGAAAGGACTTTCCGTTTGTCCGCAAAAGTAAGGCAAATTCTTCCGAAATGCTTTCCGCGCCGTCCGTATCCCTGCCGTTTTTCGTCAAATTACGCCGAAAGTCGACTTTTTTTTCGGGGCGGCGATTATTATAAATTATATATAACTTTCCCGTTACGCCCCGCCGATTTGCGACTGTTCAGTGCGTTTTTGCCAAATTTAGGGTTGATTTTTTCCGTCGTATTGGTTATACTTGCATTGTAAATCGTTCGCCGTGCAGTCAGTTTGCGGAGGACGACACATCACCCAGGAGGTAATTATGAACAAAACTGATTTCATCAAGGCAGTCGCCGCAAAGGCAGACCTTTCCATCAAGGACGCAACCGCAGCAGTAGAAGCTTTCGCAGACGTAGTCGCAGACGCACTCAAAGCAGGTGACAAAGTCGCAATCGCAGGTTTCGGTACTTTCGAAATCAAAGAAAAAGCAGAAAGAAGCGGTTTCAACCCCATCAAGAAGGAAACCATCGTCATTCCCGCGAGCAAAGCTCCCGTCCTCAAATTCGGTAAATCCTTCAAGGACATGTTCAACTGATTTGAACCTTAACGAAGAAGCTCCCGTTCTCGGGAGCTTTTTTACTTTTACGCGGGTTGTGATTTATTGCATTGTGATTTTGTGGGATTATTTATTTTTCGGCGGGTTGTATTTTTGGTGGGTTGCGTTCCTTCGGGAGCGGTGCGGATGCGGTGACGGCGTGCAGTCCCTTGCGCAACAGTATCCGTATTCCGTTTTCCGCAGGCGGCGAAAGAGAATGTCTGCGTTGAAGCTGTTTTGCGCCTTGACAATTTGCTTTGAATTGTTTTTTTGGTGACATATCCGCGAATTTGTATGTATTCCGCGCCTTGTTTTGCTATTTACAACTGTCGTTTGCGTTGTTATAATTGGGGTAATTAAAAGAACAGGGAGGCATTTTATGTCCAACGGTTATGCTATTTCCAATTGGCAAGACGCCAAAACCATCTACAAAGAACTGGCTGAACTTACGTCCAAGCCCATTTACTGCATCTCCGACGAGGAACTCAAAAAAGTTCTGGAACACTTCGATACCAAGTGCGCCAAATCCAAAGAGATTATCACGGAAGCCAAAAAGTTTATCCCCGGCGGCGTCCAGCACAACCTTGCGTTCAACTATCCTTTCCCCATTTGCATGACAAAGGCGGATGGTGCTTACCTTTATGACATCGACGGCAACGAGTACATCGACTTCCTGCAAGCGGGCGGCCCCACCGTTCTCGGCAGCAACTATCCCGCAGTCAGAGAAAAGGTCTTCGAACTCCTGAACGAATGCGGCCCCGTAACCGGTCTGTTCCACGAAGCCGAACTCCTTCTCGCAAAAGAAGTCAACAAGCATATGCCTGCCTGTGAAAAATTCCGTATGCTCGGTTCCGGTACCGAATCCGTTATGGCGGCAATCCGCGTCGCAAGATGCGTAACCCGCAACAAACGCATCATCAAAATCGGCGGCGCGTATCACGGCTGGTCCGACCAGATGGTCTACGGTCTGAAAATTCCCGGAAGCCGCAACTTCCTTGAATCTCACGGCATTCCCGGCGGCTGCTTCGCAAAAACCGACGAAGTACGTCCCAACGACCTCAACATGCTCGAAGCAATGCTTCGTAAAAACAAGATGCGCGGCGGCACCGCGGCAGTCATCGTCGAACCCGTCGGTCCCGAAAGCGGCACCCGTCCCGTCGACTTCGACTACAACAAGAAAGCGCTCGAACTTGCTCACAAATACGACGCACTCTTCATCTTCGACGAAGTCGTTACCGGTTTCCGCGTAGGTCTCGGCGGCGCACAGGGTTACTTCGGCATTAAACCCGACCTCACCATCTTCGGTAAAGTCATCGCCGGCGGTTATCCTTCCGCAGGCGGCGTCGGCGGCAAGAGAGAATACATCGACCACATGGCGGCAGGCGTTGCAGGTATGGGCAAACGCGCATACGTCGGCGGCACTCTCGCTGCAAACCCCCTCTCCGCATACGCAGGCTACTGCTGCATCAAGGAAATCGAGCGCACCGACGCTTGCGCCAAAGCGGGTAAAGCGGGCGACCGTATCACCGCAGGACTCAAACAACTCATCGCAAAATACAATCTGCCTTTCGTCGCGTACAATCAGGGTTCCATCGTTCACCTCGAATGCACGGGCGCAATGAGCTACGATTTCAGCTCCATGAGCCTTCTCGGTTCCGTCATTCCGCTCCTCAAAGCAAAGGAAGAAATGCTCAACAGAAAGGTTGCTATGGAACAGATGGGCGCGGCTTACATGGCAAACGGTATCGTCACCCTCGCAGGCAGCAGACTTTACACCTCTATGGCTGACACCGACGAAGTCATCGACGAAGCTCTCAACCGTTTCGAAAACGTCTTCAAGAACGTCGTTCCCGTCACCCGCGAGCTCAACAAAAAAGGTTAAAAAATTTTTTCACACGGGCGAGCGTTTTGTTCGCCCGTGTGTTATAATGAAGCGCAGACGTCGGCGACGTCCGCGTATTTCGTTATTACAGGGGTAAAATATGAATTACATCATTTCTCACGACATTGGCACCAGCTCCGATAAAGCCGTGCTCGTAGATTTCAACGGCACCATCGTTACTACCGTTGCGGAACCTTATCCTACATACTATCCGGCTCCCGCACACGTCGAACAGGACCCCAACGACTACTGGAAAGCCGTCTGCATTACCACAAAAGCCATAATCAAAAAGGCAGGCATTGCTCCCGAAGACGTAAAGGGTATTGTTTTCTCCACGCAGGCACAGGGCGTCATTCCCGTTGACGAGAACGGCAACAACCTGATGAACAACATCACCTGGGTTGACGGCAGAGCAGAGAAACAGGCGCAGGCGATTATGAACCGCCTCGGCGGAACCAAACTGTTCACGATGATTGTCGGCACTCCCATTATGGGCAAGGACTGCATCGCGAAAATGGCTTGGGTGCGCGACGAGAAACCCGAAGTGTTTGCAAAGACAAAATACTTCCTCGACGTCAACGGCTGGCTCAAATTCAAGTGCACGGGTGAAATGTACGCAGAACTTTCGGGCGCGTCCTCTTACGGTCTCGACCTCAAAAAGAAAACGTGGATGAGCGCGTTCCCTCTCGTCGGCGTGGATATGAAGAAGTTGCCCCCGCTTTGCAAGAGCACGGATAAAATCGGCAACGGTCTTACCGCAAAAGCCGCGGCGGAAACCGGTCTTATCAAAGGTACTCCTGTGTTCGGCGGTTGCGACGACGTTCAGTCGGCGGTTGTCGGAAGCGGTATGACGGGCGACGGCGAAATTCACATTTACCTCGGCACTTCCGCTTGGGTTGCCGCTCCTTCCAGAACGGCGAACAAGTTTATGCACGGCGCGGCGGCAATTCAGTCTGCCGACCCCGAAATGAACCTCATCGCAGGTATCACCGAAGCCGCAGGCAGCAATATCCAGTGGATTTGCGACCAGTTCTTCAAACATGAAAAAGAACAGCTCGGCGAAGGTATCTACGAATATATGGACAACGTCATTCACAACGTGCCCGCGGGTTCCGACCACCTTATCTGCACTCCTTGGATGCAGGGTGAAAGATGCCCCGTTTCCAGCACGACCACGCGTTCGACGCTGTTCAACATCAACCCCATTCACACCCGCGAACATCTCATGCGCGCGGTTTACGAAGGCGTTGCGTACAACCTGCGCTGGATACTCGAAAACTACCGCAAAGACTACGGTTTCGAAGGCAACAACTTCCGCATCATCGGCGGCGGCGCCTTGGATAAAGGCTGGATGCAGATTATCGCGGACGTTACGGGTTGCAACTTCTCCGTCGTCAAGAACCCCAGAAACGCGGGTGCGCTCGGTTGCGCAATCATCGCGCTCATCGGTCTCGGCGAACTCAAGAGTTTCTCCGACGCCCGCAATTTCGTGCAGATTGAGGCAAGCTATAAGCCCAATCCCGCGAACAAAGCCATTTACGACAAACTCTTCGCCGATTACAAGACTTTGTATCTGGCACTCAAAAAACCGTATATAGCGGCAAATTCTAGAAGATTCGAGGGTATGGAATAATGAAAAACGAACAAGTCTACGAAAATCTGAAAAAATATTCCGCAATGCTGTTTGCGGAAGGTTATATCGAATGCGGTTACATCGCCGCAAAAGCCGACGACGGACTGTACATTACCACTCCCGACGCCGATTTTGCCGACCTCAAAGAAGAGCAGGTTGCGTTTGTTACGGATAAGACCGTGGAACAGCTCGAAGGCAATTTCCGCGCGGCGGCGGTTCTGCTTATCTGCGCGCTGAAAGCCAAGAAAGACGCAGGCGCGGCGGCTATCGTCGACAGCAAGAGCATTCTCGATTTCTCCAAAAAGAAAATCACCTTGCCCCCCGTGCTCGAAGATATGTCCCAGATTTGCGGTATCAGCGTACGTTCCGCCAAGAAAAACACGGCAGCCGAAACCGTTGCCGCAATGTCCGGACTCAGAAACGCATGTTTCCTTCCCGACGCAGGCGCGGTGGTCGTAGGTCGTACTCTTGCGGAAATTTACACCTGCACGCTCGTACTAGATAAATCCGCCAACGGTTATCTTCTCGCGGAAAACAAGGGCGGTATCAAACACCTCAACGCTTTCGAAGCAAGTGTGGAGCACAT
Organism: uncultured Eubacteriales bacterium; assembly: GCA_900545885.1. Classification (GTDB taxonomy): domain Bacteria; phylum Bacillota; class Clostridia; order Christensenellales; family CAG-917; genus Limadaptatus. The sequence goes on from URAF01000008.1 coordinate 39,041, forward strand.
TGTCTACACACTCAAATATTCCAAGAAAAATCAGGCAAGCCAGAAGGCGGCGGAAGAGGGCAAAGAAGTCGAACTCGCCGAAAAGCCGTCTGCAATCGTCACCGACGAACTGAAAAAGGTTGCACAGGACATTAAGGACGCGGGCGTTAAACTCCTCGAAGAAAACCTCGTTCAGGGTACTTGGGGTAACATAGCTGTCAGAATCAGCGACAAAGAAATGATGGCGACGCCTTCCGCACTCGACTACGTCATGCTCAAACCCGAACAGATGGCTATCGTCGATATGGAAAGCATGGAGTGGAAGGGTTCCAACAAACCCACCAGCGAAAAAGGCGTGCACGCAAAACTTTTGCTTGCTCATCCCGACAGCAACGCGACCGTTCACACCCATCCTTTCTACGGCAGCATTCTCGCCGCAATGAGACAGCCTCTCGTCGTTCCCGAAAAATACCGCGACATTCTCGGCGACGTCGTTCCCGTCAGCAAATTCGGGCCTTCCGGCACGGGCATGCTCGTCAAGAACACGGCGGCGGCAATCGGTAACGCGCCTTGCTGCTTCATGGCAAGCCACGGCGTCGTCGCTCGCGGCAAAGACCTCGAAGACGCGTTCAGAATCTGCAGAGCTTTGGAAGACGCCTGCAAAGATTATCTTCTCAACTGACGGAGAGCCCGCCAAAAAGGCGGTTCAGCATATCCAGGGGAATGGAAAACCGAGTGTTAAGCTCGGTTTTTCACTTGTTTTTCCGCCTTTTTTCTCCCCCTGTTTTTCCCAGCGAAAAATTTGTCGCTTTATGTCGTACTCCCAAGGGGCTATGCGTGCTTTGCGCCTGTTCTTTTCATTATAATAAGGCTATCTTTTTAAGAGGGTATCGGCGGTAGGCTTTTTCGTTTGCCGCTCCGTACCGCGGGCAGGAGTGAGGATGAAACTTTTGGAAGAACGCATTCTCAGGGACGGCAAAGTCTTTCCCGGCGAGGTGCTCAAAGTAGGCGGTTTTCTCAATCATCTTATCGATGACACTTTGCTTGAGCAAATCGGAACGGAAATCCACGCTCTTTTCAAGGACGACCACGTCACCAAAATCATGACCATCGAAGCATCGGGTATCGCGATTGCTTGCTACGCCGCAAGACATTTCCACGCCCCGGTGCTTTTTGCTAAAAAATCCAAAACCGCAAACATCGCCGACGATTGCTATACTGCGCAGGTTGTGAGCTACACCCACGGCAACACCAACACCGTTTTTGTCGAAAAAGAGTATCTCCGTCCCGAGGACAGAGTTCTCATCATCGACGACTTCCTTGCGCACGGCGAAGCGCTCAAAGGTCTTATTTCCCTCGTCAATCAGGCGGGCGCTCACCTTGTCGGTTGCGCAATCGCCATCGAGAAAGGTTTTCAGGGCGGCGGCGACGCGTTGCGCGCGCAGGGCGTCAAGGTCTGTTCTCTCGCAATCGTTGAGAGCATGGACGAGCATTCGGTCACTTTCAGAAAGTGAATTGATCGACAAAAAGCCGAAAGGCACAAAATACGGAGGTTTCTATGAAGAAAAAAATCTTGGCACTTGTGCTCGTAATCGCACTTGTGGCATCTCTGGCAGTTGCTCTCGTTGCTTGCAACCCCGACGAAGGAAACAACAACACTGTAGTTTCTTTCAAGCCCATTGCCAAAGAGAACATCAAATTTGGTCTTATCGCTCTGCACGATGAGAACAGCACTTACGACGCCAACTTCATCAATGCGGCAAGAAATGCTATAAAGGCATGTGGCCTCAATGATAATCAGCTTATCATCAAAACCGGCATTGACGAAAACAGTGAATGCTATGAAGCCGCAATCGAACTCGTCGATCAAGGCTGCAATGTCATCTTTGCAGACAGCTTCGGTCACGAACAGTATGTACTTCAAGCGGCAAAAGAAAATCCCAATGTCCGTTTTGCACATGCAACCGGCACCATGGCTCACACCGAACTTCTTCCCAACTTCTACAATGCTTTTGCCTCCATCTATGAAGGCCGTTATCTTGCAGGCGTTGCCGCAGGCATGAAACTTCTCGAAATGAAGCCCAGCGCATCTTCTTACAAGATGGGTTATGTTGGTGCGTACACTTATGCTGAAGTTGTTTCCGGTTACACCTCTTTCTATCTCGGAGCAAAATCCGTTATCGAAGCAGCAGGCAAAAATGTAACTATGGATGTTACGTTCACGGGCAGCTGGTATGACGAAGCAGCAGAAAAAGAAGCAGCAAATGCTTTGATCAACGGCGGTGCGGAACTTATCAGCCAACATGCGGACAGCATGGGCGCGCCTACTGCTTGCGAAGAGTATTACACCAAAAACGGAGTGCTCATTCCTAACGTTACTTACAACATCAGCACCAAAGAAGACTGCCCCCACACTTACCTTACCGGTTCCAGAGTCAACTGGGAGCCCTACTTTGAATACCTCATCAACTGCGCCATAAACGGTGTTACCGCTGTCGGTTTTGACTATGTCGGTCACCTTGGAGCTGATATTTTTGCAGGTGGCTCTGTCGAAGTCCTCGAAATCGGCAATGCAGCAGCTGCAGATACCAAAGAAAAGCTCGAAGAAATTGCAGCAAAACTCAGCAGTGGCGAACTTAACGTTTTCGATACCGCAAACTTCAAAGTTGCAGGCAAAACTCTCAGCGAATATCTTGCTGACGTTGACACCGATGCAAAATACGAAAAAGACACCCAGGTTGTCCTGAACGGTGTGTTCCTTGAATCCGCTTACCGTTCTGCACCTTACTTTGATCTGCAGATAGACGGCATCACTCTTCTCAATCAGAAATTCTGATAGTTTAAATTGAGACGGGGCGTCTACGCCCCGTCTCGTATACTTTTTCGGAGGGAATATGAATAATACCTACGCCAATACGGGCAAACCCGTGGCAGTAAGTATGAAAGGCATTTCCAAATGCTTCGGCGAAGTGGTTGCCAACAAGAATGTGGACCTCACTGTTTTTCGCGGTGAGATTCTTTCCGTTCTCGGTGAGAACGGGAGTGGCAAGACCACTCTCATGAATATGCTCTCGGGTATTTATTTCCCCGACGAAGGGCAGATTTTTATCAACGGAGAACCCGTTATTATCCGTTCACCCAGAGATGCGTACCATTGCAAAATAGGAATGGTGCATCAGCATTTTAAACTGGTTGACGTTTTTACCGCAATCGACAACATAATTCTCGGAGAGGATATGCCTCATTTCAGCATGCGCGAAAATGCTGCAAAATATAAGGCTGAGGCGAACGCTCCTCACTACGTCATCGATAACGATGACTCCGAGGCTCCCGTCAAAACCGTCCGTCAAACAGACACTGCTTTGGGCAGATTCAAGCTGGCCGCAAAGACCGCATTTCTGCCTGCAATCAAGTTTGCAAAAAAAGCAAAATTCAACTGGTTGCCCCGTAGACGCGGGAAAGAGGTGTTTGAAGTTGCCGCAAAATACGGCTTTGACATTGATTTGAAAAAGAAAATATACGATATGTCTGTAAGTGAAAAGCAGACTGTCGAGATTATAAAGGTTCTTTATCGCGGAGCGAACATTCTTATTCTCGACGAACCGACCGCGGTTCTCACTCCGCAGGAAACCGAAAAACTTTTCCAGGTGCTTCGCAACATGCGCGAGGACGGCAAATCAATAATAATCATCACTCACAAACTCAACGAAGTTATGGCGATAAGCGACAGAGTAGCCGTTCTGCGTAAAGGCGAACATATCGCCACTGTCAAAACATCGGAAACCAATCCCGCACAACTTACGGAAATGATGGTCGGTCACAAGACCGAACTCAACATCGACAGAGCGGAGCCCGTCAATCCCGAGGACAGACTGGTTGTGGAAGGATTGTCGCTTGTAAACCGCGAAGGCGTCAAAGTTCTGGACAATGTTTCGTTTACGGCTCGTTCCGGTGAAATTCTCGGTATTGCGGGCATTGCAGGCAGCGGACAGCGTGAACTTCTAGAAACCATAGCGGGACTTTTGCGACCCAATTCCGGCGGCATCGAGTACAACGACCCCAAAACGGGTAGGCAGGAAAATCTCATACGAAAGTCTCCCGCACAAATCAGAGAGCTCGGAGTACGTCTTTCCTTTGTTCCCGAAGACAGATTGGGCATGGGACTTGTCGGAAATATGGATATTATCGACAATATGATGCTCCGTAGTTACAAGCGCGGTAAAGTTCTGTTTGTCGAGGGCAAGAAACAGAAAAAGGTAGCAGTTCAGTCCGAACAGCAAAAGCCTGCGCTCAAACCTAAATCCAGTGCGCATTTCGACGGGTTCTTCCTTGACAGAAAGAGACCTAAACAACTTGCGGAAGATATCATACGCGATCTAGAAGTTGTTACCCCCAGTTCGCACACTCCCGTAAGACGTCTTTCTGGCGGCAATATCCAGAAAGTGCTCGTCGGTCGCGAAATCGCATCGGCTCCTACCGTGCTTATGGCGGCTTATCCCGTCAGAGGTTTGGATATAAACAGTTCATACACCATTTACAATCTTCTCAATGCGCAGAAAGAACACGGTGTTGCAGTAATTTATGTCGGTGAAGACCTTGACGTTCTCGTCGAACTTTGCGACCGCATTATGGTTATTTGCGCAGGCAAAGTTACGGGTATTCTCGACGGCCGCAAGGCGAGAAAAGAAGAAATCGGTTTGCTTATGACGGATTCCGCAGCTCATACGCAGGAGGTGCACGATGCTGAGTAACAAAACAGAAAGAGAACCTCTCTTCCGTATAGTGAAACGCGACAATTTGCCAAAATGGCAGGCGTGGATTATTCGTATTGTCGCTGTGTTTGTTGCGCTTGGTATAAGCGCGGCAGTCAGTGCTATTCTTACTGACGGAGCCAGTGTCGGGCAGTTCTTTAAAGGGCTTTTCGAGGGCGTTTTCAGCACTAAAAACTCTATTCTAAAATTCTTCCAGAATACGGCAATAATGTTAATCATTGCGCTTGCACTTGCCCCTGCGTTCAAAATGAAGTTTTGGAACATCGGAGCGGAAGGGCAAGTTCTGATTGGTGGATTGGCATGTGTCGTTTGCATAAAATCGTTCGGACAATACCTCAACAATTGGGCACTTTTGATAATTATGCTTGCATTGAGCATTGCATTCAGCGTGGTATGGGCGGTCATTCCTGCCATATTTAAGGCGAAATGGAAGACAAACGAAACATTGTTCACGCTGATGATGAACTACGTTGCTACGCAACTCGTTGCCATTTGTATTTTTTTGTGGGTTACCAGCGGTTCTGGCACGCTCGGTATTTTGCCTTACGGACAACTTCCCAAATTGGGAGGAGAGAATTATATCTTCAATATCATCATTGTGGCGATTATCATGGTGTTGATGTTCGTATACTTCCGTTTCAGCAAACACGGTTATGAACTGTCGGTTGTAGGCGAAAGTGAGAATACCGCGAAATATGTCGGCATCAACGTAAAGAAAGTCATAATCCGCACTATGATACTTTCGGGTGTTCTTTGCGGTATAGCAGGGTGGTTGCTTGTTGCCGGCACAGACCATTCGTTGTCAGTAAATACAGTTGGCGGCAGAGGTTTTACGGCAATTCTCGTTGCATGGCTCGGTAAGTTCAATCCTTTCTTTATGGGATTTACTTCCATGCTTTATGTTTTTATAGACCAAGGAGCGGCACGTCTGGCAAGCAATTTTGCCATGGGTGAGTCTTTCTCGGGTATAATTACGGGAATATTCTTCTTCTTTGTTATAGGTTGTGAATTCTTTATAAACTACAAAATCAAATTCCGTTCTTTCAAAAAGAAAAACACGGATATTACCGCCGTTGAAGACGAGAATATCGTCGAAACGGAGCAAAATGACAGCGAGGAGGTAACCGCATAATGTTTTTGACCTTCCTGCAAAGTTCTATACGTTTCAGCACGATTTTCCTGTTCGGTTCGGTCGGTGAAACTATTACGGAAAAATCAGGCAACCTCAACCTCGGTATTCCCGGTATCATGTGTATGGGAGCTGCCGGTGGCATTATTGGTGAGGCTGCATATGTCAAGACGCTCTCTGACCTTAGTGAGATGACCGGCGGCGGTGCAGTTTTGTCGGCAATGCTTATGGCTATGTTGTTTGCGGCCTTGGGCGGTCTAATTTATTGCTTCCTTACGACTTCGCTCCGATGCAATCAAAACGTTACGGGTCTTGCGCTTACTACGTTCGGTATTGGTATATTGAGCTTCTTTGGCGGACGCGCAACGACAACCGGTTTCAGTGCGGCAAGCCTTTATTTCAAGCAGACTTTCTCGTTTGCAAAGGATCTGGGTTGGTTCAGTCAGTTGTTCTTTTCATACGGCTCGCTTGTGTATATAGCATTTTTTATAGCTATAATTGCTGCTATTGTTATCAAAAAAACGCGTGTCGGTCTCAATCTCCGTGCTGTCGGTGAAAATCCTGCAACAGCAGATGCCGCAGGTATTTCTGTAACAAATTATAAGTATGCAGCCACTCTTATCGGCAGCATGATTGCAGGTCTCGGCGGATTGTTCTATATTATGGACTATCTGGGCGGAAGCGTAGAGTATTCCATAGACAAATTCGGATGGATGGCAGTCGCGCTCGTTATTTTCACCGTGTGGCGTCCAAACTGGGCAATTCTCGGTTCCATTGTATTCAGTATGCTTTATATTGCGCCTAACTACATTTCCGTATCGTTCGCGCAGAAAGAAATAATCAAGATGATACCGTATGTTGTTACGATTATCGTTCTTGTTATTACCAGCATCATAAGCCGCAGGGAAACTCAACCGCCTGCATCACTCGGTCTTACCTATTTCAGAGAAGAGCGATAGCGGAAAAGTAATTGAAACAATTAAAAAGGCACGCAAATTGCGTGTCTTTTTTTCAATTAGCACCAATTCTCGCTTTCGCAAATTCCCGAAGGCAAACAAAAACTAACAATGTTGCATATTGAGCGTTGAAAGGAATGTAATGCGTGAGCACGCACGCAAAATAACACGCGGAGCGAAAATGAGAGAACAAGCGACAGTTTTGCTTGCAAAAAGCGGCGCGAAGTGAACGGAAAAATTTTTGCGACGCGAAGAACAGACGCAGGTAAAAAAAGCAAACGCTCTGCAAGAAGTGCAGAGCGTTGCGCAAATAGCCTTGCGGCTGTGATGGTGGAGCTTAGGGGATTCGAACCCCTGACCCCTTGACTGCCAGTCAAGTACTCTAGCCAACTGAGCTAAAGCCCCATAACTTTGCTTTGTTATATTAACTCAAAATTTCGTTTTGCACAAGCAAATTAAAGAAGTTTTTGCGTTTCACTTCTTTTTTCACCGGTTTTTATTAAAATCTTAGACACGTTAACTATAATTCCTTTATAACTTGACAAATTGTTCATAATGGTGTTTACTTAATATATAATGAAATTATATATTTTTTGATTTCATTAATCAGATTTTAAGGCGGGTATTATGGAAGATTTGAACGTTGAATCCGTACAGGCAACCGACGTTGCCGCCGCTGCTCCCGCGAAAAGAACGATTTTGCACAAATTGTTCGGTTCGGTTCCCGGAGACGGCGAATTGCAGCCCAAGGAAGGTCTCAGTTACTCCCTTTGCGGTTTTGGGCAGAACCTCATTTGTACCGTTATCGGCTCCTATCTGACCGTTTTTATGACGGACGCAATAGGTTTTCCTGCACTTTCGGTCGCGTTGCTCATGCTGTTTGCACGTATTTACGACGCTTTGAACGACCCGATTATGGGTTCAATCGTCGACAGAACGCGTACCAAGTGGGGCAAATGCCGTCCTTACCTCAATTGGATGGCTATCCCTATCGCAATAATGACGATTTTGTGTTTCCTGCCGGTTTATAAGAACAACACAGGCGGATTCGCGGCGATTTCCATCGTTTACATTATCTGGGGTATGGTTTACACGGTTGCAGACGTTCCTTACTGGGGACTTTCCACCGCAATGTCCAACGACACTTACCGTCGCGGCAACCTGCTTACAATCGCACGTCTGCTTTGCACGGCGGGTGCAGGTCTTGTCACCATCATCGTTCCTCAGATTACTTCTCAGATGACTGCGGACGTTGCAGAGCAGGTCAAAACCTATCAGACCTTGATTACCGCAATTCACCAGTCCGGTTTCAACCTCGATCAGAACGCACTCGAATCTCTCGGCAGCATTCAGGCGTACATCAATTCGCTGTTTGCTAACGGTAACGCGGCAGGCGCAGTCAGCGTCAGCGCGGCTTTGGTCGGCGTCCTCGCTCTCAAGAATCCTCTTTATACCGGCACCATTCTTACCGGTGCGGATTTGCAGACTGCAATCAACTCCGCAAGAGGTGACATGCAGAACGAACTCAGCTGGATTTACTTTGTCATCGCAATCGTCTGCGTCGTGGCGGCAATCCCGCTTTTCTATCTCGGTTTCAAGAACACCAAAGAAAGAAACCAGACGCTGGAAACTCCTCCTACGCTTGCCCACAACCTCAAACTTTTGTTTAAGAACAAGCCTTTGATGCTCATTGTTATTTCGGGTATCCTCGGCGCGGCACGTATGGTCTTTACCTACACCGGCGGTCTGTACTTCGCAAAATACGTCCTTGCCGACGTCAGTTTCCTCGGTATGCAGGGCGAAGGTCTTTACACTCTGATTACGCTGGCGGTTGTTCCCGGTGGTCTGGTGGCTTCCGTTCTCGTTCCTTATCTTACCAAGAAAGTCGGTAAGAAAAACTCTTATATCTGGTCGCACATAGTCGGCGGCGTGGCACTGCTCATCGCGTTCATCATCGGTATGGCAATCGATAAGGGCAACTACACGTCCCCCGCAACGCTTGCAATCGCATTTATCGCGCTGGTAATCGCGGGTGTTCCTTCCGGTCTCAGCAACATCGTTTCCTACGCAATGATAGGCGACACGGTCGAATACCTCGAACTCAAAACCGGTGAACGTGCGGAAGGTATCTGCTTTGCTATGCAAACCTTCATCAACAAAATCGGTATGGCAGTCGGCGCATTCATCGGCGTTCTCGGTTACTACATGGCAGGCGTTACCGCAAACAACCCCGGTGCACTTGACCCCGCAGGCAAAGACACCATGTGGATTATGCTTATGTTGGTTGCGGCAATCAGCTTCATAGCGGCGGCAATTCCTATGTTCTTCTACAAGTTCAACGAAAAAGAACAGCAGGAAGCGGCAGCGGAAATCAAACGTCGTAAAGAAGCAAACGCAACTGTAGCAGTCGCAGAAGGCGACGCCGCAGCGGAAGTCGTCGACATCGCAAACGTCGACAGCAGCGACAACGAATAATCGCAAACAATCTAAAAGCCCGCAGATGCGGGCTTTTCTTTTTGCAAAATATACCCGCACGGTTCTGATTTTAACGGTCAAAGCATTCGAAATTATTTGAAGTATTGACAGCCGACGTTGGGACGAATATAATCATAGTATCAATTTGATATCACAAGGCGGCGACTGTTTGGAAAGAACGGTTATTTGCAGAAAAAGCAAAAAGTGCATATGGGAATATATCGGGGGAGAAATATTCCTTGGGATGTTGTTTGTTATACCAGTTATACTTGCCGCTGCGCTTCCCGTTGAAGAATCGGCATCTTATGTAAGATACATTTTTGCGGGAATAGGCGTATTTTTCTTCCTGTTTTTTGTCGCGATTATCGTTTCGCACGTTCGCTTTACCAGACTTCCCGAAGTTTTTCTCGAACGCGCAAATACAGAATTTTTCCACAGCAATCTTGACAACTCCGACTTGAGAATTCGTTCCGTGGACAATATCGAAGTAAAAATTTCAAAAGACAAATACGGCAGGGCATATTCGTACGGAAAACTTACGTTCGAAGTGGACGGAAGATTGTATGTGTTCAAAAAAGTAGACAATCCCGAAGCGGCAAAACAAACCATAACAGAAATCAAACAATCCCTTTTGTGATGAAAACAGCTTAGCATAAGTTTTAAACGAAAATGAAAACAGCAAAAAAAACGTCATTGATGTGACGGCTTTTTTTGTTTTGGCTACAAGACTTGTAGGGAACGAAGTGAGCTTAATAGCGTAGCGCGAGCTTGCTTGCGAAAAGGCGGAGCGTCAGTTGTGACCGTCACAAGTTCAGCCACATTGTGGCGTTGCGAAGCAACAAAGGCATGAGGCGGAAAAGGACTTTGAGCAGTCGATTTGTGAAGGCTATGGGTTAAGTTGTGATTGTATTTCGGCGGTTTGGTGGTGGGCAACAGAACGCGGAGCAAAAATGAGAGAGCGAGCGATAGTTTTGTCAAGAAAACGAGGAGCGAGTGAACGGAATGATTTTTGCGACGCGAACAACAGACGCAGGGATAAAAGCAAACACTCTGCAAGAAATGCAGAGTGTTGCGGGGTTTGCCTTGCGGCTGTTGTGGTGGAGACTACAAGACTTGAACTTGTGACCTCTTGCATGTCAAGCAAGCGCTCTAACCAACTGGGCTAAGCCTCCGAATGCAAGAGATATATTACACTAATTTTGCGCCAGTGGCAAGCGTTTGAAGATATTTTCTCTGTATACCGCAAATTCTTTTTCATCAGAATGTGTCGGTGCGATAATAATGTGCGTTTAAGAAAAATTCAGCTTTGGTTTTTAATTAAACGTCGTAGTGCTACGTTGTCGGTCAGGTATATATTTGATCGAAACAAGTATAATTATGGTGTGAAGAAATTTATCGACGAAAGCGCAAACAAAAAGAAAAATCTCGTGTTCTGCATAATCGGCGCACTGTTCACGCTTGTGCTCGGTTCTTTGTCGCACTTCTTTTTCGAATGGTCGGGCAACGAAACCGTTGTAGGCATATTCTTTGCGGCGAACGAGAGCGTGTGGGAACACCTTAAACTCATAATTTTCCCGACTCTGGTCTGGTTTGCAGTCGGGCTGCCTTTCATGAGGAAAACGAATAATTATGCGTTTGCCGCATTCGTGTCGACGGCAATCGGCATGATTGTCATTCCGTGCGTGTTTTACGCTTATACGTCATTCACGGGCGAATCCATACTTGCGGTTGATATCGCGACATTCGTCGTTGCCGTGCTGGCAGGGTATGCCGTGGCGTTCTGGGTTATGTGCCTGAAAGAGTCGGATTTCCTCTTTTCCGTTGCGATAGCGGGGCTCATTGCCATTATTGCCGCATATCTCACACTTACGCTTTACGCACCTCAAAAAATCCTTTTCCTCGACCCCGTAAGCGGCGGTTACGGTATTCCCGTATGAAAAGCTTTGCATAAATAAATTGCATAAAATGAATTTGATTATTCATAGCGTGTTGACAAAGGATTTTTTGTCGGTTATATTAATTATATTGCTAGAAAAAGTGACGGGAGTAATTGTATGCAAGAAAAATCCTACATCAACATTTGCAAAGCATTAAGCGACAACAATCGCATGCAAATCTTCAAAATGCTCAGAAAAAACACCATGTGCGCATGTGAAATTCTCGAGCATTTGAAGTGCAGCCAGCCCACACTCAGCTATCATATGAAGCTGCTGTGCGACAGCGGACTGGTCAACGCCGATAAACAAGGTCTTTGGATGCGTTACAGCATCAACGACGACGTCGTCAAGGAATTCTCCGAATATCTGACCAAACTTTGATCGGCAACCGTTAAAGCCCTAATGGGCTTTAATTTGTACCCGTTTGATTGATTGCATTCGATATGTCGGGGCGACTCGGCAGATTGTCTTTACCCGAAAAGGGCTTTTTTGTCTTGCCCTGTACGCGCCCTGATGCTAAAATGACTGTATGAAAAGAAACACGTGTGACGTAGCAATAATAGGCGGTGGAGCCGCCGCACTTATGATTGCCGCAAAGTTGTGCGGCAGGCGTGCGGTATTGTTCGAAAAAAACGGACGGGTAGGCAAAAAACTGCTTGCCACGGGCAACGGCAAATGCAATCTGTCCGCCGTCGACGTCGCACCCGAAAAGTACAATAACCCCGAATTCGTGCGTGGCTTTCTCGGCAGATACGGAGCAGAGGACGCCGTTTGCGATTTTGCCCGTTTCGGACTTTTTACCAAACAGACGGAAGGAAGAATATATCCTTATTCAGAGTGCGCCTCGTCCGTTCTGGACGCTCTGCGTGCGGCGGCTGTTGCAAACGGAGCGGAATTCCTTTGCGACAGAGAAGTCGTGGGGCTTGCACGGGAAAAAGACGGCTTTACGTTGCGCGTCGAAGTGAAAACCGAGGATGGTAAGCAGACTGAAGAATACCGTGCCCGAAACGTTGTGCTTGCGGGCGGTTCGCGGGCGACTTTCGGAACGGATTCGACCTCTCTTTTCAAGGCGCTGGGACACAAAGCAAAACCGTTTGTGCCTTCGCTTTGTCCTTTGAAAACGGACAGAGAAAGCGTCAAAGGCCTTTCCGGCATACGTGTCAAATGCGCTCTTACTCTGGCGGGCAGAACGGAGAAAGGGGAAGTGCTGTTCAAGGATTTCGGTTTGAGCGGAATTGCGACTTTCAATTTGTCCGCTTTTGTCGCAAGAGGATATGCGAAAGTCGGTGACGAAATCGCAATTAACTTTATGCCCGAATACTCCGAGCACGAAGTCGCCGAAATATTCCGCAAAATGAATGCCGAAAACACCGAGAAACTTCTGAAAGGTTTTTTCCATTCGATGGTTTCGCAGAGAATAGCCGAAAGGGCAGGTTGCAAAGCAGGAGAAAAACCCGACGTTGAAAGGCTTGCCCGAATTGTAAAGAATTACAAAACAGTGCTCAAAGGGCTTGTTGACGAGTCTTTCGCGCAGGTAATGTCGGGCGGATTGGATACGGACGAGTTCGACGGCGACTTGCAATCCAGACTTTGCAAGGGCGCGTATGCCGCAGGAGAGATCCTCGACGTCGACGGTCTTTGCGGCGGATACAATCTGCAATGGGCGTGGACAAGCGCCACCGTGGTAGCGCGAGCATTATCGCAGAAATAGGATTTTAACAGCACTTTTGCAAGTATAAAACGTTGATTTTTGCAAAAATATGCGTGTTTGAGCGCGTTGCTGTGTTGCTATGCAGTATAATAAAAGCGAATTGAACGAGCCATGCCGACTTGGAAATTGCTCGTTCGACATGACGTTTTGTTGCCTGCAAAATGCGACTTTTCGCGACATAATTCCATTTTAGGTAAGAAAGTTAACTTTTTTTCGTCAATAAATGTTGAAATAATATTGTTTCAATGTTATACTATTTTTATGGACGTTAAAAATGCCGCTTATTTCTTTTCGGCGTATCGCAAACTGCTGCGCTCGTACACCGACTTCCAACTCAATGCGCTGGAAGGTTATGACCTGTCTCCCAACGAAATCGTGGTTCTCAGCAGTATAGAGACCACGCCCACAGCAAGCGAAATTGCCATGCTTGCAGACGTCAGCAAGGCGTTGGTTTCGCGCAGCGTCAAATTGCTCAAAGACAAGAATTATATCACTGCCACCGTGTCCGAAGAAGACAAGCGCGAACAGGAACTTGCGCTTACGGACGAGGGCAGAAAAGTTGCCGAACTCATCGACGAGGCAAACAGACGTTATTTTGCGACGGCGTTTGCCAATTTCGAGACCAACGAAAAGCAGGTGCTCAAACTGTTGCTCGAAATGATGATGCGCAATCTGAATATCGGAGGCTTTTGATGAGTTGGAAAGATGTTAAGAATTCCGCGCCCGAGAGTGCGGAATTTATTGTAAACGAAGCAAAAAAGATCACTGCGGAAATGCCCGCCCGTCTTGCGGGTTCGGAGAGTGAAAACGCCGCTCGCGAATATCTGGCGGCACAGCTTGCCGAATGCACGGACGAAGTCGGCAAAGAGGAGTTTTCCTTTGCTCCCGACGCCGCAATGGGTTGGATTTACATCACGGTGGTTTGCGCGATACTGGCTTTTGTCGCATACTTTTTCGTGTCGTTCGTTTCCGTGGTGCTCATAATTCTCGCGCTCGTTCCTTTCTTTGTACAAGGTATTTTCTGTTCACGCGCTTTCGACGGCATGTACAAGCCCGCATCGTCTGAGAACCTTACGGCGGTGAAAAAATGCGCGGGCGTCATGAAAAGACGTATCATTTTCGTTGCGCACACCGATGCGTCGAATGAGTTTGCTTTTCACGCAAAATTCGGCGGTAAGGCGTTTGCCGCCGCAATGATAATTTCCGTTGTTGGCGCGTTTTATCTGCTTGCGGCAGACATTGCACGCTGGGCGTATCTCGGAAGTATGGGCGCAGGTCTTGCGGCGGGCGACTATCTTATCGTGGGACTTGTCGGTTTGGTCTTTGTGCCGTTCTGGTTTGCGTGTTTCTTCTTCGTCGACAAAAAGAAAGTTGTTGACGGTGCAAACGACAATCTCAGCGGTTGCCTCGAAGCCGTGGCGCTTTTAAAAGCCATGAAAGACAACGGCGTACAATGCGAGAATACGGAAATCCTCGTTGTTCTGACAAGTGCGGAAGAATGCGGTTTGCGCGGCGCGAAAGCGTGGTGCGACGCTCACCGTGAAGATTTCAAGGACGTCCCGACATACGTTCTGGTGCTTGACACAATTCGTGACGAAAAACATTTCAAGGCGGGCGTACGCGACCTTAACGGGCTTGTGGGACTTGATGCGGGACTTGCCGACGAGTTTATCGCCGCCGCAACCGAAAGCGGCGCAGACTGTCTGAAAGGCGGCGTGAGCTTCGGAGCAACGGACGCCGCGGCGTTTGCCGAAAGCGGTTTCAGAGCCACAAGCGTAACCGCGCTTGACTCGTCCCTTCCCGAATATTATCATACCCAGGCGGATACGGCGGACAATATGAATCCCGAACTGCTTGCAAAGTGCTTCAAGGCATTGGCGCAGTTTGTCGAGAATGCCGACGGGAAGTAAACCAACAAATCCGATTAAATGAAGTCAAACAAAAATAAAAGCGAACCGAAGTTCGCTTTTTTCGTTTTTTACGATATTTTGCCCGCTGTATTGCGGTTGCTTTGTTTGCAGGGGAGTGCGCGGACGGTCGATATGACCGTGCGTTATTGTTGTGCTTTTCGGAAATCAGACCGTGCGCAGGTCGTCGCCCGTAAAGGTGTGCGAGAGAGATGTGCGTTTGTCGAAGATGCGGGAGTATATCCTTTCGTTGTAGTGTGAAATGAAGTCGTCGCTCGTGAAGTTGGAAGTGATTACGGTTGTATGTTTCTTTGCTGCGCGTTCTTCCAAAGTCAGCAACAGATATTCGCAGGTGACGTTTTTCAGACGTGGTTCAGTGCCGAGGTCGTCGAGTACAAGCAAATCGGCGTTCATGACGTCGTGGATTATGCTTTCACGTTCCGTGTAGGGCGATGTATGGCAGGCAAGCAGCAAGTTGTTGAAGTTCATTGCCGTAAGGAACAGCGCGCTGTAACCGCGTTTTACGGCGGAGCGTACCATAGCTTCGGCAAGCATGGTTTTGCCCGTTCCCGTCTTGCCCATGAACACGAGCGTGCGCAGTTTTACGTTTGGATAGAGGTTGACGTAACGCGACATCAGTGAATAGATTTTGGAAAGGCTTTCCGACTGCGCGGCGTCTTTGATTGCGGACGCGTCGAAATCTTCGAGAGAAAATCCTTCGGGGTCGATGCCGCATTCCCTGCCCAAGGCTTTCACGAAGTCGTCGCGAATGCATTTGCAGGGTTCGCCGTTCACTATGCCTTTGCCGCCGCATTCGGGGCATACGGGTGCGGCTTGGAAATCCTGTTCGGAGTATCCGTGTGCGGCAAGAGCGGATTTGTATTCTTCGTGCAGACGTTCGACCTCGGGTGCGTACTTTTTGCGGTGCAGGAAGGAATTGTAAAGCGCGTCGGTGTAGGCTTTTTGAGCTGAAGAAATGTCCGCGATGCGGAACGCCGCATTCTTGCGGAATTCGGCTTCGCGTTCTTCTCTCCCGCGGGCAACGCGCATTTCGTTCAGTACCTGTTGCAAAATTCTTTCTCTCATAGGTCTGCGTCCGTAATGTTGTCTATGTTGGTGATTACCGATTGAAGTTGCTCGTGCGTGTAGGTGCGCTCCTCGAAGTTCTTGGAAGTGTTTACGGAAGAGGATACGGTTGCTCCGTGTTTGCGCGCCGCGTCAAGCGTGCGCACGTTTTTGGACTTCCATTCGGAGAGCAGTCTGTTGATTGCAGATGTGGGATAAGGTTTGCCGGCGC
Source organism: uncultured Eubacteriales bacterium (assembly GCA_900545885.1). Lineage (GTDB taxonomy): Bacteria > Bacillota > Clostridia > Christensenellales > CAG-917 > Limadaptatus. The sequence continues at coordinate 55,204 of URAF01000008.1, forward strand.
AGAGTTCCGCGGCGTACAAAATGACTTCGTCGTCAAATCCCCACGTCGCCGTCCACGTGCGGTAGTAGTCGCGGTCGGAAGGCGTGACGCTGCGTGTGCGTCCGCAGGCTTCTATCACCGCTTTTATCCTTTCGTCCTGTTCGACCTGTATCGCGATGAAATCGTCAATGGCTTCGACGGTTAGCAGTCCTTGCGCGAAAAACTTGTTTATCACGCCGTTCATGCCCTCTAAAGTGCGGATTCCGCTCAAAAAGCAGTAGTGCGCAACGGTAACCAACGCTTCGTCGGAGAAGCCTTTGTTTGTCCACGGTATGGTGTAGACTTCGATGATATGGTCAAGCGATTCGTAGAATACGCCGATGTTTTTGTTGATTTTTACGGTCAGCTCCTGTATGTGTTCGCGGTAGCGGTTGTAGTCCGCCATATCCTCTGCCGTGAACACGGACATTCTGTAAAATTCGTCGAGTTTCTGGTCGAGTTTCTTGAAACTCTTGCCGCCTTTCAACGCTTTCGCGGCGGCGATTATGGCGGGCAGTTCGAAACCCCAACTGCGCGTCCATTTCAACAGCATTTGTTTTTCTTCGAGTTCGGCTCCCGTTTTTCTGCCGAGCGCGTTGAGCACGGCACGCATATCGTCGGTCTGCGCTTCGTATTCGTTGAGCTTGTTCTCGACGTCGGCAACCGTTCTCACTCCGTCCTGTACCCAGTTGCGCGCAACGGTGAGTATGTAGGGATAGCGTACGGATTGACCTTTGAGGTCGATGCAGTACTGAACTATCATCAGCATTGCTTCGCGGTCGAGTTTGCACCCGTCGAGGAAAGAGTAGTACTCGTTGTACTCGTTGGGAGTCAGCATTCGTTCGGGGAAAAGCGATTGCAGATGTTCGTTGAAATCGTGCCACTTTTCCGACTTGTATTTCTTGGGCGGCTGGCTTGCGCCTTTCAGCGAAAGATAGGTGACTTCGAGGGGAGACGTTCCCGTCACTCTGCACAGTCCCGCGTCTTCAAATTCGCGGTAAATGCGGACGAGTTCGGACTCGGTCACGCCCAGTACGTCGCACAGCGATTCCAAAGAATTGCTGTTTTGCGGAAGAGTGCACATATAAAGCCCGTACAGATAGACTTTGATTTGCTTTTCGTCGCAATAGGGCAGATGCTCGTTGATGAACAGATTGTCAACGAGGGTGAAACTCTCCATTAAAAAGTCGCTGGAAAATCTTGCGAAACTCATTTTTGCTCCCCTAATTTTCCCGAAATTTTGGGTTTTGCGTCGGTGATAAATAACATATCACAATTTCCGCCCGAAATAAAGAGATAATTTCCACTAAAATATTTTTTCTACATATAGTGGCGGAAAGATTTTTAAGGCGGTCGGGACGCAGAAAAGGAACGTCGATACAGCGGGTCAGCGCTTTCCGTTTAATGCGGACGGCATATTGCCACATAGCGGGCGCAGATTGGTAAGTTTTGCGGCGTTTTAGCCTGACATTGCAAGGCAACACAATGGTTGCAAAGCAGTACCGATGCAAGTCAAAATTTTACTGTCAGTCGTCCGTTTCTTCGTCAGTTTCGCGTCGTTCGCGGACATACGGAATATCGCGTCTTCCCGTGTAGAACATAAGTCCCGCGCGGCGCAAGGCTTTTTCCAAAAGTATTGTGAGCGGAAAACCTATCACCCAGACGACTATGGCTTCCGATGCGAATATCAGCCCGAAGTTGAGAAAATATGCGGCGTCCGAGCCGTCGACAATCCAAATCAGCGGAACCAGAATGGCGTTGAGTATGACGGGCGGTATTGCGGCGACGAGTTTGTGTCTGCGCAGAACGTAAGTAAGAACGCCTGCAATCAGGGTTGCCGCCGTTCCGAATATCACGTCGTATACCGTAGAGTAGAAAAAGTTGGAAAGGAAACAACCTACCGTTATGCCGATAATCGATTCGGGCATGAAAAGCGGCAGCAATACAAGCGCTTCCGAAAGTCGGAACTGGACGGCGCCGAAAGAGATGGGTTGCAGGGCGGTGGCAAGTGCAAAGTAAATTGCCGCGATAAGCGCGGAACGCGCAACGAAAAATACGCTCTTTTTCAAAATATTACCTCGGTTTTTTTTATTGATGGGTGTTGCCGTGACCATCGCGATTATGTTATCATACTATAAATGCGAAAGCAACGGTTTGAAACTGAATACTCAAAGTTGTCTACAAGGAGCTTTTATGGTCGAATTCAAGGATATGGATTTTATGAACTCTGCGTTCAATACGGGCGCGTTCGTGACCGCAGGCGACAACGTAATGGTCGCAAGTTGGGGTTTTGTCGGAGTTATGTGGGGCAAAAAGGTTTTTGTTGCGCCCATTCGCGACAGCCGTTACACCAAAGAGATGCTTGACAAAACGGGTGAGTTCACCGTAAGTGTGCCCGCCGCGGGTACTATGAAACAGGAAATCGCTTTCTGCGGAAGCAAGAGCGGCCGCGACTACGACAAATGGAAGGAAACGGGACTCGTCAAACAACCCGCAAAACAGGTCGGCACCTGCGTTGTGGCAGGGTGTGCACGCTATTTCGAGTGCAAGGTTCTGGGCGTTCTTCCCATGGGCGATATGGATATTTCCGCCGTGGAAAAATGGTATCCCACGGGTGACAAACACAATTTCTATTTCGGCGAAATAGTCGCGGAGTACTGATGAAAATCTGGGCGAAGGTGATGAACGCGGACAGAATACTCCGCGACGTCGTGTACGAGGGTGACCACAAGTTCACGTCCTCGGGGTTTCGCGACGCGGTGCAGAACGTCTCATATCTGCTTGACGTATCCACGCCCGTGCTTTTGCCTGCCCATTACCGACATTTCGAAAACTTCAAACGCGTCAAGTTTCTGCCTTCCGACTTTATCGAGGACGTGGGATTTACCTCTTATGTACTTGAACTCGTAAGCGACGACAAAGCAAAGAAATTGCAAAAGTAGCGTATAACATGTCTGTCTGTATTTCCCGTCAGATTGTGTGATTTGACGGTTGCCGTAAAAGCAAAAAGACGGGCAAGATTTGATTTGCAAGCCGAATAATAAACCTTCCGTTGCGAAAACTATCCGCTGAACGGGAGGTTTTTTTATGAGCGGTTTCGGCATCGTCCGCAGAATGGACGAACTCGGAAGAATTGTCATTCCCAAGGAATTCAGAAAAACGTTGCGGCTTTCGGAAGGCGACGAAATGGAAATCTTTTCGGACGGCGAACAGCTGTTTGTCCGTCGCCATTCGGGGTTCAACGGATTCAGGCGTTTTGCCAGAACGGCGGTCAAAGAACTGAACCGTATGACGCATTGTGACGTTTTTATAATAGCTGCCGAAGAAGTCGTCGCGGCGGCGGGAGTAAACGTCAAAATCGCGGAAGGACAGCGCGCGTCCGAACGTGCCGCGGAACTGTCTTTGTTGAGAGCGGAAAACGTTTCCGAGATTTCGGAAAAAAGTATTTTCGATGTGTGCGAAGGCGTGAGTTTCGGCAGCGGTAGTGTGATTTCCGTGCCCGTTTTTGCTCAAGGCGACGTGAGCGGAGCGTTGTTTTGTGCGGGTGAAAACGTTGCGGAGTTCAAGGATTATCTGAACTTTGCCGCACAGATGCTCGGAGCGGTGCTGGAACAATGAAAAAAGACGGTGAGAACAAGAAACTGAGAACGGGGCGACTTATGGGCGGAGCCGCCGTGCTTGCACTCGGCGGAATTGTCGCAAAACTCATAGGAGCGTTTTACCGTGTTCCGCTCACCAACATACTCGGCGCGGAAGGTATGGGAATGTACCAGTTGGTTTTTCCCGTGTACGCGCTGTTTATGACTATGTCGACGGCGGGCATTCCGACCGCGCTTTCGCGTATAGTCGCAGAACACAAAGCGCGCGGCGAAGGCGCAAAACGCTATCTTGTGTCCGCGTTGATTACGCTGACTACGATGTCGGCGCTTGCGGGCGTGCTTGTCATTGCTTTGTCGTCCGTTCTTGCCCGCTGGCAAGGCAACGAAGCCACGGCAATAGGTTATACGGTCATTGCTCCGTCTGTCTTTTTCGTGGGTATTATTGCAGGGCTGCGCGGCTGGTTTCAGGGCGAAATGTATATGGTTCCGACGGCTGTTTCCAACGTTGTGGAACAGGTCGTCAAACTTGCCGTCGGCGTTGGGTTTGCCGTCGCTCTTGCGCCGAGGGGCGTAACCGCTTCGGTTTGCGGCGCGCTTGCGGGCATAACGGTGTCCGAATTGGTTGCGGCGTTGTATCTCGTGATAACCTATTTCGTACGTTCACGCGGCAAGGCAAAAGAAAGACTTATTCCCGACAGAAAAGAGGCGGGCGAAATGTTCAAAGTGGCGTTTCCGATTGCGCTTCTCGGACTTATGATGCCGCTCGGTTCTTTTTTCGACAGTATGATTATCGTCAACGCGCTCAAATGGGGCGGCGCGTCAACAGCGCTTGCCACGGCGCAGTACGGGCTTTACAGCGGCCCCGTGAACTCGCTTGTCAATATGCCCGTCGTAATCATAATGTCGCTTGCCATTGCCGTTGTGCCTTCGGTGTCTTTGTCGCGCGTCGAGCACGACGTTTCCGCCATTGTTTCCAAAAGTCGGTTGAGCGTAAAACTCGTATATCTTATCGGCGTCCCCGCGACTTTGTTCTTTATGGTTTTCGGCAAAAACATACTTTCTATGCTTTATCCCGCATTGTCGGAAAACGACGTTACGTTGAGTGCCGGACTGCTGAAAATCGCGGCATTCAGTGTGGTTATGACAAGCGCGACACAGATATACGTTTCGCTCTTGCAGGGACTTGACCGCACATATTCGGCAGTTAAAAGCCTTTTTACGGCAATTGTTGTAAAAGTTGTAGTGTCACTAGTCGCCGTTAGATTCATAGGAATAGCGGGTGCCGCCGTGGCGTCAGTTGCGATGTCGGCGGTTTCTCTTGCGGGGTGTAACATCGCCTTTTACAGACTTACGGAAGTCAGAGTGGAAAAAAATATTGCCCAAACTATGCTCAGCGGTGTTATAATGGCGCTGATAGGTTTGGTTGTGCGCGAGTACGTGCCTACCGATATAGGCGTTCTGGTTGCGGGCGGCGTTATGTGCGGACTCGTGTACCTTTGGCTCGTTACGCTTTTCGGAGTATTCGACGAGTCGGAATTCGCGCTTATGCCTTTCGGAAAATTCTTTTTGAAATTCAGAAAAATCGTCAGATTTTGGGAGTGACTATGCATTCTTGCGAACATCACGGTGGCGGTCGCTGCGGTTGCGGCAGACTGTCCGACGAGTCAAAACAGGTTTACATACCGCAGGATTTGATTTTGCCTGCGGTTTCCGTCAACAAACGCATTCCTTTGATTGTCAAAAACGTAACTGCGTCCGATATTCCTGCATTGAAAACAAAACTTGCGGCGGTTTACGGCGAAGCGAAAAACGTAACGGCGTTGCGCGGTGACGAAGTTCTGTTTTTTGAAGTTTCGGCACTTCCTTGCGAAGATTTCGACAAGCTTGTGCTTGACGGCGAAAAACTCACCGAACACGCAAAATTCGATTTTTCGGATTTGCAGGAAATCATGGCGCGTTTGCGCGGCGAAGGCGGTTGCGAGTGGGACAGAGCCCAGACGCACGAAAGCATAAGAATCAATCTTATCGAAGAAGCCTACGAACTCGTCGAAGCCATTGACTGTGCCGACAGGGATATGATGCTCGAAGAAAGCGGCGACGTGTTGATGCAGGCGGTTTTCCACACGCAGATTGCCTCCGAGAGCGGCGAGTTCGATTATTCGGATATGCTGACTGCGTTGTGCCGCAAGCTGCTTGACAGACATACGCACATATTCGGCGAAAACCACGCAAACAACGCAGACGAAGCGTTGAATTTCTGGAACGAAGCCAAAAAGAAAGAAAAGAAATATACGTCCAACACCGACGCAATGCAACGGGTGCCGAAAAACCTGCCGTCCTTGCTGTACGCCGAAAAAATCCAGAAAATAGCAAAGAAATGCGGTTTTGACTGGTCGGATTACAAACCCGCGGCGGACAAAGTCGGCGAGGAACTTGCGGAGTTTTTGCAGAGCGACGCCGCGCACCGCGTGGAAGAAGCCGGCGATTTGCTGTTTGCCGTTGTCAACGTGCTCAGATTTTTCAAGGTTGAACCCGAAACCGCGCTTCGCGAAGCCAATGCGAAGTTTTTGAGAAGATTTGCGGCTGTCGAAGAAAGAGTGAAAGCCCAAGGCAAAGAAATGACCGACTTTACGCTCGAACAACTCGACAAAATTTGGGACGAAGTCAAACGCGACGAGAGGAAAACCGAATGAACATCGGCGGAGTGAACACTCGGTCGGATATTCTTTTTGCGCCGCTTGCGGGATTCAGCGACGCAGGTTTCCGCTTGCTTTGCACAAAAGGCGGTGCCGGTCTTACATACACCGAAATGGTGAGTGCCAAAGGTCTTTGCTATAACAATAAAGGCTCCGAAAGTCTGCTGTATACGTCCGAAGAAGAAAATCCCGTCGCCGTTCAGTTGTTCGGGAGCGACCCCGAGTTTATGTATCGTGCGGCAAAGCACCCGAGTATCGGCAAGTTTGACATAATCGACATAAATATGGGCTGTCCCGTCCGCAAGGTTTTTTCAAACGGCGACGGAAGCGCACTTATGAGCAATCCGTCACTCATTGAAGAAATCGTGTCTGCCGTACGTGAAGGCGCGGGCAAACCCGTTACCGTAAAAATGCGTGCGGGAATAAAAGAGGGCGAAGTGCTTGCCGTGGAATGCGCGCTTTCCGCACAAAAAGGCGGTGCCGCCGCAGTTGCTGTGCACCCGCGTTTCCGCGAACAGATGTACAGCGGAAAAGCCGACCACACAGTGACCGCAGAAGTCAAACGCGCGCTTGACATTCCCGTTATCGCAAACGGAGACATAACCGACGCGGAGAGCTTTTGGAAAGTGCGCCGTATTACGGGCGCGGACGGATTTATGATAGGACGAGGCGCGCTCGGTCAACCTTGGCTTTTCGACGTGCTCAACCGAATGGCGGAATATAGCGATGAAGAAATTTTCGGTGACGACGGCGAGATTTTGCCGGAAATGCGCTTGACGGCTCGTGCGGCTATGCAGGAAGCGAGAAACAACTTTGACGTAAAAGCCGCAGTCGAAGAACACATGCGCGTGCTCGGTTTGCTTATGCCGACCAGAAGCGTGGCGAACAGTATGAAACTCCATCTTTGCCACTACGCAAAGAACACGCCGAACTCGAAAGCGGTTCGGCTTGCCATATCGACGGCGGCGTCACCCGACGACATAAACGATATAGTCGCGCGTTACTTGTTCTAAAACCGTCGTGCCGAAGTATTTGACGACGGAAAGGAGAAAAGATGTTTAACATAGTTCTTGTCGAACCCGAAATTCCGCAGAACACGGGAAATATAGTCAGAACTGCCGCTGCTACGGGTTGCAAAGTTCATTTGGTGAAACCGCTCGGTTTCGATATATCGGACAAAGCGTTGAAACGAGCGGGGCTTGATTACTGGCATCTTACGGATTTCACCGTTTATGAAAATCTCGACGACTTTTTCTCCAAAACATTGCCCGAAGGCAAAAATTACTGGTATGCCTCTACAAAAGCGTGTCACCGTTACGATGCGGCGGATTATCAGGCGGGCGACTATCTCGTTTTCGGCAAAGAAACCAAAGGACTTCCCGAAGAACTTCTGCACGCCAATTATGAAAACACGATACGTATTCCAATGATAGCAGAGGCGCGTTCTCTCAATCTTTCGAACTCCGTTGCCGTTGTCGTTTACGAAGCGTTGCGACATCATTCGTACGCAGGACTTAAAGATACGGGCAAACTTACGCAGTACTGATTAAACATTCGTCAGAGTACACTTATCGTATCCAATATTAAATTGAAATCCAAAGCACGTTGCTTCGGATTTTTTATTACTATTCTGTTGATCACCAAAAAGTTTGACAATTACATTCCGCATAATATATCGAAATCAAAGTTATCGAGTGTATCCGAATGACAGGTGCCTGTATTATTGTCAAGATCGTTGATATGGTGCGTTATAGCCAAGTGCCGATTATTTGCTGGGGCTTACGCAATAATATACGTATCGTGTTTTAATTGCAGTATGATGGCGCCGTATGCGTTTCTGGTTGTCGGTTGTGAACACGATACGTGTTATAAATTGCGGGTAAAAGAATTTTCGGCGCATTTTAAGTGTGTGGACAGGGAATAAAGGCGTGTTGAAGTGTCGACAGGCTTTGATTTGTTGCCCATTGTTCTTTTTTCGCGGTTTTCACGGCGCTGTGTGTTGCTTTTTTATCAAAAAAGATGTCGGTTTTGTTTGAAAATGCTGTCTTTTTTTGAAACGTGCATTTTTTATTTGGATTTGACCGCATTTGTTTAGGTTCGTTTTTTCGTTTGGCTTTTCCGATTTCGCTTGCGACAAGGCTTTTTTGCTTGCTTTGCGCGTGTGCGTGTGCTATAATATTTGCCGTTAAAAGTGCGGGCGCCCTGCGCCTAGAAAATTTTTGCAAGGAGAATTTCCTATGAGTAAAATGACTATCAGAGACATCGACGTCAAAGGCAAAAAGTGCCTTACCCGTGTCGATTTCAACGTTCCTATGGCTGACGGTGTCATCACCGACGAAAACAGAATCAACGGCGCTCTGCCTACCATCAAATATCTGATGGACCACGGCGCAAAAGTCATTCTTTGTTCGCACCTCGGCAAACCCCACAACATCTTTACTCCCGGTTTCGGTCTCACCAAGAAAGAAAAGAAAGCGGTCGAAGCTCTTCCCGCCGAAGAACAGGCTGCGGCAAAAGAAGAGTATATCGCTAAGGCTCTCAAAAACGACCCCAAGAAATTCTCTTTGAAACCCGTTGCCGACAGACTGGCGGAAATCTTCCCCGGCAAAGTCAGTTTCGCAACCGACCTCGTCGGTGAGGACGCTCAGGCAAAAGTCGCGGCGCTCAAAGACGGCGAATGCGTTTTGCTTGAAAACACCCGTTTCGACGCTGGCGAAGAAAAGAACAGCGAAGAACTGTGCAAGAAACTGTCCGCATTCTGTGACGTTTACGTCAACGACGCATTCGGTACCGCTCACCGCGCACACGCGACGACCGCAGGTATCGTTCAGTACGGTTTTGCTCCCGTTGCCGTCAGCGGTTTCCTCATCGAAAAGGAACTCAAGTTCCTCGGCGGCGCAGTTGAAAATCCCGCACGTCCTTTCGTCGCAATTCTCGGCGGCGCGAAAGTTTCCGATAAAATCGGCGTCATCGAAAGCCTTATCAATAAGTGCGATGCACTTATCATCGGCGGCGGTATGGCGTACACCTTCCGCAAGGCTCTCGGCTACAACGTCGGCAGCAGCCTTCTCGAAGAAGACAAAATCGAACTTGCAAAGAACCTTATGGCAGACGCGGAAAAGAAGGGCGTCAAACTTATGTTGCCCGTTGACAACGTTATAGCCGACGCGTTCTCCAACGACGCAAACATCAAAGTTGTCGAAGGTGACATTCCCGACGGTTGGATGGGTCTCGACATCGGTCCCAAGACCATCGAACAGTATGCCGCGGCAGTCAAGAATGCAAAGACGGTCGTCTGGAACGGACCTATGGGCGTTTTCGAAATGGAAAACTTCGCAAAGGGTACCAAAGCGGTTGCGGCGGCACTTGCGGAAACCGACGCCATCACAATCATCGGCGGCGGCGACAGCGCGGCGGCAGTTGCACAGCTCGGTTATGCCGACAAGATGACCCACATTTCCACCGGTGGCGGCGCGTCCCTCGAATTCCTCGAAGGAAAAGTTCTGCCCGGTATCGCATGCCTCAACGACAAGGACTGACCGAACCTTTCTGACGTTCGGTTGACCGACGCGCGACGTCGGAAACACTAAGAATACAATATCGGAATGCGTAGCATTCAAAGGAGATTTATTATGCGCAAACCCATTATCGCCGGTAACTGGAAAATGAACAACACCATAGCCGAAACCAAGGCACTCGTCGCCGACCTCATTCCTCTCGTGAAAGACGCGAAATGTGACGTTGTCATCTGCACCCCTTACACCGATCTTGCCGCCGCAATCGAAGCGACCAAAGGCACCAACATCAAAGTGGGTGCGGAAAACGTGCACTGGGCGGAAAAAGGTGCGTTTACGGGCGAAATCAGCGCGAAAATGCTTGTCGAACTCGGCGTCGAGTACGTCATCATCGGTCACAGCGAAAGAAGACAGTATTTCGGTGAAACCGACGAAACCGTCAACGCTCGCGTCAAAGCAGCACTCGCAGCGGGTCTGAAACCCATCATCTGCGTCGGTGAACTGCTTGAAGAACGCGAAGCGGGCAAGACCGAAGAAGTCGTCACCCGTCAGACCGTCGGCGCATTCAAGGACATCGACAAGAGCGAACTCGAAAACATCGTCATCGCGTACGAACCCGTCTGGGCAATCGGTACGGGCAAAACCGCAACCGCACAGGACGCGAACGATACCATCAAAGTTATCCGTGACACCATGGCAAAACTTTATTGCCCCAAGTGCGCGGAAGAAAAAGTACGCATTCAGTACGGCGGCAGCATGAACCCCAAGAACGTTGCGGAACTCATGGCAATGCCCGAAATCGACGGCGGTCTTATCGGCGGCGCGTCCCTGAAAGCGGAAGACTTCTCCAAAGTCGTCAACTACTGATAATTCATCACGACACGGTCAGCCGAGAGGATAATTCCGCTCGGCGGATTGTGCGTTGTAAAATGTGCACAGAAACGGACGTCAGCGTCCGTTCCGTCTTATGACGGAAAAGGAGTGTTATGTACGCACTGATTATAATGGACGGGTTCGGAATCGCACCTGCGGGTAAGGACAACGCGATTACCATGCAGGGTACTCCCAACCTCGACAAACTGTTTGCAAAATATCCTCATACAACGCTCGGCGCAAGCGGTCTTGACGTTGGTCTTCCTGCGGGTCAGATGGGCAACAGCGAAGTCGGTCACCTCAATATGGGTGCAGGCAGAGTGGTTTATCAGGACCTCACGCACATTTCCAAGGAAATAGCCGACGGCGATTTCTTCGAAAACGGCGTTTTGCTCGACGCTATGCACGCGGCGCGCGACAACGGCAAACAACTGCATTTTATGGGTTTGCTCGGACCCGGCGGAGTTCACAGTCACATCGAACATCTGTTCGCGTTGCTCGAAATGGCAAAACGCGAAAAAGTGGAAAAAGTTTTCGTACACTGCTTCCTCGACGGACGTGACCTGCCTCCCGAAAGCGCGGCGGGTTATGCACGCGAACTCGAAGAATACATCGCAAAACTCGGAACTGGCAAAATTGCGACCGTTTGCGGCAGATATTACGCAATGGACCGCGACAACCGCTGGGACCGCGTGGAAAAGGCTTACGATATGCTTACCCTCGGAGAGGGTAACCTTGCCGTCAGCGCAGTGGAAGCAATCGAAGAAAGCTATCGTCAGGGCGTTACGGATGAATTCGTGCTGCCCACCGTCATTATCGAAAACGGCGCGCCCGTCGCAAAAGTCGAAAAGGGCGACAGCGTGATTTTCTACAACTTCCGTCCCGACCGTGCCCGCGAAATGACGCGTGCGCTTTCGCAGGAAGAATTCGACGGTTTTGACCGTAAAACGGGCTTCCTTGCGCCCAAATACGTTTGCTTTACCCGTTACGACGCAACGTTCAAAAACATCGAAATCGCGTTCAAACCCCGTACGCTTGTCAATACCCTCGGTGAATATCTCGCAAAATGCGGCAAGAAGCAACTCCGCATTGCGGAAACCGAAAAGTATGCGCACGTTACGTTCTTCTTCAACGGCGGCGTTGAAGCCCCCAACGAAGGCGAGGACAGAGTTCTTATTCCTTCTCCCAAAGTCGCGACTTACGACCTCAAACCCGAAATGAGTGCCTACGAAGTCAAGGATAAAGCAATCGAACTCGTAAAGAGCGGTAAATACGACGTCATGATACTCAACTTCGCAAACTGCGATATGGTCGGTCATACGGGCGTATTCGCGGCGGCGGAAGCGGCAGTCAAAGCCGTTGACGAATGCGTGGGCGAAGTTGTTGCCGCAGTGCTCGAAGGCGGCGGAAAAGTTCTGCTTACGGCAGACCACGGCAACGCAGACCATATGTTCGATGCGGACGGAACTCCGTTCACGGCGCACACAACCAACCCCGTCCCGCTGGTGCTTATCGGCGACACCGACAAAACGCTTGCAGACGGCGGCAAACTGTGCGATATCGCGCCTACGCTGCTCGAACTCATGGGACTTACCGTACCCGCGGAAATGACGGGCAAAAGCCTTCTGAAATAAGGCAAAACGGCAAGAATTCTGCAAAAGGCAACGAAAAGAAACCCCGCACATCGGTGCGGGGTTTTTGATTTTGCTTGCATTGATTGAATGCCGTTTGAAGTTGAATGATTTCAATTGATGAGCGATTTGAATTTATCCTAGATTTATTTGTGAGCGATTTGAGCTTGGAGCTGACCGCTTCGGATTGCGCGCCGTTGCATTACGCGTCATTACACAGTTGCGCGCTTTCTTCGTCACGCTGTCAATGCAACGTGTCGCTCTGTCAATGAAACATTCAGGCGTTCTGTTCCGCCGTGTTTTCCGTTGCAGGGTCGGAAGTCTGCGTTCCGTCGGGCTGTGAGTCGACGGAAGTTCCAGCAAAGCTGTCCATTACGCTGACCTCTTCGGGGGGAGTAAATCCGCCGTCCACAGGGGGAAGTTCGCTCTTGTCGTGGCGGTAGGAGATTTTGAGGATAAGAGGAGTGAGCAGAGTAGTGGCGATTATCAGTATGAGTACGAAGGGCATAATGCCGGGGTCGACAAGTCCGGAGTCGACGCCTTTCTGTGCGCATACAAGCACCACTTCCGCACGAACCATCATACCGGCGCCGACGCGGAAACTGTCTTTTATGCCGTATTTGCAAATCAATGCGCCGCAACCGCAGCCGAGCAGTTTGCCGAGGATACCTGCAAGGATAAAGCAGAAACCGAACCCGACCATTGTGGCGTTGATTGTGTCAAACGAGGTAGAAATGCCGATATTCGCGAAAAATACGGGTGCGAAAATCATATAGTTGCTGACTTCCACTTTCTTGTCCACGTATTCGGCTTCGCTGATGCCCGCAAGCAACAGACCTGCGACGTATGCGCCCGTTATGTCCGCAACTCCGAACCACGTTTCGGCGGCGTATGCGAAGAAGAAGCACATTGCGAAACTGATAATCGGTATGCGTCTTGTGTGGGGGTGGCGTTTGGAGATGAACTTGATTGCCCAGCGCAGGACGATGCCGACTGCGACAGCTGCCGCGAAGAAAGCAATCATCATGCCGATTGTCTTGCCGATGTCGGAAGCCGTACCGCTGGTGTCCAGTCCGATGAACAGGGAGAGCAGAACCACGCCGATGATGTCGTCGAGGATTGCCGCCGTGATTATGGACATGCCGACCTTGGTGTTGAGTTTGCCGAGTTCTTTGAGTGCGGCGACGGTTATGCTGACGGAAGTTGCCGCAAGTATGGTGCCGTAGAACAGGCTGGAAATGAGGTCATGATGGCTGAGCCCCGTGAGTCCGCCGTAGAAGAAACACGCCGCGACGATAAAGCCGAATACAAGGGGGAACGCAACGCCCATAACCGTGATGATTACGGAAGGGATGCCCGATTGTTTGAACTGCTTGATGTCCGTGCCGAGGCCTGCCGAGAACATTATCAGTATGACGCCGATTTTCGCAAGGAAGGAAAGACCTTCGAGCGCGGTCGGGGTGAATACTTCCTGTCCCGGTATGAGTTTGACAAGACCGAGCAGAATACCTGCGACTATCATTCCTATGACCTGAGGAAGTCCGAGTTTCTTGCCGAGCAACGAAAGCAGTTTGGAAACGAGAAGAATAAGAGCAAGAGGTAAGAGTAGTTCGTCGAAGTTCATTGCGTTTATCATTAAGCTACCTCCTTTTTTTAATAACCTTGTATGTTATAAATCAAAAAATCCGATTAGTCAAGCGGTTTGTTTTCAGGACGCAGGACTGAAAAGCGCGTATTTTTTTGGCGTCGGGCGACAAAGGTTGAACGAGCGCGAGAGGGCGATGAGTTGCGGCGTCCGAACGGGGCAAAGGACGGATCGGCTTTGCAACCTTAAAATCAATCGACACAATAAGGAGTTTATCTGTCATATTTATACGATAAAGGCGTTCATTTTGCGAAATTAAGCCAAATTTGCATAGGTGTGAATTTGTTTGACACTCTTTCGGCAAAATGCTAAAATGTCTACAATAAAAATCTATGTTGAACGTTGCGTTTCGGCGCACGGTCGAGATTGTGATATGTTGGATATGATTACGGTCATCATCGGCGTGGTGGGCGCGTTGCTCGGAATTGCGGGTTCGCTGCTCGTCGTGGGAGGAACTCTTCTTCTCGTCGCCCTGATAAAAAAACTTCCTGCCGGCTTCAGAGCCGTCGTTTCCGCGACTGCGGCTTCGGTGGTTGCAATGACCTTGTTGAAACACTGCGCGGCGGAGTATATGGACGTTCTGCTGTTCAAATCCGTAATCAGCGCCTCTGTCGTATTCGGCATTTGCGGGTTCTACCTTATTCTCGGTTCCGTCGTCCTAGGCAACTGGGTCAAAATGCTTTTTGCTTCGGCGGGCGTTCCTACCGTGCAACTCCTGCACGCGGACGTTCCCGACCGACTTTCCGATAACAGTAAAAAGAATTCTTCGCCTTCATTCGTTTTGAAGGTTTCTTCCGTAATGTTGCAATAATCGATTTTTCCTTCGGGAACACACGGCTGCGCGAGGGCGCATTCTTTTGCGTTTTCCGCGCACACAGGCGCGCGTAGGCGCGCATATACACACGAAATCAAAAGGAGAAAAAATATGTTAACTGTTAGAAATCTCAAAAAAGTCTATCCCAAAAGCGACCGCGTTGCGGTTGACGATATATCTTTCGAACTCCGTCCCGGCGAAATCTTCGGTTTTCTGGGACAAAACGGAGCGGGCAAATCCACGACAATCAAATGCCTGACGGGCATTCTGCCTTTTGACGGCGGCACAATCGAAGTCTGCGGTTACGACATTCAGAAAGAACCCATCAAAGCCAAAATGAATATGGGTTACGTCCCCGACAACCATTCTGTTTACGAGAAACTCACGGGCAGAGAATACGTCAACTACGTAGCCGACCTTTACCGCGTGTCCAAAGAGGACAGAACGGAAAGACTGGAAAGATATCTCGACCTTTTCAAACTCCGTTTCGCAATCGACAGACAAATCAAGTCGTACTCCCACGGTATGAAACAGAAAATCTGTATCATCGCCGCGCTCATTCACGAGCCCAAACTCTGGGTTCTCGACGAACCTATGATGGGTCTCGACCCTCAGTCCACCGCGGAAATAATCGCGTATATGAAAGAGCACTGCGCCAAAGGCAACACCGTGTTCTTCTCCAGCCATAACCTCGACCTCGTCAAGCGTCTTTGCCACCGTGTCGCAATCATCAACGAAGGACACCTCATCGACTGCTTCGACCTTGCGGGTCACGAAGAAAACAAAGCAAACCTCGAAGAACGTTTCTTCAAAATCACCGGTACTTACGAAAAGAGACTTTTCGAAGACTACGTCGCGCAGGAACAGGCGGATATGCGTCCCGATATGCCCGTAGAAGAAGAGGCAAAGGAAGACAGCGCGAACGCGTCGGAGGAGTAAGCAAATGAAAGACAGCGTATCCTGGGCAAGCGTTAAATCGCTGCTGCGTCTGGAATTGCGCTCCCGTTTCGGCTCAAAGGTCGAAATGAGCGTAAAAGACAAAGTTATGAAAGCCGTCAACGTGATTTTCACGATTGCGGTTTATGCAATTCTCGTTGCGGGTATTTACTTCCTCACCGATATGTTCGTCAAGCGTTCCAACCTGCGCTTCGAATTCCTCGTGCTCGCAACCGTTTTCACGATGGTAATCACCACCGCCGTCGCAATCGGCAACGTCGTCAAAAACCTGTATATGAGCGGCGACAACGAGTTGCTTTTGCGTTTCCCCGTAAGCGGTAAGGAAATTCTGCTCGCAAAGTCCATTTATTGCTTTATCCACAACGTGATAATCAATGCAATGGTCATTCTGCCTTTCTACATCATCTTCGGCGTTGTGACTTCGGCGGGTCCCGGTTACTACTTCGCCAGCTTCGGCGTCATGCTCGTTGCAATGTTGTTGCCTTATGCAATAGCAAACCTGCTCGCAATTCCCGTTATGATGCTCGTAAACCTCGTGAAGAACCAGTTCCTGCTCGTTCTTATCTTCCTCATCGGCATCATCTGCGCGGGTTTCATTCTCTATATGACCGCGCTGTCTGGCATTCTTACCTACATGAAGGAAGAAGGGCAGAATATGTTCTCGGCGGAAATGATTGCCCGTTACAGGGATTTCGCCGCCGCGGCTTATCCTTTCAAATGGTACGCAATCCTGCTCAACGGCAAAGCGTCGGGTATGTTTACGGGAGCGGACATCGGACTTTCCTTCCTGTACATCGTACTTATGACGGGCGCGCTCGGCGTAGGTGCATATTTCACTACCACACGCGCGTACTACAAAACAATACTCAACGGCATCGAGACCGAAAAGGTTTCCTTCCACAAGAAAACCCCCAACGTCCAACGCTCCGTGTTCGGAACGCTTCTGCATCGCGAATTCTTCCTCATTCTGCGTTCCTTCAACTACTCCTTCCAGTACCTTGCAATGGCTATTGCGGCGCCCGTTATGGTGTACTACTGCAACGACCTTGCGGCTACAATGGGTAAGGATACCGTCGGCGCGGCTATCGTTCCCGGTCTTACGCTTCTGGTTATCATTATCTTCGTAACAATTATCGTGTCCTTTGCGTCCACCTCGATTTCCAGAGAGGGCAACGCGTTCTATCACACGAAGATAATACCCGTAAGCTACACGCAGCAGATACTCGCAAAACTCTTCCTCTACGCCGTTGTCGGAACGGGCTCCGTCGTGCTTTCCTGCATAGTCGTCGCCGCCGCTTTCGGTACGGACAAAGCGGGCAATCTGCTCACATCTATGGACATCGGCTGCATTTTCATCATCTCCGAAATGCTCGTTCTGTCCCTTACTTGCCTTGCAATATGGGCGGACGTCAAGTCGCCGACCTTCAACGTTGTCGGTGACGGCGAGCTCGTCAGCGCAAACAAGAACGTTGCCGTTTCGCTGCTCGTAGGTATTCTCGTCGCAGTTGCTTACGGCGTGTTCTCCATGATATTCAGCTTCCTGCCCTTGCAAATCGGCGACAAGGTCATCATCGACGGTATGAATGACATTTATCTCATTCTTTCGATGATTTCCGTCGTTATACTTGCGGCAAGCGTTACTACACTGTTCGTAAATCTCGAAAAGAGATATCAGAACATCGCTCCGTAACAGAGGCGTCAAATGAAAAAAATATTGGTAGGAATACTAATCGTCGTGCCTTTGCTGGTCGTACTGATGGTCGGTCTTGTCACCACCTTTGTTTCCGTGCGCGCTTACATCGGCGTCGAGGGTATAGAATTCGACAAGCAGACTCTCGGACTGGAGCTGCAAGAGGGTCTTTACAGACTGGAAGACCTGCCGCTTACGGTTACCGTTTACCCCGAGAAAGCCACCGACAAGACTTATACGTGGTCGTTGCGTAACGTTCACAGCAGAGACCCCGAATATCCCGACTCCGAAAACGGAAAGGACGGTTTTTGGTATGCGTCCATTCTCGACGCCGACAAACAGCCCGCCAGCGAAGTTACTGGCGGTTATCTCGACGTGAGAATACATTGCAGTTTCGAGTTGGTCGTCACCGCCGAAACTTACAGCGCGTCCTGTTTTGTTACCGTGGGCAGCGACGTTGAAAACGTCACCGCGGTATGCGACGACACCGACCTTAAGGTAGGGGAGTCCGTCAAAGCCGACGCCGTTCTCACTCCTTTGGACAGCTCGCTTGCGGATATACGCTGGACAAGTTCCGACGACACCGTGGCAACCGTTGACAGAAACGGTATAATCACCGCGGTAGGAGCGGGCGAAGCCGACGTCAAACTGGAAGTCAAGAGCCTGACCGGCGTCTGGATCGAAGCGGCACAGCAACTGCACATCACCGTTTCTCCCGCATACACCGTGTTCGGCAACACCGTACGCACGCACTTGAAGGCAATGACTCTCGACGAGCTCGGAATGTCTGTTTCCGTTATCGAAAGCACGGAAGGCTGCAAGGTGTCCGACGGCATACTCACAATAGACGAAGGCTCCGACCACGCCGTTGTCAACACAACCGACGGCGGCAGAGTGGAGTTCTACGTTTGCGGAGAATACGACATCGAAATAGTTGGTGCGGATATCCTCGGCGGGGACAACGTTCTCGAAACCGGCGGTCTTCCCGTGTACCTTACGGCACGTTACGTTTCGGTGTTCAAACAGAAAGAAACGTTCAACGTACAGTGGGGTTCAAATGACGAAAACGTCGTTTCAATCGACCAAAACGGCATTGTAAACATCGTAAACAGTGGAAACGCTACCGTAACTGCGGTTGCGGAAACCCCCGAAGGATACAAGAATGCGACCGTAGACCTGCAAGTCAGAAGAAAGGTTGCGGTGCTCATTTCCGGAATAACCGACGAGTCGCTGCAAGTGGGTCTTGCAAGAGAAACCGTCGTTGCGTCGATGAAATACGACGAGAACGGTTCTCTTGTCGGCAACACCTTCCCTGTGACTCTCGCGTTCCCCTTGCGTGCGGAAGGCGAAAGCGAAGAAGCGTTCTACGATTCTTTCACTTTCACGACCAATCTCCCCGAATACGCGTATTTCGATACGGAAGAAGGAAACGGCATAAACAACAACTTGCTGATGTTCAATAACGAAGCGTTGAGCAAGGTTGACGGCCCCGTGGTCATCACCGTTACGGTCAAAGCGAAGTATCCCAAATACCCCAATTTGCCGTCTTATACGACCGCGTCCTTCAAACTCAAAATAGTTTCGGGTGTTCAGGTCTACAATCACCCCGATATGCGCAAAGCCTTCGAAGCGGGTTATGACGTGTGTCTGGGTTCGAATATAAAGCTCGTCAGCGTTGTGGACAGCAGCGGCAAAGCCTCCGCGCCCACGATTAACGCAAAAGGCAACCTCTACGGCAACGGATTTATCGTGTCCGCGGAAAAAGACCAGCTCGATACTGCCACAAGACCTATTATCAATTCGTCCGCAAACGACCTCGTGTTCAGCAACGTTACGTTGCGTGCAAATACGCTCGACGGCGATATAGACGCAATCGAGGCATCGACGTTTACGGTAGGCTATGCATTCAACTTCCGTCAGTCGTCTGCGAACAATCAGCGCATAACGGGCAACAGAGTGGAGTATTGCATTCTCGAAAACTGCCGCACGATTGCCGACCTCAAAGGCGCGGACGTCGAGTTCGAGGGGTGCATAATGCGCAATACTTCGGGCGTCGGTATTTACGTCGACACCAGAATGAACGGGTCTACGCTTTGGTACAACAACCTCACGATGACCAACTGCATAATGTCCAATATGATAGGCTCGGCTATGAACTTCGGTTATGCAAATTATTCCGAAAGTAACTACAACAATATGCCGCATACGACGTTCACGCAGAAAGGGTTCCTCGACATTTACAACTGGCAGCCCGTTGATAACTGCGTTCTCATTCCCGACGACGTGCTGGAAGAAGCGGGACTGCCCGCCGACCTTATCAAAACCACGTTGCAACAGGTCATCAGGTCGTCCGAGTTCCTCAACGCTTACAAGAAAGAGTACAACGGAGAAGTCAACATTCACTTCGGCTTTATCTCGCTCGGGCTCTCGAACAAATCGTATATTATTAACGACATAACAATGGAAGACAAGCGTTTCAAGACATTCAATACAAACCAGATTGACAGCGGTTTGCTTGACATGGCCTTCAACATTGTGCCTTCTCTGAAACAAAATCCCATTTACGTGTGGTGCTACGACGCATCGGAGACGGAACTCGTTCCCGGCCATATTTATGTCGTCAACTCAAAGACCATAGACAGATTGCACGGAGCACTCTGACGCGGCACGGCGTAAAGTGCACTCAGACGCTGCGGATATCACCGCGATATCCGTGTCGGACATAGCTTACAGCAGCAGGAGATTATTTTATGAAAAAAGTTATGATTGGCGTTCTGGTAATTATCCCGATTATCATAATGCTCATTGTCGGAATGGTCACGAATTTCGTATCCACGCAGGCGCATATCGGCGTGGAAAAGGTCGTCGTGGACAAGTCCACTTGCACCATCCACCTCTCCGATTTGACGATTAACGACAAAGGTCAGCGTATTGTCAATCTCAACGATTATATAGGCGTTACCGTTCTGCCCGAAAAAGCCAGCAACAAAACCGTTACGTGGTCAATCGAAGGAGAAGTGGAGAGCATGAACTCTTCCCTCGACCTGTCGGGCGAAGAGCTTGTCACGCTCATAGACTCCGACGTCAATCCCGTTGCGTCCAACACCACGGGAATGATGCTCGTCAGCAACTATTGCCACTTTACCGTTGCCGTTCAGGCAGAGCAGGCAAAAGCAAGATGCACGGTTGAAATCACCGACGCGGATGTGCAGTCCGTCAAAATCGAAGGCAAGAGCGAAATCTCCGTCGGAGAATCCGCATTGCTCACTGCAAAATACAGCCCTATCGGCAGTCTGGTGACCGAAGGACGCTGGGAGTCCCTCAATCCCGACGTCGCAACTGTTGACGCAAACGGCGTCGTAAAAGGCTTGAAAGCAGGTCAGACGGAAATCGTAATGTATGCAGTCCAGTCCGGTGCCGGCAAGGAAATCGCAAGCGAACGTTTTGCAGTCACCGTCAAAGCCGCGGGTTCCTCGTTCGGAAACACCGTTTACGTTGCGGGAGACGCCGTAAGCCTTGCCGAAGCGGGCATTGACAAAGACAACGTCCAGTCCGTGAGCGGCGGCGTAAGAAGCGACGACACTCTCAACATAACCGAAGCGCAGGCGGAAGTAACTTTGAAAGACGGCGGCAAGGTCGTTTTCGTGAAGTGCGCAAGTGACGATTTCGTTATCGAAAATGCGGATATATTCACTTATGACGGCGAGTCCGCAAATCCCTATATCGTTGCAATCAACGACATTCCTCTTACGCTCAGTGCGGCGTGGAGAGCAGACATCGGAGCACCCGAAACCGCGCCTGCGGTGACGTGGCGTTCAAGCAACGACAACGTCGCTTATGTCGACGAAAACGGTGTTGTTCATGCCGTTTCGGAAGGTGAAGTTACCGTTTCTGCAAATTGCAACGGCAAAGTTCAGACCTTGAATTTGCTTGTCGCAAACAAAATAGTAATGGTAAATCTCGAAATCACCAACGAGTCTTTGAAAGTCGGTCTTGCGCTTGAAACCATTTTTGCGTCCCAAAAATACGACGTTTCTTATAAGCTCGTTCCCAACACCGTGGGGTTCAGAACATTGCTTCCCACTCCCACGGGCGACAGTTCTTTCTACAATGCTTTCACGTTTACGGTCGAGGACAAATACGAGGATAAAGACATCGCTTTCTTCAACGGCAACGTTCTTACCTTTATTCCCGAGAACATAACGGAACGCACTACGGTTACCGTAACCGTCAAGGCTAAATATCCCCGTTATCCCGACATGCAGAACCTCACGGAAAAGAGCGTTACGCTCGACGTCGTGAGCGGCGTGCAGGTGTCCACGCTCGAGGAACTTTACACCGCGGCGGACGCTTCGCTCGATTATGAGAAATACACCGAGAACGGTTCAGAAAAATACAGATACAGAAAGCCCGTTGTCGACGCGATTACGCTTGTCAACGACATCGAAATCAAAGAAAATTCCTTTAACCGCAGAACTCCCGAAATTTGCAGCGATTTCTACGGCAACGGCAATATGATTTACTCGACAAAGGCGTTTATCGGCGAAACCGGTACAGATATGCTTCTTCAGCGCGGTGACGGCAAGGTCGTAAGCAACGTAACCCTCACCACCAACCGCGATATCGGCGACGAAATCACTGACGCGGAAGGCGCACAAGGATTGCGCGGTTACGGTATAACCTTCGACATCACGCCCGGCGACCGCTACGGATTGGACGAAACCCGCCACAGCAACACTTTGGAATATTCCATCGTTCAGAATGCAGGCACGGGCGTCGGTGTTTACGGTATCGACCTTACACTTGAAGGTTGTATCGTCAGAAATATGGGCGGTACGGGTATGTACGTTCCCACCAACCTTTACGAATACGAAGACAACGGCGTCAAGACTTACGGCACGAAATACAGCGTCATTACTACGCACAACGTCGTTATGTCCAACCTTATCGGTACGGCAATGAGTTTCCAGTATGTGAACTTCTCCGGAAAGAACAAGGAAATTGCCGAAGCCGAAGTTGCAAAGGGACACAACAGTGGGCTTGTGCAGACGGGATTCCTCGACATCTACAACTGGCAACCCGTGACGGCTCTCAACCTCATCGACAAGAATACAATCGATTCCAGTCTTGGAAGTCTGGTCGACATTGCAACGGGTGCTCTCGGAAGTGCGTTGCTTGACCCGAAATTCAGCGATATGGTCAGACAGTACAACGGTGAAACCTATATTCATATGGGGTTCATTTCCGTTGGCATTACCGAAAAAAGCTATCTGCAACCCCAGTTCGTGACGGAGACAGACCGTTATTTCGAATTTACAACCAACGATTTGAAAGGCAATACGTTGTTTGACGTTGCGTTCAGTACGTATAAGCCGCTTGCGGATAATCCCATTCGCGTGTGGTGTTACGGTGCGGAGGATGCAAGCATTACTCCCGGTAAGACGTACGTAATCAACGCAAGGTTCATCGAAAGACTGCATCAGGATTAATCAGCGCAAACAAATCAACAAAAAGCAAAAGCGCGCCCGAAGGCGCGCTTTTCTTATGCTTTGAACAATACGGTGTTCCGATATCAAAATAAGCAGAGAAGCGTCTCAACCGCTCTGTTTCGAAAATTTTGCCGCTTGACACACGCGATTTTATTTATTAACATTATATCAATACGTTTTATATGCGGCGGCGGACCTTGTTCCGCCCCATTACGAGGAGATTATGTCTGATAAACAAATCGGTCTTGTACTTGAAGGCGGCGGTGTGAAAGGCGCGTACGAACTCGGCGCGGTCATCGCTTTGCTTGAACACGGTTATTCCTTCCATTCGATAGCAGGTACTTCCATTGGCGCTCTCAACGGAGCCGTTCTCGCGTCGCAGAACGTCGAGAAACTTGCAGAGTACTGGGAAGAAATCAAATATTGTCCCGTGTTCGATTTTGACGACGACACGATTGCGCGTTTCAAACAAAAGGATTTCGACCTTGACCTTATCATTGCTACGGGCAAGAAACTGCTGACTGCTCGTGAAATCATCAAAGAATCCTACGAACACGCGTTAAAGTTTGTGTATAAGCGTCTGAAGGAAGAAGATATCCGCAAAAGCGATATCGATTTCGGGTGTGTAACTTACAATATATCGGACATGAGACCTTTCGAGGCGATGAAAAAGGATATTCCCGAAGGGAAACTTATCGATTACATAGTAGCGTCCGCGTGTTTCCCGATTTTCCCGCCCAAAGTCATCGATGGCAAGAAATTCATCGACGGCGGCGTGTACGACAATATGCCCATCAACCTGCTTGCGCGCACGGGCTGCAAGAAGATGGTCGTTGTCCGCACTAATCCCGAAACCAAACAACCCAAACGCAGGATAGAGCATTCCGATTTGGATATAATGTATATAATACCGTCTTCCAATCTCGGCAGAGCAATGGCATTCTCTCCCGAAAGGATTGAAAACCTCAAACAGCTCGGCTATCAGGACGCGCTCCGTGCGATAGAAGAGTACGAAAGAGCAAAAGCCGAGAAGAACGCAACTGCAGTCGCATGCGACGCAGAATAGGGAAAAATATGCCCGACGTCACCGCAAGAAACAAGTTACTTTTAATCGACGCCAACAGTCTTATACATCGCGCCTATCACGCCCTTCCCAATCTCAAAAGTTCGAAGGGAATGTATACGGGCGCGATTTACGGTTTTGTCAATCTGTTCCTTCGCATAGTCAAGGAACAGCAACCGACGCACGTTGCGGCGGCGTTCGACCTCAAAGCTCCGACGTTCAGGCACAAACTTTACGAACCGTACAAGGGCACGCGCAAGCCCATGGACGCCGAACTCGCAATGCAGTTCGAACCCCTCAAAGAACTGCTTGCGCTTATGAAAGTAAAAACCGTAAGCCTTGAAGGATACGAAGCCGACGACATTCTCGGAACGCTGTCGGCGAAGTTCGACGACGATACGATTATTCTTACGGGCGACCGCGACAGTTTCCAGTTGGTGTCCGATACAACCCGCGTGTTCTGGACGAAGAAAGGCGTCAGCGACATCGAGGTTTACGACCTTGCGCGTCTTGCCGAAGACGGGTTCACGCCCGAAAGTTTCATAGACTACAAAGCCCTGCGCGGCGACCCGTCCGACAATATACCGGGTGTCGCAGGCGTAGGAGAAAAAACTGCAAAACAGTTGCTTGAACAGTACAAAACGCTCGATGAAGTGCTTGTTCATGCAGGCGACATAAAAGGCAAACTCGGCGAAACGCTGTCGTCGTCGCGCGACGTGGCGTTGCTTTCGAAGACGCTTGCCACCATTGACAAGAACGTTCCGCTCGAAGTTTCCGAGGAAGATTTGCGGTTCGAAAACGTGTATTCCGACGCGGTGAGAAAACGCCTTGCCGAACTCGAACTCAACTCCGTGATAGCGCGCATGCAGTTCGACGACGCCGAGGAAGTTTCCGCGACCGCACGGTTTGAGAAAGAAACCGTGACCGTCCGTTCCGCCGAGGAAATGCGCTCGGCAATGAATGGCAATACCGTCGCCGTGCTTGTCGGCGAAACGGTGTCCTTCTCCTGCGACGGGAAAACGGAGTACGTCGTGGATTGCGTTCAGGATTTGTTCGGCGAAGGAATGATGTTCGACGACGCAGTGCGCGAACTTGCGGCACTTGTCGCAGACAAGAAGATTGTCTGTTACGACTTCAAGTCCCTTTACAAAACTTACGGTATAGACGCGGCGGAGTTTTTCGACGTTATGATTGCGGCGCATCTGGTCAGGGGAAGCGCACCCGTCAAGTCGCTCGACGCCGTGCTCGGTGCGGAAGGACTGGACACAGGTGCCGCCGAAATGTTCGTTTATGCGGAAACCGCGCGCAAGCAGATTGAGGAACATAACCTCGGCAAACTGTTTTACGAAATAGAACAGCCGCTCGCCCGCGTGCTTTGCGCAATGGAACAGCGCGGTATATGCGTGGACTCCGCAAGGCTTGCCGAACTCAAAACAAAGTACGAAACGATACTCGACAGGCTGTCTGACGAGATATTCGAGGCGGCGGGACAGACTTTCAATATCGCCTCTCCCAAACAACTCGGCGAAATTCTGTTTGACAAACTGGGACTCAAGCACGGCAAAAAGACAAAGACGGGTTATTCCGTCAGCGAAGACGTGTTGTCGGGACTGCAAAACGAGCACCCCGTCGTCGGGAAAGTTCTCGAATGGCGGCATTATGCGAAGTTGTTGGGAACATACGTTACGGGAATGCAGCCGCTTGTCAACAGGGGCAGAATTCACACCGAATTCAATCAGTGCATAACGGCAACTGGAAGACTCAGTTCCACGAACCCCAATTTGCAGAATATTCCCGTACGCGGTGAGGAAGCAAAGGACGTTAAAAGCGCATTCGTTGCGTCCGAAGGCAGAAGGCTTGTGTCCGCGGACTATTCGCAGATTGAACTCAGGTTGCTTGCTCATCTCAGCGGCGACGAGAAACTCATTGACGCGTACGTCAACGCGGCGGATATTCACGCGCTTACCGCGTCGCAGATTCTGGGCGTTCCGATTGAAAGCGTTACGCCCGCACAAAGAAGGGAAGCCAAAGCCGTGAACTTCGGCATCATATACGGTATGAGCGATTTCGGGCTTGCCGAAAACCTCTCAATACCCAAATACAAAGCAAAAGAGTTCATAGAAAAATATTTCGGAACGTATCCCGCCGTGAGAACGTATATGGACGGTTGCGTTGCGTTTGCAAAGGAACACGGATATGCCGTTACAATGATGGGCAGACGCAGAAATTTGCAGGAAATCAACGCGTCCAATTATCTTCTCCGCTCGGCGGCGAAACGTATGGCTATGAATACGCCGTTGCAGGGTTCTGCCGCGGACATAGTCAAAATCGCAATGCTTGCCGTGGAGAAACGGCTTGCGGGTATGCGTTCGAAGATGATTCTCCAGATTCACGACGAACTCATCGTCGACGCCACGGAAGACGAAGCGGAAGAAGTCGTCCGCATTCTCAAAGAGGAAATGGAAAATGCCGTTTCGCTCAAAGTTCCGCTCATCGTCGAGGTTAATTCCGCCGTCAACTGGGGAGAACTTAAATAGAGGTAGAAATGAATATTGCTATAATTGGCGGCATCGGAAGCGGAAAATCCGAAGTGCTCAAAGTCGCGCGCGAAATGGGCATAACTTCGCTTTCGGCTGACGAAATCAACGCAGAACTTCTCAAAAATCCGCACTACATTGCCAAACTCGAAGAGAAATTTCCCGAGTGCGTCGTTTGCGGTGTTGTGGACAAACCGAGACTTGCCTCGGAAGTCTTTTCCGACAAGTCGAAACTTGCCGTGCTCAACGGTATAGCGCACCCCGAGATAGCAAAGAAAGTTTCGGAATGCGACGCAAATCCGCTTGTGGTCGAACTTCCGTTGGTGCTTGAAAGCGGGATGGCGGGTATGTTCGACGAAATCATTCTCGTCACCGCACCGCGCCGCGAACGTATCAAACGTCTGGAAGGCAGGGGAGTGGCTCCCGCCCGCGCAAAAGCCATTATGCGCGTTCAGGTACCGCTTTACAAACTGCGCCGCATTGCAACGCGCACCATCGACAACACGGGGTCTATTGAAGAGCTGCGCGAAGCCGCACGCAACATTCTCCGCATTTTCTGCGAGTGACGGAGAACAAGTCGTAAATCCGCCCGAAAGGGTACTAATGATATTCAAGGGAGATATATTATGATTACGGGCAAAAAAATCGTATTGACCGGTGCAAACAGCGGTATCGGACTCGAAACGCTCAAACTCCTCGCCGCAGGCGACAACAAAATCCTTGCCGTCGACTTACATACCGACAACATCGAAAAGTTCGACCGCAACAAAGTCGTTCCCATGGTGTGCGACGTTTCAACCGCAGAGGGCGTGGACGCCATCTTCGAAACCGCGGTTCAGCGCCTCGGCGGCATCGACATCTTTTATGCAAACGCGGGTTTCCCGTACTACGAAGCATTCGATTACGTCAACTGGGACAGAATCGAGCACATTTTCAAAACCAACGTTTTCTCGCCGATTTATTCTTATCAGAAATACAGAGAATATCTCAAGGGAAAAGAAGGTCAGTTTGCAGTTACCGTTTCCGCAATCGGCAAAATGGGTATGCCGGGCTACGCGCTTTACAGTTCGTCCAAATTCGCGGTTCAGGGTTTCCAGCAGGCACTTCGCACCGAAATGCCCAAAAATATCAAAATGACTTGCCTTTATCCCGTTGCTACCAACACCAATTTCTTCAAAGCGGCTGTCGAAGGACAGGATAAAGTCATCACTCAAAAGCCTTTCCCCGTCCAGAAACCTCAGCATGTCGCAAAGGCGATGGTCAAGGGCATAGAACGCAAAAAGAAGTACGTCAACCCCTGCAAACTCTTCTCGTTTGCGCAGGTTCTGTTTGCAATTTGCCCTCCCGTACGCAGCATCTACTGGGCGCTTGAAAAGAAAAAACTCGACAATTTCCTTGCGCAGAAGAAAGCGTAAGGTCTAATTGAGCGGATATACGAAAATCGTTTGACACGACGGCGCAATTAGAATATAATTTACCAGCAAGCGAACAAATCGCTTGCGTTTGCGTGGGTGGCGAAATTGGCAGACGCGCTAGATTCAGGTTCTAGTGAACAATACGTTCATGTGGGTTCAAGTCCCGTCCCGCGCACCAAACCGAGGATAAGGGCGCATCTTGCGCCCTTTCTTCATGCTCGGACTTCGGTTACATACGTCGTTGTATGCGCCCTTGTCCTCGCAATCGAAAGAACACAATCTGCAACCCTTCTGCTCGGTTTGGAACAAAGTGTATATCATTGAGAAAATAGGACATACGGAGAACATACCGTATGTCCTATTTAATTTGTGTTACGTAGTCGGGACTTGAACGGGCGGAGAAGGCAACAGTCCATAAGAACTGTTGCCCCGCCAGGCATTATTAAAAAGGCAGCTTAAAGGGCATAAGGTTGCGTTCTGTTTGGTGTGGCAATGCTGTGAAGGTAGAGTAGAAATTTCGAAATGGGTTAGGGACGGAAAAGGGGGTAAAGGCATAGAGTGAAGTAGCGGAGTTTGCGGACGGACAGGGTATGAGGAAGGCGGGAAAAGTGGGGGCGTATATTGCGAGCGTGTCGTTGCTGGATAGGTTTCTGGTTGTTTATCTTGTGCTGTTTCTCATTCACATAATTTACGCGCTGTTCAGCGGAAAAGCGGTATCTACGCAGATGAATTCCATCGACGTGGTGTTGAGAACTTTTGTGTCTGCGGTGTTCGGATATTTTCTGAGCGGAAATTTTGCAAAAACGGTAGATTATCTTCTGTCCAAAGCGTACGGAAAGCAGCTTCCGACGGCTTATAAATCATCAGACAAAGCTGCAAACCGTGCGGTTAGAATAGGGTTTTCAGACCTTTCTCAAGAAAACGGAGAGGACGTGCAGACGGGGGTTGCGCTGCCTGCGAAAGTGAATTTCGGAAGTTCGTTGCAGATACACATCGTGGCGGTTGTGGGACTTGTGTGTTTAATTATCTTGATTGTCGTGCGAAACGTCGAGCCTGCGGGGGAAAACATTGCGGCACTCACGCAACTGCGTGATATGTTGTCGTCGAGCGTAGGTTTTTTGGTCGGCAGCAAACGCAGTTCCTAGTCCGTGCGGTTAAGCACTTTGTGGTTGTGTGCATTATGGAAGTGTGTTTATGGCGTTGGCGAGATTGTGCGGACGGGCGGTTCTCGGGTGAGGTTGCCTTTTGCGGTGCAGAGCGGTTGAAATAAAGATTTGTTTTTCATTTTGAACAATGCGGGTAGGGTGCGGTTGTTCGTGAAATTGCGTGTCTGCGCGTCGTTTTGCGCGATTATTGCTTTCGTATTATGTTTATTATATAAAACGTTTGACAGGGGACGAGTTTTTTGGTAAAGTAGACATCGAGCCGCTCGAAAGTGGTAGTTTAAGCGTGGGGTCCCACCACCATTACGGCGAGACTGGTTAGAGGAGGTAGCTATGTACGCAATAGTGAAATGCGGCGGCAAGCAGTACAAAGTCGAGAAAGATATGCTCGTCAAGGTCGAAAAAATCGACGCGGAAGTGGGCGCAAAGGTCGAACTCGAAGTTCTTATGCTTGCTGACGACAAGGGCAATGTGAAGGCAGGCGCAGACGCAAGCGCGGCGAAAGTCGAGGCTGTTGTCAACGCTCAGGGCAAGTTCCCCAAAGTCAACGTCTTCCATTACAAACCCAAAAAGCAAATCAGAAAGCGTCAAGGTCATCGTCAGCCCTATACCGAGCTGAAGATTACCGCAATCAAAGGCTGAAATGACGACGGTCAGGTTTTTCAGGCGCGACGGTAAGTTTGTCGGTGTGAGCTGCGAAGGTCACACGGAGTACGCGGAAAGCGGAAGCGACATCGTTTGCGCGGCGTTGAGTTCGGTAGTGCAGACGGCTGTACTCGGACTTATGCAGGTGGCAGGCATCAACGTTGATTACAGCGTCGATGAAAAGGAAGGCGCGCTCAAAGCGAAACTTCCCGAAAAGTTGACGGAAAGACAATCGCACGATGCAGACGTCATACTGAAAACCGCCTATCTCGGGGCGTCCGACCTCTATGAACAATTTTCGGACTTCATTAATTTGGAGGTACAATAAGATGTTTATAAAAATTCAATTGTTCGCTCACAAAAAAGGAACGGGTTCCTCTCACAACGGTCGCGAGAGCGCGGCGAAGAGACTGGGGCCCAAGCGTGCCGACGGACAATTCGTGCTGGCAGGTAACATTCTCGTTCGTCAACGCGGCACCAAATTCCATCCCGGCAACAACGTCGGTATCGGCAAAGACGACACACTGTTCGCACTTGTCGACGGCGTGGTGAGATTCGAACGCAAAGGCAAAGACCAAAAACAAGTTTCTGTTTACGCAGACTAATCGCAAAGCCGAGGTAGCCCCTCGGCTTTTTTGTTTATGAAATTCGATATCGAAAAAACTCCGACTTTCAACCTTTCGCAAACCCTCAACTGCGGGCAGGTTTTCCGTTTTCGCGAGGAAGGGGAGAGGACGGAACTTTTCGCGCTCGTACACAAAGCCGAAATAACCGAACGCGCCGACCGCTACGAAGTGGAGTGCGACGACGCCGATTTTTTCAAAAAATATCTTGATTTTGACACAAACTATGATATAATACAGTTGAAAACGCAGGATAAAGGGCTTGTTTCGGCGGCAATCGAATTTGGAAGAGGGATACATATTTTACGGCAGTCGCCTTACGAAACCGTTTTTTCTTTCCTCGTTTCGCAGAACAATCACATTCCGAGAATAAAAGGTATCATCGAGAAGATGTGCTCGGGGCTTGGCAAGGATATGGGCGGATATTACGCGTTTCCGACCGTTGACGCGCTTGCGTCCGTCGGGGAAGAGTATTACGCTTCAATCGGTGCGGGATACCGTGCGGCGTACCTTGCGACAACGGCTCGCACGCTTGCGTCCGTCAACCTCGACGACTGGCGCGGACTTCCGACCGACGCTCTTCGCGAAAAACTCGTTGCGCTCCACGGCGTGGGAAGAAAAGTCGCAGACTGTATTCTGCTTTTCGGGTTTAACCGCTTCGACGTTTTCCCCGTCGATACCTGGATACGCAAGGTTTTTGCCGATACGTACGGCGATATGCCCGCCGACAAACTTTCCAAATTGCTCGTTGAAAAGTACGGCGAATACTCGGGTTTTGTCCAACAGTGGCTGTTCTTTTACAAGCGCGAAGAAAAAATATCGCGTAAAGTCTAGACAAATTTATACTTATATTATATAGTATAGATAAGTAAAATCATATTGATAATTGCGGTCACCGCAAGAAAGGAGAAGATTATGGCAACAACTAAAAAGTATGTGGTTCTCGCCGATATCGAGAGTATCAGAGTTCCGTTCGGTGTTTTTGCCGCCGCGCTTGAAGAACTTTCCAACTTCGGCGAAATCGCCGGTTGCAAGTTCTACGGCTATTCCGCAAAACGTACCAAGGATTACGGTGAGTTCATTCAGGAAAACAGCTACGACGCGCTTTCCGCTCTTCCCAAAAAGAGAAAAGGCAAACTCGACCTCCGTCAGGTTATCGACGCTGCCAGACTTGCCCAGTTCCCCAACATCGACGGTTTCTTCCTCATCTACGGCAAGGGCGACATCACGCCTCTCATCTCTTATCTCAAAGGTTACGGCAAAGACGTCATAGCCGGTGTTCTCGAACCCGATAAGAACAGCGCACTCTGCAACAAGGTCATCACCCTCGACCTCAATGCGGCTGTCCAGACCGTTCTGCCCAGCGGCTACAAGAAAGTCGTTCCCGGCGAAGTCGTCGAGAAGCCCAAGAAAGCTCCCGCAGCACCCAAAGCGGCACCCGCTCAGCCCGCGGCACAGGCTGCTCCCGCACAACCCGCAGCAGGCGCAAGTGCAGAAGACGCCCAGTTCGCAATGCTAATGGAGCAATTCAACAAGATTATCGCCGGTTCCGACGAGTAATTTGCTGATGCTTTAATCTAACGAAAAATTCTTTAGTGCACCAGCAATGGTGCACTAAAATCAATATTAGAGGTTTTTATGGCTAAACTCACTATCAACAAGGAGGCTTGCAAAGGTTGCGGGCTCTGCGTTACGGCGTGCCCGAAGGGTATCCTCCAAGTCTCGAAAACCGTAAGTAACAATCAGGGCTACTTCGTCGTCGAAGAACTCGCCCCCGAAAAATGCATTGCTTGCGCGTTCTGCGCCACTATGTGTCCCGACTGCGTTATAAAGGTGGAGAAGTAATATGGCTGAAAGAAAACTTATGAAAGGCAACGAAGCAATAGCCGAAGCCGCCATCCGTGGCGGTTGCCGCTTTTATGCCGGCTATCCCATCACGCCCCAGAACGAAATCCCCGAATATATGAGCTGGCGTTTGCCTCAGGTCGGCGGTCACTTCATTCAGGCGGAAAGCGAAATCGCCGCTATCAATATGGTGTACGGTTCCGCAGGCGCGGGCGGCAGAGCAATGACCAGCTCGTCAAGCCCCGGCGTCAGCCTTAAACAGGAAGGCATCTCCTATATCTGCGGTGCCGAACTGCCTTGCGTCATCATCAACATGGTTCGTTCCGGACCCGGCCTCGGCGGCATTCAGCCTGCACAAGGCGACTACTTCCAGGCGGTCAAAGGCGGCGGACACGGCGACTATAAAATGCTCGTTTACGGACCTTGCTCCGTTCAGGAGTGCGTAAACCTCGTCTACGACGCGTTCGACAAAGCGGAAAAATACCGTCTGCCCGTTATGATACTCGGCGACGGCATGCTCGGTCAGATTATGGAAGCGGTTACGCTCCCCGAAATGAAAGACCCCGCGACCTTCCCCAAGAAAGAGTGGGCGACCACTGGCGAAGGTTTCGGCGCAAACCGCAGAATTATCAATTCGCTGTACATCGTTCCCGACGAACTCGAAGATATGAACCATAAACTTCAAAAAGTTTATGACAATATGTGCGAAAACGAAACCATGTACGAAGAGTACCGCACCGAGGACGCAGAACTCATCATCACCGCGTACGGCACCGTCGCGCGTATCGCAAAAAGCGCGGTCGACCTCCTGCGTGAACAGGGCGTCAAGGCAGGTTTGTTCCGTCCTATCACTCTTTATCCTTTCCCCAACGCCGCTCTCGACAAACTCGCGGCAAAGGAAAGCGTCAAGGAGTTTATCACGGTCGAACTTTCCATGGGACAGTACATCGAGGACGTCAAACTCGTCGTCGAAGGCAGAAAACCCGTCAAGTTCTTCAACAGAACGGGCGGTAACGTTATGACTCCCGAAGATATCGTCGGGTTCGCAAGCAAGGAGGCGTAATATGGCAGTCGTATTCCAAAAAACCGAAATGCTCACCGACACTCCGTTGCACTATTGCCCCGGTTGCACCCACGGCATCGCGCACAGACTCGTCGCTGAGGCTCTCGAAGAACTCAATCTCAAAGGCAGAGTAGTCGGCATCGCTCCCGTAGGTTGCGCGGTGTTCGCTTACAAATATTTCAACTGCGATATGCAGGAAGCAGCTCACGGCAGAGCTCCCGCGGTCGCAACGGGTATCAAACTCACCAACCCCGACAACATCGTCTTCGCGTATCAGGGCGACGGCGACCTCGCGTCCATCGGTATGGCGGAAATCGTCCACGCCGCGGCAAGAGGTATGAACATCACCGTCATCTTCATCAACAACGCGATTTACGGTATGACGGGCGGTCAGATGGCACCCACCACGTTGCTTGGACAGAAAGCCACCACCTGCCCCGCAGGTCGTGACGCCAAAGTCAACGGCAATCCTATCCGTATGAGCGAAATGCTTGCAACTCTGGACGGACCGAGCTACATTGCGCGTTGCTCGCTTGCCGACGTTGCAAACATCAAGAAAGCAAAGAAAGCAATCGTCAAAGCCTTCAAGAACCAGATGGAAGGCAAAGGCTTCTCCTTTGTCGAACTGCTTTCCACTTGCCCCACCAACTGGCATATGTCCCCCGTCAAAGCTCTCGATTACGTCAAGAACGAAATGACGGCGCAATATCCTCTCGGCGTTTTCAAGGAGGTAGAATAATATGGAAAAAGTCATAGTCGCAGGTTTCGGCGGACAGGGCGTTCTGTCCCTCGGTCAAATGCTTGCTTATGCTGCAATGTATGAAAATATGGCGGCAACTTGGCTTCCGTCCTACGGCCCCGAAATGCGCGGAGGTACGGCGAACTGTTCCGTCGTTCTCGACGAAAAGGAAGTGGCGTCCCCGATTATCGCCGTTCCCGATTGCCTGATTGCAATGAACACCCCCAGCCTTCTCAAATTCCAGGACAAGGTCAAGGAAGGCGGACTGGTCATTATCAACAGTTCTCTGATTTCCGAGAAATGCAACCGTGACGATGTCAGAGTGTACTACGTCGAAGCAAACAAAGTCGCGCACGAAGTAGGCAACGACAAAGCGTCCAACCTCGTCGTTCTCGGCGCGTACATCAAGCTGTCGGGCGTGTTCCCCAAACAGGTTATGCTGGACACCATCGCAAAGGTATTTGCGTCCAAGCCCCAGTTCATACCGTCTAACCAGGCTTGCTTCGAAGCAGGTTACAACCTGTTCTGAAATCAGACGACAAATCGAATGTCAAATAACAAATCCCCGCTTTTCGGCGGGGATTTTGATTTTGTGTCAAAGGGTAGCGGGGGGGGGGGGTAATGTTCGCCTCACATGAAAGTGAATATCATATTCAAGGTTATAAGCGTAAGCAACATTATCACAGTAGGTGCAAGAATTCTGTTGCGCGTAAACCATGCCCGTGGTTTTATGTCTTTGTGGTTATGAAAGAATAAGCCGAGTATGTGGTTATAATAAAAGTCGGCAAAATATGGCAAAAATGCAAGCAATGCGGCTCCTAAGAGATATAAAAATCCCATTAATATTTCAACTGCCACGACGACAGAATTATGAAACGAAAAATTTGTGAACGCACAGATTGCGCTCATGATATATGCCGCAAGCATAAGAATAAAGGAAAGGATTCGCTTTGGGACTTCATTGGATTTCATTGCAATATCCTCCCTTTGATCGATACGAGTCGTATAAAGAACCGTTGACTTCCTCCTGGTATGTTCGCAAACTCGAATTCAGTGGTTACGGTTGTTTCCTGATTGGCTGTAAGTATACAGTCAAGAGTCACTTCTTTGGTGACGAACTGGCTCATGCAAGTTATTTCGAAAACGGCAGTCAGAACTATCTTGTTTTCACTCGTAGAGCGGACTTTGAAGCTCATGGTGCATTTTTCATCGTATACCTGCGCGCTAACGTCATTTTCATAATCGAGATATTTGGCGTAGTTGTCTTCCGTAAGTTTAGTAGCCTTTATACCGGGCATAACTGAAAAAGTGAATATGGTGACAATAAGGCAAATTACGAAAAGAATTACAGCAAATCCAAGTGTGAAGTTGACCGAAACGGCATTTTTTACAACATCCGGAGCACCTGATTTGAGATCAAAATTGCTGCCTTCGTCAAAATTCGGCGTTGGATCGTCGTTGTTAAAATAATTGTTGTTGTCGTTATCGTCCTGATACATTGGCGGCCTCCGCAACTTTGTTGTTACGGTAGATGCAAAAAGTCATCGTGTAGCCGCTGTCCGTAACGGGTTCCGACTCCTCGACGAGTTCCCATTCGGGTTTGTTGTCGAGGTTTTCGTAAAAGACTTGTGCGCCGCCTGTTGCGCGCACTTTTGTTATTATGGCTTCCGAGCAATAGGGCAGAAGTGTGCGGTACATCATTGCGCCGCCGATTACGTAAACTTCGTCGGCGGGATATTCGGAAACCTTTTTGAGAAGTTCGTCGAGCGAACGAACGAGAATATATCCTTTTTTTTCGGCGTCTTCGTCTTTGCCGTCGGGATTGAGCACGATATTGACGCGGTTTTTGAGGGGCATACCGCCCGGCAGAGAGAGCAGAGTGTTGCTTCCCATCACTACGGTTTTGCCGCGCGTGTTCTCGACGAAATGCCGCATATCGGCTTTAATGTCGAAGAGCAAATCGTTGTTTTTTCCTATACCCCATTCGGAGTCCACTGCAACAATACTTTTCATATTTTTCCTTTACCTGACGTTTCCGACGCGGGTTCTGGTGCCGTTAAACCGCGACCTCGATTTTGTCTTTGAGCGGCGTCCATTCGTAGCCTTCGAGTTCGAAGTCGTCCACCGTGAAATCGTAGAAATTCTTTATTTCGGGGTTCATCTTGAATTTCGGTGCGTTAAACTGCGGATTTTGCAATATTTTCTCTACAATCGGCACGTGGCGGTCGTAGATGTGCGCGTCCGCTATGACGTGTACGAATTCGCCGACTTCCAGTCCGCTGACTTGTGCCATCATATGAACGAGCACGGCGTATTGTACCACGTTCCAGTTGTTGGCGGTAAGCGTGTCCTGCGAGCGTTGGTTGAGTATGGCGTTAAGACGGTTGCCCGTCACGTTGAACGTCATAGAATACGCGCAGGGATAGAGGTTCATTTCGTGCAGGTCGGCGAAATTGTAGATGTTGGTCATAATTCTGCGCGACGACGGGTTGTTTTTGAGGTCGTATATCACGCGGTCGACCTGGTCGAATTCTCCCTCGGGATAGATGTGTTTTATGCCGAGCTGATAGCCGTAGGCTTTGCCTATCGAGCCGTTTTCGTCTGCCCAGCTGTCCCAGATGTGAGAGTTGAGGTCGTGCACGTTGTTGGACTTCTTCTGCCATATCCAGAGCAGTTCGTCGATTGCCGCTTTGAAGTTGGTTTTGCGCAGGGTTATAATCGGAAATTCCTCCGCAAGGTTATAGCGGTTGACTATGCAGAATTTCTTGACCGTGTGCGCGGGCGTTCCGTCCAGCCATTTGGGTCTGACGGGCAGGTCGGTGTCCCATACGCCGTTGTCGATTATGTCGCGGCAGGTGTTGATGAATATCTTGTCGGCTATGCTCATATCGTTTTGTTTCCTTTGTTGTACGTGCCTTAAACGAGTTACAGCACGAGTTTGGAGTTGATTTTGCGCGCAAGGTCGCGGGGCAGTTTGACTATTCGTCTGTCGTAGGTGACAAGTCCGTTGATTTCTTCTTCTACGTCGCTCACCTGCGTGTATACGGTTGCGGACAATCCTTTTGCAATGAGCGGGATAATCTGTTTCTCATAGAGTTTTTCGTAGGCTTCCGCGAACTTTTCGGGGGTTTTGAACATCTTGTATCCGAAGAGTTTGTTCGGGCTGAACATATGGTCTTCGGTGGGAAGAGAGAAGCCGCCGAATTCGCTCAGAACTATGCAGCGCTTGTCGTTGGGAAGACGAACGGGTTTGAAGTAGACGTGCAGGCTTTTGAGCTGGCTGCTGTCTTTGCCCTGGTCGTTCCAGCCGCTTACGCTGTCGATTATGCGCGTGTTGTCGAGTGTGCGGAGTTGCTTGGTGATTTCGACGGAGTCGAACTGTCCCCAGCCTTCGTTGAAAGGTACCCATACCGCAAGCGATACGCAGTTTTTCAGGCGTTTGACGGTTTCTGTCATCTCGTTCACGTATTCGCGTCTTCCTTCTTCGTCGGCGCGCGCAAAGAACTTGTAGTGGTTGTCTTTGACGTGAATTCCGATAAAGGGCAGGGCGCCTATTGCGAGGAAATTGTACTTGCTTCCGCCCGACACCATATCCTGCCACACGAGTATTCCTTCTTTGTCGCAGTGGTAGTACCAGCGCATAGGCTCGATTTTGATGTGTTTGCGTATCATGTTGAAGCCCATGGATTTGACGAGTTTGACGTCATATTCGAGGGCGGCGTTGGAGGGAGGAGTGAGCATTCCGTCCGACCAGTAGCCCTGGTCTAGTACGCCCGTGTGGAAGTAAGGTTTGTTGTTGAGAGCAAGTCTGCGGTAACCTTTTCTGTCCGTGATTACGGAGAACTTGCGCATACCGAAATACGAGCGGACGATGTCGTCGCCGACTTTGACCGCAAGGTCGTACAGCTTGGGATTTTCAGGCGACCAGAGTTCGTATCCGTCGAAGTCAATGACCGCCGTATCGCCGAAACACTTGTGTGCTTTGAGCAGTTTGTTGCCGTCCATAATGACGACATCCGCGCTCTGGGCATTGCCTTCGATATCGAGTTTGACAATCAGCTTGTCGCGGTCGATGTCGGGGAGTATGGTCATATCTTTGAGATATGTGGCGGGGACGCTTTCCATCCAAACGCTTTGCCAGATGCCCGATTGCGGAGTGTACCATATGCCGCCGTGGTTGATGCGCTGTTTGCCGCGGGAATGGTATGAAGTGTCCGACGGGTCGGTGACTACGACTTCGAGTACGTTGGTGCCGACTTTGATTGCGGACGAAACGTCGAACGTGAAAGCCGTGTATCCGCCGACGTGCGTGCCGAGTTCGCAGTCGTTGAGAGTGACAGTGCAAACGCAGTCCACCGCGTCGAAATGCAGGAAAGTGTGTGCTTTCAGGAAAGACTGTTCGACGTCGAATTTAAGACGGTAGCAGAGTACGTCGTCGGGCATAATCTGCATACCCTCGGGGAGACCCGACAGCAGGCTTTCGGGAGAGAAAGGCACGAGAATTTTGCCTTGCCATCCGGGGAAACCGTCGTTGCGGTTGAAAACGGCGTAATCCCAATAGCCGTTGAGCGTTTTGTAACTGTCGCGGGCGAACTGCGGACGGGGATATTCCGCAAGCGGAACGTCGCCGACTTCAAAAGGTGTTCTCAAACGAATAGTATTCATAATCCCTCCGATTCACAATCACGGTAAATAGAGTATACCATACACGCGCGCGTATCACAAGCACGAAAAGAATTATATCGACAAAAAACGTAAAATTAAAACGGGCAAAGCCCGTTTTAGATTATGTTTTGCTTATGTGTCGAGCCACTTATCAGCGGTGCGAAAGTTCGTTTCGGACGGCGTTCCGATTATTTCGCGCTTGCTTTTTAAACGACGTTTTTGTACGGAAAAGTCGTAATTTGCGTGTTTCGGGTCTGTCTGATGCGGCAATTTGAGCGGAGTTCAGCCGAGCGGAGTTCAGCCGAGCGGAACTTCGTCGAGCACTTCGCCGTCGAAACTTTTGAGCTGAACTTTCTCCTCGGTGAGGACAGCGTAGCTGTGCGGCGTTCCGTCAAAGGGTATTCCCACAGAACCGACGCAGAAGTATGTCACGCCGTTGACTTCCTTTACGGACGGCTTGTGGAAATGTCCGTAGAATACGAGGTCGCCTTTTTTTGCGCCCGTAGGGGGATTGTCGGGGTTGACTTTGTGCCCGTGGGTGAAGAATACCGTTCTGCCAGCCCATTCCATGGAAAAGTCGCCGATGATGGGGAAGTTGGAAATCATTTCGTCAACTTCGCTGTCGCAGTTGCCTTTTATCACGGTGACGAAACTCATTGCGTCGTTGAGCAGTTTTGCAACCTGCATGGGCGCGTAACCCTCGGGCAGGGGATTGCGGGGGCCGTGGTTGTATGTGTCGCCGAGCAATATGACTTTGGTTTCGGGGTTTTCGGGGAGTGCGGCGTCAACGATGGAAAAGAATTTTTCGAGGTTGACGGCAGAACCGTGAATGTCTGACGCTATAAAAAGTCTCATATAATCTCCGTTGTTTTCAGGGTGTGTTTCAAAGTTGCCGAGCAGTTAAGAGGATTTCGCGTCATTGACGCGCACGTCCGCATTTTTTATGCTCGGATTGAATGACGTTATCTGTCGTAACGGTCGCGGTCGTAATCGCGGGGGTATCCGCCGCGGTCGTCGTAGCCTCTGTTGTCATATCCGTGGTTGTCGTAACCTCTGTCGTAATCGCGGCGTTCGGGATAGTCACGGCGTTCGTAGTCGCGGTATCCTCTGTCATAACGGTCGCGGTCGGCGTTGTAGTTGCGTTCGCGGTCGTAGTCGATATTCTGCTTGGAGTCGTGTTTCATAGCGCGTTTGTCGTATCCGCGTTTTGTGTCGGACGACGGCTTGAATATGAGCAGAATTATGAGCAGAGCGGGAACGGCTATGCCGATTATGAGGATAATGCGCAGAGTTTTGGAAGGCGTGCCTGCGGTGAGGTCGCCGTTGCCGTCCACGACGGGGGGAGTGGTGTTGAGTTCGGCTCTGCGCGCTTCGGACACGGGGTGATAGGGCACCGTAAAGGCATTGAAACTGTCAAGCGGTGCAGTGCCGAAAAGTACGCCGGAGTCGCCTTTCTGCGCGGAGAAATACACGTCGGCATTTGCGTTGAAACCGAGGAAACGCAGCGTATAATCGGACGACGCGGAGTCAATGACCGTATTGCTGCCTGCGGTTACGGATTTGCCGTCCTTAATCGTTACGTGCACGGAAGGGGCTTCCACTCCGTTGGCGTTCGCGGGCAGGGTGTTTACGATGTATTCCGAAACGAGGTTTTTATTTACGGAAAGTCCGCTGTTTTCCGAACCGTAATAGAGGTTGTAATAATCTGTCAGAACGGCGTTTTCCTTGACTTTGTAGTAGTAGCTTTCGATGAGGAAGAAAGCCGTTTCGCCTTTGCCGATGTTCACCACGGGGATTTCGGTGTTGCGGGGAGTTTCGTTTGCGACAAGGCTTTCGTCGGAAGGCGTGACGCAGATGTACACGAAACCGTTGTCGTCCGCGTATGCAACGTCGGCGGCGGCGAACCCTGTCGCCGTCAGCGCGAATACCGCCGTTATGATGAGTAATGCCGTCACCAGAAATTTTTTCATACCCATAATATACAATAATTATAATCAAAAATAAAGTCTTTAAGCACATTTGGATTGAAATTCGCTTTTATCCCATTTTTCGACTTTCGGTTTTTGCCCTTCGACGACTTGGCAAATACAGCGGCTCAGAACGCGGATTTGTGACATAAAAGTTTGATTTGCGCATTTTCTGCGGCTAGCATTTGGGTATGGACGAGCGGGAACTTGTAATCGGAATACTTGCAATAGAACGGGAGGCGGAGGCGAGAAAGACTTCGCCTCTCCGTCTGTATAACGCGGAAAAAGTGCATCAGAAGCAGATGGAATTTCACAGATGCCCGTTGAAAAACAGATGGGTTTTCGGCGGCAACCGTTCGGGAAAGACGGAGTGCGGAGCGGTGGAAAGCGTATGGCTTGCTCTCGGCGAGCACCCCTACAAACCCAACCGCCCCGACGTGCAGGGGTGGGTTGTCAGTCTGTCCCAACAGGTGCAGAGGGACGTCGCGCAGTCAAAAATTCTCAAATATCTGCCGCCCAGACGTATCGAAGACATCGTTATGGTGAGCGGCAAAAAAGGCGCGCCCGAATACGGAATTATCGACCATATCGTTGTACGCAACGCGTTTGGCGGGCTGTCCAAAATCGGGTTCAAGTCCTGCGACCAAGGGCGTGAAAAGTTTCAGGGGACGTCGCTTGACTTCGTGTGGTTTGACGAAGAGCCGCCCAAAGACGTTTACGACGAATGCCGTATGCGCGTGTTCGACCGCAGCGGATACGTGTTCGGGACGATGACGCCGCTCAAAGGGCTGACGTGGGTGTACGACGAAATCGAACTCAACGAAAGCCGCAACCCCGAAGTCTGGTGCACGCATATGGAGTGGAAAGACAATCCCTATCTCGACCCTGCGGAAGTCGGAAATATGCTTGCGGTGACTTCGGAGGAGCAACAGCAGTCGCGAAGGTTCGGCAGATTTTTTGCGGGCGAGGGGCTTGTGTATCCCGAGTTCGACCCCGAACGTCACGTGATAGACCCGTTCGATTTTCCGAGAGAGTGGCAGTGCGAAATCTCCATCGACCCGGGACTCAGCAACCCGACAAGCTGTCACTTTTACGCGGTGGACTACGACGGGGTGATTTACGTTGTGGGCGAACACTACGAGAGCGGTCGCGACATCGACTATCACGCTCGGAAAATAACCGAACTCGCCGACTCTCTCGGCTGGCACAGGGACTCGTCGGGAAGACTGCGCGCGCTTATCGACAGCGCGGCGTCACAGCGGACGCTTGCTTCCGAAAAGAGCGTGGCGGAGCTGTTTGCCGAACGCGGTATTTTGGTCAATACACGCGTAAACAAGGATTTATACAGCGGAATACAACGCATAAAGTCGTTGTTTTG
This sequence comes from uncultured Eubacteriales bacterium, assembly GCA_900545885.1. Lineage (GTDB taxonomy): Bacteria > Bacillota > Clostridia > Christensenellales > CAG-917 > Limadaptatus. The sequence continues at coordinate 97,234 of URAF01000008.1, forward strand.
TCAAAATCCAACGCGCATTTTCATTTTCAGAAACTGCGTGAACATGATACGCGAACTCAAAGGTTACTGGTGGGGCGACGGCGACAGACCGAGAAAAGTCAACGACCACGCTCTCGACGAGCTCAGATATTTTGTTATGACGCGACCTGCGCCGTCTTACCCCGCCTTGCCCGAAAAAACGGTCATTCAGAAGGATAAAGAGAGCTTGTTCAGAGCCATCAGGAGGTCAAACTTATGGACGACGAAATTCTGAAAACGCTCCTGAAAAAAGCCACGGGTTACTCCCACGACGAGGTTCAGGAAGAGTTTTCGGTGACGCCCGAAGGCGATATGGTGCTGACCAAAAGAAAGGTCACAAAAAAATATTATCCGCCCGACAGCTCCGCGCTCAAAACCTATCTCGAACTCGCGTCCGACCGCGGGTTGCAGGATATGAGCGACGAGGAACTCGAACGCGAAAAGAAAAGGTTGCTTGCCGAACTTGCCGAAACGGTTTCGATGGGTAAGGCGCCGACGGGCGGGCAAAAGTCCGTCGCGGGCAAAATACAAAACAAAATCGGGAAACCGAAAGGAGATAGCGATGTCAAAAACGGAAAATGAACTTGTGACTGCCGTTCTCGGAGATTTCAGGAAAAGGCAGGAAAACAGACGGCCTATCGAGCTCAACTGGCGGCTGAATATGAATTTCGTCATAGGCAATCAGTTCGCCGAGATTTCGGCGCAGGGGGACGTCGAGGAAAGGGGCAGGCAGTATTTCTGGCAATGCCGCGAGGTGTACAACCACATTGCGCCCATTCTTGAAACCAGATTGTCCAAACTTGCAAGAGTCAAAGCGCAGGCAAGCGTACGTCCCGCCACGCCCGACGAGGACGACGTGGCGTCCGCGGAGATTGCAGGCAAACTCATTCGCGCGGTTACGGCGGAGAACGATTTTTCGGAACTTCTCGGACTTGCCAACACGTGGAGCGAAGTCACGGGGTGCGCGTTTTACAAAATAACGTGGGACACGGCAAAGGGTATGGCGCTTACGGACGACGGCAGTTTGCGCGAAGGCGACGTACACATATCCGTTTGCCCGCCTTTTGAGATTTTCCCCGAAAACATAGCAGTCAGCGACCTTGACGCTCAGCCGTCTATTATGCACGCGAAAGTGCTCGGCGTCGACGACGTGAAAAAGACCTGGGGCGTAACCGTGGACGGACGGGACATCAACGTTTTCTCCTTTGAGAATGCGGATGTCGTAGGAGGTTTCGGATATCACGCCACCGTGCCCAAAGTCGTCACCGAAAAACGCGAAAATGCCGTTCTCGTAATCGAAAAGTACGAGATGCCGACGTCGGAATATCCCGACGGCAGGTTGATTATCGTTGCGGGCGACAAACTGGTTCACGTCGGCAGTCTGCCCTACATAAACGGTACGGACGGCACTCGCGGATATCCTTTTGCCCGTCAGGTGTGTCTCGAAAACCTCGGCAATTTCTTCGGCAGCAGCGTTGTGGAAAGGATTATCCCCGTTCAGCGTGCGTACAACACGGTCAAGAACCGCAAACACGAGTTTATGAACCGCATTGCAATGGGCGTGCTTGCAGTCGAAGACGGAAGCGTCGATACGGACGTACTCGAAGAAGAGGGACTTCCGCCCGGAAAAATCCTCGTTTACAGGCAGGGCAGCAATCCGCCTGTGATGATGAATGCGGGGCAGGTGCCCACCGAGTTCGGCAGAGAGGAAGAAAAACTGCTCAACGAGTTCGTGATGATAAGCGGCGTCAGTGAAGTCACCACATATTCGCAGGTTCCGTCCAACGTTTCGTCGGGTACCGCAATTTCTCTGTTGCTCGAACAGGACGACACGCGCATATCGCTTACCGCGGACAGCCTGCGCGATGCGGTCAGAAGAATAGGCAAGCACATTATCCGTCTTTACAAACAGTTTGCGGGAGTTACGCGTATGAAACGTATCACGGGCGACAACGGAGAGGTGGAAATCGTAGCGTTCAACGGCAACAGACTTAGTTCGGAAGACGTGGTATTCGACACAATCAACGAAATCGAGGACACATTGTCGGCGCGCAGGGCAATGGTTTACGACCTTTTGAAGCTGGGGTTGTTCACCGACGAAAACGGAGCTATGTCCGCGCGCACCAAAACCAAGTTGCTCGACATTCTCGGCTTCGGCAACTGGGAACAGTCGCGCGATATCGACGACGCGCATATCGACAAGGCAAGTCGCGAAAATATGGAACTGCGCACGAAAGAAGTTTTGCCCGACCCGCTCGACAATCACCAACTGCACATAGTCGAACACACCAAACTGTGCGTGTCCGCAAAGTGCGCGGGGAACCAAAGTTTCCACGAACGCGTGAGCAAACATATCAGCGAACACAAACAGTTCGCTTCGCTCGATACGGGGGTTAAGGAACTCCAAAAACAATTCGGAGGTATTGACGGTGAGCAAGGACAAATCTGAAAAGAGCAACGCAAGAATAGCCGACAGACTGAGTGCGGAAGAACTTGCGGCAATACGTGCCGCTCTCGAGGGCGGCGAAGACGCGGAGCAGTCGCAGAACGCAGTGCCCGACGGTGAACAGATCGACGCGAACGGAAAGAACCGAAACCGTGACGGAGCAACCGAGGTTTCCGAAAGGGACACGGACGGCAAGGGAACGGATTGCACCGAAGCGGGAACGGGCGTCAAAGGCAACGACGTCGGACACGCCAAAGAAACGGAAACAAACGGACAGAACGGAAACGGAAAGTCTGTCACAGGCAAATTCAGAAACCCCGAGGAGCTTATGCGCGCGTACACCGAACTCGAAAAGGAGTTCACGCGCCGTTCGCAGAGGCTTGCGGAGACGGAACGGAAACTCAAAGAAAAGGACGCGCCGTTCAATCCCGACGAAAAGGAGTGGAAGGAAACCGTGGAAAGGTTTTTCGAAAGCACCCCGTCGGCGAAACCTTTTGCCAAGGATATGGCAAGGGAACTTCTGGCGCACCCCGAACTCCGAGAGGACCGCAACTGTCTCAACAACGCTCTGACGCGCGTGCTGACCGCGAAATTCCGCACGCCCGAACAACTGCTTGACGACGGAGAATTTCTGAACGATTACGTGCTGACCTCAACCGCTGTCAAGGCGGCGGTCATAGAAGGGTATCTCAAAGGGCTGAAAGACGGCAACCCGCCCGTTGTGCTTCAAGGGGCGGGGCAGTTCGAAATCGCGCCCAAGAAAAAACCCTCAAGCATCGAAGAGGCGGGCAGACTGTTTCTGAAAGACAATAAATAACAAGGAGAAATTTTATGGTTACCATTTCCAATGCGGATAAAGCGTTGAAGACGTTTTATCTCGGAGTACTTGCAGACCAACTCAACGTCGGGGTCAATCCTTTTCTTGCGAAGATAGGTCAGACCAGCGCGGACGTATGGGGCAAAGAAGTCAAAAAGCTCGCGCCTTACGGCGTGAACGGCGGTATCGGTTCGGGTGAGGAAACCGACGCACTGCCCGTAAGCGGCGGCAACAACTATGCGCAGTTCACTCTCACTCTCAAAAACCTGTACGGCAAAATCGAAATATCCGACAAAGCCGTGCGCGCATCGCAGAACAGCGCGGGCGCGTTCGTCAACCTGCTCAACGCCGAAATGGACGGACTGCTCAAAGCCAGCAAATTCAACTTCGGCAGAATGCTTTACGGCGACGGCAGCGGTTTGCTTGCGACAACCGTTGCAAACACGGGAAGCGGCAACGACACAATCACCGTCGACAGCGTAAAAGCACTTATGGAAGGTATGACGGTTGACGTTTACAACACGTCCGACACAAAAGACAATACCGTCAGCGGCGCGCGTATAGTAGCAATAGACCGCGACGCAAAGACCGTCAGATTGAGCGCGGCGGCGTCTTCCAAAATCGGCGCGGGCTACAAACTTTACGTGCAGGGCAGCAAAAACAACGAAATCACGGGTCTCGAAGCCGTATTCGGCGACACTCCCACCATTTACGGACTCAACCGTGCCGATTACAGTTTCCTGAAACCTTACGTCAAAAACGTAAGCGGCAAGGTTACCGCGGGCGCAATGCAGTCCGCAATCGACGTCATCGAAGAGGTTTCGGGCGGCAACGTCAACTTCATCGTTTCTTCCTTTGACGTCAGACGTCAGTATGTCGATTTCCTCTCCGAAAACCGCGTCAACATCGACTATATGAACCTCGACGGCGGTTACAAGGCTTTGTCCTATGCGGGAGTACCTTTCGTTGCAGACCGTTTTGTCGCGGACGGTACTATGTACCTGCTCAATTCCGACGACTTCAAACTCCACCAGCTCTGCGATTGGAGATGGCTGGAAGGCGAAAGCGGAAGCGTTTTGCATCAGGTTCCTGGCAAGGCGTCTTACAGCGCAACTCTCGTCAAGTACGCAGACCTTCTCTGCGCGCGTCCGATGGGACAGGCAAAACTCGTGTTCGACGGCAAGGAAAGCTCGGGCGGCGGCGGTACGGAAGGTAAAATTTACACCGTGACTTTCGACCCGCAGAACGACAGCGAAATTTTTACCCAGACCGTGCTTGACGGCGGCAAAGTTATAGAACCGCAAAGCCCTGTCAAAGGCGGTTACGTGTTCGACCATTGGGCTACCGACGGTGACGAATTCGACTTCGCAACGCCCATACACGGCGACATCACTCTTACGGCGGTGTACGTATAACGTTCGGTATGGAAGAACTGATTAAAATCGAGAACGACCTTTTCGACATTGCGGGAAGGTTGCGCGAAGTGGACGAGCGATACGAACTGTTTTTCAACGCCAAGGAAAAGCGGTTCGAAGTCCGTACGGGAGGGGTACTGCAAGTTGCGGTACCCTTCGACCGTCTGGACGCGCGCACGGTGGAACACGTCCGCAAAACGCGCATCGAAAACTCGGTGGCGCTGCTTGACGAAATCGACCGCGCAAACCGAGCCGCCGAAATACGCGCCGCCCGCGAACTTGCGGACAAAGCGTGTGAAGCGGCGGAAAACAAGGAGGCATTATGCAGGTAAAGGAAGTGGTTGCCGAGTGCCTTATAAAACTCGGCAAGGAAAACTTCGTTTCCAAAGAGGAATATACCGACGAAGAAAACGCGATTGCCGAAAGACTGGTTGCGGCGCTTAACATCGCGTACCGAGAAGCCGTTACGGAATATCTGCCGCTCGTCAAAGAAGAGGAAGTTGCGGTGTCGGACGGAACAATCGACGTTTCGGCGCTCACGGAAAGAATAATCTATCCCGTGTCGCTTGTGGCAGGCGGAGCAAAATATCCGCTTTGCGTTCAGCCCGACAGACTTCTTGCGGACTACAAAGGCAAAGCCGTGCTGAAATACGCATATCTGCCCGCGGAGTACGCACTCGGCGACACAATCGACGATATGCGCATAACTCCGTCCGTACTTGCAGACGGAACGCTTGCGGAATACTGTTTTCAGGACAAGGTGTTCGACCTTGCAAAATCCTACGACACGGATTTCCGTTCCGCGTTGGGGTTGCTCCGATACAAGGGCAGAGCAATGCGGTTGAAGACGGGGAGGTGGCGCGCGTGAACAACGTTAAGGTTTCGACCAGACGTCTGTCGGTCGGGTTCAAGGGTATCCGCACACGCGCCGACCAGAACTCGCTCGGATGGGAGTATTCTCCCGAAACGTACAATTTCGCATACGAGGACGGAGCGCTTACGGGCGGGCTGGGCATAGACGCCGCACGCGGATTTTTCGCGGCGGGGGAAGACGCCCGTTGGGAATATCCTCATCTTCCCGAAGGCGTCTATGTCAGCGGAATGTTCGTGTATCAGCGGCGCAGTATGGGACAGTACGACGACAGACTTGTCGTGCACACGACCAAAGGCGAACTGTACTATATTGGCATTTTCAAATTTCAGGACGTGTGGCACAAAATCGAGGACTGCACAATCAACGGCACGGCAACGGCGATAAGTTACAACTACGACGGAAAGGACGTGTTGTTAATCAGTTCACCCGAAAGCCCGCTTTGCATAATCGACGACGCGACGGTCAAACAGGTTACAAACGCCCCGCGGCTGTCCTCGCTTGCGGTGCACTACGAAAGGGTGTACGGAACGTACAACGGAACCCGCAACGAGGTATGGTTTTCGGACGACTTCAACCCCGAAAACTGGAACGTAAGTTCGGAAGAAGGCGGCTATATTACCTTTGCCGACGAGTGCGGCGAATGCCTTGCGGTGGTGTCATTTCTCAACTATCTTTACATCTTCCGCGAACGCGGGATATTCCGCCTTACGGCATACGGCGACCAACAGGAGTTTTCGCTGAAAAAGCTGTTTATCGGCGCGGGTTATATCTATAAAAACACGATTGCGTTATGTGGCGACAGAATTATGTTTCTTGCAGATGACGGTATGCACGTGTTCGACGGCTACGACGTGAGCGACGCGGTGCCCGAACTTCCCGAACTTATGTTCAAGCGTTATTGCAGGGGAGCGTACCACGACAACCACTATTATCTTGCGTGTTTTTCGCTCATTCCCGAACTGTCCCCGTCCGGTATGCGCAACGACCTTCTGGTGCGCTACGACCTGCGTGACGGGTCTATGGAAATGCTTGCGGGTTACGACGTCGTCGTGCTCGGCGTATGCAACGTTCACCACGCGTCGGATTTGCTCATTGCGACGGCGGATACCGTTTACGGCAACAGAATAGGTTCGCTCTCAGACAGCGGCAAAGTGTACGGAACACCTACGCGCAAGGTTTACAAATCGCCGTACGGCGACCTCGGAAGCGGCGGGTTCAAAACCGTTCGTAGTATAGACGTGACAACGGAGTCCGACGTGGATATAGTCGTCGTTACGGACGGGAAAAGGCACACCTTCCGCGTTAAGGGGTCAGGTTTGCCGCAGACCGTTTTCGTGGGAAAAAGCGGCCGCAAAATCGCGGTCGAACTGCACTCCGAACAGGCGGAATGCAAAATATCGCCGCTCGTTTTGAAAGTAGATTTTATGTGAGGTGCTTATGAATATCAACGAAATTATGTCTTCGATCGAAGAACTTACGTTGCGCGTTATGACGCTCGAAAAAAAGGTAGCCGCTCTTGAAAGCGCGCCCAAGGTTTAGGAGGTGGTTATGGCATCGTTCTGGGACGAATTCAAGGACTTGTTCAAAACCCAATCGCAGAAAGATGAAGAGCGCAGACAGCAGATTAAGGACGCCGTCGAAGCCGAAAAATCTCTTACCGAACAGCTTGCCGCGCTTGATAAGGAATATCGCGAAAGTCTGCCCGAAGAGGAACTTCCCGACCTGGATAAACTGTTTCCCGAAGACTCGGGACTTGAAAAGATAGAGTACACGCCCGCCACGGACAAAGAGTTGTCCGACAGAGCGCAGGCGGAGATAGACTACGCGCGTACGGAAGAAAAAAACGACCTGACGTCGAAGTACGACGACGCGGTCAAAAGTCTGACAGAACAGTCGGATAAGGCGGGCGAAACAATGCGCGAGAGTTACAAGAAACTGAGCGACGTTTATACCGACCTCAAAAAGCAGGCGGAAAACGACGCGTTGAAACGCGGCATTGCAAGAAGCAGTATAGCTACGTCCAGACAGTCTGACCTTGACACCGCGCGTTCGCAGTCGGAAAAGGAAGTCAAAGAGGTTTACGACGCCGAGATAACCGCAATCAACGGAGAAATAGCCGCCTTGCAGAACGAGCAGGAAACGGCGTTTGAAGAACTCGACCTGAAATATGCGGCGGAACTCGAAGACAGAATTGCCGAGCTCAAAGAAGAGCGCGACAAAACCGTCGAGAAGTACAACAAGTACAACAATTCGGTTGCGGAAAAGGACAGAGAGTACGCGATACAGCGCGAAAAGGATATTGCAGAGTATCTGGAAAACCGCGAAAAAGAGCGTCTCGAAAAAGAGGAAGAACAGCGCGAATACGAAAGCAAGTACGGCTACAGCGGAGAAAAACTTGAAAACTATTCGAAACGTTACGACCTTGCGCTTGACTTTTACACGTCGCTTTCGCCCGACATTGCGGCGGCTGCGCTCGACGCGTCGCCGAGTATGCGTTATTACCTCGGCAACTATTACGACAAACTGATGTCCGTACTCAAAAACAAAGAAAGTTCGAGCAAAGTTTATTTCTGATTGCAGTTGTGAGTTTCGTAAACGAACGGAAGTCGCTGAATGCGGCAGTCGGCAAATGTAATGGTCGGCAAATGTAACAGTCGGTGAACGCGACACAGTCGGGAGTGCGATATTCTGGAGTGCGGCACAAACGCGAAAGCAGGAGTATAAAAGCCGTCGTCGGCAGTCCCGACCGACAAAACCGACAAAGGAAAAAGCGGCAGTCTGTCTGCCGCTTTTTTGTTAGAGAAGATTATGTTGTAAGGAGAGTTTCTTCGCTAACAGGGGAGGGTTGGCTTTCGCCATAGGGGAGGGTTGTTTGCACTTTCGTGCTAAGGGAGGATATATCTTGAAGAACAATTTTCTTGCTCTTGCAAGGTGATTATCGCCCCCGTGTCTTAAAATAACATTGAAAATGCAAAATTTTTTCTTCATATTTCTTTAATGTTCGCCGAAAATATGCATACACTTGTCGGTTGACCGATTTTTGGTTTTATGGTATAATCGCCAAAACGCAAAAGGAGAAGCGGTTTGAAAAGGACGAGAAGGATAGCTTTGCTGGCAATTTTGCTGGCACTCATCGTGGTTTTGAGCTTCATACCCATTCAGGTCAGCGCGGCGACGCTTGCGCTTACCCTTCTTCCCGTGCTCGTCATCGCTCTTACGCAGGATTTCGTCACCGCTTTGCTCGGCGGATTGATTATGGGCGTAACATCGCTTGTCATGGCGTACACCGTCGGCGCGGCAACGCCCACCGCACCGCTTTTCCAAAATCCGCTCGTGTCCATACTTCCGCGACTTTTCGTTCCCGTGGCGGCTTATGTCGTGATGCACGGACTTCGCGCTATTGCCGTAAAGATACTCGGCAAAACGCATCCCGACACCCCCGTTTCAAAACCCGTTCAATGGGCTTTCGATGCCGTTGCCAGTCTTTCGGCAGTCATAACCAACACGGGGCTTGTGCTCGGCATGATCTGGTTGCTTTACGGCGGTAAAAGCGTGGGAAACACGCTCATTTCGCCCGAGTTTATGACGGCTATGATTTCCATAAATTTCGTCATCGAAATCATAGTATTTCCGCTCATCGCCCCGCCCGTGGTGTTTGCAGTCAGAAAGCAAGGCGGTGCCGCAATTCCCAAAAACAAACGCGATAAAAACGGTGCGGCAGTTTGCGATTGCGAGGAATTTCACCGTGAGCCCGACTTCGATGACAAGGACAAAAACACGGATAACGGACAATCCCGCGAAGAATAAAGAACATTCCTTTCGGGAAAGAGAAATTTGTCATTAATTCGATTGACAAACCCCCTTTGAAAACATATAATCAAATAGCATCGCAAAAGCGGTGTCGCATATTTGCGCCTGTCATGGTGCAGACATCTTGCAATAATGCTGCTATGGCTCAGCAGGTAGAGCACATCCTTGGTAAGGATGAGGCTGAAAGGTGAACGCTACGCGAGCTTCGCTACACCTTGTGACCTCCTGAACACACATCTTGCGATAATGCTGCTATGGCTCAGCAGGTAGAGCACATCCTTGGTAAGGATGAGGTCACCGGTTCAAATCCGGTTAGCAGCTCCACAAACCCACTCATC